>CAMVBK010000034.1:0-34675 GCA_947165685.1 uncultured Bacteroidales bacterium | reverse complement strand
TACAAACCCTATTGACGAACGAACAAAGGCTTATCTGACGGGAAAGATGGGATAATCAAATAATTGGAAAGATGGATACTTTATTTCTCGGAATAGTCATATTCCTGATCGTACTTGCAGTGTTTGACCTCATCGTGGGGGTGAGCAATGATGCCGTGAACTTCCTGAACTCGGCCATCGGGGCGCGGGTTGCAAAGTACAGGACCATTGTGACAATAGCAGCCGTGGGGGTGTTTGCCGGAGCGGCTCTGAGTAACGGAATGATGGATGTGGCCCGGCATGGGATTATGACACCAGAGTTTTTCTCATTCTATGATGTGATGTGCCTGTTTCTGGCGGTGATGGTCACGGATGTGGTACTGCTGAACGTCTTCAACAATTTGGGTATGCCGACATCAACCACTGTCAGTATGGTGTTCGAACTGCTTGGCGGAGCTTTCGCCATCGCCGTAATCAAAATTGTCAGTGGAGCGACGGATTCTAACGGAGTGGCATTGACTTTTGGAGATCTGCTGAATACGGAAAAGGCACTCAGTGTCATTATCGGCATATTCCTCAGCGTGGCTATCGCCTTTGTGTTGGGAATGTTGGTGCAGTGGGTTGCCCGTATGGTTTTCACCTTCACTTACAGAGTAAATGGCAAAACGACCGACGCATACGGCAATATGGGTGGTCTTACCGGCTCGTCACTGAAGATTGGCCTGTTTGGCGGAATAGCCGTCACAAGCATCATATGGTTCTTGTTGATTAATGGTCTGAAAGGGTCAAGTATTATGACACCCGAATTAAAAGAGACAATCAACGAAAACACTTGGCTGATATTGGGAGGTGGTTTCGCCATTATTTCTGTCATTATGACGATTTTTAGTGCATTTAAGTTGCCGGTGCTGAAGTTTGTCGTGCTATTCGGTACCTTTGCTTTGGCTATGGCTTTTGCCGGTAACGATTTGGTGAATTTCGTAGGCGTGCCACTAACAGGGCTTGAAGCCTATAATGACTATATGGCCAATGGTTCCGGTGACGCATCCTTGTATATGATGAAGTCGCTGATGGACACGTCACATACGCCCACTATCTACCTGCTCATTGCAGGTGTAGTCATGGTACTTTCATTAGTGTTCTCAAAGAAGGCGCAGAATGTGGTGAAGACATCTGTTGACCTCTCGCGGCAGGATGAGGGCGACGAAATGTTCGGTTCGAGCGGTGTGGCTCGTGCTTTGGTACGGAACACACAAAAGACCGCGACCGTTATCGGAGGATTGATACCCGATCGTGCAAAGAAATGGATAGACTCTCGTTTTAATTCCGAGGCTGCCGTATTGCCCGAGGGGGCGGCATTCGATCAGATTCGTGCATCCGTCAATCTTGTCCTCGCCGGACTTCTCGTCGCTTTTGGCACGAGCATGAAGCTCCCGCTCTCCACCACATACGTCACCTTTATGGTAGCTATGGGAACCTCGCTTGCCGACCGTGCCTGGAACCGCGAAAGCGCCGTGTTCCGCATTACGGGGGTGTTGAGTGTCATTGGCGGTTGGTTTATCACTGCGGGTGCGGCGTTCATTGTCAGCTTCCTTATCACCAACGGATTGTTTTTCGGCTCATTCGTGGCTATGGTTATCGCTATTATTGTCGCCATCACCATACTTATTCACAGCAATTTACGCGACACCAAAAACAACAAGAACAGCGAAGCCGACAAGTTGTTCTCGAAAATTCTGTATAGTGATGACAAAACCGAATGTTGGTTGTTACTCTGTAACCATGTCAAACTTACCACAATGGACAATCTACGGTTCGTGACCTTAAACTATGAAGCCATGACGACGGCTTTCTTCCACGAAGATTACCGGACGCTTAAGCATACGGTTGCCCAGTTTGACGGTCAACGGAAGGATATCAAGCGTCAGCGTCGGAAGCAGATTATCGCATTGCGCCGTATAGACCCGGTATTAAGTGTGGAGAAAGGCACGTGGTACTTCCTCACCATCAACTCTCTATCCCAAATGGTTTACTGTCTGAAACGTATGGGCGAACCCTGCTTGGAATATGTCGCCAATAATTTCCGTCCTATTCCTGGCAAATACGTAAACGAGTTTCTCACGCTTCGTGATGAGATCGTTCGTATTTTCAGACGGGCAATCTCCGATGAAACCACCCACCATATTCGCGATGATGCCGCCAGAATCCAAAACGCTCTTTCCGATTATCGGAAACGGATTATCAGGGATATCCAAACAAAGCAGCTCAACATTGAAAGTATGACGGTCTTCCTCAATCTTGTTCAGGAGTCGCAGGAGCTTCTCAGCGCCCTTCGCCATACGATGAGGGGCAAAGGCAAATTTGAGGAGTAGGCATCATTCTGCTAACCCATACACTTTGTATTCATTTATTTGACTATGCATATTTTGCTGGCATTCATTCATTTGCAAGGTAATTAAATGAATACGAACAGCTGCAACATTCAGGTGCAAAGAACAACCTTAGTCTCGTTTTTTGTTGTATCCCCTGTAGAGTTGCTACAATGCGACAGCCCTACAGACAGCAACACTAAGTGCCAATGACTAACTACTCACTATCCTTCACACACCTTACCGAATGTCCATAGCACTTGTATTCCAGGTAATTGTAGCTTTCGTTCTTGAAGTCGTAGATGATGCAGCACCAGGCTTCATTGCGGCTGAAGTTGTCGGCACTCCAAAAGTAAGTCTGGTAGCCGGCATATTGGTAGCCGTTTTCGGTGAAGGCGCCGGCGGGCGTGGCATCGAAGCCGGACTTGGCACAGTCGATGGAATAGTAGGGTTCCCACATCTGGGTGGAAGCTCTCATAGCCTCGCCGGCCACGTGGTGACCGCCCAATGTTGTGAACAGCAGGTCCCAGTCCCCGTTGTTCGGCAGATGCCATCCTTCGGGGCAAATGCCGCGAACGATACGGGTCATCGATTTTCCGCTGTTTTGGTGTGCGGGCAGATCCATGGCCGCCGTCCAGTTGTAGAGTATGCCGTGCCGAAGGTCTGTCGGGGTGGCGTAATAGGCCGCGTATTCAGGTTGTGATGCGGTAAAATAGGGGTTGAAATACCATCTTACCCCAGTCGGGGAGGACTTGCAGCGCATATTCTCCGCCATCCAGCATTGCGAGCCGATTTGCACAGTGCGGTAAACATTTCCCTCATGGTCTTTCACAATCGGTGCCGACGGGCAGAACGAATAGCGCCCTTCCTTTTGCTGCGCCGATAGGGTAAGGGAGACACACGTGAAAAAGAAAAACAATAGCACGTGAGGGGTGAAGATCACTTTATGTAAAAACATAGAGACGCAAAATTTTGCGTCTCTACAATATGAGTGGGAAGATAATATCATAAAAATGTTTAATACTTCGTCAGTGACTCGAACTTTTCGAGGTTCTTAAGGGCGATGGCGGTGCCGCGTGCCACGGCGCGGAGCGGGTCTTCCACCACATGCACGGGAAGTTGTGTGATTTTGTTGATACGTTTGTCGAGGCCGCGCAGCAGCGAGCCGCCGCCGGCAAGGTAGATGCCTGTCTTGAAGATATCGGCCGACAGCTCGGGCGGAGTGACGTTCAGCGCCTGCATCACCGCATCCTCGATGGAATTGATGGAATTGTTGAGGGCGGTGGCGATTTCTTGGTAGTTGATCATGATGCTGCGCGGAATCCCGTGCACCAGGTCGCGGCCATAGACCTCATAGTCGGCGGGCGGGTTGTCCAAATGCGTGATGGCAGCGCCCACGTTGATTTTGATCTGTTCGGCCGTCGGGATGCCGATGTCGAGGTTATGCTCACGGCGCATGAACTCCTTGATGTCCGTGTTGAGACGGTCGCCAGCTACCTGCACCGATTTTTTGGAGGCGATGGAACCGAGGGCGATGACGGCCACCTCGCTGGTGCCGCCGCCGATGTCGATAATCATGTTGCCGTTGGCGTCCAGCACGTCAATGCCGCTGCCGATAGCGGCAGCCATCGGCTCGTAAATCAGTCGGACTTCCTTGGCGCCGGCCTGTTCCGCCGACTCGCGCACAGCACGCTCCTCCACCTCCGTGATGCCGGAAGGGATGCAGATGATCATCTTCATGGCCGGGGTGATCAGCGAATGTTTGGTGTTGGTCATCTTGATGAACTCACGCAACATCAGCTCCGTGGGCTGGAAGTCGGCGATGACCCCGTTGCGCAGGGGACGGACCGTATATATCTCGCCAGAGGTCTTGCCCTCCATCATCAGCGCTTTCTTGCCGACCGCCACAACGGATTTCGTGCGGGAGTCGATAGCAATGATGGACGGTTCATCCACCACTACCTTGTTGTCGTGCAAAATGACCGTGTTGGCAGTGCCCAAATCTATGGCTATCTCTCTGGTAAACAATGAAAACAAACCCATTTTATGTATTCTTTTTATAAACTTGCAAAAATATAAAATTTATTTGGATTTTACGTGTTGTGGGATAAAAAGTTACACGAAAGGTTAGGGGTAAGGATTAAAGGTTGACGAGTAAACGAGTGGAAAGTAAAAATTGGTACTTTTGCCATCTGGTTTATTGTTTTATAACGTGTTAATTATTAGAGTTATGAGAATATTTTTTGCGTTGCTGCTTCCAATAGTCTTTTTGTCGGGCGGCGGCATTTGGCCATGGGGTGCATTTTCCGCGCATCAGCAAGAAGCGATTCAGACCGAGCCAAGTGTTGACACCCTCACGTTGATGTTCATCGGCGACGTGATGTCGCACAGTCCGCAGGTGACTGCGGCGAAATTGGCGGATGGTACATACGACTACGCGCCGTGCTACCGTTTTCTCGCACCCTACATCGCCTCGGCGGATCTCTGCATTGCCAACATGGAGGTGCCGCTTGCGGGCGAACCCTATACTGGCTACCCGCAGTTCTCCTGTCCCGACCAGATGATGTCGCAGCTCTTTGATGCAGGTGTGGATGTCTTCCTGACCTCTAACAACCACACGTGCGACAAAGGGGCGAAGGGACTGCGCCGCACCATCCACGTGATGGACAGTTTGGGCATC
Organism: uncultured Bacteroidales bacterium; assembly: GCA_947165685.1. Classification (GTDB taxonomy): domain Bacteria; phylum Bacteroidota; class Bacteroidia; order Bacteroidales; family WCHB1-69; genus F23-D06. The sequence continues at coordinate 29,647 of CAMVBK010000034.1, read as the reverse complement.
CCGCATGTGGGCACTTACCTCGACAGCGCGGACTTCAACCGACGCAATCCGTTGATTATCGATAAAAACGGCTTTCGCATAGCCGTACTGAACTATACGTATGGCACAAACGGGATTCCCGCACCCAAACCGTTTATTGTCAATTTGTTGGATTCTGCCTCTATCGCCCGTGACGTGGCTCGCGCCAAGGAGCTGGAAGCCGACTTCATCGTGGTGATGCCGCATTGGGGCATCGAATATGAACGACACCAAAACAAGGCGCAGGAGCGTTTCGCGCGATATATGTATGAATGTGGTGCGGACATGGTGGTGGGCGGGCATCCGCATGTAGTGCAGTCCATCACGTTGGAAAACAGAAACGAACAGGGTGTGGCACAGCGTGTTACAGCATATTCGTTAGGTAATTTCGTTTCGAACCAACGAAAACGCTACACCGATGGCGGCATCATTGTGAAATGCGAGATTGTCAAGCAATCTTCCGGAGAACAGCAGATTACAAGTTACGAATATCTCCCTTATTGGGTCTATAAAGGTATATGCCAAGGGATGTACCAATACCATATCCTCCCCGCAAAACATGCGGTGGAAAATTGCGCATGGTATAACATCCACGGTGTGGACTCCGTGGCGTTAACCCAATTTTACGAAGATACGAAAGCGCTGATTGACAGCGTTCCCGAATCGATGTTTAGTTTTTCTTCAGCGACTCGATAACGCCTTTCACCTCATCGCCGGCCTCGTCAACAGCATTGTTGAAGTCTTGGAGAATCAGGTGGGCTTTGGCTTGGGCGAAATAGCCCTTGCACTCGCCTTTCAGCTCGTTCACGTGCGTGGTCTCCTCGCCGGAGAGCTCCTTTTTTTCCACCTTGGCGACATACTTTTCAAATTTGGCCTGTGCCTTCTCCAAGTCGGAGGCGGAATAGTTTTGGTATTCCTGCTCCACCAGGGCGGTAAACTTCTCCAATTTCTTGATTTTCGCAGATTTGCTATTGCAAACTAACAGGACAATGGCCAGAACTACGACTGCGCATACTGCCGCGATAATCAGATTTCGTGTTTTTTTCTCTTCCATTTTGGTATTCAATTTAATTATAGTTTCGATTATTTCAAAAAAACTTGCAAAAGTAATATTTTAATCGGTTGTGATACATCGTCTGAACGGAAATCCTTTTCAGAAAATTCCTAATTGTTCAGAACCCGGTCCAGAAGGTTTCCCAAAGTTTGTGTTCCATTTCCTGCCAGGTTTGGCGGGTGGCTCCGGCAAAGTCCGCGCTATACTGGTTGAGCAGTTTCTGTGCTTCTTCTTTCTTACCGTCATTCAACAGGTTTACGGCCTTTTTCTCCACTGCGGGCAGCTCCTCGAACGCTTTGTCCTCATAGCGCATGATGTTGGCCATCATCATGTCTTTTGCGCGGCCCCAGCGGACTTGCGCCAGTTTGTTGGCTTTGCGGTAGTGCCACAGCACGGCGTTTTCGTTGTAGCGGTAGTGGCCGCACACGTTGAACCCGGCGGGCATCTTGGTGGCGCCGGCGTAAATCGGGATGCGCGGGCTTTGGCCGGGATTCTCCACGGAGAACCAGCAGAGGCCGCCCACCTCGTCGGGCAGCCAGTCGCGGCACTGCATGATGAACGAGTAGGAGCACCACGACATCGCCACGCCTCTGTAAAACGTGACCGTGCCGGGTTTCAGGAAGTTGTACATCGCACGCTCGTTGCCGTCCATCCACGGGTTGGCGTTCGGGCAGATGATGGTGTCCTTGTAGGGGTTTCCATTCTTGTCTTTGCGGTTCACTTCCATTTTGAGGTTGCCTACCTGGTCGAGCACGGTGCCTTCGTAAGTGGCTCTGAACAAGGCCATCACATCGCGCACATCCACCTTTTTCTCCGGTTTCACCGAAAAGGGCAGTGCCTCGGCGTTGAGGTCGAGATTCAATGACGGGGCCAACTCGTTGAAGATGTACCACTCGCGCTCCTTGTGGTTTTTGCCTTCGGCGTAGGAAGCGTTGAAGGCTTTCCACCAAAGGAAATCGCCTTTGCCGTCCCAGAGACCGTACTTCTTGGCCACCTTTTCGATATTGTCGGAACAGAGGAAGTTGTTCTTGTCTTTGCGGTTGAGTTTGCCGATGCGCGGCACGTTGCAGCTTACGGCCACTTCATCGTCGGGCACGCGCTGCGCCACCCACATCCCGCCGATCACGTCGGGTCCCTCGCCGAGGATTTCCATCTGCCACACCTCGTTCTTGTCGGCAATGGTGATGCACTCGCCGCCGTCGGCATAGCCGTACTGCTTCACCAGGTCACCGATGAGCAGAATGGCTTCGCGGGCAGTCGTACACCGCTGTAAAGCAACCCGTTGCAGCTCCTCAATCATGAACATGGCGTTGCTATTCACCAGGGTGTCGGGACCGGAGAAGGTGCTCTCGCCCATGGCTAACTGGTGCTCGTTCATGCACGGGTAGGCGGTGTTCATGTAGGCGTAGGTGTGCGCGGCTTCGGGGATTTCGCCGGCCAGCACCAAATTTTCCATGCTTTTGGGCGTTTCAGTGTGCATAGTGCCCTTATAGACCTTGTGCATGGTACCGGGTTTGTGGTCGGCGGCCGGCTCGATGGTCACCCACGTGCGATACTTGCTGTCGCAGGTGTGCGAGGTGATGACCGAACCATCGGCGGAAGCCTTCTTGCCCACCATGATGGAGGTGCAGTTCGCGCCTACCAATTGTTCATTTTGGGCGAAACTCCAGAAAGTGAAAGTCAATAATCCGACAATAAAGAAGAATTTTCTCATAAACAGGGTGGTTTTGATAAAGCGGCAAAGATACATTTTTTATGAACAGTGAATAGTGGTCAGTAATCAGCAGTCCTCACCAATTCTCAATTCTTAATTCTTAATTGTCACCGCATCATCGTCACGCTGCCGGTCACGGTTTTAGGCTTCTCACCGCGCGACTTGTACCGCACCACCACCGCATAAACGCCCTCCGCTGCGTTCGCACCGTCCCAGCCGTAGGTTTTTTCCTCCGTGCGGAACACCAAACCGCCCCAGCGGTTGTAGATCTCCATCCGATACTCCTCGATTTCGTCGGGGTAGTTGAAGACGGGCAGGAAGACCTCATTGCGCCCGTCCCGGTCGGGGGTGAAGGCGTTGGGGAGGTAGAGTTCCTGCTCGCAGCGCTTGTAATTGACGTTCACTGCGTCCCAGTGGCTGAAGCACTTGTTGCTCACCTCCACGCTGTAGGTTCCCGGTCCGCGCACCACATAGACTGGCTGCGTGCTGCCGTCCTGCCACAGATAGTCGCAGTAGGGCGTTTCCGCGCTGAGGGTCAAGGTTTTGCCCTCGCACAGCGTTGTGTCGGGGCCGAGGCTCACCTCGAAGTCGTTGAGGTAGCCGATGTTGATGGTGTCGCTTGCCCCGAGGCAGTGGTCGGTGATGACCACCCAGTAGTCGCCGTCCTGCCAGACCGTGTAGGAGGTGTTGGTGCTGTTGTCCTGCCAGAGGTACTGCGCGGGGTGCGGCTGCGTGGCATCCAACAAGAGGGTGGCTAACTCGCACAGGATGCTGTCGTTGCCGAAATCCACCGCCGACTGCCCGTAGAGGCTGACGTGGAAGCTGTCGCTCTCGGCGCGGCAGCCGATGTTGGTGACGGCCACCTGGTAGGTGCCGGCGGAATCCACGGTGATGGCGGGCGTGGTCGCGCCGTTGCTCCAGAGGTAGGAGAGAGCATCAGGCTGTTCAATCGAGAGCGTCGCACCGGCGCACACGGTGGTGTCGTGCGCGATGGTGAGCAGCGGCGGCGGCACCACGGCCACGAACGTCGTGGTGGTGTCGGGGCAGTCGTAGTGGAGGACGCACTGCACGGAGATGGTGTCCAAGGCGGCGAGCAGGAACGAGTAGCTGTCACCAAGGTGGGAGGCTCCATCGACGATCCATTCCACGGGCACCGAAGCGGGGTTGTGCTCCACAAGGAGGGCGAGCGTGTCGCCGAGGCAGCGGTGAACTAAATCCGAGTCAATAACGCTGAGGTTGGAGTGGGGGTAAAGGGATTCCAAATAGTTGTAAGGAGAGGAGCCTTCCATGAAATAATAAACACACAAGACGGAATCCATATAGCTGGGATAGTACTCGGGAACATCATCTGTATAAGAATAGCCGATTTCGTGAATGTAACCAGTAAAGCCATTAGGATTGTCAACGGTGATATAGTCCGGAAGAGTGTCGTAACCATACCAGGCAAACTGGGCGGAATAATACTCCCCGTTCGTGCCAGGAAAGGAATCAAAGGCACTGGCAGGGATACTTTGACCGTTCAATGCTGTGGTGGAAAGCCCGTTCTCATGGACATAGATGGTCAAATCTATGTATGGGGTATATGGGTGCGGGATAGTCAGTGGAAAGGGGTGTTTTGTGATGGGGTAGTCCCAGTGAGTGGCCATTCTCTCAGTAGGGTGGATTGGGGTTTGGTTGTATGTTTGTAACATATTGTAAGGAACCAATCCTTGAATGGGGTCATATATCTGAAAATCGGGTACATGATAAGTGTCATGCGTGACTTCGGCCGGAATGGACGTTCGGATGAACGCGTAGATGACGGAGTCAGGTGCGTCACCAAACATAGCAGTATAATTGTTGTGATAGGTGGCTATGCGGTTGCTTGCGACCCAAGGATAACTGGTGAAATTTGTCACTGTAGAAGATAACGAATACATTGACTCGAACAAATTGTTATGTAAAGCACGTACAAGATAATCCCTGCCAAAATGGATGCTTTCATTAGGCAAACTGTATGTGTTCAGCCCTTGAGTTGCTCCACCATCTTTATAAGGAATGAATCTTTTACAATTTGAAAAAACATTCTCATTCACCACCATCCCACTGTTATTAAAGAAGAAACTTGCCTCTCCTGCTTGTAGCATAACCGTGTCGTTAATCCAGAACACTTCCGTACTGTCTGAAGGGGCAATCACATAAAGTAAACTGAAAGGAGATACATGGTAATGACTATAATAAAAATTTAAGGGAAACAGCGGAATCTTAATTGGAAAGTTATAATGCGATTCAAAAGGATTACTGGCAAGCTTCGGCGACTGAATCCAGACTTGAACATCATCAGTGGTACGGATGACAACCGTCCCCCCCTGAAGCGGCGCAGACAATATCTGGCCAGCAGGGATCAACTCTTGGAGTTCACCAAAAAAAAGTTCGTTTGCAGGGATGGACACCGTTGTCAAAGAATCGGGATGTACTTCAAAAGGGACATAAAAGGAAGTGAACGGGTTCTGAACATATCCTGTGCATGCTTGGTGTCCAAGAATGTAAACGAGGGCTGAATCCGATGAATCCGCCAAATCTGATGTCGTCACATAATGCGGTCTGGTGCCGCAGGTGTACCAGAATTCCCGACCTTCGGGCTGGGATGAGAGCGACCCGTAAAAGGCAAGGATCAAAAGCAGGAGAAAGATGCGGTGTATGTTCATGACAGTTACGGAATGAATACCTTTTTCACAATCCTGTTCTCGATAGCGTCAGTAGCCTTAAGCAGATAAAACACTGTGTGTTGTGCCATTCGTACCTGAAATCAGCACTGGCACACATGGAGAATTGATGTTCACGGTCAGATTCCGCATGGTCAAATTACTGCCGTAAATATATTGGCTTTGAGGGTATCCACTCAATAACGGAAGAGCATCCCAGCAGGATGAAACCGCCATGCCCCCGTCCAATTGTCCGATTTTCATTCCCGACAAGGTGGAGGCATCCACTTGCGCCAGAAACGTGGTTAGCCCCGTGCATATATTCAACTCCCCCAAAAAATTCAGACGGTCATGGTATTTGTCATAGACCATGTCAATGGCATGCAGTTTCCCGACAGGAATCACAGAAAAACTACTCTGCACAACCCCGTAGTTGCTGTTCCAATAGTCTTTTATCTTGGTAAGCCATATATAATCATAGTCCAAATAATTCAAGTCCTGGTATAAAACCAAATGATCCTGATCCACGATTGCGTGCAGAGCTTTCCCTTCTTCAAGGCCGTTGACGGTGGTGTTCGCTTTGTAAGAAAACCCGGTAACAAAAACTTGAGCGGATAAATCATAAGTGAACACTTGCAAAAAAGGAGCCATCGAACAAGAAATGCCATTGCAGTTGGATCCTGCCGCAATAAAACAGCCATGCAGGTCATCCCAAAGAATATCCGTGTATCGCTTGTTGACATCAGGTTTGACATTTGTCGGATTTGTCGGATTTGACGGAGCGACGGCGCAAAGCTGACCGTCGCTGCGCACCAATATATAAAACTCCAGAAGTGAGAGACAATCCTTTCCCCAGCATCCCTGGGTGAAAGAAACATTATTGTTGCCTGTGGAATTTAAGTAAAAGTACTTGAAAGTCTGCAAATCGCCGCTTACGATACCAAAGGCGGGGCAGTCGTTAAAAGACTTGTCGTACCCGTAAAGAAAGAAATCCCCGTTGAAATCCTCGAACCCACCTTGTAGGATAAAGTCCGGAGTTGTCGCGTTTTGTGTCATACCAAATGCATTATCATTTCCCGTCGGGTTCAAATAATAGGAATCTTGTTCGGAAACAGAAAGATATCCTCTTTGTGACTGGAAATAATAGACATACCCGTTGCTGTGTACCACCGAAACGGCGCTCTCGGGCTTTTGAACTGCGGTTGACTGATAGTTCCGATACATGTTCTGCGCCTCCACAACCTTCGCGAAGCACCACAGGACAATGGCGGTAACGATGTATAACTTCTTCATAACGCGATGATTTAAAAGGGTGCCGCAAAGATACATTTTTTCTAAAAAAATCGTATCTTTGCCGCCTTTTGTCAAATTTGAATATAATAAACCTATAACCCAATGAAAAATAGAATCTTAATCGTTATTTTAGGATTGCTTCTGTCGGGAACGATGCTATTCGCACAGTCTCCGAACAAACACTACCAGCAAAACAAAACCAAGATGGACCAGCTGCTCAATGCCATCAACGCCATGTATGTGGATTCGGTGGATTTCGACCCTTTGGTGGACCGGTCCATCGACGAGATGCTCAAAGAACTCGACCCGCATACGGCATATATTCCCTCCAAAGATGTGGCAGCCATGACGGAACCGCTGCAAGGCTCTTTCGACGGCATCGGCGTCACCTTCCAGCTTATCAAGGACACCATCAACGTGATGGAGGTCATCATCGACGGACCGTCGGAAAAGGTCGGATTGATGGCCGGAGACAAGATTGTGAAGGTTGATGACACCGTAGCGGTGGGCAAGGAGATTACCAACGACTGGGTGCGCAAGCACTTGCGTGGTAAGAAAGGCTCCAAAGTAAAAGTTTCCGTGGTGCGCGGTCGCAAGAAGGAACCCATCGATTTCGTCATCACCCGCGGCGCTATCCCGATGTATAGCATCAACGTCAGTTTCATGGCCGATTCCACCACGGGTTATGTCAAGCTGGAGCGTTTTGCCGCCACTTCCACCACGGAGCTGAGAAAGGCTATCCGCAACCTGAAAGACCAGGGTATGCGCAACCTGATTCTCGACCTGCGCGGCAACGGCGGCGGATACCTCAACGTGGCCTTCGAAATCTGTGACCAGTTCATCTCTGGCAAGCGCATGATTGTATATACCGACAATTTCCGCAAGACCGGCGAGAAATACTATTCTTCCGAGGAAGGCCTTTTCGAGGAAGGCCGGCTGATTGTGCTGGTGGATGAAAACTCCGCTTCTGCCTCCGAAATCACCTCCGGCTGCATCCAAGACTGGGACCGCGGCCTTATCATCGGACGCAGAACATTCGGCAAAGGATTGGTACAGAAACCTTTACGTTTGATTGACCAGTCTGAGGTGCGACTGACCATCTCCCATTACTACACGCCTACCGGCCGTTGCATCCAAAAGCCCTACGACGACGGGCTGGACGCCTATTTCAAAGATTTGCAGACCCGTGCCAACAACGGGGAATACTACACTGCCGACAACATCAAGTTCCCGGATTCCCTGAAATATAAAACGCCCAAAGGCCGCGTGGTTTATGGCGGCGGCGGCATCATGCCCGACATTTTCATCCCTTTGGATACCACCAAATATTCCACGCTCTTCAACGAAATCGTGCGGAAAGGCGTTTTCGGCAATTTTGCCGTCGATTATTTAGAAAACAATCGGGAAACATTGTTGAAACAATATCCGAAATTCGAGGACTTCCAGAAAAACTACAAGATTTCCGATGGTTTTTACAAGGAATTCATGGATTTTGCCAAGGAAGAGGGCGTGAGCGACAAAGCCTCGTTCGTCTTCAGCGACTATGCCAATGCTTTCATCAAGGAGAACAAGGCCAAGCTAGACTCGCTGTATAAGAATGCGGAGGATTTCAACCAGCAGAGCTTCGACACGATGTTCACCAATTATATCAACAAGACATACGCCGAAATGCAGCATTTGCGCAACGAGGAACATGCTGCCGAGTTCATCAAGGAGTATTTGCGGTTTGAAATCGCGCGCGGACTCTACGGCTACGGTGACGCCTACCGGGTCTTCTTGGAGAGCGACGACACATTCCAGAAAGCTGTTGATATCATGCACAACAAGAAAATTTTCAAGAAATACAAGGTGGAATTCGGGAAATAGGCCATGATTAAGCAGAAGTCCATAGACAGTGTGATGGCCGCTGTCCGCATCGAAGAGGTGGTCGGCGACTTTGTCTCCCTGCGCAAACAGGGCCAGGACTATGTGGGTATCTGCCCGTTTCATGACGACAAGAATCCATCCATGCACGTGAGCCCGCGCCTCGGCATCTACAAATGCTTCGTGTGCGACGCGGCCGGCAACCCGGTCAAATTCCTTATGGAGCATGAGAAGATGTCGTATCCCGAAGCCATCGAATATTTGGCTAAGAAATATGGCATTCCGTTAGAATATGAGCGCAACGAGAGTGACGAAGAGCGCAAACAGCGGACTTTGCGTGAAAGTTTGCTGGTTGTCAATGAGTTTGCGCAGAAGTACTTCATGGATCAGTTGCGCAACACCGAAGAGGGCAAACTTATGGGCATGGCCTACCTCAAGGAGCGCGGCTTCAAGGACGCCACCATCGACAAGTTCGGCCTCGGTTATTGTCCGGATGGGTGGGACAACTTCACCAAGGCGGCCTTAGGCAAAGGTTTCAAAGAGGAATATCTGATTGAGCTGGGGCTGACAGGCAAGTCGCAGAACGGAAAATTGTATGATATTTATCGCGGCCGCGTGATTTTCCCCATTCATAACGATGCGGGCAAGGTAATCGGCTTCGGGGGTCGTATTTTGAAGAAGGACGGCAAGGATCCGCGAAAATACGTCAATTCTCGCGAAAATACCATTTATCACAAAAGCGACACGCTCTATGGCATCTTTTTCGCCAAAAATGCCATCCACAAACAGCAGAATGTCTATTTGGTGGAGGGTTATACCGACGTGATTTCCATGCACGAGTCGGGGGTGGAGAATGTGGTGGCCTCTTCGGGCACCTCGCTCACGCAGGGGCAGATACGCATGATTACCAAGCGTACGCAGAACATCACCGTGCTTTACGATGGCGACATGGCGGGCATCAAAGCTTCCATGCGCGGCATCGATATGCTGCTGGAGCAGGGCTTGAAAATCCGTGTTTGCTTGCTCCCTGACGGCGAAGATCCGGACTCGTTCGCTAAAAAACACAGGGACAGTGAGTTGCAGGAATACCTGTCTAAAGAATCCAAAGACTTCCTGCTATTCAAGGCGGACATTTTGTCAAAGGATGCAGGCAACGATCCCATCAAGCGTGCCTCCATGGTGAACGAGATTTTGCGTTCCATCAGTTGCGTGAAAGACAACATTGAACGGGCGTTTTACGTGAAAGAATGTGCACGGCTTTTCGACTTGTCGGAGGAAGACCTTAACCTCAACCTGCGCAAATTTGTTTGGGACAAGACGAAAGCGCAGAGTCGTGTAGCTCAACAGCAGCAGCTGGGGCCGAATCCGGAGTTCAAACAGGAGGGGCAGTCCGACATCCCTGACCTTATCGAGATCAAAAAGCATCCGGAAATCCCGAAACAAACGACTGATTTGTTGTTCGAGGCGGAGAAAGCGGTCATTCTGCTGATGCTCAACTATGGAAACTATATGATTTACGGCAGCGGTCAAAACGGGGAAGGCGAAACAGAGGAGTTGCGTGTCGATCAATATATATGTAACGAAATGCAGAGGGAAGACATGCGTTTTCATTACCCATTGTTGGAGAAAGTTTTTGAGAAGTACGTGGCATGGGCCTCCTATATTCGGAACCAGGATCAGATCATCCGAAATTTCACCTTGCTTGACGATCCACAGGTCAGTGATTTTATCATCCGTAACATCCCTGTGGAGCCGCGCTTCAGCGAGCGGTGGAAAAACAAATACGACATTCACACGCACACCGCGCGCAACAACTTGCGCACGCTGCAGAACCATGTTCAGGACGTGTTGTTGACGCTGAAGATGCGAATATTGGAAAACGATGCTGCTATTATTCGTAAAATACTGGAAAACAAAAATTTGGAAGATGAAGACATGGCACTTGCCATGAATCAGCTCAATCGAGTGCTCCAATTGAAAAAGATTATTTCCCAGCGTTTGAATCGGGTGGTAAGCCGATAAAAAAAAGGCAGGAACAGTCGTTCTTGCCTTTCGTGTTCCAGCTGGGGCTCGAACCCAGGACCCCATCCTTAAAAGGGATGTGCTCTACCTGCTGAGCTACTGAAACTCCTTTTTTTGAGGCTGCAAAAATACACTTTTTTTGGAATAATAGGAGGTTTTCCGATAATTTTTTTTGCGTTTTATAATCGCCTTATTTCCAGCGATTTATAATTTTTTTCAAAAAAAGAAGATTCCGAATGATTTTTGGATGAAATTATTTATATTTGCCTATCATCTAATTGATTATAAGTATGTTAAAAATAAAAATCGGCAAATACAAAATCATTTTCGATTTTGCAAAAAAAGTGACGGAAACAGTCATTTTCAAGCAAAACAGTTCAACAACAGAGAATCTCACCAAAAATCCAAAGCGATGAAAAAGTTGATTATAACACCCCAAAAAGACACGATGACCATCTGCTTGCCACAGGAATGGGTCGGCAGGCCGCTGGTGTGTATTTTGCGACATCCCGAGGAGAAAAGCGCATATCCGCTTGAGTCGGAATTCATTTCCGAACTTCGCGAAGAGAGTCTCGGGTACAACATTAGACATTATCGGCAGGTGAGGAGGCCGCGAAAGAAAAGGCTGAGAAGGAAAAGCGGCGGTCGCAACAGACTGTTGTAAGACTGTTTATGGTCTTGATAATTTTATTATTTTTGCCGCCAACTGGAAGAGCAGTATTCTCCATGGCAGGGGAATCGTTCCATATTTTTTTTAACAACCTGTAGAAATGGAGTTGACACGCGAAAAAGGAAAGGAAATAGTCAAGACTTATGCGTTGATTTTGTTGGGCACTTTCATCATGTCCATCGGTTTTGTGGTTTTCATATCGCCGTTGAAGCTGGCGCCTGGCGGGGTATATGGCATTGCCATCATCCTTCACCATGTCTTCAATTTCCCTATCGGTCTGTCGGGCATCTGTTTAGACTTGCCGTTGTTATTGATTGGGACATTGTGGCTCGGGCCGCGCTTTGGCATGAAAACGCTGGTGGGAGTGGTGTCGCTGCCTGCTTTCATTTCGCTGTGGGAAAGAGTTTATGGCTATGAGCCGCTTATCTCGCTGCCTGGGAATCCTATGGTTCCAGACCCTTCCGCCACCTTTATTCTGGCACTCTTCGGCGGCGTGATTATCGGAATCGGACTGGGACTGATCTTCAAGACCCGTGCCACGTCCGGTGGAACCGATATCATCGCCATGATTTTGGGCAAATACATCAAACATATCCCGTTGGGCACGTTGCTTATTTTCGTGGACTCTACCATCGTGCTTATCGCTTTGGCCGCTTTCAAAGACTGGACCATTCCGCTCTATTCTTGGTTAGTGATTTACGTGACTGGTGTGGTGATGGACAAAGTCATCGCCGGTTTCCACTCGAATAAGGCGGTGCTGATTATTTCTGAAAAGTACGAGGAAATACGCCAGCGAATCTTCAATGAACTTGACCGCGGAGGCACCTATCTCAATGGGGAAGGCATGTATAACCACGATGAGAAAAAGATTATCTTTACGTCAATCTCCCGCAAGCAATTGCCTATTCTCATCCATTTCGTCCACGAAATTGATGCCAATGCCTTCGTCACCATACTCGATGCCTCTGAAACGTTGGGCGATGGTTTCAACTCGCTGAGAGAGAAAGCCTTGAGCTAACAAGCAGTTGTCGGAAAGAGTTTTTCAACGACGGTTTGGTATATATTAATGTAGGTTAAAGTTTTGACAGCTTCGGCGACAACACTGTCTTCCAGAACCGGTTCTTAAATTGCCGAATGAATGGGATGGTGAGCAATGCGCCGCCAAAGCCTTGGTACATTCTCGCCACATTCGGATTGGAGGAACCGTTGAAGTCGAGGCAAAGGTCCGACTCTGCATGGTCGCGGATGTAGGTGTCGAGCAGCAGGAACATGGGTCTTCCTTTTGAAAGATTGTTGTCGCGGCCGGAAAACCAGAACCAGCGGCGTTTCCCGTCTTTTACGAACAAGGCACCTGCGGCCAATTCGTTTTGTGCAGTACGTACACCGTAAACATCTAACAGATTGTGTTCCAATAAATAATCAGCTACGTGCTGTAATCTTGCGTAATCGCTTTCCTGGAAATGTACCGATTCTTCCAAACCCTTATTTGTTCGGAAAAGAGCAATAATATCCGCTATCTTCTCTTCCTGCACCGTTATACGGCTTTGCTGTTTCTGTGCCGCCTTGATGTTGCGCCTTGTGTTCTCATGGAAATTACTATATAACTCATTATAGGGAAGGTGTAGAGACAATGAGTAGGAGACAAAATACGGTGGGAATTGTAATTCCTCACAATCAAAGGCGTTTTGCTCGTTCATCAACAAATCGGCCAGCACATAGTGTTTGGAGATTTCTTCAAGGAAGCGTTCATAAACAGACGGTCGGATATCCTGTCTATAAAAGATGCCCATCTGCGGCAGAAAGAATGGCGTGTAAACATATTTTAACACTCCTTTTTTGCGTGTTGGAAGTGGCATCACAATATTGTAGTCGTCTTCAACCAAGGCATGCCATGTGTCGCCGCTTGTGAGCAGGGATAGCGGTTCAAATTCTGTTAAAACATTTGTTGACAAACTGTTACGTATTGCCAAATTCCATTTTTCGGGATCGATTTCGGAATGGTTCAAGAAATGGATCATCACACAAAATGTTCAGCGATGCGCTTCATCTCGGAAGAGACGTTGTTGTTTTCGTACAGGATGCCGTAGATGGTCTCGACGATGGGGATGTCGGCGCCGATTTTCTTGTTGATTTCGTGCACGCAGCGGCAGGCGGTGTAACCTTCTGACACCATGCGTAATTCCAGCAGCGACACCCGTACAGAGAGGCCGTGCCCGATCATAATGCCGAATAGGCGGTTTCGACTGAAGGTGGAGTAGGCTGTCACCAAAAGGTCGCCGAGATAGACGGAGTCGGAAATGTGCCGGTTTTCGTTGGGATAGACCTGAGACACAAAGTATTTCATTTCCTTCACGCAGTTGGCCACGTAGGCGGCGATGAAGTTGTCGCCATAGCCGAGTCCGCTGTAGATGCCTGCGCCGAGGGCGTAGATGTTTTTGAGGACGATGGCGAGCTCCGCGCCCATCACATCGTTGGAGACGGAGGTTCGGCAGTAGCGGGTGGTGAAGAATTTGGCCACGGTTTCGGCCAGTTCTGTGTTGGTGGAGGCGGCGGTCAGGAAGGTGAACTTTTCTTGGGCAATCTCCTCGGCGTGGGATGGCCCGCTGATAATACAGAGCTGATCCAAAGGCACTTTAAACTGCGATTGCATATAGTCGCTGATCAGCTGCATGGTCTCAGGAACGATGCCCTTCACCGCCAGGATAATCTTTTTTTTCGAGAGTTGAGAGCGTTTAAGCGGTTCCAGGGTCTTGTGCAGGTAGGCCGAGGGGGTGACGATGATGACGTAGTCCGCTCGCGCCACTGTGCTGCGGATGTCGGCGCTCACTTTCACATCTTCCGGATTGATGAAGACAGAGCTTAAATATTTGGGATTGTGCCCGTATTTCATGATGCTTTCCGCCACTTCCTCCTGCCTTACCCACCAATGAATGTGCTCCAGATTCACCGATATGATCTTGACAATCGCCGTCGCCCAGCTCCCACTGCCAATTACCGCCACCCGATACCGGGCGCGGGATTTTCTGCTGCGAGGCAGGATTGCCGAAGATAGATGTTCGTTCATCATTTTAACACTTTTTAAGCGTGCAAAGATACACTATTTTTTCTTACTTTTGCTCTTTTATTTTGTTAATGACTCTTCTCGTTGATAATTAAGATTTTAGACATACAGCGTAAGACTTTGGATTGGATACATAAAACCCTGTATATTATGAGAAAAATACAACTATTGTGGGTATTGCTTTTGGCTTTCACGTTTGCAGGTGTGAACGCGCAAGTGGTGCTGGATTTTGACGAGACCTATGCGCAGGAACTACTCAAGCCGGGCATGCCTGCACCGGATTTTCAATTGCCGACACCTGATGGCAAAACAGTGAAATTCAGCGAGTTTGCCAAGGGAAAATATGTGGTTATCGATTTTTGGGCTTCTTGGTGCCCCGATTGCCGCAAAGATCTTCCCGAGATCATCCGTTTCTACAACAAATTCCACAAAGATGGCGTGGAGTTCATCGGTGTCTCTTTCGACACCGACAAGGAGAAATGGACGGACTATATCGCCAAGTCCGGTGTCCCCTATACGCAGGTGAGTGAGCTGAAACGGATGAACCAGTCGGACGTGGCCAAAGCCTACGGTATTCGCTGGATTCCGTCGATTTATCTTATCGGACCGGATGGCAAAGTGCTGGTGAGTACAGTGTTGTCGTATAAGATTGAGGCAAAATTGTACGAATTGTTTGTCAAGGAGTGGCCAGAGACAGAGTATGCCGGCAGTCAACAGACGTTCACTATTGACGGCAGCAAGGGAAAACTGACGGCTCGACTGTTCACGCCGGAATTGAAGCCGGGCGAACATTGCGACCTTGCAATCCTCTGTCATGGCCTCAATGCGAACCAGAATTTTCCGTTGATATGGTTGATTCAGGAACAGTTAAGGGCCGATGGAATGGCCACGCTTACGTTCGACTTCAACGGGCACGGCGAAAGTGAGGGTAAATTTTCCGAGATGACCATCCCGAACGAAATTGAGGATTTGAACCAGGTACTGGCATACGCGCAAGACCTGCGGTTTGTGGATGACATCGCCCTGGTGGGGCATTCGCAGGGTGCGGTGGTGGCTGCCATGGTCGCAGGCAGCCACGGCGAAGAAGAGATCAAGGCTGTGGTGCTGTTGGCCCCGGCCTCTTCAGTGCGCGACGATGTGGCCCGAGGCAATCTTTTCGGCTTTGAGTTCAACCCGCTTGACCCGCCTGACAGCTTGGTGATCAACAACGGCATCGCTCTCGGCGGACGCTATTTGAAAACCGCCCTACGTTTGCCCATTTTCGAAACTGCAGCCCATTACCACGGCAACGCCTGCATCATTCATGGCAATGGCGACCGCCTTGTGCCTTTCACCTGTGGCGAACGGTTCCACCAGTTATGGGAAGGCAGCGAATACTATGAGTTGGAGTACTACGACCATAACTTCACCAACTGTATCGTTCGGCCGGTGGAAATCACTGCTGACTATTTGAGGAAGGTTTTGCGGTAGTATGTGTGGACATATATCAAAAAAGCGGGCGACTCCCCATGGAATCGCCCGCTTTTTTAATGATAAATCTCTATATTACAATAAATTGTAGGTATCGGTAGCAATCACCAATTCTTCGTTGGTGGTCACGACAACCAGTTTTGTGGTGGAGTCGGGGGTGGAGATGATGCCGTCTTCGCCGCAGTATTTCTGGTTGGCTTCGGGATCGAGTTTAGCACCGAGCCAATCCAGGTCTTCACAGATTTTTTCGCGTTGGAACCAGGCGTTCTCGCCGATGCCGCCGGTGAAGAGGATAACATCTACGCCGCCCATAGCTGCGGCATACGCACCGATATATTTTTTCACGCGGTAGGCGAACATGTTGAAGGCGTTGGTGCTGCGTTCGTCACCGGCATCGCGGCCCGCGCGGATGTCACGCATATCGACACTCTTACCGGAGATGCCCAACAGTCCGCTCTTCTTGTTGATAAGGGTGTTCATCTCCTTGGTGTTGAGGTTTTCCATATCCATGATGTAGAGCAGTGCGCCGGCATCAATGTCGCCCACGCGGGTACCCATGACGAGTCCTTCCACCGGGGTGAAGCCCATGGAGGTGTCGATGGATTTGCCGTTCTTGATGGCACAGATGGAGGCGCCGTTGCCGAGGTGGCAGCTCACGATTTTGGCATTCTCATACGGAATTCCGGCCAGTTCTGCCGCTTTTGGGCCCACGTATTTGTGGCTGGTGCCGTGGAAACCGTAGCGACGGATTTTTTTCTCCGAATAATATTCGTACGGAAGGGCATACAGGAAAGCCTCGGAAGGCATGGTTTGGTGGAAGGAGGTGTCGAATACGCCGACATGCTTTACGTTGGGCAGCAGTTTCTTCATTGCGTCGATGCCGGTAAGGCTGGCGGGGTTGTGCAGGGGAGCCAAGGCGCAGAGTTTTGCAATCTCCTCGCGCTCCTTGTCGCCGATGACGCAGCTTTTCTTGAAGTATTCGCCGCCGTGTGCCACGCGGTGACCCACTGCGCCGATTTCGTCCAACGACTTGATGACACCGTGCACGGGATCTGTCAACATGTTCAAGACCAGCTTAATGCCCTCTTCGTGGGTGGGGATGGGGGTTTGAATGTAGCATTTGTCCTTGCCGACCGGCTTGTGGGTGAATTCGCCCATTTCCAATCCGACACGCTCGACCAGTCCTTTGGCCAAAAGTTCAGGTTGCGGTTCCATCTCCAACAGTTGGTATTTGATGGAAGAACTTCCGCAGTTAAGTACTAATATCTTCATATTCAATTATTTAATGAAACTATTTTATAAAATCTACGCATTAACGCAGGGCAAAGATACATTTTTTTCAGTATCTTTGGATAGAAATAAAGAATTGTTTTAGAAAAAAGTGGTAATGGATTTTCAACAGACGGATTATTCTTCACCGCGAAGGATATCTGCGATGTGGATAATGCCAATATCTACGCCATGCTGTTGTTTGTAGGCATCCATGAGTTGCAGGCAGTGGATGTCGGTGGAGGTGATGAATTCGGCGCCTTGTTCGTAGGCGCGCACGACAATCGCCCCTGTCATTTTTTCAGCGACCTCTGGGTTCAGCATGGGAAAGCGGCCGTTGGCGCCGCAGCAGCAATTTTTCTCTTCCGTGTCTTCAATCAGATCTAATCCTTGTGTGTTGCGGAGCAGGGTTTCCGGAGCATTGTTACTGGGGTAGAGGTGTTTGGCCGAACATGATTTGAAATAGAAGACACGATGGCGGAAAATATTATTTAAATTACTGATCTTCAGTATATTGACAATATATTCGCAGAGCTCATGGGTGTTGTTCACGAAAGTGTTGAGCTCGTTGGGCACGGTAGCATTTTTCAGCAGCAGGTCAAAATGCTGGCGCATGAAGCCGGCACAGGCGGTATCGGGCACCACCACGGGGAAGCGCGTCTTGTGTAATTCGCAGTATTTGTTATAGGATTGGATAACCTTGTAACCCAATTCTTTAGCGTATTGCATTTCGCCTTCCATGAAAAAGCGGCGACCGCAGCAGGTGCTTTCCATGTCGTAATGGCAAAACTGACCCAGCCGGTTCAGCACGGTGATGGCACTCGTCACCGTTTCGGCCTGGAAAAGATCCATTTGGCACGGAACATACAGGAATACCGTTTGTTGCGAATCGCTCATAAATGGGTTAGTGGGTTAATGGGTTAGTGGGGACGCTATTATTAATTTCCGCATTTTGCGTAGCCGCAGTTGGAGCAGGTGAGGCAGCCTTCCTTGAACTCCATGGTGTCTTTCTGGTGGCAGCTGGGGCATTCCACGCCTTTTTGTTTGGTGCCGTCTTGGATGAATTTCTTGAGGGCGCGGCAGACGCCATTGCGCCACGAGTTGATGCTTTCCTGACGGAAGTTGAGGCCGGAGATGATGTTCACGATGTGGTTCACGGGGATGCCGTTACGCAGCAGCGCGGAGGTCATCTTAGCGTAGTTCCAGAATTCCTGGTCGAAACAGCGGTCAAGGCCGCGCAGAATCACCTCGTATCCGGCCTTGTCGTTATAGACGAAGTCGTAGGATTTGGTGCCATCATCGTGGCGGTTTTTCACGATGATGCCGTGATCGACCCACTTGGGCAGCAGGAAGCTTTCGTCGCCGGTCTTGCCGGTGAAGATTTCGTAGGGTTTGCCGTCGTAAAGGCCGATGTAGGCCACCCAGTCTTCGTTGTTGTTTTTGAAATGGATGACGTCGGCGCGCAGTTCGCGCGGGCGCTTGAAATTCTTGGGCTTCTCTTTCGATTCCTCTTTCTTTGACTGGTCGATGGAGTTGAGCACGCCGTCGCGGGAGCCTTCACGATAGACGGTAAGGCCTTTGCAGCCCACTTCCCAGGCTTTCATGTAGAGGTCGCCGACCACCTCTTCGGTGATGGTGGCGGGGAGGTTCACAGTGACGGAGATGGAGTGGTCAACCCATTTCTGCACGGATCCCTGCAGTTCCACTTTCTTGATGTAGTCGGTGTCGGCGGCAGTGGCTTTGTAGTAGGGCGATTGGGCGACGAGGTCGTTGATTTCCTTCTCGCTCATGTTTTTCATTTGTTCGAGGGTGTAGCCTTTTGTTTCGGCCCAGACCACGAATTTGTGGTGGAACACCATATATTCCTCGAACATGTCGCCGACAGCGTCTTTGACTACGGTCTTTTTGGCGGCCATGTCGTTGGGGTTGATTTTGCGGCGGCGTTTATAGACCACGTTGAAGGCGGGTTCGATGCCGGAGGTGGTCTGGGTGCAGATGCTCACGCTGCCGGTGGGTGCGATGGTGAGCAGGGCGATGTTGCGGCGGCCGTAGCGGATCATGTCGTCGTAGAGTTTGGGGTCGGCGTCGCGGAGGCGTTGGATGAAGGGGTTGTGCCCTTCCTTGATGCAGCTGTAGATGGGGAAGGCACCGCGTTCCTTGGCCATGGTGACGGAGGAGCGGTAGGCGGCGAGGGCGAGTTGCTTGTGCACTTCGGTGGAGAAGGCGTTGGCCTCGTCGGTGCCGTAGGTCAGTCCGAGGGCGGCGAGCATGTCGCCTTCGGCGGTGATGCCCAGCCCGGTGCGGCGGCCTTTGAGCGATTGTTTGCGGATCTTGAGCCAGAGTTCTTTCTCCACACGCTTCACCGAGTCGCTTTCGGGGTCGCTTTCGATTTTGGCGAGGATGGCGTCGATTTTCTCCAATTCGAGGTCGATGATGTCGTCCATCAGGCGTTGCGCGTACTGCACATGCTGGCGGAAGCGCGGCATGTTGAAGGTGGCGTGGTCGGTGAACGGTTCATCGACGTAGCTGTAAAGGTTCATGGAGATCAGGCGGCAGCTGTCGTAGGGGCAGAGCGGGATTTCGCCGCAAGGGTTGGTGGAAATCGTCTCGAAGCCTTCGTCCTTGTAGCAGTCGGGGATGGATTCCCGCAGGATGTTGTCCCAGAAGAGGACGCCGGGTTCGGCGGATTTCCACGCGTTGTGGATGATCTTGTCCCACAGTTTCTTGGCATCGATTTCCTGTTTCACTTTCGGGTTGTCGCCGCTAATGGGATACTGTTGGGTATAGGAGGTATGGTTTTGGACGCTTTGCATGAATTCGTCATCCACTCTGACGGAGACATTGGCTCCGGTGACTTTTCCTTGCGTCATTTTTGCATCTATAAATTGCTCTGCATCAGGATGTTTGATAGAAATGGAGAGCATTAAGGCGCCGCGCCGTCCATCCTGTGCCACTTCGCGGGTGGAGTTGGAGAAGCGTTCCATGAAGGGGACGATGCCAGTGGAGGTTTGGGCGCAGTTTTGCACGTGGCTGCCTGCGGGCCGGATGTCGGACATGTCGTGCCCCACGCCGCCGCGGCGTTTCATCAGCTGCACCTGTTCTTCGTCCATCTTCATGATGCCGCCGTAGGAGTCGGCGTTGCCGCTATTGCCGATCACGAAGCAGTTCGACAGGGAGACCACTTGGTATTTGTTGCCGATGCCGGCCATGGGACTGCCTTGTGGGATCACATATTTGAAGTGGTCGAAAAGGTTGAAAATCAGTTCCTCGCTCATCGGGTTGGCATAGCGTCGCTCGATGCGGGCGAATTCGCGGGCCATGCGGCGGTGCATGTCTTCCGGGGTGCGTTCCACCAATTCGCCGTCGGCGTTCTTCAGCGCGTATTTGTCAATCCAAACCCCAGCCGCCAGTTCGTCGCCCCCGAAATAGCGGGCCACATCGGGGAATATATCCTCTTTCTTGTAGGTGGTGGCAGCCTCCTTAGGCTCTTCCACTGCCTCCAGCTTCTCCACTGCTCCGGCCTCTTGGGCATATTTCTGCATGGCTGAATTGCGGTTGGCCATAAGCTCGCTCATCGAGCTTTGGAGCTGTTTGTTCATCGCCTGGTCAACTTCTTCTTCATTCGTCGCACCGAAAAGGGATAAATTTTCATTCATAATTTATGACGGTTTAGGTTTGGTTTTCTCGTTTCCGCTTATTTTCTTGACTTTCCCTCAAAATACCCGGACTCTTGCACCCACACATCTAACGAAATTTTCTCATGTTACTAATAATCAGTGTATTATAAAACATCAAGAACGTATATTTTGAGGTTGCTAAAATAGACAATTGTATTGGATTTTATCCATTTTAGGTTACGATAATTATTAACAAAAAGCCGTTAATATTTTTTTGTGATTGATTATTAGCGACTTATTTTAAAAAAAGAATTGAGCGGTGAAAAATACTCAGCTTAAACTCACCCGAGGGTCGAGCCAGCCATAGATGATGTCGCAGATGATGTTGATGATTACCAGGATAATAGAGACATAGAGCAGTGAGCCCATCACTACGGGGAAGTCGTATTTGTCGAGGCCGTTGAGGATGACCACGCCCATGCCTTTCCAGTCGAATATGTACTCTACGAAAACCGCTCCGGCAAGAAGTCCGGCCAGCCAACCCGAAATAGCTGTCACTACCGGATTGAGTGCGTTTTTCAGGGCATGTTTGGTGATGATGGCAGCGCGATTCAGCCCCTTGGCCTTCGCTGTGCGGATGTAATCCTGCGACAGCACGTCCAACAGAGAGTTCTTCGTCAGTTCAATCACCACCGCCAAGGGACGGATGCCTAATGTCAATGCAGGCAGGATGAGGTTCTTGAGATTGATGTATTGACCTGATCCATAGTCATCTACAGTGTATAAACTGCCAAACATGTTAAGCCCGGTGTAGTCTGCCAAAAGAAAGGCGAAGACCCATGCGAACAAGATTGCCGCAAAGAACGAGGGCACCGACATGCCCAACACCGAGACCACCAAGGCGCTCTTGTCGAACCAGGTGCCCTTGTGCAAGGCGCAGAAAATGCCGATGATGATGCCTACAATGAGCGCGAAGACGATGGAGACGACAGCCAACAACACCGTCTTCGGGAACGCCTCGCCGATGATTTCCGTCACAGGACGCTTGCTTTGGTAGGAACGGCGTAAGTACGGCGCTTTCAGTACAATAGCCGACTTTTTCATCGGAATCAGCTTGACATAGTGATAGTTGTCATTGTTGAGGTAGAAGAACGATGAGGCGTCGTCGGTTTTGTGCCAGGAGAGTGGTGACACATCGTTGAGGTAGGCGAGATACTGCACTCCGATGGGCAGGTTGAGGCCCATTTCCTTGCGGATGGCCTCTTCGGTCTCCAGGTCGCTGCGCTGTCCCATGATCATCCGCGCAGGGTCTGATGGCAGCACGGTGAACAGGAAGAACACCAATGTCGTCACGCCGAGCATCAGCAGCAGGCCATACAATATTTTTTTAACGATATACCGAAGCATAGCAGTTTGGAGATGGCGGCAAAAGTACACAATATTCCTGAAACGGAATGTTTTTTTTGCTTCTCTATATCAAAGATTCACCGTTTATAAAATAGGCTTTGAAATTTACAATAATTTTTTGATTTCCAGTAGTTTATCCTTAATTTGCATTAGGGTGCCAACGATGGCGGCGGTTTCGGCCTCGTGTATGAAATTAGTTTTGAGGGCGGACTTTGCCCCCTGCAGGGTGTAGCCTTTCACCTTGGTGAGGTACTGTATGGTGCGCAGGATGGCGATGTCGTTTTTGGAGTAGAAGCGGTCGCCTTTGCCGTTCTTGCGCGGCTTGATCATGTCGAACTCCTTTTCCCAAAAACGCAAGGTAGAAGCCGGAACGCCCAGTGCCTCAGCCGTCTCGCCAATACCATACCAGATTTTTTCTTGTTCCGCGATGGATTCAGGCAGCTCGTTCGTGATGGTCGGATTCTCTTCCATGACTACTCCTCTTCGTTACCGCGTCGGCGTTGGTCGCGCTCCTTGATGGTCTCGCGTTTGTCGTACATTTTCTTGCCCTTGGCCAACGAGATGTCCAATTTGGCATAGCCGTTCTCGTTGATCCACAGCAGGGTGGGGATAATGGTGAAGCCGCGCTCGTTGAGCTTGGTCATCAGCTTGCGCATCTCCTTGCGCTGGAGCAGTAGCTTGCGGTCGCGTTTGGGCTGGTGGTTGTTGTAGCTGCCCTGTGCGTACTCGCTGACATGCATGTTGTGCACCCATAGTTCGTTGTTGATGAACGAACAGTAAGCATCGGTGATGTTGGCGCGCCCTGCTCGGATGGATTTGATTTCCGTGCCGGTCAGCACGATGCCAGCCGTGTAGGAGGTATGCAGGTAATACAAGAACTCCGCTTTCCGGTTCTTGATCGCAATCTGAGTGTCCTGTTTTCTTTTTCCCATAGTTTTTGAATCGGCGGCAAAGATACGCTTTTTTAGTGATTAGTGAATAGTGATTAGTGAATAGTGATTAGTAGAGACGTTGTGCGCAACGTTCCTACCCTTTGATGACGGCGATAGGGTGCAGTTTGGTCAGGATTTTCACGAGATCGGACTCCTGCGCCAGCACCTCGTCAATGTTTTTGTAGGCGGACGGTGCCTCTTCGAGGTCGCTGCGGGTGCGGATGCCGTGGACGATGTTCTGCGCGTCGAGGAAGGCGATTTCCGCCTGCAGGTCAATGGTGTTCTGCGCCTCCGTGCGGCTCATCAGTCGTCCGGCACCGTGCGAACAACTCAGGAAACTGTTCTCGTTGCCCAAGCCCTCCACAATGTAGGAGCAAGTTCCCTGCGACCCGGGGATGATGCCCACCTCGCCGACGCGGGCACGGGTGGCTCCCTTGCGGTGCACGATCACATTCTCCTCGAAATGGTTCTCCCACGCAGCATAATTGTGCGCGATGTTGATTATCGGTTCAAAGGTTATGTCTGGATAGGCATCTTGCAATATTTCCATGATGCGTTGCATCATCAGCGAGCGGTTGGCCAACGCGAATGACACGCAATACTGCATCTCCGCCCAATATTGGTGGAACTCGGGACTCTTCACCGGTAGAAACGAGAGTCCCATCTCCGGATTGACGGAGGAAAACCATCTTTCGTTCAGCTGACGGGCGAGCTTGTCGTAATAGTCGCACACCTGCTTCCCCAGATTTCGGGAGCCGGAATGCAGCATGACCCAAACGAAACCCTCTTCGTCGCGCTGCAGCTCGATAAAATGGTTGCCTCCACCCAACGTGCCGATTTGTTTGGTGGCGGCCACATACTGGCGTTTCACCACGGTTGTTTGCTCAATATCGAACTCTTGCGGCATAAGTGTTTCATCCTGAGCTTTTTTGTGATGCTCCATACCCACGGGGATGCGTTTGCGGATATTGCGCATGATGACCTTGCGCAGCGTCTCCTGCGGAAGATCCTCCACTCGGAGCGAGCTTTTCACTGCGCACATTCCGCATCCGATGTCCACCCCGACCGCATTGGGGATGACCACATTTTTCGTGGCCAAAACCGCCCCGATGGGCATCCCCACGCCGCCGTGCACGTCTGGCATCAGCGCGAGATGATGGAACAGAAACGGCAGACTGCACAAGTTCGAAATTTCTCTCCAGGCCTTCACGTCACATACGGACGCCCACATCTTTACCGGCGTGTCTTCAATCATAAATTCTTTCATATCTTTAGGTTTTTAAATTCGGCAGCAAAAATAAAACCCCGCTACGCAATCTTTTTGCGTAGTAAAAAATTTATTTTTGCGAAAACGATTATTTTCTCCGATATAATTTATAACATACTGAATATTAGTAATATGCCTTTAACAAAAAATGCACTGATCCGATATAAGACCATCGACAACTGCCTGCGCAACCGGTGCAAACGGTGGACTTTGGACATGTTGGTGGATGCCTGTTCCGAGGCGTTGTACGACTATGAAGGGGTCGGGAACATATCCAAGCGGACGGTTCAGCTGGACTTGCAGATGATGCGTAGCGACCGCTACGGCTACAATGCCCCGATAGAGGTTTATGACCAAAAGTATTATCGCTATGCCGACCCCGACTACTCCATTACCAATTTGCCGTTGTCGCAGCGGGACTACGAGATCATGCAGGAAGCCGTGGGCATGTTACGGCAGTTTCAGGATTTCGACTTCTTCACGGAGATGAGCGATGTGGTCAACCGGATGCAGGACCAGTTGGCCGTCTCCAAGTCGAACCGCAAGCCCATCGTGGATTTTGAGCGGAACAGCAATCTCGTCGGACTGAAATACCTGAACCCTTTGTACAACTACATTTCTAAAAAACAAGTCATAAACGTTCATTATCAGTCTTTTACGTCTTTTGAGACGAAAACATGGACGATTTCTCCCTACCTTTTAAAAGAATATCGGAACCGTTGGTTTTTATTGGGCATGCGGCATCGCGACGAGAAATTGCTGACGATGGCTTTGGACCGAATCAAGGGAATGGAACCAGTTGACAATGAGGTGTTTGTACTGAAAAAAGACTTTGACAGCAGTACTTTTTACAGGGATGTGATTGGGGTGACCAAGACCCGAAAGACCCCTTTGGCGACGGTGCGGTTCGAGGCCGACAAGGAGCAGGCGCCCTACGTGGAGACCAAGCCGTTACATTCGTCGCAGATGGTTTTGGAGCGCGATGAAGACACGGGTCGTGTGGTTTTCGAAATCAAGGTGGTGTTGAATATGGAATTTTACGCGCAGATACTCTCTTTCGGACCAGGAGTCAGGATTTTCGCGCCCGAGGTCGCTGTCAAAACGATGAAGGACATGGTGCGGAAAATGAACACGCTCTATCCATGATAGTTTCTTTCCGCCTTGCGGAGGCATCCGCGTCTTGCAGATGCAGCGTTGCGCCTTGTCACATTGAACCTTGAATTTTGGCCATTGAACCAACATCTTTCCGTTAATAAAAAGATTATAATTTGAAGGATGGTGTTTACAACAATCGTATTTTTGTCAAAAATATTTTGTATTATGAGTATAAGTATGATTGCGGCCGTTGGTCAGCGTATGGAGCTGGGTTACCAGAACCAGTTGTTGTGCCATCTGCCCGTTGATTTGAAGCATTTCAAGGAAATCACCTCTGGGCACGCAGTGCTGATGGGCGACCGCACGTGGGATTCGTTGCCCAAGAAGCCGCTGCCGAACCGCCGGAACATTGTCATCACCCTCGACGATATTGAGTTTGACGGTGTCGAAACCGTGCACTCCATCGATGCCGCGCTCAAACTCGTGGCCGATGAAGAAGAGGCCTTCGTGATGGGCGGCGCCACGATGTACCGCCTTTTCCTGCCCCACGCCGATAAACTTTACCTCACCCGCATAGTCTCTGATTTCACGGCTGACGTCTGGTTTCCCGAAATTGACGAGAACGAATGGAAAGTTGTGGAGTCAGAGTTCGTGCCGAAAGACGAGAAGAATGTTTATGATCTATATTTCCAAACCTTAATAAGACAAAAATGAAAAGAATCATTGTTTTCTTGACGGTAATGTGCATGAGCGCGGCCGTTTTCGCGCAAAAGAATGAGATTCCGGAGGCTCCGGTCCTTCCCATCGACGAACGCACCAATCTGGTCACCTACCAGGATGTCGTGAAACAGGAAGGTACGCCCAAAGTGCTGTACGACAGAGCGATGGATTGGGTAAAAAAGTACTATAAAAACACCGCTGAGGTAATCAAGAGTGCAGATCCGGAGAAGTGTGTCATCAACATGCGCTCCAGCGTGCGGATTTTCTACAAGGACAAGGAAGGCACGATGCGTTTCAAGAACATCGTCTATTACAACTTCAAGCTCGAATGCCGCGACAACCGCTACCGCTATACCATCACCGATTTCAAGGAGAAAGCCACCGGTTCCGCCCCCATCGAGGTCTGGTTCAACACCTCCGCGTCCGGCTGGACTCCCAGCATGTTCGGCTACCTCACCCAGATTGACGAAGAGATGAACAAGCTCATCGAATCGTTGGAGGAGGGCATGCAGCCCGCCGAGGTGTTCGTCGATGAATGGTGATTTTCAATGTACAATGTATAATGTACAATGTAAATAGACCAAGTCTGAGCGGGTTTTCCCGAGTTAGCAGAAGTTTTTTGTATATAGCTCTGGTTCTGCTGTTTAGTGCCTGTACCCGCATGTCGGCAGGCCACATTAAACTGAACTTTTCTTTTTTCGTTGATTATGATTCCCTGCGGTTAGATACCTGCCTGTATCGGAACGCCGCAGGGAATCTCTATGAGGTCAACGACGTGCAGTTCTTCATTTCGCATGTGAAGCTCGAAACCACTTCCGGAGAAGTTGTGGAAATCGCGGACAACCAAGGCATTCATTATACCGACATCCGCATTTCCGGGACGCTTTCTTGGAACATTGCGGACGCTGTTCCCGCCAACGGGTACAAGTCTGTTACGTTCGTGTTCGGGTTGGAAGGAGCGCAGAACGCCACCGGCCTTTTCCCAAACCCGCCAGAGAACAACATGAGTTGGCCCGACTTGCTCGGCGGCGGCTACCACTACCTGAAAATCAACGGCCGCTGGATCGACCAAGCCGGTGTACGTCAGCCGTTTAACCTGCACACAGGCAAGATCGCCGACGGCAGCGGTTTTGCCGATAACACGTTCACGGTGACTTTACCGTTAGATAAGTTCACGGTACAGAAGGGCAAGACCTCATCCATAAATTTGCAGATGGATGTAAACAAATGGTTTTCAGATCCTTACACTTTCGATTTCAACGTTTTCGGCGGCAGCATCATGCAGAGCCGTGAGGCACAGGAGGTGCTTCGGGCGAACGGGAGGGATGTGTTCAGCATAGCATAATACGCATAAAAAAAAAAATGTATCTTTGCGCTTCTTATTTTGATGTCAAATTAAATTTAAAATAGTATGAATCAAGAGAATACAAATCCGGTGATTGAAGAATTGAAGCAGTCGGAGGCTCTTTTGGAAGGCCATTTTCTGCTGTCGTCGGGTCGTCACAGCGACCGTTACTGCCAGTGTGCCAAATTGTTGCAATATCCCGACCGTGCCGAGCGTGTGATTGCGAAAATTACAGAGCAGGTGAAAGGCCTTGGCATTGACATGGTGGTGGGCCCGGCCATGGGTGGCATCATCGTGGCCTACGAGCTTGGACGCCAGTTGGGTGTGCCGGCCATCTTCACCGAGCGCGTCGATAACGTGATGTGCCTGCGCCGCGGCTTCGAGGTGAAACCCGGCCAGAGGCTCCTCATCTCCGAGGATGTGGTCACCACCGGCAAGTCGTCCCTCGAAACCATCGAGGTGCTGAAGTCCTTCGGTGCCGAGGTCATTGGTGTGGCCTGCATCGCCGACCGCAGCGACGGCTCGTTCCCCTATCCCGTCTATAGCGCGACGAAACTCAATATCCAGAACTGGGCCGTGGAGGATTGTCCGCTCTGCAAGCAGGGCCTCCCCTTCGTGAAACCCGGCAGCCGGAAAATGTAATAATGGTTATGGGTTAGAGAGGTGTTCTGTTTGTTGGTTATGGGCTCATAGTCATAGTCTAAGTTCTAAGTCTAAGTCAAATTTTTTGTATATTTGCCGCCGTTTTAAAAATCATAGATGAAAAACCCGAAATTATCCAGCCGATACGCCAAGGCATTGTTTGAATTCGCCCGCGATAACAACCAGATAGAGGAAGTTTTCGGTGACCTTACGTTGTTTTCGAACACGCTGAAAGAGAATCGAGAGTTGCAGGTTTTGCTGCGGAATCCAGTGGTGGAGGCGCATCAAAAGCATAAAATCTTTGAAAGCATCTTCAACGGCACGCTTCACGACACCACCTACCAGTTTTTGGGCGTGTTGCTGAGAAAACGTCGTGAACCGGCGTTGGACACCATCTGCGCAGAGTTCTTCAAGTTGTACAACACCGCGCACAACATCAAGCCGGTGACCATCATCACGGCGCAACCGTTGGGTGATGCCCTGAAATCCAAAATTGTGGACATGCTTACCGAGCAGACCCGTGCCACCATCGACCTGCGCCAAATCGTCGATCCGGGAATTATCGGCGGGTTCGTCATCAAAATGGACGACTATTACCTTGATTCCAGTATTATTACGAAAATCAACAAGTTAAGACAGGAATTTTCTCAAAACAGTTTTCAAGTACAATTCTAAATCCGCATATAAATGGCAGAAATAAAACCCTCAGAAGTTACATCTATCCTGCGTCAGCAATTGCAGAACTTCAACCAGAAATCCGAAATGGAAGAAGTGGGTACGGTGTTGCTGGTCGGCGACGGTATCGCCCGCGTCTATGGCCTGCAGAATGCCCGTTCTGGTGAATTGGTGACGTTCAACACCAAAAACGGTGACGAAATCACCGGCATCGCCCTCAACTTGGAGGAAGACAACGTGGGTGTCGTGTTGTTGGGCGACTCCAAGTCGCTGAACGAAGGCGACATTTGCAAGCGCACCGGCCGCATCGCCTCCATCAAGGTTGGCGAAGGCCTGCTGGGCCGAGTCATCAACACGCTTGGCCAGCCCATTGACGGCAAGGGCGACATCGAAGGCAAACTCTACGAAATGCCCATCGAGCGAAAGGCCCCGGGTGTCATCTACCGCCAACCCGTGAAGGAGCCGCTCCAGACCGGCATCAAGGCCATTGACGCCATGATTCCCATCGGCCGCGGACAACGTGAGCTCATTATCGGCGACCGTCAGACGGGTAAGACCGCTATCGCTATCGACACCATCATCAACCAGAAATCCTATTACGAACAGGGAAATCCGGTTTATTGTATATATGTGGCTGTAGGACAGAAAGGTTCGTCTGTCGCAGCCTTGGTGAAGACGCTCACCGAGCGCGGTGCCATGCCTTACACCATTGTGGTGACCGCCACCGCGTCGGATGCCGCCGCCATGCAGTTCTACGCCCCGTTTGCCGGCGCTGCCATCGGCGAGTACTTCCGCGACACTGGGCGCAACGCCCTCATCATCTACGACG
>CAMVBK010000033.1:0-35667 GCA_947165685.1 uncultured Bacteroidales bacterium | reverse complement strand
CACATCGTCGCATGAAAAAGAGGATGTGCCAAAACGTGACTTTTGACACACCCTCGCTGTACATTTATTGTTAACGTCCCATCGTCTCCTCGCCTCATCGAACAATTCCTCCCCTACTCGCCCAGCACGAAAGGCTTTATCTTCTCCCAGACAGCACCCGCAGCCAGCTTCAGGGCGTTGCGGCCCGCGCTCTCGTAGGTGGCTCCGTCGCCGTTGTTCTTCTGCGAGAGGCTTTCGCCATAGACCACCTTCTGTTTGCCATTGCTGAAGACTTCCACCTCCACATCGGCGTAGGAATACCTCAGCACGCCGTCGCCGAACACCGCGTTGCCGTCGTGACGGCGGGTGGAGGCCGTGACGGTGATGACGAAGTCGGCTTCCCCGGGGTCATCGGTGATACTGCACTGGTTGACAGCGAGAAGGCGTTTCAGTTCCGGTTCCACGATGCGGACTTTTTGCCCGAAATTGGTTTCCGTGCATTGGAGGCAGACGTAGGTGCTCTGCTCCAAGTCGATGAGGGTTTGCAACAAGCGGTTTTTGAGTGGGAAATATCGGGACGACTGCATTCCCGTGGTGTCGCCGGGACAGACGGCGGCGAGCAGGTCGCGGGCGAACTCGGCGTCGGCCAGCGGTTGCAGGGCTTCTTCGCACACCCTCCGGGCTTTGGCTTTCCCGCCAGTGTCCACGAGCTGGGCCGCAAGGGACAAGTTGTTCTCCACCTCCTGAAGCCGGTGTCCGACCTGCGCCCGGTAGTACGCCGCCAGGTCGCTTTTCCGCACGTAGGCGAAGGCATAGCCCCACCGGCGCTGCTCGTCATAGTAGCTCTCCGTATGGATCCCGGCGATGTCGGCGTTGGCTGTCTGTTGGGTGCGGTCCTGATAAACGGAAGTGAAGCGGAACTCCTGTCCGTAGGTCTCCTGCCGGTCGGTCTTCTCCACCACCGACTCGATGAGGGTGCGGATGTTGCCAGCCGCCCCTCGCTTGGCATCCGACTTGAGACGGTCTAACAGGTCGGAGACGCTCTCGCCCGGCCGAAGGTTGCCCTCTGAGAACTCGGAGAAGAAGGTCGCCGGCGGGTAGGTGGCCTCGCGCACCTGCGGGTGGAGCCACGCGGGAGGTGTCTGCGCGGGGAGGGTCAGCGGGAGACAACATGCCAGCAATATCGTAAGGATTGCAACATTTCTTGCCATATTTGTCATTGTTTGTCGTTTAATCGGTTTGTTGTTTGCCTGCAGGCCTGACGGCATGCGATGGGGGTGCCGTTGCCGTTCATCGCTACCGCGCCCTTCAGTCCTACGGGCTGACAACCCCACCGTTTCGTACGGGCGTATCGCATACGCCCTAAGAGCCCCCCTCAGAACCGCAGCGAAAGCCCCGCCCCGAAGGTGTTGTTGCCACCGTAATACGGGGCCACCTGCCACGAAACGGTGCGCTGGTTGCCGTTGAGGTAGTACTGGTAGCTTTGATGCAGCTGTTTGTTCATCAGACTTAACAAAACGACCCCTGGAGTTGCAATTGCTAATCCAGGAACAGCTATCATAGGAAAGTATAAAAAATCAGCCACAAAACTAAGTACAAGACCTGTTATAAAAGCTGTTCCTCCTACAGCCACACAAGATACGCCGTAAATTTTGTATTTTTTATAATCGATATACTTTTTATACGCCATACTGTTCATATCTAAAAAACTACCTTTTTCATTTATCACACGCATTTTATATGTCTCAAAGTCAGATTGTGTTAGTTCATCCATCTTATAGGATTGTCGAGAAACATCAATTCTGGTTTTCGCATTTCCGACTTGCAGGTTTCCTTTCGCAATCATGCGGTCCAACGCGGTTTCCAACGCCTTGGTCAGCACGGGGATGGAGGTATATTCCGTGATTTCCGCGTCCCCCGACTCATACGAGGTCTTGGTGGCCACATCCACGATGCGGGTGGCGATGTAGAGGTACTTGTCGATGATGGTGATGCTCACCACGCAGACCTTCTGGGCGCCGTAGCCCGCGCCGATCTCCGCAATCTGCCCGTCGGCCACATCGCCCGACTGCTGCATCGTCTGCTCGTTCTGGATCTGCCGCAGGAACTCGTTGGAACGCTCGATCAGCCGGTAGTTGCCCTCGCCGGTGAGCTTGGTGATGGTCTTGTTCTGCACCACCGTCTGCAGCGAGGTGGAGAGCGGCTGGTCATTCTGGCTGCCCGTGGCATACACCGCCAAATTATAGCGTTCGTCGCCGCCGCCCTGCGCCCCGGCAGACCCCGCCGTCCATACCAGCAATAACATTGTCAAAAGGGAACCTATGCCCTGAATCACATATCGTCTCATCGTCTTCATCTTCATTCCTAATTTCTAATTCCTAATTCCTAATTATCAAAACCCCAGCAACTTGTCCAACTCTTTCGACAGCTCTTCCCCTTTTCGTTCCAGTTCCTCCTTCGCGGCCTTCTTGGCAGCCTGGACGGCCATCTCCCCGTTGTAGAGGATGCGCACCTGCACTTCCACATTCTTGTTCTTGAGCTCGCGGTAGCATTCCACCACCGTGATCACCCGGCCGATGGACTGGACGATGACCTGCTTGGAGACTTGCACGGCGTTGGAGACCACCACGGCCTCCTCCTGGCCGAGTTCCTGGTTGGCCAACTGCTCCTCGATGATGGCCGCCACCTCGGTCTGGATGTTGCCGGCCAGCTCGGTCTTGGCGTCGGCCATGGCCTGCATCTTGGCGGCGTCGTAGCTGCTGCTGACAGCCTTGCCGCTGCCCTGGATGTACTTGGGCATGCCGCTGTTCATGTCTAACTCGTACTGCATCAAGATGGATTTCTCGATCTGCTTGTCCAACGGCAGCGCACCCACAGTCACCTTCCAGCCCTCCTTGGCGAACTGTTTGGCCTGCTTTTTCGTCTCCTTGGAGACCTTCTCGTCGTGCTCCTGCTTCACCAGTTTCTGGACGGCCTTGCGCTCCTTGATGAATGCCTTGTAATCCTGCGCGTTTTGGGCGGACACCGTCGCGCACACGAGCAGGCTCATGAAAATAATCGTTAACTTCTTCATTCGTGTTCTTTTTTATGCTCCTCCGCAGACTCCCGATGCTGAAGAATCTTATTTATAACCAAAAATCCACATAAAAAAAGCGCGGGAATCTGAACTCATCGCTCATCCCGCGTACGAGGCTCTCGCATTGCCTTTGCCCAAGGATAAGCAATGCCGAAGCCCACGCTGTATGCATATCGAAACGGATGTTTGGGATATCCGTTTTGCGAATACACAAAACCATGGGCATTGGCCATTGCCTTATCGTGTGGGCATTGTGAATTTGCGAGATTCCGTACGCCGCAGATAAGACGTTGACTCAACGCCTTTTATATGTTTCATCGCCTGCCCGCGAGCCCGTCATTGTGAGGCGCGACGCTGGAAGCGTCGGCTCCTTGGGCTTCGGACGTTTGACGCTGCAAAGATAGAAATTTTTTTACTATGGCGAGGCAGGATGAAAAATATTGTGTTCATGCGAGTCGAGGTTTTGCCTTCCTGAAGTTGTCACGAAGTTGTGATTAACCACAAAGATTCTTTTTCTGCGAAATCACGCATGCAAAATTAACTATTCGAAAACGGATTGTAAAAATATATCATACAATTATTTGACAACCAGTAAGATGTGAAAACTTGCAAAACCATTGACAAACACTTGTTTTTGTTGTATCTTTGCCACGTTAATTATGTTAACTCTAAAAACAATGACAAACATCAGTACTTATGAAAATTATTGTATTTTTGCCGCTGATTTAAGATCAGCTATGTGTCAGACAGAAGTCATATCTCATCGTATCGGATTGATAAGTCGTCGCGCCTTTGATATACGGATGCGTATGGCTTCTCCTTTTTTTGTTGAAAAAAGAGGTGAAATGACACGTCTTTTGAACGATGTGGATGAATTATGCGAACAACTACATGAGGATTTCCTAACCATTACGGAGGAAGACTATAAATTGTTTGGAGCTGAATTGAGTCTTTTGATTGATACTTTGAAATCATTGAAACAAGATAGCCTGACCTATGAGAAATACGCAACCCAACAGGAACGTCTTTCTCTCCAAATAGCTGATTTGGAGGAGTTAGAACATGACATTATTGCATTTCGGGTAAATGCACCAAATAATCCATCGTTAAATGAAACGATGCAAATGGTTGGAAGACTCGATTTCTCAAAACTAACAGAAAACTAATGATTCATTTTATTAGTATAACCTCTTTCAGAGAGAGGCTTTCCGCGTTATTGAAAATAAAACGTGCGGTTTATGGTGGCGTTACTTCTGAAATTTGTAATGCTTTCAAAAATGCACCTGTAGAACAGATCCGTACCAATAGAGATATGATTTTGATGGATAATGACTTCGTAGTAATTAAACTACGGTTGCCTGATAAGAAACAAAAACAGTCAAAATCAGAAGGTTACAGACTTATCTACATGGTCATGAAGCATGAAGATGTCGTTATCTTCCTTGACATATATCCCAAAAGAGGCCCTATGCAACAATTAGACATAGATGACAATGAACTCAACCGATTGCTTCGAGAATTTGTGAACGAATTTAACGACAATACGGTCGTTTTTCATGACATTGATAATGTTTTGAAGGAAATCCAACGATAAAATAAACAAAGCGGGGAGAACCTTCGTCCTCCCCGCTGTACATTATCATATTTTGAGAATCTCTTATTCGCTCAACACGCAAACCAAGTTCCGGTCGCCGTAGGCGTCGTCAATCTTGCCGACGGTCGGCCAGTACTTCTCGGTGTGCGGCATCGGGAAGGCCGCCTGCTGACGGGTGTAGGGACGGTCCCATTCATTGGCGCAGACCACATTCATGCTGTGCGGCGCGTTCTTGATGAGGTTGTTGGCCTTGTCGGCCTTGCCCTCTTCGATGTCGCGGATCTCCTGACGGATGGCGATCATCGCGTCGCAGAAACGGTCGAGCTCGCTCAGGGGTTCGCTCTCGGTAGGCTCCACCATCAGGGTGCCGTGCACCGGGAAGGCCACCGTGGGAGCGTGGAAGCCATAGTCCATCAGACGTTTGGCGATGTCGCCTACCTGCACGCCGGCATTCTTGTCGAACTCGTTGCAGTCGAGGATCATCTCGTGGGCGCACATGCCGTTCGTACCCGTGTAGAGAATCTTGTAGTCTTTCTCCAACCGTGCACGCATGTAGTTGGCGTTGAGGATGGCGTTCTTGGTGACTTCCGTCAAGCCCTTGCCACCCAGCATCTTGAGGTAACCATAGGTGATCGGGATCAGGTAGGCACTGCCGTAAGGGGCCGTGGCCACCTGGCTGCCCTGCTCACCGCCGACCTTCACGGTAGCGTGGTTCGGCAGGAACGGGACGAGCTTCTCGCACACGCCGATCGGGCCGACGCCAGGACCGCCGCCGCCGTGAGGCATGGCGAAGGTCTTGTGCAGGTTGAGATGGCAGACATCCGCGCCCATGGTGCCAGGAGAGGTGAGACCCACTTGGGCGTTCATGTTCGCGCCGTCCATATAGACCAGACCGCCGTTCTCGTGGATGATCTTGATGATTTCGAGGATGCCTTCCTCAAACACGCCGTGCGTGGAAGGATAAGTGATCATCAGGCAGGAGAGGTTGTCCTTGTATTGCTCGGCTTTCGCGCGCAGGTCGTCGATATCGACTTCGCCGTGCTCGGTAGCCTTCACCACCACGATCTTGTTGCCGGCCTTGGCGGAAGAGGCGGGGTTGGTGCCGTGTGCGGAAGAGGGGATCAGGCAGATGTTGCGGTGACCCTCGCCGCGGCTGAGGTGGTAGTTGCGGATGACGGTCATGCCGGCGTACTCACCGGCGGCACCGGAGTTCGGCTGCAGGGAGATGGCAGCGAAACCGGTGATCTTGGCCAACCAGTTGCAGACCTCGTCCAGCATCTCGCGGAAACCCTCGGCTTGGTCGGCGGGAGCGTACGGGTGGATGTTGCAGACCTCGGGCCAGCTCAGCGGCAGCATCTCGGCGGCGGCGTTGAGCTTCATGGTGCAGGAACCCAGCGGAATCATGGCGCGGTTCAGCGACAGATCCTTGACTTCCAGCATCTTCATATAGCGCATCATCTCGGTTTCGGAGTGATACTGGTTGAAGATCTTGTGCTGCATGAACGGGCTCTTGCGGGTCAGTTCAGCGGGGATGTGCAGGGCGGGGATGCCGCAGCGGCCGTCACATACATGCGGGGTGAACGGCTTGCCGGCGGCCGTGGCCAGCACTTCGAGGATGTCGTTGACATCATCGTGGGTGACGGTCTCGTCCAACGAAATCGTGAAGCAACGCTCGCAGTGGTAGCAGAGGTTGATTTCCTTCGACAGGGCCACCTTCTTCACGTCCTCGCAGGTGAGGCCTTCGGGCGTTTCGAGGCAGACGGTGTCGAAATAGTGTTCGTTATACTGTTTGAAGCCGTATTTGGCCGCTTCCTCGGCGAGAACGCCAGCCAACACGTTGATCTTCACGGCTTTGTTCTTCAGTCCGTCGGCACCATGCCACATACCGTAGAAGCCGGCCATGATGGCGGTGAGGGCGCTGGCGGTGCAGATGTTCGAGGTTGCGCGCTCGCGCTTGATGTGCTGCTCGCGGGTCTGCAGGGCCATGCGGACGGCGCGGTTGCCCTGTGCATCGACGGTGACGCCGATGATGCGGCCGGGCATCTGGCGCAGGAAGCTCTCGCGGCAGGCGTAGAAGCCGGCGGCGGGGCTACCGTAGCCCATCGGGATGCCGAAACGCTGGGTGGAACCCACCACGCAGTCGGCGCCCCACTCGCCCGGAGGCGTGAGCAGTGTCAGAGCCAACAGGTCGGTGGCCACGCCCACGAAGATGTTCTTGGCATGTGCTTTCTCAACCCAAGCGCTGTAGTCGTGGATGCCGCCCCAGTAGTTCGGGTATTGGATCATCGCGCCGAAGAAGGTCTCGTCGAGTTCCACCTGGTCGGGCTTGCCGATCACGATTTCGATGCCGTGCGGCGCGGCGTTGGTCTTCATCACACCGATGGAGTGCGGGAACACGCCCTCAGCGACGAAGTATTTCACCACGTTGTTCTTCTGTTGCTCGCGACTGCGGCTGCGGAAGAACATCAGCATCATCTCGCCGGCGGCTGTAGCGTCGTCCAGCATGGAAGCGTTAGCCAACGGCATGGCGGTCAGGCTGCTCACCATCGTCTGGTAGTTCAGCAACGCCTCGATGCGGCCTTGGGAAATCTCCGCTTGATACGGGGTGTAGGAGGTGTACCAGCCTGGATTCTCGAAAATGTTGCGCAGAATCACCGCAGGTGTATAGGTGTTGTAAGTGCCCATACCGATGTAAGAACGGTAGATCTTGTTCTTCGCCATCAGGCTGTGGATGTGGTTGAGGTATTCGCCCTCGGTCATGCCGTCGGGAAGATCCAGCGGCTTCGGCAGGCGGATGGCGGCGGGAACCGTCTTCTCAATCAGTTCGTCCATCGTCTTGACGCCGATGACATCTAACATCTTCTGTTGTTCGCTCACGGCGGGACCGTTGTGTCTGCACGTAAAATCGTCTTTGATTATCATATTGACTATCAGTTTGTTATTAATATTTTTGGACGTAATTAAGGAAAGGCAAAGATACTTTTTTTTCAAAAAAAGAATCCTGTCTCAGAATTTATTATGTTTGCAACTCCTAAATTTTTCAGGGTGATTTTGAAGTATCAATATAATAATCAATAATTTAAGTTTTACCATTATGAAGAAAAAATTCACATTGTTTGTGGCGCTGATGGTCAGTGTGCTGTTGTTTTCCTCTTGCCACAAGGAAGGCCAATACCTTCCTAAGAAAAAGATAACCAAGATTGAGCACACGGCAACGAACGGCCTTCACGAAATAGAGGAATGGGTTTGGAACGGACAACTGCTCTCCTCTGTCACAGTCAAGCTCGGCAGTGGGGAGATTATCAATGAGATGACGTTCAAATACGATTCTGACAAGCGTGTGGAATCCATACGGGCGGATTACCAGGATTTCGTCGAAAATTATGTGTTTACTTACGATGGCAAAGACCTTGTGAAAATTTCCCGTCAAGAGGTAGGTGATGCCAAGGTGGACATTTTCACGTTCAAGAAAGTGGATGGCAATGTGGTGGAAATCACGTTGTCGCCGGTCGCAGCGAAATCCTTTTCCAGTGTCAACTTGCTGAGATTTATCCTTCCGTCGAAGGTGGCTGACCAAATCAAACCCACTGATGCGAAAGTCACCACGACATACAAACTCACGTGGGTCGGGAATAATGTCACGCAATTGGAAGCTCTGGCAGATGGTGTTTCAGCGATGAAGACCACTTGGAGTTACGACAAAATGATTAATCCGTTCAATGGGCTTTATACCAGCGAGTTTCTTACGTCACAGGAAGAACTCTATTCCGCCAATAATATCATCGAAGAGACCACAGTGTTTAAGGTTATGGGCATTGAGCGAACAATACACAAAAATTTCGAGTACAAGTATGACGGCAAGTATCCCATTGAATGTAATTGGGTTAATGATGCTTCTGGTCAACAGGTATCGAATACTAAAAAATATTACTACAAATAATTGATGGCTTTGCAGTTTTTCGCCCCTGGGCGCGTGAACCTCATCGGCGACCACACCGACTACAACGGTGGGCTCGGCCTACAACCAGCGGCGCAGCGAATGCCAGCAGACATTGGAGATTATCCGCGCGCATTTGCCGGTCAATTGTCTCTGCCAACTCATCAGAAAGTTGTATTTTGCACCTGAAAAATAGACCGTTATGAATCACCACCGACATACGCTTTTCGTCACAGCTTTTGCCGCTGTGCTGCTGCTGCTGGCGGCGTGGCCTGCGCGGGGGCAGCAGTTCAGAATAGTAGTGGACACGGTGTATGTCAACGATCTGGCACCGTATAACAAAATGTCCGAAACCTTTTTGACAAATATCAGAAAGTATCGTGACTACTATTTTTGCAAATTTTATGAATCATTAAAGTTTGAACATAATTCTTGCATGACGTTGTTGGCAATTTCCGTAAAGGATGGCACTTCTAAAATAGTTGAAAAACCAGAGGATATAAACGATCTTTGGAATGATAACTTGTTCATTTGGAATGATACGCTATACCTTGTGTCCACAGATTACAACCATAACAAAAAGGGCTACCGTTTTGATTATGATAAGTGGCAATGGCTTTCTGTATCGCATATTCCGAACTATTTTTATGAAGATGAAAACTATTATGTGGTTCAGCGATCTAATGTTGATTTGCTTTTCGTTGATAAAAATACCACGTGGTATCCCGAGACAAAAACCGGATGGATGCAGATGGAACCCGTCAACCGGCCCTATTTGAACCATTTTGCGGGAAGTCGGATTATCAGAACAAAAGACCACTATCTTTTCATTCGTAGGGGAAAAATTGACAGTTTGCCCATCAGTCGTCCAGGCGAACCCGGCCATGAAAACACCTTGGGCAAAATTTTTGAGGAATTCAGGTTCTATCCTACTTCTAAGTGGGTGTTTGAGGGAGATCCGACTATCTGGGGCTTCCGGTGTGGACTTTGTGACGGTCATATCGGATACCGAAAACCCATATTAGACACGGTGTTTCACAATGCCTTATATGTTAATGACCGGTTGTATTTTATCATCACCGTTCAAGACAGAACGTTCATCGCTCAAAGAGAAAATGGCACATTTCGGGAAGTTCAACCTCTGTTTCAAAACATTAAAATAATATCAGAGCTTTATGACAACGATTTAAATCGCGCGCCAAACAGTTGTCATCTGCATTTCTCAAACAGCACCCGTGATTATGGGACTGTTGATATAGAGGACACGACGGTCTTTATCCGATGCTTCCTCTATCATCATCAGGAAGAGGACTCGCTGCCTATCGTCCCTGATAATGCTACAGAGCCCATCCTTGATTTCCTTCTGCACAATCTGCCTGACATCTCTTTATCTAAATTGGACAGCTGCGAGCAACAACTGTCTGAAGTCGGATTAGGTCGTTTTATACCTCTGAATAACGGCTATTTTCCGATTGCCTATCAAAACGACAAAAAGTATGCCAAGTATCCCTATTACAGAATTTTAGATGATGGATTAGTATGCCGAAGGGCATATTGCGTACACAAACAGGATTCTGTAGTAAAAGCGGTTTTCATGGAATGGGGACGTTCCTATTATGGGCCTCACGGATGGGACAAAAAGGATTGGAACGAGGAGATCAAAGGTAAATGCGAGGAGGTTTCCGACATTCTCACTCAACTCACCGGCACAAAACCTGAGCAAGATTACCAAATTCGCAGGAAATGGACTTATAACGGACTGACAATCAAGCTGTATGATTACGGGTGCATGGTTATTTACTGATTGTTTTACCCGCAGAACTCGCTGACTTCCGCAGAAAAAAATACATGCAGATACGCGCGATACGCGGAGATAAAAAAATCGTATTTTCGCACAAGCAAAATAAAACCGATATGAATCACCACCAACATACGCATTTAGGCATGATCTTCGCCGCTGTGCTGCTACTACTGGCGGTGCGGCCTGCGAGGGGGCAGCAGCAATTCTCTGTAATACGGGACACCGTCCAAATCAACGCAGCGGACTATTTCAACCCCATCTCCACTGTCGGGATGAAATGGTCGGTCGCCTACCAGGATTGGTATTTCTGCATTTTTGACGAGATGGATGTCTTTGAATTTTGGAGAAGGCAGAACGTCTTTTTAGCTATTTCCAA
This sequence comes from uncultured Bacteroidales bacterium, assembly GCA_947165685.1. Taxonomy (GTDB): domain Bacteria; phylum Bacteroidota; class Bacteroidia; order Bacteroidales; family WCHB1-69; genus F23-D06. The sequence continues at coordinate 24,904 of CAMVBK010000033.1, read as the reverse complement.
AGACGGAAAGACAATCCGAAAAGTGGGTTGTCCCGACAATTTCAAAAACAATTACTACGGGGATTTGTATGTATGGCACGACACCCTCTTTCTCCACACTTACTATTCTACCCATGATCCACTCGGCTACTATTTCGATTTGAAACAATGGGAATGGGTGCCTACCAATGGCGTTTCCAACCTTATCTACGAGGATGATTCATATCAAGTCGCTTTCGAGGATGTGGGAGAATGGGGTATGTACACATGGTTCATGGAAAAGACTGGCAGAAGTGGTAAAAGACTGGGTGAAAATCCCAATCAATATATACGGTCTGGCAGAATCTCCAGAATTATCCGAATGGATAGCGTCTACTATTTTATTCACTCGAACAGTGTTGTCAGCACGCCTGTCGCTGGGGCAAAAGGAATCCTCTGCAACGACACGACAGCCTACTATGTCGGTGCAAATTTGGACTACGCCTTTTTAGACTTTTACCTTCCGACACAAATCAAAAACGAAAACAAAGAGGAACCTTTTCCCACATTATTCAAATTCACAGGAAAAAAAGTTGTCAGTACGGATTGGTGGAATGAAGGTAAAACTGTCACGAAATATGACACCCTTTTTAATCAGGCATTCCGCATCAAAGACCAGCTGTACTGCATCACCACTGCGCCAAAAACCACATTTATTGCCCAAATTAGGAACAATAATGCGGTGAAAGTCTATGATTTTGGCCAAAAATATGACTTTTTCTATCCAAATGGAATGTTTCGAGGAAAAAACCCTGCCAACAACAGATGTTTTCTTCAATTCAACAAGGATTTTTACACCTATGGCATGATGGACGTGGAGGATTCAATCATCCGCATCCGATACCTGGTTCACAATCAGGATACGTTGCCCATTGTTGGAAAGGACAACATCAAACCGCTGTTGGAGTACCTGCTGAACCATTTGGACAGCCTTTCCCTGGATAACCTCCGCCGCTACGAATCACAGTTGAACGGGACAGGCAATCATTTGTTTCGTGAAGTAAACGGCTATTTTCCAAACAAATATCAGAAAAACGACAAATACAAGTGTACTTCTTTTTACAAAATAGTCAATAAGAAGCAGACACTTATCACCAAATATTGTGTCCATTTGCCGGATTCCATGGTCAAGGGCGTTTATCTGGAGTGGGTAAAGACAAATTTCTTCGATTCGGATCATTATAGTGGTGGCGCATGTGACAATGTGGCGTCCAAATGTGCTGAGGTCTCTGCTATACTTACCCAAATCACAGGCAATAAGCCGCAGCAAGGGAAGAATCACAAGAAATGGACTCACAAAAACTTGACTATTGAGTTATATGACGACGGGCGTATGGTGATCTACTGAAGTTGTTTTACCCGCAGAACTCGCTGACTTCCGCAGAAAAAGATCTGCGCTGATCGGCGTAGTCTGCGGGAAAATGTCAACAGCTCACTAATCACTAATCACTAAAAATCGTACCTTTGCCCCCTGAAAAATTCCGATTATGCTGCAAACCGAACGCCACTTTTTCGCCCCCGGGCGCGTGAACCTCATCGGCGACCACACCGACTACAACGGCGGACTCGTCTTCCCCGCCGCCCTCAATATGGGTACGTATCTCACTGTGAAACAACACGATGATGCGGACTCCTGCCGTTTCATTTCCGAAAACGATTCGGCGGAGTTTTTGATTCGCAAGAAGGAACTGTCGCAGAAGCGGAATAACTGGGTGGATTACCCGCTCGGCGTGATCAAGGAGTTCACCGACAGGGGATTTCCCGTGAGCGGCCTCCAGTTCCACTACCGCGGCGACCTGCCCATCGGGGCCGCGCTCTCCTCCTCCTCCTCCATCGAGATGGTGACCGCTGTGGCTCTCAACGCCTTGAACGGCAGTCCGTTCACGATGTTAGAGCTCGTGCAGATGGCCCAGCACGCGGAGAACGACTTCGTGGGGATGAACTGCGGCATCATGGACCAGTTTGCCTCGGGATTCGGGAAAAAGGACTGCGCCATCGCGTTGGACTGCAACACGTTGGAGTACGAGCATGTGCCGTTGGAGATGCGCGGGCTGAAGTTCGTCATCGCCAACACCAACAAGAAACGCGGACTCGTGGATTCGGCCTACAACCAGCGGCGCAGCGAATGCCAACAGGCACTGGGAATCATCCGTGCGCATTTGCCGGTCGATTGCCTCTGCCAACTTACTATGGATCAGTTTGATACGGTTGCGCCATATCTTACGGGCAACGTACTCAGGCGTGCGCGGCACGCTGTGCGCGAGAACGAGAACGTGCGCGAGGCCGTCACTGCGCTCAAGGCCGGCGACATGGTCCGCTTCGGGCAGCTGATGAACGCCTCGCACGCCACCCTGCGCGACGACTACGAGGTCACCTGTCCCGAACTGGACTTCTTGGCCGAACGGGCGCAGCATTTCCCCGGTGTGCTCGGCAGCCGCATGACCGGCGCGGGGTTCGGCGGCTGCACCGTCACGCTGATTGCGGAAAACCAGGTGGATGCGTTTGTCGAAACGCTCGGCAAGGCATACGAAGAAAGATTCGGCCTGCGTGCTGATTTCTATGTGGCGGAGATCGGCGACGGAGCGGGTGTATCTTTGCTGTCGAAACTCGTTAGAGAAAGTGCGACGCAATAGTAATTATTCGTTGGAAAAAATGTAACGTCAGAGTGTTTTTTCGTTGGAAAAAGTGTATTTTTGCCGCGTGAAGAAACACCGCTACGTTATGTTAAAGAGAAGAATATCAGATACTTTAAAAGCGTGGAAAGAGACACCAAACCATAAGCCACTCGTCATCATGGGCATTCGGCAGTGTGGAAAGACCTTCATCGCTCAACATTTTGCTAATGAAAATTACAAAAAGGTTGTTTACATCAATTTCATCAAACAGCCCGAGTTTATTATGGCTTTTTTGGGCTCAAAGGCCGTAGATGATATTTTGCTCAACCTCTCCACACTGATTAAGGATGTCATGTTCACTCCAGGCGACACTTGTTTCATTTTTGATGAAATTCAAGAGTGTCCCGAAGCGCGAACTTCCCTCAAGTTTTTCAAAGAAGATGGTCGTTTTGACGTAATAGCCACAGGTTCGCTGCTGGGAGTTCAGGGTTATGGCAACGATAAAAAGAAACAACACCGGAAACTGGTACTGAATCAAGATTTAGGCATCAACTCCGTGCCTGTCGGAAGTGAAGATATCATTGAAATGTATCCGCTTGATTTCGAAGAGTTCCTTTGGGCAAACGGCATCAACGAGGAGATAATAGAGGCTCTCAAGAGATTTTATCGCGAAGAGATTCCCGTCCCCGCGGGCATTCACGTCGCAATGAGGAAACTCCTGAATCTATATGTGGCCATTGGAGGACTTCCTGAGCCCATCAATGCTTTTCTCAACACGAACAACATGAACGAGGTCGGCAAGGCTTACAAATCCATTCTCAAAGAGTATCGTGACGATATGGTGAAATACGCCCCGGACAAAGACAAACCTCATATCCGTGAATGTTTCAATTCCATTCCAAAACAGCTGGCCAAGGAAAACAAGAAGTTCCAATATAGCAAGATAAAGCCTGGAGGGCGAAGTGAGAACTATTTGGGTTCGCTCCAGTGGCTGGAAGACGCTGGTATCATTTGTCGCTGTTACAATACCGACATCACGGGGTTGCCGATGGAAGGCAATGCAAAGGACAATGTGTTCAAAGTTTATTTGGCCGATATTGGGTTGCTCGTTGAGATGTTGGGACCAAGTACTCGTGCCGACATCCTTCAAGGGAACCTGGGCGGGTTCAAAGGGGCCATTTACGAGAATCTGATGGCCGACACCCTTCACAAAAAAGCTCAAAACCTCTATTACTTCCAGAAAGATTCAGGTTTGGAGTTGGACTTTTTGGTGCGGATGAACGGCGAATGTGTCCCGCTTGAGGTCAAAGCCAAATCAGCCAAGTCGAAAAGTGCGAAAACCGTGTTGAGCCATCCCGAGAAATATCAAGTGAAGCACATCATCAAGTTCGGCGACTACAACATCGGACGGGACGGAACCCTGCTCACCCTGCCCAACTACATGCAGTTCCTGCTCGATCTCGAACCCGAAAAGGTGGTACTGGAGAAGATTGACACGGATGAGCTTACGAGATTGGCGAAAGAGGCTTTGGAAAAATAAAACCTAAAAAATCGTACTTTTGCCCTTACAAAATTTCCGATTATGCCGCAAACCGAACACCACTTTTTCGCCCCCGGGCGCGTGAACCTCATCGGCGACCACACCGACTACAACGGTGGACTCGTCTTCCCCGCCGCCCTCAATATGGGCACGTATCTTATTGTGAAACAAAATGATGACGTTGAATTCTGCCGATTCTCATCTGAGAGTGAATCGGAAGAATTCCGTATTCGCGAAGAGGATTTGTCGCAGAAACGGAACAGCTGGGTGGATTACCCGCTCGGCGTGGTCAAGGAGTTCACCGACAGGGGATTTCCCGTGAGCGCTCTCCAGTTCCATTATCGCGGCGACCTGCCCATCGGGGCCGCGCTCTCCTCCTCCGCCTCCATCGAAATGGTGACCGCCGTTGCACTCAACACCCTGAACGGCAGTCCGTTCACGATGTTAGAGCTCGTGCAGATGGCCCAGCACGCGGAGAACGACTTCGTGGGGATGAACTGCGGCATCATGGACCAGTTTGCCTCGGGATTCGGGAAAAAGGACTGCGCCATCGCGTTGGACTGCAACACGTTGGAGTACGAGCATGTGCCGTTGGAGATGCGCGGGCTGAAGTTCGTCATCGCCAACACCAACAAGAAACGCGGACTCGTGGATTCGGCCTACAACCAGCGGCGCAGCGAATGCCAACAGGCACTGGGAATCATCCGTGCGCATTTGCCGGTCGATTGCCTCTGCCAACTTACTATGGATCAGTTTGATACGGTTGCGCCATATCTTACGGGCAACGTACTCAGGCGTGCGCGGCACGCTGTGCGCGAGAACGAGAACGTGCGCGAGGCCGTCACTGCGCTCAAGGCCGGCGACATGGTCCGCTTCGGGCAGCTGATGAACGCCTCGCACGCCACCCTGCGCGACGACTACGAGGTCACCTGTCCCGAACTGGACTTCTTGGCCGAACGGGCGCAGCAGTTCCCCGGCGTGCTTGGCAGCCGCATGACCGGCGCGGGCTTCGGCGGCTGCACCGTCACTTTAATCGTTGAGAATCAGGTGGAAACGTTTGTCGAAACCCTTGGCAAGGCATACGAGGAAAGGTTCGGCTTGCGAGCGGATTTCTATGTGGCGGAAATCGGCGACGGGGCGGGGAAATTCATCTGAGAAACGGCATACAACGGAATAATCGTCACGTAGCGGACCTCGTTTCTCGATTTAGGGTCAGTGTAGTCGAATTGACCGAAGTTCTCCAACGAGCAACGTACGGCTTGCGTCAAATTCTTGTCGCGCATGAAGTCCCACAAACTTTTCATGCCACCTTGAACACCGGCCTTCACCTCGAAAGGTAGTACTTTCATATCGTATGGAAGCACATAATCGACCTCTGCGGTGGCATTCTTGGCCTGTCGTATCCAATAGAACAACTCGTGGTGAAGATTGGGCGAGAGATAATGCAACAACTCTAATCCAGCCAACATTTCTGCCAAAGGACCCTTGTTCACCAGATCGGCCGCCGAGGCTGTTAGAATCTGAGTGGTAATGGCTGTGATGTCACCCATTGACATGTTGAGCAACCTCAACAACAAACCAGTGTCTAATAACAATATTTTGCGGATAGTGTCGTTTCGCTCATCGCCCAAGGGCAGGCCGTTAGCATCAGTGTACGTAACAGGAATCAGGATGCCAGCCTTAATCAGCATTTCGAGAGATTTCTTCACTTCTGCCGTTTTGTATTCGCCCGGCACTTTCGCATAGATGAACTTCTTGGTGGCCTGTACAGCAGCGCTTTTCATGGTGGCACTCAACAATTGTGGATCAATCTTTTTCTTGTACTTCGGGAAATCGGCCTCATAACCCGTCAGGATGTCATCCTGCACTTCCTGACACTGAAGGTAGTCGTTGGTTTCCACCCATTTAGCCACTGACTCAGGCATTCCTCCTACCAACATGAAAGTACGTAAAAGTTGTACCAGCTTGTCGTGCAGCGGGGCGGGTAGCGGAGAAATGGCAGATGCTTGATTTCGAGCCTCCAAAAGCAGTTTCTCTCCATTGGCTAAGAGAAACTCGTCGAATGTCATGGGAAACATATACATAGAGTGGATGCGGCCTACGCCGAAGGTGGGGATGTCGTCAAGTACAAATTCCAATAGCGAACCTGCGGCAATCACATGAAGGTCAGGCATATCCTCTCTGAAAAAACGCAACGCCATGATGGCCTCCCGACAGTCCTGTATCTCATCGATGAACAGCAGGGTATCACCTGGGATGATGGGGATGCCACACATCGCAGCCATCTGCGAGACAATACGATTTACTTGTAGATCATTGATAAACAATGTTTTATAGTCGGGTTGTTTCTCAAGGTTGATTTCCACAAAATGCTTGAATTGCTCACCCAAATGCCGGACGGCTGTGGATTTTCCCACCTGACGTGCACCACGCAACAGGATAGGTTTATGCATTTTTCGCGCCGCCCATTCGCTTAAATAGCTGTCTATGATTCTTTTATAATATATCATCTCCTAATTTTTCGGGTGCAAAAATACAAAAAATGAAATTATCCAAAGAAATAATTTGCCAGAAATCGAAAAAATCCAAAGAAATAATGGGGATATTTTTGAAAAAATCCAAAGAAAAACCCCGAAGTTCACTGTTCACTAAAAAAACGTACCTTTGCCAACCAAAATTCCCAATTATGAAAAGAGACCTAAGAACACTGCTTATATGTGCCGTCGCGTTGTGTTTCGCCTTGACAGTCACCGCCCAAAACGGGCATGTCATCGTGGCCGGGGTTTCGCCTTGCACGTCCGCCGCTTCCAGCACAACCGTGAAGCCTGAGCAGGACGCCAGCCAGTTCGTGAACATCACCGACGTGGTGCCGGATGCTATTTTGGAGATCCGCTATTTCAGCACCTACAACTTTGTGGGTCAGCGCATTGACGGCTACCTGCAGCCCACCGCGCTGATGACCAGACGCGCCGCCGACAGTCTCAAGGCCGTCAGCGACGACGTGATGCGCATGGGCTACCGGCTGAAGATTTACGACGCTTACCGTCCGCAGATGGCCGTCAATCATTTCGTGCGCTGGGCCGCCGACATCCCCGACACGATGATGCGCCGCTACTTTTACCCCGAGGTCGATAAGAGCCGGTTGTTCGAACTGGACTACATCGCGGCGAAGAGCGGCCACACCCGCGGCTCCACCGTCGATCTCACCCTCTTCGACATGACCACCGAGAAGGAGGTTGACATGGGCGGCACCTTCGACTGGTTCGGCGAGGAGAGCCATCCCGACTTCGGCGGTAACCCCGAGACGGGCGTCTATAACGGGAAACCGTCTCCTGCAGGCCGTACCATCACCGAAGAGCAGTTCCGCAACCGCATGATCTTGCGTGCCGCGATGCTCCGCCACGGCTTCAAGCCCATCGACAGCGAATGGTGGCATTTCACCCTGAAGGACGAGCCGTTTCCCAGCACTTACTTTGAGTTCCCGGTGGAAGAGCTGAGATAGGGGTCTTTTAATGATGGAGTAGATAATGATAAAGGTGTGATAATTGAAATAAAAAAAACTGTGTTTTATGAGAAAGTTATTGTTTTCGTTCGCTATTGTGATGATCGGCATTTTATCGGCTATTGCTCAGCCAGTAGGATATACCCACAAGGCTTTCCTTCCCGATGGCTGTGTGGTGAACTATTTGGTGGTAATCCAGAATGACAGCTGTTTTATCGAGGTGAACTTTGACTCCGACCAGTCAAAATTCACGGATCAACCCACGATGATGATTCGTACTTTTGCGGATGAAGTATTCAAGTTGAATGGATCGAACCCTGTATGCGTGGTCCAATCAAAATTAGTGGAGCGGGACGGTGAGACCAAGGTAGTTTCAGGTTTTTATTCAACAGTAAGATTCAATATTGAGCCATCTCAGATGGAGGCGCTGAAGAACGGGATTGCGAAAGTGAGACTCTCCACAACTCCGTATGAGCACGAGCGGGAATTCAAAAAAGATAAAATCGGCAAAAAACTGTATGAACACTATCTGAAGGAGAAAGACAAAGATTCCAATTTCTAATTTTGATTCTCCCATTATTTGGAGGCGGAGACGAGTTTGTAACAGCGTTTTTCATTTATGCCTTCTTCGGGGCTGCAACATAGCCAAGCAAGACAGCGTCAACGTACAACAATCCTGCACGTTGCTGCGTAATCTGCTCAAGGGTCAGGTGCCACGCTATGCGCTGCCCGCCCACAAAGAGAACATCCTCGGTCGGGCCTCGGGCACCCTTGTGGGCGGCAATCTCGCCACCTTCGCCCCGCTGCTCTGCTCCCAAGTCAATGAAATCGGCCAGTCTGACATCATCCTTTTCGTGGAGGAGGTGGAGGAGACCCACCACAATATTGACCGTCTTTTCAACATGCTGAAAATGAGCGGGGTGCTCGCGCATTGCAAAGGCATTGTCTTAGGCGATTTCACTGACTGCACCAACGATGTCGGTTACGAAAGCGTGGAGGCGATGCTGCGCGAGTACATTGTGCCGTACCATATCCCGTTGCTTTGCGGCTTCCCCGCCGGCCACGAAAAGCTGAACCTGCCGCTCGTGATGGGCGCACCCGTCACCATGGATGTGCGTGCGGACGGCGCGACGCTCACATTCGACATTCCTGGTGAACAACAGGCGATCCGCACCGAAGAGTTACGCAAGGCAGAGGCGGAAACAGCGGAAACGGAAAAAAACTGTCCCGAAATCAGGACCATTCAAGAAGTGGAAACGGAAAAGCCCGCATTAGAAAAACGGGTCGGCTTATAATCTGGCAAGATAATTCAGAAACTCCGTCATAATCTTCGGCATCGGATATTTCTCCATATCATCGAATTTGACAACAATCTGATTATTCGATAATTCCGGCATTATTTCCACGTTCTTCACGTAAAATGCCGCATGGATGATCTGGTGGGAAAGCACCTCCCGGACAGAAAAGAGAGGCTTATCGGCACACACCTCCGAATCCGTCTCCGTCAATGGGAATTGGTACATGTTGCGCCATATATCCGAGCCTTCCCGTTTTTCGATAATCGTCTGATTATTTGACAAATATACCGTATAGTGAAAATAGCGGTGTTTCAACTCGGCTTTTTTCTTCTTGACGGGAAGAATGTCAACCAAATGGTTGTTGAAGGCATAGCAGCTTGAAAGGAAAGGGCAGTCGTCGCAGTTGGGGTTGCGAGGCACGCACTGCATGGCGCCGAAGTCCATGGCCGCCTGGTTGAAGACTCCGGGTCGTTGTGACTCAATCTGCTCCTCGCAGATGGCTGTAATTCGCTTTACAACAGCGGGTTGCGTCACATCATCGCAAATTCCGAAGATACGGCTGACGATACGGATTACGTTGCCATCGACGGCGGGGTAGGGCATCCCGAACGCGATGGAGGAGATGGCCGCTGCCGTGTAATTGCCAATCCCTTTGAGCGACAGGATCTTATCGTAATCTTTGGGGAAGTGTCCACCATGTTTTTCCATGATTTCGCGGGCGGCGGCGTGCATATTTCGGGCGCGGGAGTAGTAGCCGAGTCCCTGCCACACTTTCAGCACGCGCTCTTCGTCGGCCTCCGCAAGCGCCTTGACATCCGGGAATTGTTCGATGAAGCGGAGATAGTAGTCCCAGCCCTGCTGTACGCGGGTCTGCTGCAGGATGATTTCGGAGACCCAGATTCTGTAGGGGTCGGTTTCGCCACGCCAGGGCAGGTCGCGTTTGTGTTCTTCGTACCAGCGGAGGAGCGTGTCGGCGAAAGGCATGGATCAGTTGTTCTGGATCAGCTGGAAGAGCTGGTCGAGGTTGGGCGTGAGGATGATTTCGGTGCGGCGGTTCTTGGCGCGTGCCTCGGGGGTGCTGTTCTCATCCAAGGGGAGATATTCGCTTCTGCCGGAGGCGGACAGGCGTTTGGGGTCGATGTTGCCGTTTTGCAGCAGGGCTTTCACCACGGCGGTGGCGCGCATCACGCTCAAGTCCCAGTTGTCCTTGATTTGACCGCTGCCGCGATAGGGCACGTTGTCGGTGTGGCCTTCGATGTTTACCGCGATGTCGGTCTCATTTTCAAGCACTTGTGCCAACTGCTTGATGGCTTTGAGGCCTTGTTCGTTGATGGTCCAGCTGCCGGAGGCGAACAGCAGTTTGTCATCCATGGAGACATACACTTTGCCGTCCTTTTCGTGCACGTTCAGACCGCTGCCCTCGAATCCTTTCAGCGCGTTGCTGACTTTCTCCTTCAGTGCCTTTACCTCGGCATCTTTCTGAGCCAGAATGTTTTGCATCTCATTGATGCGTTGTTCCTTCAAAGCCAGTTCGGCGCGCGCTTTCGTCAGGGAATCCTGTTGCATTTGCAGCATCTTCTCCTTCACGCCCATCTCGTCTTTGTATTTGTCGAGGTTGCCGAGCAGGTCGTTGATGGTGCTCTGGTTGGTGGTTGATACATCGGCGAAGTTCTGCAGCAGTTCGTCGTAGTCTTTCTTGGCTTTTTCGTATTCCCGTTCGGCACTGCGGGCCTGGCGGAAGAGGCGCAATGTGTCGTCGCGCAGTTGTTCGGCCTCCGCATTGAGCTCGTTCAGCTGGGCGGTCAAGCTCTTTTTCGCATCCTGGCAGTTCTGGTTTTCGGAAGTCATGAAGGTCAACTCGTCCTGCGTGCGCTGGAGCTTGAGTTGCAGTTCGTTATATTTTTGTTTGGTCACGCAGTTGGAAAACAGCAATGTCGTGGCCATCAAAAAAAGCGTAATTCTGATTGTTTTTTTCATCTTTTATACTATTATTTGCTCAATCGGCAAAAATACGGTATAAACCGATGTGTTTTCGGAGGCAAAAATAAAGATATAAACAACGGATTTTGGATAACCTCAGAGGGCGGTGACTTCGGTCATGGGTATTTTGCGCAGTGCCGCCGTGATGCGGTCGGCCTCGCGCTGGCGCACCGAGATAGTGTAGATACACTGCATATAACTTTGTCGGTCAATGACTTGCACTTCCGGATCTTTCAAAATCTGCATGATGTCGTTCATCTTCACGTATTCGAATGTCACGCGGTAAGTCTCCTGGATGGTGCGTTCCACGATGGTGGCGGCATCCAGCGCTTCGCGTGCGGCCACTTTGTAGGCGTTCTGCAACCCGCTGACGCCCAGTTTGATGCCTCCGAAATAGCGCACTACAATCACCAATGTGTTGGTCAAGTCTTTGGAGAGCAGCTGTCCGTGGATGGGGCGGCCTGCCGTGCCCGAGGGTTCACCGTTGTCGTTGACTCGGTAGGCATCCTTGTGCGGCCCCAAAATGTAGGCATAGCAGTGGTGCCGCGCGTCCCAGTGCTTTTTCTGGATTTCGGCGAGCCGCTGTTTCACTTCCTGCTCGTCTTGCACGGGGAAGGCGTAGGCCAGGAATTTGCTGCGCTTCTCGCTGTAGCTCCCTTCCGACGGTTTGGCAATGGTTTTATAGCTGTCTTCGAACATAAATCAGCTGGTTGTCGTCAATTTGAACAGTTTTTTCTACAAAATCGGGTGTCGCTGGTGCAAGAAGCCCTTTTCCCCAGCTTTGGTTGCCGACCAGAATCCGGGCTTCGTCCCAAAGGTCCGCGTCAAGGAATTTCTCCAGCGTTTTCTTTCCGCCTTCGATGATGACGGATTGGATCTTACAGCCATACATTTTGTTTATCGCCTCATGCGCATCATCGGGTAGTGGGATGCAGGGAAGCGGGGTGTTTGTCTCCTCCCCACGTTGCATGACAAAGCGTTGCGGGTTCTTGCCCGGGTATTCGCGGGTGGTGAGCTGCGGACGGTCGTTCTGCATGGTGCGGTACCCGACCAGGATGGCATCCTCTTCCCCGCGCCACTTGTGGGCCAGCACCTTCAGCGCGTCGTTGGTGATCCAATAGGAGGAGGGATGGGGTTCGCTCCGGTCAATGTCCATGTATCCGTCGCGTGTTTTCGCCCATTTCAAAATGATGTACGGGCGATGTAGCCGGTGGAAGGTGAAAAAACGCCGGTTCAGCTCCTCACAGGCTTCGCGGCAGATGTTCTCCGTCACGTCGATGCCTGCTTCGCGGAGTTTCCGCACACCCGCGCCGTTCACTTTGTCGTGGTAGTCGATGGAGCCGATGACCACCCGGGGGATGCCGTAGCGGATGATGGCGTCGGCGCAGGGGGGCGTTTTCCCGAAATGGGAACAGGGTTCCAGATTCACGTACAGGGTGCTTTCTTTCAGTAACTCCTTGTTTTCCACGGAGTTTATGGCGTTGATTTCCGCATGGGGCTCGCCGCAGCGATGGTGGTAGCCCTCGCCGATAATCTTGTCATCGTGCACGATGACTGCTCCCACCATCGGGTTGGGGCTGGTGTGGCCCAGACCCATGGCGGCCAATTGAAGGCACCGACGCATGTAGGTTTCGTGGTCCATGCCTATTTTTGTTTCAGAAAATAGGAGAGAGGTTGGTTCTGGCGGTCGAAATGGTAATATTGGCACTGTACCAGGTCTTTTGTGTTCCCGTCTAACACGGCGTAGAACTTGTCGCGGTTGTACGGCTCGTCTTCCGCGCGCTCCATTCCGCCAATGATGGCGTCAAGGTAGTACGGGTCGGGCTCCAGCTTGCGGTACATGTCCAAGGTGGTTTTCTTCCCATCGACATCTGTCAACGTGATGGTTTTGAAGTGGTTGTATCTCAAGATGGAGTCTTTGGCAGAGTCAGACATGCCCGAGACGTAGATTTCGTAGTTCTTGTCGCGGTACTCTGCCAGCATGTCGAGCAGTTTCACGGTGTCATAATCCGGGATAAGCTGGTTATGGACATTGTATAAACTGAAGAAGCGGGGGCCGGATTTTTCCACGTAGTAAGACTCCTCAGGATTCTCCAGGTCTTCCACCATCAGTGACTGGATGCGGGTGATCTTAGTGGTGAAAAGGTCGCAGTTGAACCAGTCCACGGGCTTGAATGCGTAGAATGGGGTCAGGAAGCCGCGGAAGCCGGGGATGTGGACGATGCATGGCTCATCGAACCCTTCCAGGATGGCGTAGTTTGACACATTGGTCATGGTGGCGGGCCCCATGTAATAGGTTTTCACGTTCCGTTCCTTTTTGAAAAATGGGATGCCGAAAAGTGTGAATTTTGGTGCTTTTTGGTAGATTTCCACTTTCACGGCGTTCACGGACATCATCTTGTTGATGTTTGACTGGGCGGTTTTGGCCACCGTCTGTTGCAGCGTAACGTTGTGGATGGTGGATAGTAGGTCGTTGACTTTCGAAGGCATGGCCTTCACAGAGTCCTGCACGTACCAGCCGTCGTCGTGGCGCACTAACAGGGAGTGTTCCCCGTTCATGTCGGCGATGAAAATTTTGGTGATGTTGTTGGTGTCTTTGACAGCGAACAAGTCTGATTTCGGTTGTCTATTGTCGCCAATTACGCCGGTTTTGGCTAATGCAAGAATGAGGCAGCCTACAAGCAGCAGGCATCCGAGGATAATGGCTATGTTTTTCTTTTTCATATTGGGTTTCGAATTTTGGGGCGCAAAGGTATATAATTTTTCACGTTGCCAGTAGGGGCGCAGTATTTTGATGTGTTACTGCCAGCGTTCTTCTGCTTTGTCAATCTCCCTTTGCAGGTTGTCGGGTAGTTTTTCGTTCATGCATTGGTGGCACTGCATATCAAGGGTGTACATGCGGCCGATGCAGTAGTTGGAGTGTTTGCATCCGCTGCGAGTCACTTCGCCGCTGTGCAGTTTGTTGACGAAGTCGGTGTCGTGCACTAAGGCGCGTGCCATTTGGAAGGCCACGAAGCCGGAGTTGAGCACTTTCTCCATGTCCTCTTTCTTTACCATTCCGCCTACGTAGATGAGGGGCATTTTCACGGTTTGGCGGAACTTCATGGCGGTTTCGTAAAAATAGGCATCCTTGTAAGGCACGGTCGGGATGACGATGCGTCCGCCGATGTGCAGGCCGAGCTTGAGCCACCAGAACTTTTTCATGTCCATGTAGTGGGCGAGGGTTTTGAGGGGCATGGCGCCGCGCATCACTTCCATGGGGGCCTTGCTGACGAAACCGGCGGTGAGCACAAGTGCATGCACGCCGAGGCGTTCCAGTTCCTGCGCCACTTTCAGGCACTCGTCCACCTGCATGCCGCTGCGGAAACCATCGTACATGTTGGTTTTCACCACGATGGCCATGTCGTCTTTGGCCTCCTTCATCACACGGGTGATAACTTCGCGCATGAAGCGCATGCGGTTTTCCAAGGAACCGCCGTACTCGTCTTTGCGGTGGTTGGTGTAGGGCGAGAGGAACTGGCTGATAAGGTAGCCGTGGCCGGCATGTACCTCGATGCAGTCGAATCCGGCGCGGCGGCACAAGTCCACGGCCTTGCCGAAGTCATCGGTGATCCGAGCGATGTCTTCCTTGGTCATTTTCCGGGTGAAGGTCGGCGAATAGAGGTTGAAACGGCCCGACGGCGACAGCGGTTTTTCGCCGCAGGTGGCCCGGTGGGTCATGTTGCCGCAATGTCCGATCTGAATGGAGGCCTTCGCGCCCTCCGCGTGGATGGCGTCCGTCAGTTTCTTCAGTTCCGGCACAATCTCTTCGCGCAGCCAAAGCTGACCCTCGAAGGAGAGACCGCTGCGGCTCACCGAGGCGTAGGCAACTGTTGTCATGCCGATGCCGCCGTGCGCCACCGCCGTGTGGTAGTTGAACAGCTTCTCCGATGGGCGGTTGTTGACCGCCATGTTTTCAAATGCTGCAGAACGTATCGTTCTGTTTCTCAATGTTATGGGCCCGATTTGGCAGGGTGTGAAAATGGGGGATTCGATCATGGGTTAGTGGGTTAGTGGTTTAGAGGTTTAGTGGTTTAGAGGTTTAGTGGTTTAGAGGTTTAGTGGTTTAGTGGTTTAGTGGTTTAGTGGTTTAGTGGTTTAGTGGGTTAGAGGTTTAGAGGTTTAGTGGGTTAGTGGTTTAGAAACGGTAGCGGACGCCGATGGCGATGTTGAGGAGGTTGGAAGTGAGGTCACCTTGGCGGAGACCGAACAAGTTGATGCCAGGGCGCCAGTCGATGCTGAGGTTCAACGGGATACCGAAGTCGTACTCCAAGCCGATTTGTGCGGCAATGGGGAGGCCGAGCCGACGGTAGTCGGTCAGTTTGCCTTGCTTGTCATAGTGCGGCGCGTCGAAGAATTCGCCGTAGCCCCAGCTCACGCCGACACCCGCACCGATGTACCAGTAGAGGTCGTCGGTGATGTTTGCGAGCCAGTCGTAGAGGAGCATCACTTGGGCGCGCCCGTAACGGTAATGATGCGTGATGCGGTCGCCGTCTTCGGTGTATTCGATGCCGGTGGAGGTGATGAAGGGGCTCAGTCCGGCGTCCACCTCCAGCATGCCCGTGATGAGCTCGTGTTGGTAGGAGGCTTCGAAGTTGTAGCCCACGCGGGCACCCACGGCCCGTGGTTGCGCTATGGCCACTCCGGCCGTGAGCGCGATCATTGCGATGAGGGTAAGTGTTTTTTTCATAATATTGTTTGATTTTGTTTGTTTTCCCAGTGTTCACTGTGGTGCTTGCCCCAGGGCTCACTTCGTTCACCCTGGGTTGACATAGGTCGGGCTTTCAGCCCTTTTGGAAGATGTACTATGATAGTATTATAATTCATTGAAGAAGATGCGTTCGGCGTTTTCGGTGGTGCGTTCCATTACCTCTTTGACGGGTACGGCCATGATCTCGGCGATTTTCTGGGCGATGAGGGGAATGTAGCTGCTTTCGTTGGGGGTGCCGCGGTGCGGGGTGGGGGCGAGGTAGGGTGCATCGGTCTCCAACACGATGTGGCCGAGACCGATCTTCGGGATGAGTTCCTGCAGCTTGCTGTTCTTGAAGGTCACGATGCCGCCGATGCCGATGGCGAAGCCGTGCCGAGCCGCCCATTCCGCCTCCTGCACGCCGCCCGAAAAGCAGTGCAGTACGCCGCGCAGCGAACCCGCCTCGTACTGGTTCAGGATCGGGATGGCCTCGCTGTAGCCGTTCCGAATGTGCAGCGACAATGGCAACTTGCGGTCTCGGGCCCAGTCTAACTGCCGCTGGAAGACCACCTGCTGCTCCTGTTCGTAGTTGCGGTCGTGGTAGTAGTCGAGCCCGATTTCGCCGATGCCGACGATGTTGCGGTCTCCGATATGGGGCTCCAGCTTGGCCAACTGCGCCTCGTAGTCCTCCCTTACGTCGGAAGGATGAAGTCCGATCAAACCGAAGATGTTGTCTGGGAACATCTCCACGGCATCCGCAATCATGGGGGGTGTGTTCTCGTCCACGCAGGCGAGTAGCACCCGTTCCACGCGGGCATCCACCGCACGCTGAATCACCTCTCGGAGGTCTTCCGGATAGTACTCACGGTAAAGGTGGGCATGTGTATCTATATAATAGTTTTTCATTTTTCGTTCTGGATGGAGAATACGTCCCGTTGAGTGAAGAGGAGGATGGCGGCGAGGACGGCGCCGAGCACGTCGGAAATGGTGAGGGAGAGCCAGACCCCGTGGAGCCCGTCCAAGCCCGTCTTGACGAAAATCAGCGGGATGAGGATGCTCATGGGCACGAGGAAGATGACCTGCCGTGACAGGCTGGTGGTGATGGCCACCCACGGCTTGTCGATGGATTGGAAGAAGTTGGAGTTGACGATGGTGAATCCGATGAGCGGGAACATCACCATGCTGTAGCGCAGGGCGGTCTTGCCGATTTCGATGAGATGCGGGTCAGTGGTGAAGACGCGCATCAGCACGCGTGGGATGGCGCAGGAGATAACGCTTCCCAAAAGTCCGATGGCCACGCATACCCACATGGTGAGGCCATAAACGTGCTTCAGGCGGTGCCCATGGCCCGCCCCGTAGTTGTAGCCAGCAATCGGTTGCATGCCCTGACATACACCTATAATCATGAGTACCAGAAAGTTTCCATACGTGTTGCAGATTCCGTAGGCCCCTACTGCGAAGTCGCCGCCATAGCTCAGCAGCTGATGGTTAAGTATGCCGACTACGCCTGCGGCAGCTAAGTTCATCAAAAACGGACTCATGCCGATGAGCGTGATGTTCTTGAAGATGTAACCTCGCAGTTTCCAGCAATGCGACTTGAAGCGGATGAACGAGGATGGCTGAACGAAATGTAGCACGGAGACCACAGCCATGCAGAAGATGGAGATAGTGGAGGCGATGGCCGCCCCTTTGATGCCCATGCCGAGGGCGAAGATGAAAATGGGGTCGAGAATGATATTCAGTACTGCCCCGCCTGCCAGAATCAGCATCGACTTGGTGGGGTAGCCCGAGGCGCGAATCAAGCCCGTGAGATTGTAGGTTACCGTGATCAGGAACATGCCCGGCAGAATATAGACCATGTACTCCCGCGCGTAGGCCACCGTCTCCGGTGTCGCGCCGAAGAGCATGAGAATGCGATCCATGAAAAGGTAGCAGAAAAGGACGACAAAGCCGCTTAGGATAAACGTGAATATCAGGCTGTTACCCAGAATGTTTTCTGCCCATTCCCGGTCCTTGCGTCCCAGTACAATTGACATGCGTGCTGCCGAACCTACTCCGATGAGTGACCCGAAAGCATGGATGATGTTCATTAACGGGAATGTGATGGCAAGGCCTGCGATGGCCAATGCCCCTACTCCGCGTCCAATGAAGATGCGGTCCACAATATTATATATAGATGCAATAATCTGGCTGATTACCGCAGGCAATGCATACACCCACAACAATTGCCCCACATCACGCGTTTCCAGTTCCTTTGTCCTGTCAATCGTTTCCAATTCTGTACAATAATTTATATTATAGTATCAAAAAACAAACCGCGAAAATACAATTTTTTTTGAGATATAACACGGTTTGCTAAAAGCTAAAAGCCAGTAGCCGTTATCTTGACTGGAAAACAGGTGAAATCGCGGGCAGCTGTGCTTCGAATTTGTTAATTCTTGCCTCTCAGATATTCGTCAATGGCCTTGGCGGCCTCCTTCCCGGCGCCCATGGCGAGGATGACCGTGGCCGCGCCGGAGACGATGTCGCCGCCGGCAAAAACGCCTTCACGCGACGTGGCCCCCACTTCGTTAGCGACAATGCAGCCGTGGCTGTTCACATCTAAACCCTGCGTTGTGGTGTAAATCAGTGGGTTGGGTGATGTTCCGATGGACATGATCACCATGTCAGTGTCGAGAACGAATTCGGAACCGGGGATTTTCACCGGACGGCGTCGTCCCGAATCGTCCGGTTCGGTCAGCTCCATGCGCACGCACTCCATGCCGCATACCCAACCCTTGTCGTCGCCCAGTATGCGCACGGGATTGGTCAGCATTTCGAACTGGATGCCCTCCTCCTTGGCATGATGGACTTCCTCACGACGGGCGGGCAGTTCCTCCTCGGAGCGGCGATAGACGATGTGCACTTCCGCACCAAGACGGATGGCCGTTCTGGCGGCATCCATGGCCACATTGCCGCCGCCTACCACCGTCACCTTCTTGCCGACGAAGTTCGGAGTCTCGTAATGCTCCTTGTAGGCGAACAAGAGGTTGTTTCTCGTCAAAAACTCGTTGGCGGAAACGACCCCGCACAGGTTCTCTCCCTCAATGTTCATGAAGTTGGGGAAGCCGGCGCCGGAGGCAATGAACACGGCATCGTAGCACCATTTGTCCATCAAGTCATCCACTGACATGGTGCGGCCGATGACCACGTCGCTCTCAAAGCGGACACCGAGGTTCTTGATGGTTTCGATTTCAGGTTTCACAATGTCCTTTTTCGGCAAGCGGAATTCCGGGATGCCATAGACGAGCACACCGCCAAATTCGTGCAGTGCTTCATAAACGGTGACATCGTAGCCCATGCAACGCAGCTCCTTGGCGCAGGTGAGGCCTGCGGGACCGCTCCCCACCACGGCCACTTTCTGACCTTTTCGAACCGTAGGCTTTTGAGCCACAATGCCTTGCTTCATCGACCAGTCGCCGATGAAACGCTCCAGTTTGCCGATGGCCACGGGGTCGCCTTTGCGACCGAGGATGCATTTGCCCTCACACTGGCTCTCTTGCGGGCACACTCGTCCGCAAACCGACGGCAAGGCGGTGTCTTCGCGAAGCAGTGTGGCCGATTTCTCGAACTGTCCCTCCTTGATCAGGGAAATGAAGTCCGGGATGCGAATGTGCACCGGGCAGCCCTCCATGCAGAGCGGCCGTTTGCAGTTGAGACATCGGCGCGCCTCTTCCACTGCCTCTTCGGCATTGTAGCCAAAACAAACCTCCCTAAAGTTTGAACGGCGCACCTCGGGCGACTGCTCGCGCACGGGCACGCGTGATTTTGGCGGAAGGGCTTCATGTGTGATACCGCCGATGTGGCATTGGTGATTTTCTCGTAACTCTTCCTCTTCCAAGAGTTTGCGTCCCTCTACATGGTCATACATAGCCTGTCGGTGCATGCACTCGTCGAAGTTGATGAGTGCCCCGTCGAACTCGGGTCCGTCCACGCAGGTGAACTTGGTCTGGCCGCCGATCTCCACGCGGCAGGCACCGCACATACCCGTGCCATCCACCATCAGTGAGTTGAGACTCACCACGCAGGGAATACCTAACTCTTTGGCTTTCAGCGACACGAATTTCATCATGATCATAGGACCGATGGCTGTGATTTCATCGTACCGACGGCCTTCCTTCACCAGTTTGTCCAGCATGTCGGTTACGTTGCCTTGGAATCCCATGGAGCCGTCGTCGGTAGCGATGTAAAGGTTCTTCGTGATTTTGCGGAACTGCTCGATATAGAAGAGTAGCGATTGGTTGCGGGCCCCGATGATGACATCGCACTCCAGTCCGTGTTGTGACATCCACTTTACCAGTGGAAAGACTGGCGCGATGCCAACACCTCCCGCAATGAAGCAGTAGCGCGACCGGCGCAGCATGCCGATCGGGCGGTGGATGAAAGCCGAGGGATTGCCCAACGGCCCCACCACATCGTGGAAAAAACCGCCTACCGGGTAGGAGACAATTTTGCGGGTTGACAATCCTATCGCTTTGATAACCAAAGTGATGGTTCCGTCAGGCAGAAATGTGTCGCTGACGGTTAACGGGATGCGCTCGGCCGTTTCGTTCGCCTTGACGATGACGAACTGGCCCGGCAGAACAGATTGCGCGATCTTCGGCGCCTCCACCTCCATCAGGAACGTATCCTGGCCCAACTCCTCCTTTTTGACGATTTTATACATAGTCTGACGTTTTTTGATTCTTTATATGGACCTCACCGGCATATTCGGCTTGTGAGGGTTAATTGCACTGTGTGCGTTTAGCCTTTACGGGGCTGATTAAGGAATGTATTTTATTTTTATAGCGACGCGACGATGGCTTCCGCCAGTGCCTCCAGCTCTGCCTTCTGCTCTTCTTTCATCGACGATTTGAAAGTGATGGAAGGCTCCAGCACGGTGGTGTTCTTCATCTCGCCGAGGATGTTCTTGACGGCGTTGCCGGAGACCGGTGCCCAGGAGCCGTTCTCGATGACGGTGAAGGTGCGGTTCTGCAGCAGGTGCGCCTTGATGTCGAGCAGGTAGTTCTCCATCGGGGGATAAAGGCCGCCGTTGTAGGTCGGGGCGACCAGCACGATGTGGCTGCAGCGGAACGACTCCGACACGAGGTAGGAGACATGGGTGGCGGCAACATCGTACATTCTGACATTGCGGCAACCCTTGTCGGCGAGCAGGCCGGCGAGCACGGTAGCCACCGACTCCGTATGGCCATACATGGAGCCATAGAGGACCACCACTTCCTTTTCTTCCGGCTCGTAGCGGCTCCATTTGTCGTATTTCTCGATGAACTTGCCGAAATCCTGGCGCCAGATGGGGCCGTGGAGCGGACAAATCATGGCGATGTCGAGCGTGGCAGCTTTCTTGAGCAAGTTCTGCACCTGCATGCCGTATTTTCCTACAATATTAGTATAATAGCGGCGAGCTTCGTACATCCATTCGCGATCAAAATTGACTTCATCGGCGTAAAGGTTGCCGCCGAGTGCGCCGAACGTACCGAATGCGTCGGCGGAGAAAAGCACCTTGTCGGTGGAGTCGTAGGAGACCAGCACCTCGGGCCAGTGCACCATCTGCGCACCCACAAAATGGAGTGTATGTTTACCCGTATTCAGCGTATCGCCTTCTTTGACAATTTGGAACTGAGTGGTTTCCGGAATGTCCATGAATTGCTTCATCAGTCTGGAGGCCTGCAAGCTGCACACAATGACAGCGTTCGGCCAGCGAACCAGCACCTCCTGCAGCGAGGCCAGATGGTCGGGCTCCACGTGGTGGATGACGATGTAGTCCAAAACACGTCCGCCCAGCACGGCAGTCAGATTCTCCAAAAACTGCGCTCCCACCGCCTGGTCAACAGTGTCCAAGAGTACCGTCTTCTCATCGGTCAGCACATACGAGTTGTACGATGTTCCGCTCGGAATGGGCATCATGTTTTCAAAAAGGGCCAGTCTTCTGTCGGACGCGCCGACATACCATAGATCACTCGAAATCTTTCTTGCTGTATTCATATTTTTTATAATAAATGATTGTACAAAACGGAGGTCATAAACCAAGGTGCAAAAATACAAAAAAACACCTTTGCGAAATAAATTTTAAATCTGCAAACAAGTACGGCGACTGATTTATTTTTTTTGTATTTTTGCGGGCTTTATTATTAATTGGAATAAGTATAAATAAAATTCGATAAAGTATGAGAAAATTTACCTTGTTAGCATCATTACTGATGTTCATTACCATGAGCTACGCGGTGAATGTAATCCCCGTAGAAGATGCCATGAAGGCGTCCAAGAACTTCCTCGCAGAGCGTGTTGGCGCAACGAAAGCTGGCCAGATGGAACTGACGCTGGTGAGCACGGAATATTCCGCGGAAGGCATGCCCGTGACTTATCGCTTTAATGTTGGCAACAACGGTTTCATGATTGTTTCCGCCACTGATCTGGCGAACCCCGTGCTGGCATATTCTCTTGAAAGCAATTTCCAAAACGGCACTGGCGCCGACCTTTACACGGAGCGTTATGCCAAAGAACTTTCCTACCTTGTGAGCAATCCTTCCGCCGCTCTGGAAAGCCGCAATTCCTGGAGCCACTATCTCGCTTCGGACTTCCGCGCCTATTCTGCGAAAGGCAATCCTTGCGTGGAGCCTCTGGTGACCACTCGCTGGGACCAAAGCCTGTATTACAATACCGCCTGCCCCAACAACCCTCAGAACACATATAATGAGGATTCCCACACTCCTGTGGGCTGTGTCGCCTTGACTATGGCCAACATCCTGTATTACTATCGCTACCCCGAACATGGTTATGGCATTGTCTCTTACATTCCTCGTGAATACAACGACGATCACGAGCTGATCTACACCTATCCCCGCCAGACGGTCAACTACAGCCAAGCTACGTACAACTATGATGCCATTACCAACCAGCTGACGAAATATGACGGCGAGCTGGCCAAATTGCTCCACCACTGCGGTGTCTCCGTCCGTATGGGTTATGGTTGGGACGGTTCCGGTTCCCAATCCCAATATGCCCTGGATGCGTTGATGAACAATTACCTCTTCTCTGACGGCGGTCAATTCCGTTCCGTTAACGATGTGTCTGCCACGGAATGGGTGGAAATGGCAAAGAACGAGCTGGATCATCATCGTCCGTTGTTCTTCTCTGGTCAAAGTGCTTCCGCCGGCGGCCATGCTTGGATCGTCGATGGCTATACGACAGTGAACAACGCCACCTATTTCCACGTCAACTGGGGATGGTCGGGAGCCAGCAACGGCTATTACCTGATCAACAACCAAGTGTCTTCCGGTTTCGGCAACTTCAACGTGAGCGGTAGCAATTCCATGATGACGATGCTTATGCCCGACAGCGCCGCTATCGTGAAACCCGCGGAAAGCTTCACGCGCGTCACTGCCAGCATGGGTACCATCAGCGACGGTGCCGGCAACATGAAATATGCCAAGAACTCCAACCGCAGATGGGTGATTGCCGCCCCTGATGCCACCGCCTACAAATTCCAGTTCGCCAAACTCAAAGTCAAAGACGGTGACAAGGTCATCATCTACAATGGCGGCACTGAAGCCAGCGGAGTCAAACAACAATACAGTGGCAACTATCTGATGAATGCCTGCAACGACTATCAGAACCTGGGTGACAGCATCCACGCCGACTATGAAGGTCAGCCCCTGCCCGGTTCCATCACCGTGAACGCCGACAGCGTGCTCGTAGTGTTCACTTCCACTGCAAACTCTGAAACCGACTATGGCTTTGTCCTCGAATTTGAAGCCACCAGTTTCAGCAAGTCCGCTTGTACCGACAAAACCTATACGGATCAGTATAATGTGCTCACCGACAAGCCGAACAATGCCACGGGTGACGACACCTATCGCGCATCCAATGTCTGTGAATATACCTTGAACCTGCGCTTCACCAACCAGCTGGTTTGCGCTTTCCAGAAATTCGATCTCAAGCAGGGTGACTTTGTTGACATATACAACCAAACGACTGCGTCGGGAGCCAACAAGCAACTCCTTGCGCATTTCGATATCAACAATCCTCCGACACAAGTCTATACTTATGATGTCCCGACATTCAATTATGCAGGTTCCCCCATCAGCAGATTCATCATCCGTTTCGCCAGCGACAACTATCTGGAGGGCTCCGGTTTTGAGTTTGAATATTATGGCAACATCACGGGTATCAACCAGTTCGAGAATGTGGAAGTGAGTGTTTATCCCAATCCCGCAACGTCCTATGTCAATGTGGAAGTGGTGTCTGAAGAAGCCCAGCAGTTCACGGCCAAGGTGGTCGATATGATGGGCAGAACCGTCTATGTTGACCAATTCAACCACAACGGCGGTGATCAGGTTTACCAACTTCCGGTGAACGACCTTGCCAAGGGCATCTATGTTCTCCATTTGAACAGCGCCAAGGGCAGCAACGTTCAAAGATTCGTTGTCGAGTAAACATCACCCTTGTTAAAAATGAAAGGCGGTCCGTTTGGGCCGCCTTTATTGTTAATAGAAACTTTGAAAAGTTACTTCTTGGAGAAACTGGATTTGTCCACGCCACAAATGGGGCATGTCCAGTTGGAAGGAAGATCTTCAAATGCGGTGCCGGGGGCGATGCCGTTGTCAGGGTCGCCAACCTCGGGGTCATAAACGTAGCCGCAAAGGTCGCATGTGTATTTTTCCATATTCTGTAATTTATTTTGGTGATATATTTGGCTGTTGGATTTTGGCAAAATGGTAAATAGCTAAATTCCAATAGCTAACAGCTATAATTATTTCAACGGGCAGGTGGCGTTCATGCTGCAAATCAAATCGACCACTTTGTTGGAGTAGCCCATCTCATTGTCATACCAAGAAACCAGTTTCACGAAGTGTTCGTTGAGCATGATGCCGGCGTTGGCGTCGAAGACGGAAGTCCTCTTTTCGTGGAGGAAGTCGGTGGAGACCACGGCGTCTTCCGTATAGCCGAGGATGCCCTTGAGTTCGCCTTCGGAAGCATTCTTCATGGCGGTCTTGATTTCCTCGTAGGTGGCGGCTTTTTCGATGCGGCAGGTCAGATCGACCACGGAGACATCAGCGGTGGGGACGCGCAGTGACATGCCTGTGAGTTTGCCTTGCAGAGAGGGGATCACCTTGCCCACAGCCTTGGCAGCGCCCGTGGAGGAGGGGATGATGTTGCCGAGGATGGAACGGCCGCCGCGCCAGT
>CAMVBK010000032.1:0-37653 GCA_947165685.1 uncultured Bacteroidales bacterium | reverse complement strand
ACGCTTTTTTCTTTGAACGCGAATAATAGTTAACGCTATGGTTTATACTATGTTAATTACTCTATTCCTCTGATATTTACGGTTTTTCGTTGATAATTCTTTTGAAAGCGCAAAGGTAGCAAAAAAATCGGAATGCCAAAGATTCCGTTTTGTTGGTCAAGCAGATTTCGTCAGTCCTCAGCTTCCCACGCACCATCCATCGTGCACCATCTCGTCCAACGAGTCGTACTGCGCCACCACGACAGGGGTGCGTTCCTTCTGCATCAGCATAAACTCTACCTTTTCATCAGGGATGGCGCACACCACGTACTTGTAGTCCACTAAATCCTGGATGGCGATGATGGGGGTAAAGCCCTCCAGTTCAGGCGTGAGGTATTTCTCGTTCCAGCGCAGCTGCGGTGAGAACATCGGCTGGTCGTAACATTGGGAGAAGTCTCTCTTCCTGTCTTCAAACACGCTTCTTGCATAATCCTTTATCATCTCGTCGATGAGCCGGTCAAACTCTTCCCATTGCTGCTTGCGCTCCCATTCGGAAAGGTCGTCTTCATAGAGCAGATAGCCATCCTCGATGGAGCAGCGGTACATTTCCCGCCGCTCTTCTTCCGAAGCGGAGGTGATGGGGAAGAAGTAGTTCCACAAATAATCTTTGACTTTTTCTTTATCCATAGCTTTGTTGTTTTTTACGGCGCGAAAGTACAACATTGGGAAACAAGGGTGTGTGTTTTGCTAATAGCAGGTATTCCCTGCCGCCGCCCTCTCCTCACGAGCCAAAGATTCCGTTTAGCCGGTCACTTCCTCCTTCTCCCGTCAGCGCGGTGACATCTGTCAGTGCCGTCGCCCTTCGTCACAACAGTCTGGCCAAACGGAATGGTGCGCGCCACCGGACGGGGGAAGGGGGAAAAGACGGGCGGCGGAAAGGATAGTGCCGTGGCCAGCAACCTTTCCGTCGCCGCCCGTCTTTTCCACTCTTTTTCCCGAGTGCGTTGCACCATTCCGCAAGCGAACGCAGTGAGCGAGCGGAACCTCCTGCTCGCAAGAGCGCAAAGCAGCGTCGAGCGGAACCTCCCCCTCCCTTGAGAATGTTGCGGATTCCATTGCAGTTCGTGGGGGTAATTGCCCCGTCACCCATTCCCAAGGAGATTAGGGTTAGGTTATGCCGCCTCAATATCCGAATACCTTTCGCTTTCAAGCTCTCTTACAAGGGCTTTGTACGGGTCTATCTCATTGGAGAGCACCATTTTGCACAAGGACACGGAATAGCCGCTCATCAGAATCACGCCGTAGTCGTTCTCCCTAAGCGGAATGGCGTTGGTGCGGCTGTTCACGTTCCAGAAGACGAGCTTCGGCATCCTATATCCTTTGTCCGCGAACTTTCGGCGTATGGTTTCGAACAAGTTGGCCGACTCCATCGGAGCTATTCTGCTGCATGTAGCACTGTCAAACTCCATATCGGACACGATGAGTACGGTTTTGGGCAGGTCTTTCTGTTTCATGCTGTGCAATACCGCCGTGTCTAATATCAGATCGAAAGTTTTCTCTATGTCGGTGTTGGAGCAGTCGTTGTAACCTTCCAGCATTTGTTTGGCCTGCTTGAGAGTCTTGCAACCTGAAAGGTCAACAAGTCTCGGTTTTGCGCTGAAGGTGATGAACTTGTTTTTGAATTCGCCCGTGAGCCTTTGACTGAAGTATAAGCAGATGGCGCTCGCCACATCCAATGCCGTGGTGAAAGACCTGTTCAACCGTGAATACATCGAGCCGCTACCGTCCCTGACAACGAGTACGCCGGGGTCGCCTGACACATAATCGGGCAGCGACTTCCACATCTCCTCCAGTTCTGTCTGATTATCGTTTTTGTAAACGTCAACTTTGCTGTAAATGTCGTGAGGGAATACTGCTGCGGCGTTTATTTTGACAGTCCCGGACGCAAGTTCGTTGAGGTATGCCTGTCGCCGCTCCTCGTCGTACTTGAGGAACAGCTCTCCGTAATAAGTATTGGCCACGGAAGGCACTGCCGAATAGTCGATGTTCCCGTAGGTTTTGGCGGAGATGTCCCGTTCCACGATTTTCAGTTTCTCGCGCAGTTTGGACAATATTTTCCTGTATTCCGCCTCGTTCATTTTGTATCCGACGTTGTTGAGCCATCTCACCACGGTTTTCGACATGGTGCGAGAAACGTTTCCGGCGTTCGGACTGGGCAGCCATTTGGCGAGGAGCGATATGTTGCCGGCGCTTTCAAGATCTTCCTGCAGGCGTGTCCCGATGATTTCGGCAATTTTGCTTCTGACGAAATCTGCTTCCTCGTAGTTGTAGTTGCAGAGCAGCCACACCAGGTCGTCCCATCGGCCGAACTCCGGCACTAATGGAAGGAATCTGACCGCATTTGTCCGGTCAACACGCAAGTACCACAGGTAGATGTTGCGGAAAGAGTTCCGTTCGCCCACCCCTCCGCGTACGTCACGCAGGAAGAACAGGAATTTGGCGAACATCCGCTTGTCTTCCATCATGGCACGCATCAGCAAGCCCTCAATTTCCCGCAAGCTTTCCGGTCCGACAGCCCGAAGCGAAGGGGTTTTCCAGTAAAGGTCGAGCAGGTTCTTGCCGCTGGTCTCATACATCACCGCACCATTCTCGCTGAGCGTAATGTTGTGGTTCTCATCCAAAAGTGTCTCTTTGAGTTCTTTGATCATTTTCGAAAAGGATTAAAAAAAATGGGTATGGTAACAAGAGGTGTTTAACGAAGTTTTCTGACAAACTTTGAAGAGTATTGCTGAAAGCCTCTTTCCCATTACCCATTTTTGGATTTTGTTTAAGCAAAATGGGCTTTTCACAAGAGGTAATAGGTTTCGCAAGACCCGAAAGATTGCTGAATGCCTCTTTGCCCATTTGTTGGATTAATATTTGAAAGAACGTTTTCGTTGTTTTGAATTACGCGGCAAAGATAGGAAAATTTTGCGGTGTCTGATGAATTTTGCTAGTAGCAGGTATTTTGTAACCTATGTTAGAGACGTTGCGCGCAACGTCCCTAACGTGACCCGCGTACATCCGCATCTTTCGCGATGAATGGTATTGGCTTGAAAACCTCATAAAAATCGTGTCCCACCATCTGGCTGATTTCCTGAACGGTCAGGTTTGGGTTGCCGATGCGGTCCTCGTTCCACCGATTGGTGCAGTTCGCCAAACGTCCGTCAGGAGTCACGGAAACGGCGATCATGGACAGACCGTATTCATCGAAAGGATGGTTGTCACCTGCCCGCTTGTCCGTCTTTTCAAACCCTTCTTTCAAACAGAAATAGAAGGTCTCGCCGTTCAGTATGTAGGTCTCGTAGTCAAATTTTGCTTGGCAAATGCACCAGTCGCAGTAAGCTGCAAACACCTTGGCTTTTTCAAAATCGGGGATGAGGATGATGGTGTACATGGTGATGTTTTATTAATGATCTTCTTTTGCCACGGATTCTGCCGCAATTATTCAGTCATACTTTCCATACGAATATACTCTAACTCTTTGAAATAGTCCGTGTTATCTTCTCGTTCTTGTGTCGTTATGGCTCCTTTGGCACGCATTTGGGTTTCTAATTTTTGAATAAGAGATAAAACGGTCTTGTTTTTTGCTTTTTTCTTGATTTCAAGCAGAAAGTCCATCGGGTGGCGCCCATAATCGTACCAGTTCACCAAAGAGTCTTTCCTCAACGCCCACAAGGCGGCACGCAAAAAGAGAACTATAACTTTAGTGGATCGTTGGACATCTTGAACATGTTCTTCCGCTTGCATAAGGAAGTTGAACAATGCATGGCAAATCGAACTTCCCGCCTCAAGGAAATAGTTGAGTGCTTTTTCGGTAGTTCGCCACGTCAGACAATCATAGTACTTCAAATCTTCAACACAATAGTGCATAAGGTTATCCAATCTTTCATCATACATCTTCTTGCATTCTTCCAAATACCATTGAGGGGTATTATTCTTGTCTATTTCAGCCATCCATTCCGAATGGAGATCGTCCAGAATTTTCTTGTAATGAGGAAACTCCTCCATCAGCTTGGTGACTGGTTCTCTTCTTCGTTTTTCTCTCCATTCCAGCTCATAATCTTCGGGGCAGAGGTCATGATAATAATTGTCGAAATTAATCAACATCACACGTACTTCTCCATTTTTTAGCGAATTATCGTGCCCTACAGCAAAACGCCGGAGGGGAGGCTCATCGACAAGACCGCAGGGACGAACGTGCGCAAAACTGCGAAGCTCCTGTGCGGAAAGTCGTGTTCCTTCGGACAGCCAGATTTTGTAAATCAGACGGCAAATGTGGGTGTAGGACTTCATCTTGTCGAGTTGTTCCATACATTGCCTGAGAGAATCTTCACTTTGTGACTTAGCAAAATAGATTTTGAAGTTGCTTGATTCCCAGCTGCATAGCAATTGTAGTTGTTCATCGGTAAGGGCAAGGTCATCGGTGGGTTCTATTAGCATTTGCATAATTTCTTCCTTACTATAGCGCTCAAGCTCCACCCATGTCTTATTGATTTTGACCACATTGGGATTGCTTTTTACTTTTTTACCTATGTATGTCATAGTGGTAACATAGTCAAATTTCTTTGAAGGGAAATGGAACGGGGACTTTTTGTCGGGATGTTCACCGTCAAACCACCGTACCCGGGTCAATACCTCCTCGCCTTTGTCGTTCAGATACATTTCCCTGCCATCTTTAACGGCATAGAATATCTCATTTTTCCCGAATTTTGGCATCAGGTAATCATATTCAGGAGGGATTATCACCTTGCCACGTCGTTTGAAACCTGCCTTTCCGTTTACAATGTAAGGCCGTTCTTTAGGCCTGAGGTAGCCCATGCTATCTTGATGGAACGCCATATACCAATAGCGTCCATCTGCTTTCAACATCCACACATCGTCAATGCATCTTCCAATAAAGATGAATTTAGGCCATACGACAATACTCCCGTCAATGTCGCGGATTCCGTAAAGTCCGTTTTCCTCAAAAATTGTGCCTCTGCGCACTTTGGTGTAATCATCCACTTCCGGGCTTTGCGGAATATCGTTCACAGATCTTTCAATATCAATGTCGTTCATAATGATTCGGGATTGCAGAATGGCTATTGCGCTTGCATGGCATTGTACCACTCCTCACTGAACCAGATGTTGTCGGGGATGTCGCCGGCGGAAAGGAAGCATTTCATCATCTGCGCGCCCGTGTAGCCGCACAGAGTCCGTTGGTCGGGCTGGTTGCGGTAGGCCACCATGAACCGCTTGTCCGGCATCTTCCTCGCCACCTCGTAAAGGCGGCGCACGTTGTCGGTAATCTGCTCCAAAGTGATGCGTGGCCAGCCCTTTCGCATTTCGGTGGTTATCAGTGCGTACGATTGTCCGTGAAGGCCGTCTCCCTTGCCGTACTTGGCACCGAACTTCTGGAGGGCGACCTTGGCCGAGCCCGCGCCATGTTTTCCTTCCGGGTTGCTCCCGAACACAAAGATGATGTCCTTGCCTGGGGTAATGTTTCCTGTATAATGATTCATATTTGTTTTTCCTTTTAGTTTATCCTCTTCTTCTGATGATACTGTTCGCAGTTTTCTTTTCACAAGATCTCTTATGTACGAAAGAAAGTATAGCAGGTCACCACGGGTGGCTTCTGGGGACATTTTCAGTTGGAATGTGGTTCCCTCTATTTGGAAGTATTCGCCTGTCGGCCTGAAATCCTCGGGTTTCATTTGTGCGATTTTCTCCCTGTATTTGTTGAGATTCTGAAGTGTTTCAACCAATTCAGATTCGGTAATACGATTTTGTTCGTTTTCTTTCTCGTTCATAATCAATCGGAATTATTCTTTACAACCATGACGGGTTTTTGCTGGCGAACGAGTTCAGTTTGCTCCATAAAGCCGTAGCATTTCCTCGTATTTCGCTTTCAGTTTCTCCCGCAACGCTTTCGGCACCGGCTTGGTGGGACGGAACACCTTCGGCGATTCGGGGTGGAAGTGGGTGTCGCCCTCGCCTAAGGAGTAAACCAAGTAGCAGTCGTCGCTGTAGTCCCAATGGAAAATGCAATTTTCCTCCTTGACTTCAACGCTTTTGTCGCGACATGACTTTTGGCAATCCTTCATGCAATCTTCCCAGCAACGTTTACGAAAACCGGCGTAGTCCTCCATAGTGGGCTGTGCGTGTCCTACCACACAGAGCTCCGCTCCCCATTCGTCAATCACCTCCACGATGTCGCCAGGCCGGAATCGGATCTGCTCGGGGGTGCGGCCCTTGAAATGGCATTCGCATTGGTAATCCAGCAGAGATTCGTCATTGGGCTTCCCGTCGGCGGTGTAGGTGCGCACCGACTGGGTGCTGCTACATTTCCACACCTCTGTGTCAAGTTCGTATTCCGTGATCCTGTACGCCAGCACGACGTCATGCCCGAAACGTTTCTCGTCGTTATGGTATTCTTCCTTCTCCGCAATGTCTTTCAGGCGTTCGCATTCACTCTCTTGGTATCCTTTTGCGTCATGAGTCATTTGTGCTTCCGCTTTGGCTAAAGTTGAAAACAACCCCATCGTGTTTATCTGACTTTTCCGAAGTGGATAGCGCGTTTTGCTGTTGGTGTAAATCCTGATTAATTCAAAAACGGTTTTCATAACAATCTTTAAAAATATCATTTGCACAATGCGACACATACTTATCGCAACCACGAAGGATCTTTACAAGTGAAGGTGTCAAAGAACTCCATTCCAAACCATTCGCGGAACAACTTTTGAGGATACGCGAGGGTCGTGTCGCCCACAACCGTTGCGAATATTTCGTCAAAAACGCGATCTTTTTTCCACATAGACGAGTTCCGCTGTTGCCTCAACGCTTCCTGGTACTCCGAATACAGCGCTCGGATTTCCTGTTCCCGACCCTGCAGGCAACGGCAATCCTCATAACCCTGCAGCAACAGTTCCCCGGGTTTTCGGACAAGTTCGCTTTTCCAAATAAGGATTCCGTTGAAAGGCGATGTCATTTTCACCCATGTTCTCGGACAGCTCTGTTCGGTCAGGACACCTTTCAGCAGCGTGCCGTCGGCGGCTGTGGCCTCCACCTCTTGCGAAAGTTCCTCCTTTTCTTCTGTCGCCTTCAGGATTCCCCAGCAGAGCACCTCTGTGGTAGCCTCGTCGAAGGTCTTCTCTACGATAATCTGCCGGCAAGCCGCCAAGAGCTCCGGGTCTCCCATCCCTGCGATGTCGTACCTGTCGTATATCTCTGGCTTGTAGAGGTCGGTGATATGCGGCATAAGGCACACCAAGGGCTCCTTGCGGGCCATCTCCGAGAGCGGAAGATCCAGCCAGGCCAACCGTTCCACCCACGCCTCCGCCGCGCAATAAACGACGGTGCGGAAGCCAAGGCTGATACCGCACATACCAATATACGCTTCTGTCAAAAGCCTCAGGGCTTTCATCTCATCCCGATGCTCACCCTTTTTTGCATAGTCTTCAATTCGTTTCATTGTCTTGTTTATTTATGACACTCATCAATCTGTTTCTGTAGTGGTCCACCTCGTCTTCTATATCATTGAATTCCGGTCCGAGACTCCTGAAGAAATTGCTCCGCTCGGTAAGGTCGAGCAAAACGCACGCTTCGTCAAACTCCTTGCTGACCGCCACGATGAAATAGGCGGTCTCGTTTTCTATCGGGGTTCCGACTTCCACGGTGTAATATTCCTTGAATCTTGCAGTTTGAATATCTTTGAGAATCTCGTTCTTAAGCTGCCCCAGCTCTTTTTCTCTCTTGGAGTTTTTAATCGTTTTCCAATATTCATCAAAATAATTGAGTGTGGAAATGAAACCGGCTTTTGAGAACCAATTGTCTCTGAGTTCAAACTCCGTGGTTGGGATTTCGGGGAACAGGTGCACAAGCGCTTCCTTGGCAAGGGCGATGCAGCGCTCTTCTTCTGAAAGTCCCGAAAGGGATGTATTTTGCGCGGGAACATAGACATTCGGGGCTTCGAGCCATTCAGCGCTTTTCCGCTCGCGCTCCGCTTCGGGCAACTCGTTTTTGTCCACCACGCGGATGATGTCCGTCTTTTCTGCGATACAGACAAAACCTTCCATCGGCTTTATTGTCTGCATCAAGTAGATGCCCTTTGAGGCGGAGATCACCGATTTCACGAAACCATAGTAGGGTTCACGCTCGACATCTTCCTTTTCAACAGCCTCGCCTCCAAACATTTCGCACACGTGGGCTTGCGGTTCGCTGGTCATAAAAAGCAGAATGTCGTCTTTTTTGTATGTCGCAAGGTGTTTTCGGATGATGGGCAGCACCACGTTTTTCACCACCTTCTGGTTCATCCGGTGCTCGCCGTCGAAAGTCTGCACGTTGGGATAGTAGCGGGCAAACTCGTCGCGGCAGTCCACCGTGGTGTCCCGTGTGCCGAACAACCCTATACAGAGGACGTTCTCGGGGGCATCCGCCTTCCACTGGTCGAACTGGTGCGCCTCCATCTCGCGATAGTGCTGGATGATCTCCTCCGTGATGGTGTACTGCGTCTGCCCGTCCTTGCGGGGTTGGAAGAAATCGAAGGTGCCCACCTTCATCACATCGGTGATTTCAGAGAGGTGGAGCGCCGGGTTGACGCAGATGCGCACGAAGTCGGCGGGCAGTTGGTGGGCGTACATGCCGCCCATGCTGGTGCCGATGATGACGCTGAAATGCTCCTCCTCGCAAAGATGCTTGAGGAACGGCAGCGCCTCCGCCGGATCGACGGGAATGTCGGGGGCTTCGATGTGATAATAATCTGGCAGGGACTTTTTCAGGTATTCCACGGTGCTGCTCTGCCCTGACGAGCCGTAACCGTGCAGGTATAGGATGTTCATCGTTTTGTGATTGGTGATTTGTGATTAGTAATTTGTAATTAGTGATTGGTGATTGGGTGAATTGTTTTTACGCGGCAAAGATAGTTCGTTTTTTTGAGATATGGGTTATTTTGCGAGTAACGGTTTTAGTTATTCAGCACGCGAACCCGATCGCGTTCCCGCCTTTCCTTGTCAGTTTCTCGCCGCGGCACCAAGCCTCCAACATCGCCACGTCGGGACGGTTGCCGCTCAGCACTTCCTCCATCATACTCTTGCGCACGATGTTGTCGATCTCGCCGCCCGAGAGGTCGTATTTCGCCGCCAACTTACTGCAATCCTCTTCCGTGAGCCACGGGAGCTTGCTCTTCCAGATGGACTTCTTGGCGTCCGTGCTAGGCTGCCCGAACTTCACCTTGAAGAGGAAGCGGCGCTCGAAGGCGCTGTCGAAGTTGTCGCACAGGTTGGTGGTGGCGATGAGGATGCCGTCCAGCGTCTCCATCTCCTCCAACAGGATGTTCTGCAGGGCGTTCTCGGTCTGGGCGCAGTTGCCGGAATCCACATCGCGGCGCTTGCTGAAGAGCGCGTCGGCCTCGTTGAACAGCAGGATGGGCTTGCGTTCCTCGGTCTCGCACATGCGGCGGTAGTCGGTGAAGATCCGCTTGAAGAGCTTCTCGCTCTCGCCGAACCAGCAGGTCTTGGAGGCGGCAATATCGACGTGATAGACACTGCGGCCGGTGGCCTTGGCAATCATATCGACCGCGGCGGTCTTGCCGGTGCCGGGCAGTCCGTGGAAGAGCATGGCCACACCCTTGGGCAGCGAGTTCTCCTCCAACCGTTTCTGCAGCTCCACGAATTTCTCCTCCTGCAGACTTTCCTTCACGAAGTCGAGGTCCGCCGACAGTTCCTCGCTGAAGAAGAGCTCACGGGCGGGGATTTTGTCGGGAGGCAGCAACCGTTTGTCGGAACCACCCTTGCCGCAGAACAGGTCGTAGTCCTCACCCAACAGCATGCGCTTGCCCTTTTCGGTCAGCGTAATCTCCGCCTCGGCGAGGAATTTGGCGGGGAGCAGTTCCGCCAGCTCCGACTGCATGAGCGGATGGCTTTGACTCATGATGTTCTTGGCAATGTCGAAACGACAGCGCAAGTTGTCGTAGATGTCATTCAGTGTGCATTCCACCCCCGTGTTGCGCCGGCGGTCGCGGACGAAATCGTCGCAGATTTCATAAAAGAGAGTCCTGTCCTCAATGTCAAGCGAAAGTTTCTTCAACTCTTTCACTAATTTGATGTTGGGGTTGGCTTCCTCTTCCCGTTCCACCTGGATGAAAAGCTCACGCGAGTCAAAGTCCTCGTTGCTGCGGCATTCGATAAGTCCGGAGACGAGGTTGCAGAACTGGAACTGGTCCATTTCCTGCGCTTTCATCCGTTTCACCGGTTTGTTCAGGAGGAGCGAGTGCTCCACGGTATCGGCCACGAGATAGTCGTTAGTGCTGCGCCGGCGGTTCACCACGCGGATCAGGCGTTTTTTCAGCAGCGAATGCAGCACGGGCTTCAGCGGCAGGAAGTCCAGCCCGTTGATGTCGAGGTAGCGGCTGATGTCGCGGGTATCCACGCTGTTGTTGCTGATCAGCTGGATGGCAAAGATTGCCACGAAGAGCAGTGTTTCCAACGGGGTGGTCTTCAGGAAGCGGCCGAGCTGGTCCACCTGTTCGCGCAGTTGCGGTTCCATCGCGCTGATGAGCTGGTTGTCCGGTTTCCGTCTGGAGCGTTCGTCGGCATTCCCGGAAGCCGTGAACTCGGGATCGTAAAGTCGGATCATCTTGTCGGTGGAATTTTCCATAAGTTTGGCGACCTCGGTCAAGGTCTTGACGGCGTTGAAATCCTTGATGTTTCTCATAATAATATTTGTTTGAATTTGACGCCGCAAAGGTCGGAAATCAACGAATTGGGGGTTGATTTCTGCTAGTAGCAGGGAATAAGGGGAGTCGGATGTCGAAAATAAAATTGAAATAAATTGCTTTTATCCAATGTTTTTTTGCTAATTTTGCCGCGTTTTTTGCCGCAAGTCAGAATTGTGTCAAAAACAAACGGAAAAGTGTAATTAATTGATTAAAAATACGAAGAAAAGGTAAAAACAATAGAATAATAAACATTTGAGCTTTACGCTCTTATTCTCTCACGGAAAAATCGGCAAAATTTAATGTGAAAGCGAGAATATGTTGCGGAAGCCGCGCTCAAGGGCGTGGACTTTTGTCTTATTTAGCTTTCAGGCTTTGCCGAGCCTTCCGTGAAAATAGGACAATAAAAAGTACCACGCTTTTATATTGTCCAAAACACGGAAGATTAATTATTTGGATGATATGATAACAAAAGACAATTTTTCGCAAGTTCTTGAATATTTGAATTTTAAGAAAAACAACGATGTCTACTCCAAAACATTCCCACAATTTGGTATGTGTGCAATTAGTGCTGACTTCA
The DNA here is from genome assembly GCA_947165685.1 of uncultured Bacteroidales bacterium. Lineage (GTDB taxonomy): Bacteria > Bacteroidota > Bacteroidia > Bacteroidales > WCHB1-69 > F23-D06. Next base: position 26,362 of record CAMVBK010000032.1, on the reverse strand, counting down.
AGAATAAACAACTGAATTATCCTGAAAACCTTGGGTTCAAAATCAACGACCGCACAACCTGTAATTTTGAACATCCAGAGAACTTTGTTGTTTTTGAGTGCGTACATCGTTTACTTGAAAAAGGTTATCGCCCCGAACACATCGAACTTGAAAAAAGATGGAACCTCGGACACGATGCCAAAGGTGGCAAAGCCGACATTTGCGTTTATGACAAGGACGGCGAAAATATGCTCATTATCATCGAATGTAAAACCGCTGGTACTGAACACTCAAAAGCATTGAAACTATTGAAAGAAGACGGCGGACAATTGTTTTCGTATTGGCAGCAAGAGCGTTCCACTAAATGGTTGTCGTTGTATGCATCTGATTTCAAGGATGACGAAATTACTTTTGAAAATTTCATCGTTGATTGTTCCGATGATGAAAACGTCAAGAAACTGGCAAAAAAGGACAAGACAATCCGCCTTTATGAAAATGCTCAAACCGTAAAAGATTTATTTGAAGTTTGGGACGAAACCTACGACAAAATCATCTTTGAAAAGGGCGTGATTTTTGGCAAGGATTCGCAGGCGTACCAAATTGGTGTGCCGCCACTAAGGAAAAAACGATTGGAGGATTTCAAACCTGATGACAAAATAGTTAACCGCTTTGAAGAAATCCTGCGGCACAACAACGTCAGCGACAAAGAAAACGCGTTCAATCGTCTTGTGGCTCTTTTCATCTGTAAACTTGTTGACGAAACGCAAAAAACCGACAACGATATTGTTGAGTTTCAGTATAAAACAGGCACCGACACTTACGAAAGTCTGCAAGACCGCTTGCAACGTCTGCACAAAGAGGGCATGGAAAAATTTATGGGCGAGGAAATCTATTATGTTTCTGACGATTATGCCGAGAATTTATTCGCACAAAAATTAAACGACACAAAGCGCAAGGCTGCAATAGAGGATTTGAAAAATACCATCCGTATCCTCAAATTCTACAGCAACAACGATTTTGCTTTTAAAGACGTGCACAACGAAGAACTTTTTTTTCAAAACGGCAAAATCTTGGTAGAAGTTGTTCAACTGTTCCAAAAATACAGAATCGTCTATCCGTCTAAACATCAGTTTCTTGGCGATTTGTTTGAGCAACTTTTGAACAAGGGCTTTAAACAAAACGAAGGACAGTTTTTTACACCAACACCGATAACGAGGTTTATTTGGGATTGTCTGCCAATGGATAAAATTGTCCGTCAGGGCGAAAACTTTGTATTTCCAAAAATCATTGACTACGCTTGTGGCGCAGGCCATTTCCTGACCGAGGCAGTGGAATCTGTAAACAATTATTTTATAACGAATAACAATGCCGACGCTATCCGCGAAAACGCTTGGTGCGAACATCATATTTTTGGCATAGAAAAGGATTACCGACTTGCGCGTGTTGCCAAAGTGTCGCTGTATATGAACGGCGCGGGGCAAGGAAAAATCAAATTTGGCGACGGATTGGAGCAATATCCCGAAGAACAGATTACAAACACATCGTTTGACGTTCTTGTAGCAAATCCGCCATATTCTGTAAGCGGATTCAAGGTGCATCTAAAACTGAAAAACAACCGTTTTGAACTCTTAGAGCGCAACCTTATAAGCAACGACGGCAGCGAAATTGAGACCCTTTTTGTGGAACGTATTGCACAACTCTTGAAACCCAAGGGAATTGCCGCAGTAGTATTGCCGTCGTCGATTCTGAGCAATGATAGTAATAGTTATATGACCGCACGCGAGATTCTCTTGCAAAACTTTTATCTGCGTGCTGTTGCGCAATTTGGAAGTAAGACATTCGGGGCAACTGGAACAAATACGGTTGTTCTCTATCTTGAAAAATACAACGAACCGCCCCAAAAGCGCGAAATTGTGAAAGATATAGTAAACGCCATTCTTTCAGGCAATTTTGCCGACGATTGGGAAGATGCCGACGTGTTCAAAAAATACATCGAAAAAATCAATGTTCCCGAAGATTTGTACAAAGCCTTTGCTTCCGAAACTGCAACGAAAGAAGAACTTGCGGGGAATGAGTATTTTGCCCAATATATCAATTGGTTCGACAATCTTACGGAAGTAGTCAACAAGCGCAAAAGCACAAAATTCAGCCGATTGACAGAAGATGAACAAAAGGCTGAAATCAAAGACATGTTTTATAAAACCGTAAAAAACGTTGAATACGAAAAACTGATATATTTTACATTGGTTTACAATCAGATAACGCTCACTATAATTGCCCCAGCCGACAATGCCGAACAGAAAAAGTTTCTCGGTTACGATTGGAGCAACCGCAAAGGAGCGGAAGGCATTCAGATAAACCAGCCCGGCGGAATGCTCTACAACGACCAAGACCGTTACGCCACCGACACGCTTGCCGCCGCTGTTAGATTTACTTTTGACAGCCGGCAAATAACACTCTCAGAGCCACTTAATAAATATTACGCTTATCTCAACACTCATGACATGATTGATTTCAGCCGCACAAGTTTCAACAAGGCAATCAAACTGACGGCGGATAAAAAGATTGAGATTGTGAGCAAATATCCGTTGGTGAAATTGGGTGGCGAAGATGGTGTTTGTAACATTTTAATTGGCGGAACGCCATCAAGAAAAAATGCAGCATATTTTACTGGTAATAATCTATGGGTTTCCATTGCAGAAATGCGTGGTCAAGTTATAACAGATACAAAAGAAAAGATTACCGACGAAGGTGTAAAAAACTCAAATGTCAAATTGATTCCCAAAGGGACAACACTTTTGAGTTTTAAACTTAGTATTGGCAAAACTGCAATTGCAGGAGCGGATTTATACACTAATGAAGCAATTGCTGCATTGATACCAAAGGATAAGAAACAAGTTGCCGACAAATACTTGTTTTCATTATTCAATGGCAAAATGATTGATTTGGAAAACGTTGGCAATAAGGCTTTTGGTAAAAGCCTAAATAGTACATATTTGAATAATGAAGTCAAAATTCCCCTTCCACCTATCGACATTCAACAGCAAATCGTTTCCGAATGTGAAAAAGTTGATGAAGAATACAACAAAAGCCGAATGACGGTAGAGGAGTATAAGAAGAAGATTGCGGAAGTGTTTGAACGTCTTGAAGTTATAAGCCGCCCCAGGGGGGGGGGGGTAATTCTCAGATTATCAACGCTTTGTAAAAATATTAATCCTTCAAAATCAGATATACGCTCATTATCCGATGATACAATTATTTCGTTTGTAGAAATGTCATCAGTTAGTAATGATGGCTTCATTGAAACCAAATCAGACAAACCATTAGGCGAATTGCGGAAAGGTAGTTATACGTACTTTGCAGAAAATGACATCATCATTGCCAAAATAACACCATGTATGGAAAATGGTAAATGTGCAATTGCCAAAGGATTAACTAATGGCATTGGAATGGGCAGTTCTGAATTCCACGTGTTCAGAATCAAGAATGAATACTCAACGGAATATGTATTTGCTTATTTGAATCGTGAAATTGTTAGAAAAGAGGCAGCTCAAAACATGACTGGAGCAAGTGGACATCGGCGAGTGCCTATTTCATTTTACGAAAATCTGGAAATCCCTATTCCGCCCCTCACCGAACAACAGCGCATCGTTTCCAAAATCGAAACCTACGAAGCCGAGATTTCAAAAGCAAAAGCCGTTATGCAAGGCTGCACCGAGCGGAAGAAGCAAATTTTAGAGAAATATCTGAGATAGAATAGTAACCAAATCCGGCTACCCCCTGTCAAAATACACCCCAGCCCCGTAAAGCGGGACATTCGTCATCCGCTCCTGTTCACGATACGGACTCATCGAGAACCGTATGCCGTGCGCGTTGGCGTTCTGCCCTAAGAAAGCACTCAGCGACTTCGATTTCAGATTCTCTTCGGACTTCACCTCTATCGGAACAATCCTTGAGCCATCTTGTATCATAAAATCAATCTCCAGCGGACTGTTCTCTTTGCTATAATAAAATATGGATTGTTCGATGCTCGCCGCCAGCTGGGTACACACGAAATTCTCTGTGAGCATTCCCTTGCCTTCTTTCATCTCGTTGGGAAGAATCAGCAAAGCCGGATCAATCTCCGCCATTGCCCCGAGTAAACCGACATCAAACAGGTATAGTTTGAAAGCTGATAAATCCTCATATATCTTCAATGGCATTTGAGGACTGCTTGCCCGTCCCACCCTGATGACAAGCCCTGCATCAATGAGCCACTGGATTGCCATCTCGAATTCTTTTGCCCGCCCCCCTTTCTTGGCCACGCCGTATATGAACTTCTTGTTCTCCTTAGACAACTGCGACGGCATAGAACGCCAAACTATTCCTATACGTTTTGCCTCCTCGTTGGTGGTGTGTTTGGCAATGTCGTTACGGTATGCCAGCAGTATCTTGTTCTGAATCCTTCTGACGTTATTAGGGTCGTTGGTTTTCAGATAATTTTTCACCACTTCCGGCATACCTCCAACCAAATAGTACTCGCGCAGGATCTGAACGAGGGTCGGATGCAGGGTTGTCAAGGTGTACCAATCTTTTTTCTTCAAAAGTTCCGCCATCAGATCCTGTCCACGTGCAATGAGAAATTCCGAAAAGGTCATAGGATACATCTTTATTACGTCAACCTTTCCAACGGGAAAAGACGTGCCGTGTTGCAACGTTATTCCGAGTAGTGAACCGGCAACACATACGTGATAATCTGGCGCGTTCTCACAAAAGTATTTCAAAGAATTCAGACCTCTTTGCAATTCTTGAATTTCGTCGAGGATAATCAACGTCTCTCCAGGAACAACAGGCACTTTGGTAATGGCAGAAATTGCTAATAAGACACGCTCCATATTGAAATCCTGTGCAAACAGGCTTTTGGCCTGTTCATTTTCGTCACAGTTGATATATGCAACATGCTTGTATTGTTGTTTCCCGAACGCCAGTAAACTGTACGTTTTGCCCACTTGTCGAGCACCGAGCACAACGAGAGGCTTTCTTTCATCTGATTCTTTCCATTCAACTAACTGATTTACAACATTTCTAAACATATAACATACATTTTTCACGATGCAAAAATACAAAAAAATGAACGAACAATATTATGCTCGTTACAAAAAAATGAACGAATCATCACGAATACATAACACTTTTATGAACGTATGATGTGTGGCGCAGATGAGAATTGTACCAGCTCCAAAAAGTGGATACGAAAAAAAAGCCCCCTTACACCATCCCGTCATACGGCCACCCCAACTCAATGTCGTCGGGGTCGAGCTGGATGCCGTACAGGCTGCCCAGCTTGTCTTTGCCCAGAATCTCTATGGAATAACATTTTGGCAGAATGCTTTTGACATCAAAAATGTCATCGAAACTCTTGCGGATGGACGACAAAGCATTCGCGAAATCATTGCTTCCATTGTCCCACACCGACTCGATGTTATGCATGTCGGCATCCCATCTGGAACAGATTCCCTGGTAAATATATAACAAATCGTCTTTATAATCCGCGAGATTCACTTGCGTGATACGCGTCGGTGCGTTAGGATCTTTTTCTGCACGCTTGATCTGAATCAGGAAAAAAACGTACAACATCTTGGCGATGCTGCCCCGCCGGAACGACAATTCCTTCAGCTCGTTTGTGGGAAGCATCCGGTAGATGCTCTTGTCCTTGACTTTAATCTTGCATGGCACCTTCAATTTTCCTTTATTGCGCATCTGTTTCATCACCAGATCCAAAACGGAGATGGCCTCGTTGTCATCTTGGATGTTCCTGACAATCCAGTCCGACAATGCCTCGGAGTGACGTAACATATCTTCAGTGATCTCCTGCTTGGACTTTTTCCGAGTGAGAAACCCAATTTCAAAGCCCCCGTACCCCGACCGGGATTCCCGAATAGGAGCCGGAGGGGTGATATAGTCTTGGTAGGATTCACCGGTCAGACGATAGAAGTTCCGCTCGGCGGCCTTCTGGGCGAACCACGCAACTTTCCCTGCGGCCTTCTCAGGGGCGGTGAGCCGGAATCCGGGGAAGGTGCAGACAGTGTTGTCGTCCTCGAAAAAGTCACCGCTGGAAAATTTCGGCAGACAACGGGCCACCAGCGTGCCGCCCTGACCGTCCGAAAAACAGCGACGGAAGTTGCCGAGGGTCTCCTCCGCCAGCGTTTCCCCATATTTGGGAACCAAGGCCGTACGAAGGGTTTCTTCATCCAGATCGGACTGCGCAACATACTGCAGCCGAAACGGATAGGGCTGGATTTTTGCATCATCCAACAGCGTGACATCTTGCTTCGCCAAATCGCGCATGACTGCATTCAACGGTTCGTTTTCCGGGCTTTCCACATAATAGATGACATTGCACGCCAACGGAATCTCGCTGTCGTAGCTATTTAGAAACACATCATGCTCGGGATCAGGGACATACGGCTTCACTCTCATATTCTTCAGTTGTTTGGTTTTGAAAATGCAAAAGTAGCAAAATCTGCAAAACCTCGCGTTCACGAGCCAGTTCACTGCTCACAAATCACTACTCACCATTCACAAAAAATCGTATCTTTGCCGCCCGAAAGTTGAACCCCTGATTTTAAAAAGAAAGGAGCGCAACGATGCGAATAAAGATTAACAACATCCGATAAGAACAATTCTGTATCAAGCTGTTACAGATATTGTGGCGAACATTGAACGTGTCCGCCGTTTTCACTTTTTATTTTTATTAACCGATGCGGAAATGGCATTCCCGCATCAAATTTAGGCTGGTCAATGGCTCAAAGCTCAAAGTCATAGTTATTAGTCATAGTCATAGTTATTAGTCATAGTCATAGTTCTGAACAAAGTCATTCGTTCCTCGCCAGTGAACAACTAACAGCTAACAGCCAACAGCTAACAGCCAACAGCCAACAGCCGACAGCCAAAAGCAAGAAAAAATGGGCAATTTAAAGAAAGAACTTACCAGAATGGGGGTCACCGACAATGTGCTTCGCAGCCGGATGCTGGAGTTCGTGAAGCAGGAGGGCAAACACCTCTCCGACGAACAGATCTTGTCGCTGCTACAGGACTTCATTGCACACCCCGAACAATACAAACAACACCAGAACCCGCGCTGGCGGGCGTTGGCGGAACTGCTGTCGCCGGAAGAGACGGCCGTGCAGCACCATGAGCTGCGGGAGGCTCCCCTCCCCTACTCCGTGTTCGGCCGCGACCTCATCGACCCGCTGGCCTTCCGGCAGATGGACACGGCCATGCGGCTGCCCGTCGCCGTGGCGGGTGCACTGATGCCCGACGCGCACGCAGGCTACGGACTTCCCGTGGGCGGCGTGCTGGCCACCCGCAACGCCGTGCTCCCCTACGCCGTAGGCCTCGACATCGGCTGCCGCATGTCGCTCACCCTCCTCAACGCACCCGGCGACCACATCCGCGACCACCATGGCCGAATCGAGAAGGCGCTGTGGGACAACACCGCCTTCGGGATGGAGGGCGTGCTGCCGTTCAAGCAGTACCACCCGCTCTTCGACCGCGAAGAGTGGCGCACCATCCCGATACTCAAGAAGCTGAGGGACAAAGCCATCCGGCAGTTGGGCACCAGCGGCGGCGGCAACCACTTCGTCGATATCTGCGAGGTGCATTTAGATGCCGACAACCCGCTGACGTTAGCAGTGGGAAGCTATACGGCCATCCTGTCGCACTCCGGCAGCCGAGGTCTCGGGGCGGCCATCGCCGAGCACTTCACGGCCATCGCCAAAGCACAGTGCCGACTGCCCCGCGAGGCCGGACCGTTCGCGTGGCTCGACCTCGACAGCGAGGAGGGCGAGATGTACTGGCGGTGCATGGAGATCGCCGGCGAGTACTCGGCGGTCTGCCACGAGCTGATACACCGGAACGTGGCACAAGGAATGCGGCTGCAACCATTAGCCAACGTGAGCAACCACCACAACTTCGCGTGGCGGGAAACGTTGGCCGACGGTTCGGAAGTGATCGTACACCGCAAGGGCGCCACCCCGGCGCACGCGGGCGAGTTAGGCATCATCCCCGCCAATATGACCGACGCCGGACTTTTGGTGACCGGTCTCGGCTGCGAGGAGGCCCTCTGCTCGGCCAGTCACGGGGCGGGAAGGGCGATGTCGCGGCAGGAGGCGCGGGACAGCTTCAGTCGTTACGCCCTCAACCGGCAGTTGGCACAGCGGGGTGTCACGCTGCTGGGCGGCTCCACCGAGGAGGCCCCCGATGCCTACAAATCCATCGACGAGGTGCTGGCCGCCTCAAAACAGTTAATCAAAGTGGTGGGGAGAATCCATCCCCGCATTGTAAGAATGAACCAAGAATAGAAGATTATGCAAACGACTTATATTCAGATAACATCGGGTCGCGGCCCCGAGGAATGCTGCCGCGTGGTGGTCTTGGTGATGGAGAAGCTCATCCAGCAGGCCAAAGACCAAAACATTTCGTGTAAACTGATCGACTACGAGCCCGGACTCAGCGACGGCTGTATGTTCTCGGCCACGTTGTCGACGGAGGGCGACGAGACGGCATTGTCCGCGCTCGCCTCCGCGTGGGAAGGCTCGGTGCTGTGGGTGGCGCAGAAGAACCCCTTCCGTCCGTGGCACCGCCGCAAGAACTGGTTCGTGGGGGTGCACTTCATCGCCCCGATGCAGGCGCAGCAGGTCGATGAGCGGCAGATCGTCTATGAGACGCACCGCGCCTCCGGTCCGGGCGGGCAGAACGTCAACAAGGTGGAGACGGCGGTGCGGGCCACCTACCTGCCCACGGGGCTGAGCGTGACGGCCTCCGACGAGCGGTCGCAGCTGCGCAACAAGCAGTTGGCTAAAGAGCGGTTGCTGATGCGCCTCGCCGCCGACCACGAAGCCGCGAGAGCCCAGCGCGAGCGCGACGTCTGGATGAACCACAACACGCTCGAGCGGGGGAATCCGGTGAGGAAGTTCAAGGGGGATTTGTGAGTTAGCAGTTAGCAGTTAGCAGTTAGCGGCAGGGGCGAGGGACTTGAAAAACCGTTATCCCGAAGCTCCATCAGCAACCGGCCGAGCAGGTTCGGTCCCACATAGAAATCCCCCTGTCGCTTCACACCCCAAGTGTCGGCATACTTCTTTCTGAACGTGCTTTGGTCTTCGACAATGTACATGTCTTTGGTCCGTTCCAGTGCCGCCCGAAACGCCTCACTTTGCTCGTACTTCAACTGAAGGCACTGTTTCATTGCATCCACGATCATCATCCCCCAGTCGTCTCGTCTATGGGTTTTCTCGTAATGTTTCGCCGTATATTTGGGATTGTTTGCAGCATAGACAGCATTTCGGACTTCTTCGTCCGTGAATTTCATCATTTGAAACAGCTGTTCGGAACTCTTATATGTCACTCCATCGTACTGTATCGGGGTTCGGGCGAAATTACAGAGAATCCCCCATTCGTTCGAGACTTTCCGTATCGGAACGCACTCCGCTATTGGATAGGTTTCTATCGAATAGTACTGCGGATAATACTTCTCAATGAATGGTGCAATGCTATAGAAGTTCATCGTTTCTCTGGATTGACTTTCTCCACTTTAACAATACGGATGACGGATTCGTCAAGAACCGCCATGTTCTCGCCCAAAGACGGATTCTTCCACGAATACGGCCAACAGATGAAGATGACTCCGATGCTCACGAGAAACCTTGATGCAGCCTTCTCGCCCTCGATGTCTATGTGGCCGGTCAATTCCTTGGCGAGATACTTTCTGAAATCTTTACCGTCCTCGATGTACTTTGCAGGAACGGAATGTCCCAACCGTTTTTCCGTCTTTGCAAGTATCGAGGAGTTCACCTTCTGTTTGAATGCAATGTGGTTTTGTTCCGTTTTTTCAGGCAATTCAAGGGTATATACGTAATGTTCTGTGGCGGACTTGTTGCTCGCCGAATAATGCACAGCGGATTCGTATTTCGAAGTCACATATACTCCGAACCCGAACTTGACCTTTCCGTCGCCTTCGAGTGCGTGCGACAGGTCGAACGTGTCAAATAACTTGTGTGAACCGTGATAGAATTTTGGCATATTGTTTAGGTATTTCATAAACAAATGTCAAAGCACAACATTTGGTCTGGTTAATGAATCTTGATTTTGATGATTAATGTCTAATATCTTTATTTTTCTTTTTCCGGCTGCTTGTTTCCAAGCTTATCAATGATAAATACTTCACCGTTCAGCTTTACTTCGTAGAATCGACCTTTTTCTGTAATATTGTCGTAAATTACAGGAACCTGTTCCTTGCCTTGCTTATTTACCAATCCATATTTGCCATCTATTCTAACCTCACAAAGACCATTCTTGTCAAAACGCTCAATGGAATCATATTGGAATGGCGTAATTGGGTCAAGATTTGAGTCAATAATAGCATATTGGCCATTTCTCTTTAATTCATAAAGGCCTTCGCCAAGACGATGAAGCATTGGAGTATTGTCTATTTTTTGAACAATGATACCTTTTACAGATGCAAACTCTTTATTTTGAGGAGACACGAATACTGGACATGTATGGAAAGGATTATAGCCAACAAAGTCCTTCCCAAGATACACATTCTGAACATTTTCATGGAGATAATGGTGATAATAGTGAGGATTCTTGAGTGTACGAGATAAAAGACTGTCTAAATCCAATCTCGAAAACCCTCTCCAATCTCCGTCAAGTCCTAATGTTTTGGTCGCATCATCCCAGAAAAATGTTGGCGGAACACTGTTGGCAGGCGTCCATCTAACAGCAATGGGTTGACCATTGACAATCACGAAACCACCATCTTCCGGCATGGAAACCCGACCGTTGTTTGAAATATCGAGCATCTCATATTCGCTGATGCTAACTTTGTACTCCTCGAGGCATTTTCTGAAGAAATAATCACCATCGAGATATTGATCCATGAGGTTTGCGCCATAGTGGTAGCAACTGTTTTTACCGCTTACATTGTCATGCGCCCAATCGTAGTAAGGGCTATGAGTCTCGTGCAGATACAACAACATCCCGAACTCGGCCAAGGGTTCTTCCACAAACATCGCGTATGGATAATTCTCGTGTTCAGAACGGTTGAAATAAGCGTGCATAACCTCGTGGGCGAAGGTCGATACCAAATATTCATCCGTCTTACTTGCATCCGCTGCGACCATCGCCTCCGGATATAGGATGATGATATTCTTCCTGCTGTCATATTGACCAAGAAGCATCATGGATGAATATGTCTTCTTCTCAGAATAAAGTCTATCAATCCTTTCCAATATTTTCCTATACACTTCTTCCAAAGACTCATCCTCGCGCATCCTTTCTCTGAGTTGCTCAAGAGCCTTTTTCCAATACTCAATGGCTTTATCGTAATAGCCGTCCTCCGAGCGTGTGGGAATGCCCGGCTCAATGAAAACATAAACCTTTAACTTAGAGAGAATGTCGTCGAATGACACGAAACCACCCAGCATAAAGGGCACGCGGGCAGATTGCTCCAGTAAGGATTTCTGTGAGGGTGATAATAAAGGGATTTTGTCTATAATATTCATAGGATTAAAGATTTAGAATATGTAAAAGGTCGAACTTGTCAAATAATTTGTGCAAACTGTAATAGAATGTTTGCATATCCTTCAACTGGTTTTATGATTGTCAGGGTAATTCTTCCAATATATATCCAGCGGCAGTTTTTTTAATATTAAATTGCCCAGGATAGACATATTCTATCATTGTTTTTAGTTCGTCGACACTGAGTCTTCTGCCTTTTTCATACCACTCTTTAGAAATATAGTACTTGCTACCATCTATTACAAATGGATGGTCGTGGTCCCAGTCGCTTTTTCGGGACACCAATGAAAGGTCCTCGCAAAAGATTCTTGGAAGATTAAAACCTACCACTTTGTCTGAAAGAGACTTTAAGTTTGGGTTGCTTTTTATTGTGATGTATGGTCCAAGCCTATCCAGCAATCCATGCTTTTCAATATATTGGAACACATCTAAAGCAAATTCACAATATTTTTTACTCGGTTTCTTTACTACGGATTTTGGCTTCATTAATACCGTTTTCCTTTTCCCCAACAAGGCTTCAAACTTTTCATAAGCAATTTCTTCTAACTTAAATGGATAGCACGGATACACCAAATATTTATATTCCAAAACCTTTTCATCACTCTTATCCAACAAACGGGACACATTTGCATATTCAGCTATCAAATAAGGAAAATCCTCTTTGTGTTTGTCGAAAATATATGCCCCAAATCCATACGCAGCTGTTATTCCTTCACATTTCTGTTTCTTCTTGACAAAACCCAAAGCATACTTTAATGAATGATCTGCATATATAGCAACAGGCGATTCCGAAGACGCAACGCTATCCAAGAACACCAAGCTGCCAAATTCCGCCATCGGTTCTTCAACGCATTTGATTCGTTCTTTTGATCCTACACCTACGTGATAGTAGAACGAATGGAAATATTCATGCAACAAGACCTGTCCCATCAATAGCATAGTATCGTATGAATTCTTGGCATACGCCTCAATATTGTTCACATAGAGCGTCACTCTGGAATTGTCACCGTTTTTGTGCTCATATTTTCCCAATAAAGAAACCTTAAAAATCATTGTGGAAGAGGAACCCTTCTTCATCTTGTCGAGAGCCTCCTTCAACTTTTCAAGTCGTTTTCTATATTCCTTAAGCAGCACCCAGTATTCTTGCGACAACTTCCCTGTCTTCAACATATCCTCAAGTTTCTTAATCATCTTTTCCAATTCTTCAATCTCCTTATTTAACTCGTCTGGATCAGGAAACTCATAACGATAAGCTGTTTCAGTCTCTCCGCTGAGCACCAATTCCGTGTGCTTCTGAAGATCATCAATCTGGAAGAACAAAGACTTGTCAAGAAACAATTTATACTCTGCCAAACCTTGCAAGAAAACCTTTTCGTGTGGCGTTAAATCTCTTGTGGGGTGTACTTTGTCAATGCTGTATTTAATCATATTTTGATTTTATTATAAATTTACATTTCTCACGCATAATTTTCTTCAATTTCTTTTTCTATCAACTTATACTTCTCTCCCATATCTTCTCCGGTGTAGAATTTAAAGAGATCTTCTTTGGTCAAAGTGCCATCTTTCAGGAATTTGAGGAGATACTTCTCATTAAACTGCACCATCATCATACTTTTTTCAAGCATTTTCAATATGGCTTTGTTATTGTTAATGTTTGTTTCCACCATAGTTTTGATTTTCTGTATTTCGGTTACATCCTTAACAATGCGGGTAATGATGATAGCCAATAAATCTTTGTCGTAATCAACTTGTTTTGAATGGATGGCAATGTCGCGGGCCAACATATAGGCAATGGCCAGATTGGTGTAGTTGCCCGCCTGCGAATCTATTATTACCACAAAACCCACCTGCGGTATATACGTCATATTATCAGTCAGATTGATTATGCTGCTGTCTGCCAATGCTTTGTCAAAAACTATAATACTGCACTTCGATTCACGGTTATAATCGGCCTCGATAAGCTGTCCCCAAGCGGTATCCTGTTTTGTCTTGTTGAAAACCTCATATCCCTTAATATCTCCCAATTTCACGTTTTTGTTGAATTTGCACTCAATAGCGATAGTCTTATTGTCCGAAGAGTCTATCTTACAAATGATATCTCCTGTTTTATTGTCACCTTGTGCCTTTTCAGTACCCGAAAGCGAAACTTCGTCCTTTATATTCCTCGATTCCAAATAGGCTTTCAACGCCTCGGCAATATCGTTTTCGGCTATCATTCCCTTAACCGCAGTTTTGAAGAACACCTCCTGTTTCATGTCGAAAATCTTTTTCAGACTTTCCAGTTCCATGCCCAAATCGCTGGATGTTTTGTCCAAAAACGAGGACAAACGGTCTTCCATCATTGCGAGGACACCAATATAAAGTGCCCGCAAGAAAGTCTTGTCGCGCTCGTCAGCGGGCACCTTCTTGTCGAAATACTCAAAAACAATCTCGTTGTCGAGTTCAAAAGCATTCACCTTAATACGTTTATTCTTCTGATCAAGGTTTCCAATAATACTTGCTGTTTCTTTTTTTGCCATAACTATATTATTTATAAAATTTCCATTTAGTCAATTTTGTATAACAAAAGTTCAAAATTATCCTCAGATGCCTTAATCACACTACCCATGTTCGAAATTTCAAACTATTTCCCGCCACACCCCCAAGCCCCGCGAGGCCCGTTAAACAGAACCCGGAGATATGACGCAGCAAAGTTATATTTTTTTCACTTTACAAAACTCCCATCATTTTTTTCGGAATTATCCCTTTAAGTCTTGCAAAAAAACGGTGTGATAATCTGCGTTAATCTGCGTGGTCTGCGGGACAATCATAAGCCCGCCGAACTCGCAGAAATACGCAGACAGGGTATTTACAAGATTCGAGGGGATAATTCAGTTCTATTTTTGCAATTTCTTATCACAGCCCGAACAACGTCACGACCAGCCACAACAGGCCGACAAACAGCAATGCTTCGACAAGGAATCCGATAAAACCGCCGATAAGGGCAAGCGGTAGCGTAAGGATGCCCCAGAGCCAAGAAAGCAGGTCAAGCAAAACGGGGCCGAATATTTTGATAACGACCACCACAATCACGATTGTCAGTATTATGGAAAGTATCATTTGTCCTTTGATTTTATCGGGATTATCTTATTTGATTTTCCTTCTCACTGTCCTCAATATCTCCACCATTGCCAGGTGTCTTGCTGGCAGTAGCGTTTCAATGATTATTGAATCTCATAGCTCATAATATATTCGTCTCCTGTCTCCCGAATGTCAAACCGCCCACGATAAGCATACTGTATCATTTTTCTCAATTCATCAATCTGACGAGGATCCCGGGATGTTTTAAACCTCTTACTGTTCATTATGCGAGACAACCACAAATGGTATGTATGCCCTCCAATGACAAACGAATCAAAAGCAGTTTTTTGTGGAGGAGTGGAATCGTCACACAAGATACTCGTTAAACAAAAGCACCCAGCTTGAGAGAGTGAGAATAATTTTCTGGAATTCTTGGTCACTTGCGCGTGAACGTATGGGGCAAGTTTATCAAGCAAGTCGTTGTCTCTAAGAAATCTGAACACCGCCAAAGTGAATCGTGTCTCGGTGGATTCTCTTACCACAACTTCTTTCAACAGCTCGTCCAACTTTTTATAAGCAGCTTCCTCAGCCCAAAGATAAGAAGGGTATTCTGGATACAACAGATACTTATACTCCAAGGCATCTGTGCAACAATTGTCCATCACACAGGACATAATGGCATATTGGGCTATCAGGCTAAAGGCATCATCCTTGTGCTCTTCAAAAAGGTAGGCGCCGAATCCGTATGCGGCAGTAAGACCCGTGCATTTCTGTTCGTCTTTGACAAAACCTAAAGTATGCCTCAGCGCCTCGCCTGCTTCCGCGGCAACAGACGCCCCCGATGATGCCACACTGTCCAAGGCCACCAGACTGCCGTATTCAGCCATCGGTTCTTCCATACATTTCATCGGATTTCGCATACCGGTTCCCACGTGAAAATAGAACGAATGGAAATATTCGTGGAGCAGCACCTGTCCCATCAAGAATTTCGGATCGCATGGAATATTCTTGGCAGCCTCCTCAATGGAGTCCAAAAAAAGAATAACCTTGGAATCCCGACCATTGTTGTAGTACAAACCCAAGCATGGTGTTGAACTCGTACTATCCACAGGATTGTCCAACGCCTCGTTCAACTTCTTGTACTGTCTTTTCCATACATTAAGCATGCCGAAGTATTCTTCCGGCAATTCCTTCCGTTCCAATTTGTCCGAAACATCCTGAATCATCTTTTCCAGTTCGGCAATCTCTTTTTCCAACTTGGCTCTGTCAGGAAATTCCAGACGCATATAACGATTATCATTGCGGCTAATCACTAACTTCGTGTGCCGCTGGAGGTCTTCAATCTGGAAAAACAGCGATTTGTCAAGAAACAGCTTATACTTTGCCAACCCTTGCAAGAAATCTTCTTCATCTTGGGTTAGCGTATGTTCTGGCGGGTTGTCGTTGTCAATGTCGTACCTGAATGACACATCTTCTTTCCTTACCTTGTTGCCGAAATACTCTTCTGTTAGATTACTTAAAATCCCCATAAGACAAACTTTTTTGACATTTACTAAGGCATAGACCACCATCTTTTCCGAATCTCTTCGATTTCTTCATCGGTCAGACCCTCACGGATTTCCTTATCCAGAATATCGAAGAGTTCGGATTCTTGGACGAACCCCACTTCTTGTTTGTAGCCATATTCTGTATCGTGAGCACTTATGATGTATGTCCCTTCTGCCTCATCATATTCGACACGAACCCAGCCCGGATGCCATGCACTAGTGTTGATGGAGAATACCAGTCCGTCGGTGATTTCCTTTGGACATTCGTACCCCCATTCGGACAATGTTTCGGGGTGTTCATTCAGGATTTGCAGTATTTTCTCGGTGGGGTTCATCTTTTCCATATTAATTATATCTTCTATTCATCTTCAAACATAAACATCAGGCGAGAGACTCCTTCCTCGGAAACCTCGGCCAATTTTATGAGCCGTTCATACAATTTCGTCATTGTCTTTTCTTCCTCTGCCATTTCCTGGAGAGTGGACAGCTTCATCGTGAAGAAACACACATCCGAAAACTTTTGCTCGCGGATATACTTATTAAGAATATCATGATCGAGATTTTTATAATAGTCAAAAAAAACTGACATATTGACTAGCTTGTTGTCAATTTGGATGCCAGACCAATGGTCTGTTATATGCCCCATTGTACCATCCTTATAATGAATGGAAGCTCTTCTAACGTCGCCTAATTCCTTATAATCCGCAGGCGCTTCATTAAACTTTTTTGCTTCTTTTCTAATGGCTTGTTTCATAAGATGGACTTTGTCACATCCGTTTACTTCTTCCGACCACCGGCCTTTGGAGGTCCATACCGTAATTTTTGACATGTTAATTTATGCGATCACCTATACATCGCGAGGTTTTTAAGTTCATAAGACTTCAATTTTAAACAACTTTACACCGTTCTTCCTCCAGCCCCTGCGAGGTCCGTTAAACAGAATCTGAAAATATGACGTTGCAAAAATAACAACTTTATTTATATGTTGGAGATCTCACAACTATTTAATTGACAACAAGTGATTTCATCCAAATATCTTACTCGGCATCAGCATCAGCATCTTCATAATAATCCTTATACACAGTAGTGTTTTCTATCTTATTTTCGCCTTTGTTTGTTGACATCGGTTTTATGCCAAGTTCCTCCAATTGTCTTGCCTGTTGCATCAGTCCGCCTTCTTTGTTTCCAAGATCTTTGCTGAGTTGCTGGCATTCCTTTTGTGCTGCGGCAATATTTTTATTGATATTATCCACCTTTGTTAGAATCTGGTATATTTTGTCGTATATCAGACGTCCGCGTTTTGCTATTTTCGAGACATTCCGTTCCTGCTGTTCTGTCTTCCAGATGTTGCGCACAACAAACAAGATAGGGATAAGATTCCAAGGAGTTACTATTGAGATATTCCTATCTGCCGCATATTGAAAAAGATCAACATCGGAGTATTGCTGTGCTGCCGTCATCGCCGACTCTACAGGTGAGAACATCAGAACAAAACCGGGATTATTGTACTCTTTGTTCTCTTGATACTGTTTTTTCGAAAGATTTGTAATTTGGGCTTTTACGGCGTTGGCATGCTCTTTGAGACAATTTACACGTTCCTCTTCACTGGCTGAGTGAAAGCTACGCTCGTAGGCTGTCAGGTTGGTTTTGGCATCAATAATGATGCATTTGTCACCCGGCAGGTGTACTAGGCAGTCGGGACGGTCTTGAGCAGATTTTGAGTTCTGTGCAGAGACCTGCATGGTGTAGCCCATCTCACCTTCCGGTATGCCGGCAATCTCCAGCACTCGTGCCAATTGTGACTCACCCCATTTCCCTTGTACGCCATTGCCCCCTTTGAAGACATTGGCGAGATGGCTGGTTTCATTACAAAGCTCTCTATTCATGTCCTTCAGCGAGGAAATCTGTGTGTTGAGATCAACATTCACTTGCTCTTTGGTTTTCCTCAACTCTTCTTGCATTTCCTTCAACGACTCCCGTAGAGGTTCCAGCACTTCGGAGTTTCTCTTCTCAAAACCACTTTCTTTCTCGTCCATCAATTTCTTTGCAATCTCGCCAAACTTAACTTGCATGTCATTGTACCACACTTCCATATTCTGCATACGTTCTTTCAGCTCTTCTTCCTTGTCTTTCACATTGGCCTCTGAATTGCCTAGTTCACGAGATAATTCTTCCTTTTTTCTCTGAAGTTCACGGTTCTCTTCATAAACACGATCCAACTCCTGCTGTTTAGACTCTAGCTGCGCCTGCGTGCGTGTCAGCGCATCTTTCACTTCCTGCGATTTGCTATCGCCGGAAAATCCGCTTTTTTTATAGATAACGATGATCGTTGTAACGACAACTATTGCGACAACGACAATTGCAATGAAAATTACAGTAAGATTCATATTATTAATGTGTTTAAGATTTGCTCACGAAAAATTATTGCCTATTTTTTAAGGTTTTATCATCCATCAAGCAGGACACATTGGCGTAAAAGGCTATCAGATTGGAAGCCTCTTCCTTGTGGTTTTCGTAAAGGCAGGCGCCAAATCCATAGCCGGCGGTATCCATCGTGCGCTGTTGTTTGCTCTTGACAAAGTCCAACGCTTTTTCCAGCGCATTCTCTGCATCTTTGGCGATGGGCAACCCCGATGACACCACCCTGTCCAACATTACCAGACTGCCGTAATCAGCCATCGATTCTTCAATACATTTCGGTGGATCACCCGCGCCGGTTCCCGCATGAAAATGGAAGGAATGGAAATATTCGTGAAGCAGGACCATTCCCATCAGGAGCATCGTGTCATACGGATTGTGCTTGGCACGCTTCTCGATGGCGTCCACAAAAAGGACCACCTTGGAGTCACTGCCTCTATTGTAATATACACCCATAGGAGTCGAATCCACACTCTTCCCAGGATTGTCCAACAATTCCTTCAGCTTCTCGTTCTGTCTCACCCACTCTTCTTCCCATATCTCGTACAAATCCCAGTTCTCTTCCGGTAATCTATCATCCCACAGCTTTTCCCGAAAATCTTCCAGCATCTTTGCCAGTTCAGTCAACTCCTTTTCGAGCACATCCCGTCCGGGGGATTCGGAACCCTTAAAGCGACCGCCATTCATACTGAACTCTAATTTGGTGTGCCGCTGAAGGTCGGCAATCTGGAAAAACAGCGACTTTTCCAAAGGCATGGTATAGGTGACCAAGGCGTTCAAGAAAGTCTTTTCCTCCGGGGTCAGGTCACAAGGGGTGAACTTTTCGTCAAGACTGTATTCCATCACCACATCTTCTGATATGAACAAACACACCTTTGTCGCCTGCAGTGCCGTATGCGCTGATGTTCACTATTTGATAACCATACTTGTCGTATGGCGTGATGGAGCCTCCCGAACGCAAGTTCAACACCAGCTCATTCGGCAGACTGTTGAAGGCTTCTTCTTCAGAAAAGTATATTTTGCGAGAAAGGAAATATTCCTTCAAACGTCTGTCAATCTCTTCCGCAGAGACCGTTTTCCAGTCCACACCAGGGAATGTCTTTTCTGAAATATATTCTTTGACAGTATCCGACTTCACCTCATAATACCAATCCACATAGTGAGTCGGCAAGCCGATAATGCGCTCGTATTTATTGCCCACCGGCACTTTATTGCGACCACTGACTTGCAGATAAAAATCTTCCTTGTCTTTTGTGTTGATTTTCATTTCCCACTTAAGACCCTTGACATTAGCCAGTTCACGTTTAAGAATCTCTCCCAAGGTCACATCTTTTTGCACCATCTCATCCTCATCCACATAACCCGGGACGCGGGCAATACCTTCATGAAAATAACAGTTGCCCCCATAAAGAATCAACTCATCCAGACCTTCCATTTCGTCTTCAGTGTGCGAAAGGATTTCTTCTACCACTTTGTGATCCTCTTCGTGCTTTCTCCATCTATTGGCCAATAATTCCTGACCTTCGGCAAAGGTGTTGACGTGACCTAAAATGCAACGGTTGTCTGCATCTTCACTCCATACTACAAATTTTGTTTTTTTCTCTTTCATAATTTATAAGCTGTTTAAATTTTAGGTATGCTATAAAAAATCACATTTTCAATCAGACTGGCTATACGGGGAGCATACTTTAACCGGTTTTCCAGTCAGTTTAGTCACCATTCAGCATATCGTCCAAGATATCCGATAAATCTGCTTCCTTGACCAATCCGGATTGTTGGGAGAGGCCGTTCTCCTGATTTGTAAGTCGTATTGAATAGCGGTTTTCTGACTCATCATACAGAATTCTCACAAGATAATCGTGGTTGTTATAAATCGCCTTGTATTCCAGTCCGTCTTTGAGTCTGCTGATACCGTCTGCATGATGCATATGGAATGTTCCGCCAATTCTGTTTTCCAACTTGACCAGTGTATTCGTCATGATATTCAATGTCAACACATCCTCATTCCACGATTCTTTGTAATCATAGATTCCGTGAGACTTGAGGTGTTCTGGTATTGTCTCGTACAACTCCTTGAAAACCTCGGGCTTGAATTTCCCCATTTCTTCGATTACGGGTGATTCATCGTCCCACTGTGTGTTGATTTTGATGGTGTGGTTCTTGACATCAAATTCGATGCTGCGAAAAATCGCATACAGAAGAGAATGCTTCACAGGCACTCCAATGTGTGTACCCCATTTGTGGATGTGGAAACCGCCATAACGATTGTTGAACACAATAACACCCTTGCATTGTCTGATGTACTTGCTATAAAATTCACTAAGACAACCGTGAGCTAAATATACAGAGTGCTGCTTTATTTCAGGGTATTTGTCACTGCCATTACACTCAGCCCAAAGTCGGCGCGCTTTTTCAATATTATCTTCTTTCATCTTTCTTTTTTTCTTAAATTCATCTATGTTTATTTCAATATTTCACTCTGTCGTCGCTTTGTTTTTTTATTGCCCTTCCATTTCAATCCATCTCATTCGGGTCAAACACCATCTCGCCCAGATGGATGGCAAAAAGATTCTTATTCCCTAACTTGGGAAAAGAGTAGAAGCGTCCATCATCATCCACTTTGAGGGTGTAGTACTTCCCCTTAATCTGCACCATAAACTCGGCACAATCAGGAAATTCTTCCAAAAGCTCGCCTACCGTGATGCTGTCCGATTCATTGTCTTCATCGTAGCACAGAAAGAGTTTCCCATAGTCATACCACAGACAGTTCGCACGATACACAGTCAGTTTATTACCGTACCACAATTGGGGCAACACCTTGAAATTGAGGAATCCTTCCTTATCAACCTTTTTCAATTCGGCCTCAATCTGTTGCGTGGTGAGGAGTCGCACATCCCTATCCATCGTAAACTGGCAAAAATCCTCCTCCTCGTCGTACTTGAAGATGGCACCGTTTTCGTATGGCTCGAAGTTCAGCATTTCCCAACCATCTTGTATCACTACGCCGAGCGATGCGTCCAGCAAGCGAAACATCGCCAAGAGGTCTTCCGCCGTGGCCGCGCGATTCTTCTTGCCAGTGGTTTCCAATACGGCAATGTCCTTGCGCAGTTTGATGCCTTCCACGTACATATCATCGCCGTCGTAACTGTACTCCAGCAAGATGCCCAGCTTCTTCTCCACAATCTGTTCCAAATCTTTCACGATCTGCCCGACCGTCGCATTCGGTTTTTGCAAAATAGTCATTTTGTCACTATCGGGAGCCTCTGTTACAACTCTTCCTCGTCACACCTTCAGACCCTGCGAGGCTCCATAAGACAGCATCTGAAAATATGATGGCGCGAAAATACAATTAATATGGGGGTTGTCTGTAATTTTGCTAATAGCAAAGCTTCGGAGCCGACGCTTCCAAGCGTCGCAAAGAAGCCAACGCTTCCAAGCGTCAGTGATTTTTACGGCAACGTTAGAAACGTCGCCTCCTACGCGCCGTCGGGCTGCCTTCGCGAATGTGACTATTTGTATGTATCTTTGACTTCCAGTTCAATCAAGCGCTTTGATTCGTCAATCTCGCATCCTTGGTAGAAATTGAACAGGTCGGCTTTTGAAAGAGTGCCTTCTTGCAGGAATTTCTCAAGATACTTCTGGTTGAATTCCATCATTTTGAGATTCTTCTCCAATTGGTCAAGGATCTTCTGGTTGTTTTTATTGCTGTCTTCATTCAACTTGATGTTCTTTTCAACCATATCCTTGACAGTTTGGATTTCCTTGACATCCTTTATGATACGGTTAACCATGATCTTCATCAAGTCGGGATCGTAATCGGCGCTTTTGGCGTTCATAGCAATGTCGCGGGCCAGCAGATAGGCGATGTAAAGGTTTTCGAAACGGCCCGACTGCATATCCACCACTACCACAAAGCCAACCTGTGGGATATAGGTGACACCTATTGTGTTCTTCACTTCATCCTTGACACAACTCACATCGAAAACCATAATGCTGACTTCGGTGTCGCGGTTGTAATCGGTCTCGATGAGCTGGCTCCAGGCGGTATCGGTTTTCGATTTCTTGGGGTTAAAGTCCTTTATGTCACCCATTCCGACCGATGCATTGAGTTTGCTCTCAATTCCTATTTTTTTGCCGGTATCGGTTCCATCGTCATTTCTGATGTAGCATACCAAGTCACCCGTCTTGTTTTTGCCTTTGCGCGGCGTGCTGCCTGTCTGGTAAGCTTCATCTTTCAGTTTCCGCTCCTCAAAGAAAGAGTTAAGGACCGTGACCAACTCCACTTCCGCCATCTCGCCTTTCACTTGAGCAGCTTTCAGCATACTCTGGTTAAGGTCATAGCGATGTCTGAGGTTCATCAGTTCAACGCCCAGGTTGCTTTCGGTCTGGGTGAGGAAATGCTGTATGCGGTCTTCCTGAAGAGCGAGAATGCCGATGTGGAGTGCTTTTTTGAACATCGTGTCATATTCGGTCTTTTTCACTTCGTTGCTTTTGAAGAAGTTGTACACGAGTTCGTCCTCCAGCTCGCACTGGTTTATCTTGATAATCTTTTTGCCATCGGCTTCCGACAGGCTAATGATTTGAGTTTCTCCCTTTTTTGCCATAGTTATAAAGTTGATTGGTTGTATTTCTCTATCCATTTATTAATGTGGGCAACAATTTGTCCTTGCCAATCCCTACATTTTTGCCAGTTTTTATTGTATTTTAGGGTGTGTTGAGCCGAATTTAAAATCAAGTCGGAATTGGTAAACCTTGTTTCAGAAACTCAACATTCTATACCTGTCAGAGTTATTTTTTGAATGCATCAATTACTCTCTGTATTTCTTGCACAATATTATCTAATACTGCATCAACATTAGTACCATTCTTGATTTTTTTGTATTGATAAATGAAATTAGATTTATATGTATTAAATGGCCAATTATTTACTATTTTTATTTTTTGTGGATATAAAACCTCTTCAAAGATATTATTATTCCCATATTTTACCTTTTGTGAACCACCTTTAGGATCAAGAGCAAACCAACCTAAATTGGTATATGGTTCACTTTTTCCAGTGGCAATAAGATCACGCTGATTTTTATTTTGCTCTAAAACGTGACGATAAGAGATGCCTTCAACCTGAATCTTTATTAATGAATCTGGGGAACAACAGCCATAAAGTATTGTAGGTTTCCCATTTTTATACTCCACAGGGATTGCAACATCAAGCACACCATTATGCCCGTTACTGGAATATCCCCAACCAACATAAATGTATAATTTGTTTTTATCCAGCGTTGTAGGGATGGTAGTATCTTGATCATAAACTACTACATCTTTGATATCATTTTTAATCTTTTCTTGAAGTTTAATACAATAAGAACTAAACTGAATTTTCACATACAAGTCTGACAATTTTTCCAAACCATTCAAATCGGCAGATTTTGCAAAAAATGGATTGTTTTTATTATCTTTCTGCCATATCTCAGCTAATTCGTCCACATTTTTAATAAAAACAATGTAATCTTCAATCAAAGATTTAAGGTAAGTATCGCCTACAAGACTTGTCTTGTTTTCCATAATTTTTGCAATGTCCTGATATGTCTTGGTTATCCATCTTCCCCCATTCTTAATATCAATATCATCCTTATGCGGAAACTCTTTAACAAGAGTCAAAAGCAAGAATTTGGTTCCATTGTTATTTTTATTGATTTTCCCTACATATTCATCAAGTTGAGACTTTCTCGGAATGGATTTCACCTTGTTTTCAATAACCAAAATATATTTATCCTTTTCCTTGATGCACAAATCGAAATTCTTGTCTTCGCGTTCCACACTCCAATTTCCATTAAAATCCAATTGTATACCTGTCAATTCTTCTATCATTCCCACAAAAAAGCGTCTTGTATTCGCATTTTTTCCTAACCAAGCTAAAAAATTGCTATGAAACAATTCCTTCGATGACAACGAAAGATTATACATCGGAGACGCGTTTAATTCATTTTTAATCGAATTTAAATCTTTTCCCATACTGATTTGTAATAAAAAAACACCAGACTTCTAATTTTAGCCGTTATGATTCTCCCCCTCCCTCCGCCGAAGTCCATTAAACAGAGTCGGGGAAAAATGACGCGGCAAAGTTACAAAAATATCATACGTCCGACACAACATGTCATTTTTTGCGCTCGGGATCAACAAAATGATTGTTTTCGTCAATCACCGCCCCTTGCGAGCCGGAGATTCCGTTTGGCCGGTCAGCACCTTCTTCTCCCGTCAGCACAATGTTCTCCGTCAGTGCCGTTCTTTTTCGTCACCGCAGTCTGGCCAAACGGAATGGTGCGCGCCACCGGCATCAAACGAGATCTCGTACTCGCAAGGGCACACAACAAAAATCCCCCGTCGGGTGGGCTGAGACGGGGGATAGGATATAAATCAACACTTATCAAGACACATCAATTCAAGTATCTTTCAAAACAAGAAATCTCTACAAAGCCGAACTCAAAGCATTGAATAAATATTTTTTCCTCTCTTCATAAAATATATCAAAATCAGCAAGATCAAGGCTGATGCCAGTTGGTAAATATGTTTCAGAATTAATATTCGGCCTTTTAGCCAGCTGTCCGGTTACCCAATCAACAAGAGGAGTGTCTCCCTTACTCTTATTTTCAGAAGACTCTAAAAGCTGTAGATTGACAATAGAATTATATTCAGCCCATGATTTCTTACCTCCAGCTGCTTGATATTGATGGAATGACGCTGCAGGATGTAGATGATCTTTATCAAACTTTGTAACAGCAAAATTACAATTAGGATAGAGTAATGACAAGATGGAAAAAGCATAGGGATCGTCCTTTTGTACATTTAATAGGGAATCAACCCATGCGGGGTCAACCACATTCGGTTGTCCAATGTTTGTTGAAATAGTTGTAGCAGGGAACAGGCTTTGCCCTTTCAAATTTCTAATGGCATTTTGAAGAGCGGTATCCGCAGAGGCTCCAAATGATCGGAATAATAACGTTCTCAACAGCCATTTCCGTATAACATCGCGGTCAGTTGCATGTGAGATTGCTGTAGCGAAATTCACATATTTTCTATTCCAATATAAGTAGCACAAGATAGGCATTGTAGCATTGTACGACTTTAACGTAGAATTGTCTAACCCAAAACTTTGCAACAAATCAAATAAACAAACTATGGCTTCTTTAACGTCGTTCCAATTTGTTTCAACTGTTTGGAGAAATGCAGAATCAAAACTCTGTATCCTGTTTTTAACTGACGCATGGAACAAGCATAGAAATGCTTTCAGAATATAATCATGATTAATGTAGAATCCTTTTGCTGAAATTTGGTCACTTAAATCTTGAAATTCCTTGCGCGCATCAACATTATTCCATCCAGCTATGGTAATAGACAGCATGATGTCTGAAAGTGACAAAGGACGACCACCAGCATTAGTCCTCACGAAAATATTCACAGCTTGATCAGGACTGACACTGTCTTCCAAATAGTAATTTATATGCGGTTGTACACAAATGACTTGTCTAAACTGATCGATGATGGCAAACTCTTGAGACACATTGTTAGAATTAACGAAGCTTGCAAAAGCTGCCGAATCCTTAAGATTAACTATTTCAGCCACCTTTAGCCATTTCTGGCCCACCATGTCTGTATATATTGAAAGACATCCTGTGTCGGAATCCTTCAAAAACGAAAAATCATACATTTTTTCACCTTCACCTGCATTAGGGTTTATCGCTGAAATCACTAGTGTCCCGTTAAAATTGGGACGTGTTATTAATCAAAATTATCAAACAAAG
>CAMVBK010000031.1:0-38025 GCA_947165685.1 uncultured Bacteroidales bacterium | reverse complement strand
CGCAGTGCCACTTGAGGCCAGACGCTGTACTTTTTGATACTTTTTCATAGTACTTTAAGGTTTTAAATTTGTGCCTACTCTTCAAGGATTTTCGGCTTCTTCCTTTTTGTTAGAAAGCTTTGTAGTTTAATTTTGAACCACAATAACTTTGAGTCTGTTCATCTCCATGACAGTTGGCGAAATTCGCAGTGCCACTTGAGGCCAGACGCTGTACTTTTTGATACTTTTTCATAGTACTTGAATCTTAAAATTATTGCCTACCTCCTTTCACGCGAATCGGCTTTCTCGTTTTTTTATTTTTTCCAGTATAAAGCAACTTTGGTTATAATTTCTTCTTCTATACCAACCGCTGTTTTTGAAGAACACTTGCCGTATTCATCTTCGAGAAGTGTTTGCAACTCCAACATTTTTTTTAGAATTGCTTCTTTTTCCTGTTCTGTATAGATGTCAAGGTTCGTGTCTTTACACATTTCATTACAAAACTTTAATGCTAAAATAAGGCGCGAGACATCATTCTCACTCATGTTTATAATCTCCATCACAGGAGAACGCCTGTCTAAATCTAACCGTATCATCTTTTTCATTTTATTAATGGACTATGTTTTTTACTCTTAATCTCTTTCTCTTTTTTCCACACCGCAAAAGTACCACATTATCCCTCAGCTCTTTAGGTTCTTTTTAGGTTCTTTTTCACGTCCTTTCCGGGTTTCACAAACGGGCATAAAAAAAACCGCGAACTTCATTGTCTTGAGTCCGAGGTCCTGGAAAACCCGCAATGCCAAACAAAGAAAGCTCGCGGCTGTTCACCGCAAGCATCTTCGGCTTCCTCTCGGCATTGCATTTGAAATTTTCCAGGTTTCGAACTTGCAAAGATAAAAGCGAAAACGCTTCTGCTATGTATTTACAAAAAGGTTCTTTTTAGGTTCTAATTTTCTTTTATTCAATAATTTAAGTTAACAATCCCGTTCTGTGAGCCCGTCTCGGGAACACAACGGCAAAGTTAGGAAAAAAATTTGATGTGTAGAGCGAGAAATCATTTTTTTTCTTCAAAAATGTTACAGGAATGGAGTAAAATAGACAGGAATGCATTGAGTGGGGCCGTCTTTCTGATAATCTTTGGTATAAAGCAGTATGCGCTCGCCGATACGAGAGGAATATTTCTCGCAGAAGACATCAAGAGATTTATGGGTTTTATAACCCGAAGATTTCACTTCGATGGGCACCAACTTGTTGCCTCTTGAAAGCAAAAAGTCGATTTCATAATTGTGTTTTTCATCTTTTGGGAAAGTGTAGTAAAACAATTGATTGCCCGCGCTTGCCAACATCTGTGCCACAACATTCTCATATAAATATCCTAAATTGGCATCAAGCTTGTCCGACAACAGTTTGTCGTAAATCACGTTCTCAGTAAAACCCTTGTCCCAAAAACAGAGAGTGACAAACAAGCCGGTGTCTGCCATGAAAATCTTGTAGCGGGACAAATCCTTGTTCAGAGACATGCCCACATTGGGATCGGTGCAATGGTGGCAGAAAAGAGCGGTCTTGCTTTGTTCCAATTCCTGAAGCAGCTCTCCCATCTTGGCTGCCGATTGCTGCCCCACCACGGTATAGGGTTGGTATCGGGAGACCTTGCCACTCAACTGTGCCGGAATATTTTTAAACAAGCGTTCCGCATTACCCGTCGCGTCAATCTTCTGGAAATCTTCAAGGTACAACTGGATGATGCCTCGCTTGGTCTTGTCCACCAGACTCAAGTTGTTAGTCTCCAAATAAGTATTTACAGCCTGTGGCATGCCTCCTACCAACATGTACAGTCTGAAGTCGCGCATATTCTGGCGCACAACGGCATCGCCCAACGATATGCGACTATTATATTGTTGTTTAAACAAGGGTACCGAAGCCATGTCTCCCAAAGCCCATCTGAACTCTTCATAATCCATGGGATACATGGTTATGCGGTCCTCCTCACTCGGTATGGTGATATTCCTTGTGTTCTTGTGAATGCTAATCAGCGATCCTGTCTCGATATAGTCATAGCGACCATCCTGCACTAAATATTTGATGGCCTGGCGAGCTGGTGGGCATTTCTGCACCTCATCGAAGATAATGACGGAGTTTCTTTCATAAAGTGTTGTTTTGAAAATCTGCTGCAATAAAAGAAAAATCCTGTCAAAATCCATGAGATCGTTCCAAAGCTCGACAACATTTTTGCCTACTTTGTTGAAATCTATGAGAATGTACGACTTGTATTCTTTCCTGGCAAACTGTTCTACAATAGTTGACTTTCCCACACGTCGCGCCCCTTCCACCAAAATTGCAGTCCGGCCATTTTCTGTTGCTTTCCATTCAAGCAACTGCTGGTACGTTTTCCTTTTGAATATCCGCTCCATAATTTTAGTTTTAAAAACGCTGCAAAAATAATAAAATTATTATGACCCGTAAATTTATATCAATGAAAATTATGCTATCCCGTATTTTTTTTGATTTGGAAAACACTGCCACCCCATAATTTTGAAAACCTGATTGTACCAGATCTAAAAAGTGGACACGAACAGTTCCTGAAAAAACCTGCAATGCCAAACAAAGAAAGCTCACGGCTGTGAACCACAAGCACCTCGGCATTGCATTTGAAATTTTCCAGGTTTCGAACTTGCAAAGATAAAGCGAAAACGCTTCTGCTATTTAATTATAATTGGTTCTTTTTTGGTTCTAATTCTTTTATGTTCAATAATTTAAGTTAATATTTCCGCTCTGTGAACCCATATCAGGAACACAACGGCAAGGTTAGGAAAAAAATTTTATATGCGGACGCAGAAAAGAAATTTTTGCTCCGAAGATTTCGCAAATAGGCACAGAAACTGCGAGTTGTATAATATGCACTTTTCCTAGTGCAATATTTTTGAAATCCTGCACTTTTTTTTGTGCATATCAAAAAAAGTGTATTTTTGCAGAAAAAAAAGGGGTTATGATTGATACGGTTCTCACGGAATTCATGCAGGAGCAACTCGGACTGGTTCGCTTTGATTTTATTCGCTACAAGTACAATCAGATAGACTGGAACCTTCGGATGGCAGGGCTTGTCGGGCCAAGAGGTGTTGGTAAATCGACTCTGGTTTTACAGCATATATTACAGCAGAAAGAATCGCAAAACGCATTGTATATCTCTGCGGACCGCAGCTATTTTGCGCAGCACACGCTGGTTGAAGTGGCATCCGAATTTGTGAAAGAGGGTGGGACACATCTGTATATTGATGAAATTCACAAGTATCCGTCATGGTCAACAGAGCTGAAAGAGATATACGACGGACACCCTTCCCTTCGGGTCTTCTTCACAGGTTCTTCAGTGCTCGACCTGCTTCGCGGACAAGCCGATCTGAGCCGCCGTGCGGTGATGTTCACCATGCAGGGACTATCGTTCCGGGAATATCTTGAGATGTTTCATCAAATCAAAATGCCTGTGTATTCCCTTGACGAAATTATAGCCAACAAGGTGGATAACAGTCTTATACCGCACCCTCTGCCCTTATTCAGGCAATATTTGCGCGACGGTTACTATCCGTTCAGCAAAGAAGGTGCGTTTTTCTCGCGATTAGACCAGATAGTTACACAAACCCTGGAATCAGACATAACCCAATATGCCTCCATGTCCGTAGCCACCGGACGGAAACTCCGGCGTCTGATGGCTATTGTGGCTAAAAGCGCACCTTTCAAGCCTGATTATTCCAGCATAGCCAACGCACTGGGTATAAGCCGGAATGTGGTGCCGGACTATCTCCTCTATATGGAAAAGGCGGGCATGATCGGCCAGCTGCGCGATGAGACAGGCGGTATTCGCAGCCTCGGGAAAGTGGAAAAGGTTTTTGTGGACAACACGAACATCATGTATGCGTTGGGCACAGCAGACACGAACACGGGGAATCTGCGTGAGACGTTTTTCTACAACCAGACGCGTGCCGTCAGCGATGTCATTTCATCAAAAGTGTCAGATTTTGTCATCGGAGAACATACGTTCGAGGTCGGAGGGAAAAACAAGGGTGGCAAGCAGATTAAGGATGTTCCCAACGGGCATATCGTAAAAGATGATATTGAATATGGGTTCGGTCGGGTGTTGCCTTTGTGGACCTTTGGTTTGCTTTATTAAATCGTTGAGTATTTCAGACGCCACCTTACATTTTCAATAAAAATCTAAGGTAAAGAAGTACTATTATTTTTGTGAGAACAAAAAAATCATTGTTTTGAGTTCGAGGTCCTGGAAAAACCCGCAATGCCAAACAAAGAAAGCTCGCGGCTGTTTACCGCAAGCACCTCGGCTTTGCATTTGAAATTTTCCAGGTTTCGAACTTGGTTATTCTTTCGCCGTTTCTTTTCCAAGCTGGGCTGAAAGTCTCCTTATTTCAGACGAGTTTCTTTCGTATTCATCACTTAATTTCTCATACTCCTCGTCAGATATTAGGTGTTCCTTATGCAAATCATAGTAGTATGGGTATATCTCTTTCCCCTTTTCATCCGTGTATGGATATTTTGCATTATAACGATTCCACAAATCCCCAGCATAGTTTTTGAAAGCTTTTTGAACACTTTTAGGAAGTTGCTGACGGCGTTGCTGGATGTGAACACTCATTTGAAGCAACACAATCATTTTGTGATTATGAAATTGCTCCCTATATAAAATTGTGCCTGCATTGACTTCCTCGTCAAAAGGTTTTATAATGCTGTCAAACTCAGACTTAAGATTATAGCAGTAATAGTCAAGTAGTGATTCTGCCTCTTCTTCATATCCTAATGCAGTGTTTTTTTGAGCCGGAAACGCATTGCTCTTATGGTTGTTTTGTTTTTGAGAAGTTATTTCCTGCGTCTTCAGGTCTATTAAGGAGTCATCTATCGTAAGATTTTTGCCGCTTTCTTCCTGAACATAATCTTTTTGTACAAAGGTTTCTTCTTGATTAAGAGATTGAATCAAATAAACGACAAGTCCTAATACAAGTAGGATAATGATAACAGTAATGGGCAACCATTTTATCCCTTTTTTGCAACTCCTCATCGCCTCCGCTACCTCATCCGCTGAAGCATACCGCCTCTCTTTCAACGGTTGGATGCACTTGCGGACAACACAACCGTAGCGATTCGGAAACAACTGCTTCAAAATCAGCCCGTAAGCGTATAAGTCGGTGCGGTTATCGATCTCCCCGCCCGCCAATTGCTCCGGCGCGGCGTAGGCTTTCGTGTAAGCCGGTTCCTTGAGCACAGCGTAATGGTCGCTGTCCGACAACCCGAAGTCGATCAGCTTGACACGGTTGCCGTTGTAAGTTATCAAAACATTGGAGGGTTTGAGGTCGCGGTGTATGATCTGCTTCCCATGGCAGTAGCCAATAGCCTCCAAAAGCTGCCGCGCCACAGTCTCCCGCACACTCCGCGTCGGGTTTTCCGTCAAAAACTCCTCCAACGTGCGCCCATCCACATACTCCATCACAATGCCGAGACCGACACCAGGAACCTCTTCCCTGCTATAGACCCGCACCACATTCGGGTGGTTGAGCTGCATCATCAGGTTGAACTCCTTCTCGAACATCCCTTGATACACGGGATCGTTGGCGACCTCGGGCTTCAATGTTTTCAGGGTGAACCATTGACCGTTGCGCTGTGCTTTGTGCAACCGGCAGTAGCCTCGCGAGGACAGTTCAAGGAAATCGGAGAACTGCCCCGAAACAACGTATTCGGAGGATGGAACAAACCCAGAAGTGGATATGTCGTCGGGATTTTCAAACATGCGGCAAAAATACTATTTTTGCTTTAGGTTTTAGCTTCATAAACGAAAGGATTGTTAATGGTCAACCACCGACAGCAATAAAGAACCAAAAAAGAACCCGCTCCGCATATCAGAATGTTTGCTATCTTTGCGGCTGCATTTTGAAAGAAACATGTCCATCAACCCACAACATATCACCTTGCTGCGCCAACTCGTGGAGGAGTCGGCGGACCACCGTATTGAAACCTCCAACGACTTCATCTTCCTGTCGGGGGAGATTCGCGGACGGCTGAACGAGAACCTCAGCGTCTCCACACTGAAGCGGCTCTGGGGTTATGTAGATGGCTATGCCTCGGTGCGTCAAAGCACCCTCGACATCCTCGCCCGCTTCGTGGGTTTTCCCGACTGGGAGACCTTCGTGTCGGACTACTGCGAGGTGGAGAGTGTGCAATCGTCGCACCGTGTGGTATCAGAATCGCTTTTTGCCAAAGATTTGAATGTCGGTGACAACGTGGAAATCCGTTGGAACCCCAACCGCCGCTTGTTGCTCAACTATTTGGGTGACAACATGTTCACAATCACAGAGTCCGAGAATGCCAAACTTAAAGTAGGCGACCGGTTCCTGTGCCAGCGCTTCATCTTGAACCAGCCCCTGTTTGTTGATGTTCTGGGCAACGAGGGTCAGACAGCAGTGTTTGTGATGGGGAACAAGGGCGGATTGACGAAAATCTGCAAAAAGAATCCCTGAACAACTCTCACCTGCGGCGAATCTCGCGCACCACGGCCGTCTTATCCACCACCTGAAACTTCACCTCGTACCCGTCGAACGGGAACCCATACACCCTGTCTTCGTCGTGGTGGTAGGCGGGGCGCGGGTCTTGGGCCAGCACCTCCCGCAGTTTTTCCAATTTTTCGGAGTTCAACCTTTTGGCGACCCCTTCGGGAATCTTCACTTCGAGCCGGTAGTCCTCGTGCTCTTGCGTGAACCCCTTGGAGGCTTCCGGATGGCAGTCGGTGGTGAGCAGGTAGGGTTTGATGTCGTAGATCGGGGTGCCGTCCATGAGATCGGCCCCGCCTATTATAAGCGTGGGATTTTTTGGGGTGAGGTCGGCCCCGATGAGCTCCACGCAGGAGAGCCCGATGGGGTTGGGACGGAAAGGCGAGCGCGTTGCGAAGACGCCCATGCGCCGGTTGCCACCGAGCCGCGGAGGCCGTACTGTCGGCGACCAGCCCTCCTGCTTCACCTCCGAGAATCCCCAGATCAGCCACAGGTGGGAGAACTCCTCGATGCCGCGCAACGCCTCCGCATTCCGAAACTCCGGTTCGAACACGATGCGCGCCCGCAACGACGGCACCAGCCCGCTCTGCCTCGGAATCCCGAACTTTGTCGGGAACTCGCTGCGGATACGGGCGACAATGTTTAGTTTTTCCATAAGCAACAGCTAACAGCCAACAGCTAACAGCCAACAGTTATTTCTTCTCGATCTTGTACCCCACCGTCGCAAAGAACAAGATGTATGCGTAACTGACAAACAGCAGCGCGTAGGCGGAGTGCGGGTTCACGGCATCGGCAATCTTGCCGTAAATCAGCGGCATGACGGCGCCGCCCACGATGGCCATCACCATCAGCGCGGAAGCGAACTCGGTGTGGTCGCCGAGGTCGCGGATGGCCAACGGCCAGATGGCGGGCCACATGATGGCATGGGCGAAACTCAGACAGATAATCGCGATGATGGAGACAATGCCCGATGTGCACAGGGCCACAATGACCAATGTGACCGAGAGCAACAATTGGATAATCAAGGCATTGCGCTGCGAAATCACCTTCGGCACAAACAGGATGCCGCAGATGTAGCCCACCAACAGGGCAATCAGGGCATAGACACCGAAATAGTGCGACACCTGAGTGGGTATGCCGTTATAGTCGCCGTAAGGAATCAGCGTGTCAATGGCAATAACCTCAGCTCCAACATAGAAGAAGATGGCCAAAACGCCGAGCCACATATACGGGAAATTGAAAATGCTGGCTTTCTTGCCGTCGATTTGTTTCTCCTCTTCCACAATGTCCGGAAGGTGCGCGGTCTTGATGAAGAGCACCAACGCGATGAGGACAGCCGTCATGATGATATAGGGCACAATGACACCGTTGGAAAGTTGCTGCAGCATAGCCTCTTTCTCCGGACCGGGAGCCATATCCTTGATGCTTTCGAAGAGGTGTTCCTTGCCACTGAAAAGGGCATTGTAAAGCACGAGGATGCCAATCATGCCAGCCACCTTGTTGCAGATTCCCATGATGCTCATGCGCCGCGCCGCCGACTCAATCGGGCCGATGACCGTGACGTAGGGGTTGCTGGCGGTTTGCAGCAGCGACAACCCGCTGCCCTGCAGGAACAGGCCTAACAGGAATATAGGATAGCTGCGCATTTTCGCACCGGGAATGAACATCATGCAGCCAACGGCCATGACAATCAACCCCAACGCCATTCCATTGCTGTAGCCCGTCTTCTTCAACACGAACGACGACGGTATCGACATCACAAAATAGGCGATGTAGAAAGCGAATGTCACCAAATAGCCTTGCACTTGCGTGGTCAGCTCGCAGGAAGTGCGCATATAAGGGATTAAAATGTTGTTCAACCATGTCACGAAACCGAACACGAAAAACAGCGATCCGATGACGAACATGCAATAAGCGGTGCTTCTTTTCTTCTCTGTCATAGTATATGGGTTTATTTGATTTTCTTCATCAATTCAGCCTTTTTGGCATCATATTCCTCTTGGGTGATGATTTGGAGGTCCAGTTTCTCCTTCCATTTTTTCAGTTCCTGCAAGGCGGCTTCAGAAGCCACATCGTCCGGATTGGCTTTGATGACAACCTCCCGTGTAGCGATGGCCTCTTCAAAATTGGTGCAGACCAAGCCGCCGCGATTCAGTACGAGGTAAATCTTGCAGCCGCAGGTTTTGCGGTTGAACGGATCCACCGGCAGGCACTGGATTTTTTTGATGGTGGCCACACCACCGGCCCGGTTCTCCACGCGCTCGGCCCTCTCCCGGTCGGCAGCCCGGTCGGCAGCGCTCGCTTTCTCGTCTTCTGCAACCATACTTAACCAGCTGCCCGTTTCATCCCTGAAATAGAGATAATATTTGCCGTTGGTCGGATAACCGTAGGTGATAGTGGAGCCTACCGTATAAGTCACCCCATCGGAGGCCACATACGCGGTGATTTTGTCCCCGCCGGTCTTTCCGGTCAGCTCCCGGGCGGATTTCTGATCCAAAATGTCCTGATAGGTGACCGTTTGTGCAATGGAGGACAAACATAGCCCCATGACAATGCACAGTGCCGTTATCTTTTTCATAATATTAAAGTGATTTTAATCGATGTATCATTTCTTCGGGACTTTCTGCCTTGAAGACGGCGTTGCCCGCCACTACCGCGTCGGCGCCGGCCTTGATGATGTCCGCCATATTGTCCGCATTCACACCGCCATCCACCTCGATGAGCGCGTTCGAATCGTTGCGCTCAATCATTTCGCGCAGTTCCGCGATGCGGTGCAACGCGCGCGGGATGAACTTCTGACCTCCGAACCCAGGGTTTACAGACATGATCAGCACCAAGTCGAGGTCTTGGATGACATCCTCCAGCCCGGAAACCGGCGTGTGCGGGTTCAATGCCACTCCCGCCAGCATATCGTGCTCCTTGATTTGGGCGATGGTGCGGTGCAAGTGCGTGCAGGCCTCCCAGTGAACGGTCAGCAAATCGCAACCTATTTCCTTGAAAGTTTGGATGTAACGCTCCGGCTGCACAATCATCAAGTGAGTGTCTAACGGTTTCTGCGCCAATTCCCGGACAGCCTTGATGACCGGCATTCCGAACGAGATGTTCGGCACAAAAACACCGTCCATGACATCTAAATGAATCCAGTCCGCTTCCGAGCGGTTCAACATCTCAATCTCTTCTCCCAGTCTGCTGAAATCCGCAGACAGCAACGAGGGGGCAATAATCGGTTTCACACTGTTCATATCCTTCAAAATTTTCAAGCGGCAAAGATAAAAAATGTTTGGCTATGATGCTCACCATACCACTTCCAACTCCTGGTCCCCGTAATGAAACACAAATGTACCAGGGCGATTTTCAAAATGTTGGCGTTCATCCACGTAAGTCTGGAAAAATTCGTCATCAACTTCAAAGGAGACTCGTTTGGACTTGCCCGCCTGAACCCTGACGCGCTCGAATCCGACCAGCGTTTTCACAGGGCTCTTCGGGTCATTCTTATTGGTCAAATAGAGCTGCGCCACCTCCTCGCCGTCGCGGTCTCCGCTGTTTTCGACCTGGAAAGTGAAAGTGCGCGATCCTTGGTCGTATTGGCCGTCCGTATATTTGAAGTCCGTGTAGCTCAGGCCGTAGCCAAACGGATAAAGCGGTTCCTCGGTCATGAAGCGATAGGTGCGATGCTCCATCTCATAACTGTCAAATGGAGGGAGATAATTCTTTGTGCTGTAAAACGTTACGGGAAGTTTGCCACTGGGATTCACCTCGCCGAAAAGCACTTTCGCCATGGCCGTGCCCGCCGCCTGTCCGCCATACCAAGCCGCCAGAACTGCGTCACAATTCTCGTCCTCCCAATCCAAGGCCACGGCGCCACCGGAACAGAGTATGAAAACAACGGGCTTCCCCATCTGCTTGAGTTTCATCAACATACCCTCTTGAATGCGCGGCAGGTCAATGGATGTTCTGTCGCCGCCGTGGAATCCGTCCAACTCCACTTTCAGTTCCTCGCCTTCCAATGCCGGGGAAAGTCCGCCTACAAATATTACGAGGTCGCACTTGGCGATTTGCTTGTCGAAATTGCTCGGCAGGCGGTATTTGCCGTCCACATGGTGGCAGGCGGTGTCAAAGTATATTCGAGGGCGTTCATTTTCAGGTAAATGCTTGATATAATTGACAATACCTTCATAGTATGTGACCGCGTGGCGCGGCGTGCCGTTGTAGTTCCCGCACAGCATCACAGAATCCGCTGCATTGGGTCCGATAATGGCGATGGATTTGTACTTTTTTGCATCCAAAGGCAAAATTTTGCGGTTGTTTTGTAACAACACGATACTTTTTTGTGCCATTTCAAGAGCTTTTTTTTCAAATATCACCGTATCGGGCTTTTTTGTGAAATGCAGTTCCGGATCGAACAAGCCGAGAGCAAAACGGGCTTTAAGTATCTTGAACACATGATTATCTATAATATCCATTGGAATCATGCCTTTCTCCACCGCTTCTTTCAATGCTCCCAATCCGCTCCCACACTCCAAGTCGATGGCGGAGCCGAACGCAGCGGCGGCGGCATCAGCGGCGGTGGCGTAAGTCTCGTGTCTCGGGATTACCGTGTCACGTTCCCAGGCATCATTCAATGCCCAACAATCCGTGACGAACAAACCGCGATAATCCCACTGGTTGCGCAAAATATCGACCAACAGCTTGTCGTTGGTGCAGCAGGGTTCCCCGTCCACTCTATTGTAGGCACACATCACCATGCTCACATCCGTGTGATTGATAATATACTTGAATGCAGGGAGATAAGTGGTCCACAATGCCCGTCCGCTGACAGACACGTCAAAAGAGTGCCGGTCGGCTTCCGGCCCGCTGTGCACGGCAAAATGCTTAATGCAGGCAAGTGCCTTATAGCGGTCGTTGACCTTCTGCTGCAACCCGTTCACACAGGCGGTGCCCATGCGCGCGGTGAGGTAAGGATCCTCGCCGTAGGTTTCCATTCCGCGTCCCCAACGCGGGTCACGGAAGATGTTGATATTCGGGGTGAAAAAGGTGACACCGGTGTAGTCGTCGTAGCGGCCGGCTTCTTGGTTACGGTTGAATTTCATCCGTGCCTCATCGGCAATCATCCCGAACATCTCCTGTACGGCTCTGTCGTCAAAAGTAGCGGCCAGTGCCGTGGGCATCGGATAGACCGTGGCAAAACCGTCGCGGGCCACCCCGTGCAACGCCTCGTTCCACCAACTGTAGGCCGGTATGCCCAACCGCTCAACCGCCGGGTTATGATGCTCCATCATCCCCAGCTTCTCTTCTAAAGAAAGCTGATTCAGAAGCAATTGCGCCCGCTCATCAATGGAAAGATTCGGATTTCGGAAGTCCTGCTGCGCCGTCGCGCAAAAAACGAACACGAGGCCAATTATGCTGACGAATAGTTTTCTCATATCGATTATTTCAATTGTTCTCTACATTACCGGACAATCAATTTCTTGGTGACAAACGCATCCCCATTCTGTATGTAAACAAGATACGTTCCCGGTGTCAATCCCTTGGTGGCGATGCGGTTCACGCCCTCCTGCGCCTCTCCGCGCATCACACATTGACCGGTGGTGGTGAAAATCCGCCACCCCAACGTCTCCCCCGTGGGATTGTCCAATACGAAATACTCCTGCGTGGCAGGATTGGGAGTGAGGGTTATTTTGGCTAAAACGTTGTTGGGCACATCCCCACCTACGTTAAGATGTACCACGTATGGACGTGTGGATTGATGGGGTGTGGATGCGGTGTAAATCACATCTCCCACGAGAAAGTTTTGCGGCTCGCTCTCATCAGGCGTGACCGTGATGCCCCAAGGTTTGGTGATGGTCGGATATGCATTCGACAAATCCGGACCAACACATCCCAAATAGAATACGATGGTGTCATCCTCCGTAAATTCACCAAACAAGTCGTCGAAATAATTGTTGGCCAGCTCCGGGTTGTTCTCCACCAGAAAATCAAAACCCGTAATTTCCGGCTCGATCACATAAAGGGGCAAATAGTTGACAAGACCATACGACGTGTTGTCGTTCCAGTGGAAAATCACATCCTCTGCTGCCGCGTCATTGTCGCAACCCCAATAGTTTCCAACAGCCCAAAGCTCGCTGTTCGCGTTATTAAAAAGCTCATAATCAACACCATTGTTCCCGTTATTATACAACAAGTTATAGCCATAGTCCGCTGTCGTGCCCATATCCAAATGGTGGTAATAGATGGCCGTCACGCCCCAGAGGTTGCCAGTGATGAGGTTGCGGCGCATCTTGGCGGTGCAGGTCGTATCGTAGCCGTAAAGGCTGACGCCGCTGCCCCCGTTGTTCGGATTCACTTCCAAATTGTTGTCAATAAACTGGTTGTCCAAGATTTCCGATGAAATCCGGTAGCCGTTCTGCGTGTAACCGTAACGGTTGCGTGTGATAACATTGTCCTTCAAGAGCAGATGGGTAACATCCGGATTATACATGTTCATAATGCCAATACCACCCGACATGTTGCTGGCAACGCCCTCAATCCGGTTGCCGATGATCCGAATAGTGTCCAAAGTACCTGGTCCAAGATTGATTTGTGGATTGTTTGTGTTTGATAAAACATTGTTGTAGAACACGTTATGAAGTATTTTCGGACTTCCGTCGGTATTGACGGCCGATTGGATAGCGCATGACTGATTGTCGTGAAAGTAGCTGTTCTGAATCACTGGATGACAATTCATGAAGCTGACCACATGTCCGGAAAAGTGGTCGAACTCGCAAGAATCTATCAATATATCACTGTTTATGAGCGATATACGCTTGGCGTGGCGGATGTGGGTCTTACAAAGACGGTTTTGTGTCGCCCCCTCAAACCGAATCTCAAAGAAATTCGATGTCGTGGAGTCGCCTTGTATAAGCAAGTGCTGCATCCTCTCTTCCGTAACCAATGTGCCAGAAATCGTGATGGTGACACCGGAGTCAACCATGACCACCTCATCGTCCGCTTCAAGCAGCAGCGTGTCGGTTCCAAGGAGCGTTAAATTTTGTGAAATGCGGTACTGGTGCGATGCAACGCACTGCACCGCTTCGGGAACCTCAACGCATAGCGATGAAAGCGTGTATGTTTGTCCGTTTCTGCTCGATGTCCACTGCGCAATCGATTGATTCGCAGCTATCAATAATGCCAAAATGTAAAACAACCTTCTCATGAATTCTCTATTTTTACAGCGGCAAAAGTACGAAAAACGACAATTGAAGAAGCAAAACTGAATACAACGCTTTCTGCTTCCGACACGATTTTTGACACTCTGTAGTCTGCCTTTATGAAACCAAGGCAATATAACCTCCTTGAAATAAACAAGTTATTTAGGCAATTTCTCCTTGAAAGATTTCTTGAAAGTACGTGACAAAATGAAGTATATGTCCCCCTTAATCATTACGCGGTTCTTGATCAGACCCGTCACCTTGTCCATATTCACCACCACAGAGCGATTGATTTTCTGAAACTGAGCCCGCGGAAACTTGGCCTGGAACATTTTCAGATTACTGCGGAAATACTTTTTGACATTGTTTTCGCAATACACACACACCTGGTTTCCTATTTTTTTCATGTACAACACATCGTCGAATACGACGCGCACCGACTCCTCATTCCTTGTCCCCATAATGAAAACGGACTTCAGATTTTGCTCATCCGAATTGTAGGCCACACTCTCCTCTTCTACACGCTGCAGCAATTTTTGGTCCAGCTTGTTATAGGTGCCCAAAATATTCAGGATCTTCCCCATGATACTGTTAAGCTCACTTTCCGTATATGGTGAATAAAACACCTCAAAAAATCCCATTTTGAGAAACAATTTCACCCGTTTCGTGTTAACTGTATCACAAAGCCCCACTATGAACGGTGGCTTTTTTATGTCGTGCAACACTTCTGAAAAGGCCAAATCCAGAAAGAAAATCGTTGACCGATGGTTGTTCAAATACTCTATAGCCTCTGCCGAATTTCGGCAAACAAAGGCCACATTCAATGAGTAATACTTTGATAATAAGCCTTTTAACTTTGTCACCTTGGACTCGTCTCTGCTGAGAATTACTACTTCTAAATTTTTGTTCGAACTCATATAATATCCATATTTACTTGTAAAAGTAAAAAATTATAGTTTTAAAAGAAAACTATTAAAACAAAAAAGTGCTAAACAGCATTGATTTGCAAAACAAATAGCACAAATAGACGCAAAATGTGCATAAAAGTCCACAAAAATGACATTTTGCATATTTCCCAGCAAAACAGGCAATAAAATTCACGCATGTGCAACTTTCAAGACAAAACTTGCAAAAAAAATGGTAAATGATGCTTTTTTATGTCATAGTATGTTATGTTTGATGATAAAAGAATTAAAAAGGATTTATTGGGAATAGCTGATTCTTAAAAAATCTTCTAATCGGAACAGAATATCGCGCAATTCATCCAATTGTGACACGGAAAAAGCGGACAAAGGCAACGACGCATTGAGCCAAGCAGGACATTCCAACGGAAAACTTTCAGTATCCCACGTCCGTATATTGTCGTAAAGAGTCGCAGCTTCGTGTTCCATATTCTGTTTTTGGCGTGCCCTGACATATTGAAGAATGCGGAGGCCGTCTGCCTTTTGATGGAAAGCCTTCACAAAATGGTCGAAATCAGAGACATTGCTGCGAATATTTGCCCAAATGTCAGGTTTCGCCTCTCCTTTTTGAAGAAATTGCAGAAAATCATTGCCGGATGCAGCGCATGACTGACGATACAAACAATCCACATGCTCGTAAGCATCCTCAATGGGCTGAAAAACAGAATGATGGTAAATTGGATAGCTGAGCTGGTGATTGACTCCTTGTGCGATGGCAGGCCCCGTTCCGAATGGGACACGCCCAGAGCAGCGTCCGGAAGGATAGACGCGCTCCTCATTATAAAGACTCAAACCACCCATTTTGCAAAACTTTTGCACAAGATAGAAATCCTCCCCGCTCTGTAACGGCGTTATGTTACCGATTTTCTCCAACGCCCCGGCCCGCATGGCAATAGCGGACCCTAAGGCCGTGAAACCATACGGACTCTTGATTTGCAACAAATTGATGGCATAGTTGCGCATGTAAATCTCATAACGCAACATTGCACGGCTTTGCTGCTCATCTGCTTTGCCAACTGGATGATAATAGGGGACAGCAATGGCGTTCAAAACCGAATCTGTCTCGAAACGCCTTGCCAATGAGTGCAAATACCGCTCCCCCACCCATGTGTCGGCATCAAGACTTACCACAAGGTCTTCGGGACTGGACTCCGACAAAATGCGCTCGAACAAGACCCTACGCGCGAAACCCACTCCCCGACGTTTCCCCTTCCAACCTTTCCCCGGAGAAGAGAAATCCAAAACGTGCAACCTTAAAGAATCATACTGGTAAAGATAGCGCAACAACTCTTGGTTCTGCACGCAGACAACCTTTCTTGCCGGATCATCCCAATAATCATCCGGCTGATTCACACACACATATACCTCAAAAGGGTGTTCTGTCTGCTGACAAGCGAGCGCATCCAACGTGACGGGCAAGAAAGCAAGCTCGTCCATCGCAGGAATGGCGACCCGGATTCTCAACATCTACTTGACCGTAACAGTTACGTCGCGGGTACGCACCGCTTGGTCTATGTTGTCTCGGGCATAAACAAAATGCAAGGTTTGCGTGCCTTTCTGCACAGCATCAAACTTCCAAAAACGGTGACTGGAAGCCCCTACCATCCCTTTAGGGGCATTGCTGGTGTAACGGTCGCCGGCACTCTTCACCACATTGACCTCTTTTTCGTTCGTCAACTGCCACCAATAACCCGTGGAAGCATTCGTGATAAACTCAATCTCGCAGCTTTGCCCCTGTTTAAGGGTTATTTCATTGGTTTCCTTATCTACGGAAACTAACTTTTTCTGCGCCTGGCAACCTACGAGCAGACAAATAATCGCACTAAAATAAACTATCTTCTTCATTTCCCAACAATTAAAGGTGCAAAAATACAATTTTTATGAATAGATAATATATTCGATTGAAAATTTAAAAGGATAACGTAAAAAAAAACGCCGCACTCTTGCGAATGCGGCGTAAGATTATTGGCTTTTGATTAAAGATTACCCGATGGCGATGGTGCGGGCGAGCTTGGGCTCCTCTTTCTGCATTCTCGGCAGGGTGATGGTCAGGATTCCGTGCTCCACCTTGGCTTCGATGTGCTCCTTGTCAACGTCCTCGGGCAGCGTATAGACTTGCTCGTAGTTCGCGTAGGAGAACTCGCGGCGCAGATAGTGGTGCTTTTTCTCGGCTTCCTTGTGTTCCATCTTGTTCTCGATGGCGACATTCAGGTTGCCTTCGTCGTTGATGCTCACGCGGCAGTACTCTTTTTTGATGCCGGGGGCGGCCACTTCCATCGTGTAGGCCTTTTCATCTTCTCTAACATTGACAGCTGGAGCGGTGGTGTTGGTGCGCGGCAGGATGTCGCTGTTCAAGAAATCTTCAAACATGGTAGGAAACCAATTGTTTTTAAACATA
This sequence comes from uncultured Bacteroidales bacterium, assembly GCA_947165685.1. Lineage (GTDB taxonomy): Bacteria > Bacteroidota > Bacteroidia > Bacteroidales > WCHB1-69 > F23-D06. The sequence goes on along the minus strand of CAMVBK010000031.1, from coordinate 20,954 downwards.
ACGGGTAGCATAATGAACTCCTTTCTTTTATTGTTAGACTTTTATTTTTTCGTTTCTGTCCGCCTTTGCTCTCGCATCGGCGACGCTACCTATAATGCAAACCGCGTGCCAACCCGTTTTCAATGCCAATTTTACTCATTTTTTGACAAATTGTCCATTTTTTGTGACAATATGACGGAAATTGCTGACAACTTTTCTACCGAGCTTTGACCCCTACCGGGGTCTGTGGCAACCGAAATGCCCCCTTTCTACCGAGCTTTTGTCCCTGTCGGGACATTGCGATGCATGTTACGGATAGGGGACATCGGTACGATTCCCGAATAGCCCCGGCAGGGGCGACCGCTCGGTAGAAACGGATGTCCCTGCGGATTCCCTCGTCCCGATAGGGACGGAACAGAAAAAACATGCAAATCAAAAAAAACGGTGGACAAGGAGGATTACAGGCTTGCGGTGTAATGAGGGCGGAATAGGATTGATGTTCTTACCCCTTCATCGCCAAAAATGCAGTGGCGTCCTCCAACAGTTCCTTGTCAGAGTAATATTCCGTCTTTGACAATTTGTCCATGTTGTTTTTAATCAGCCTGCAAGCTGTATCATACAGTTCTTTGTGCTCTTTCCAGAAGTCAGGGCTTATTCCCAAAACGGCATCAAGCAGGTCACCTTCGTAAAAACCGCCGTCCGCTTTGATGTCGAACTGAAGGATTTCAAACACTTTTGGCAGGATGATGTCCAATGCTGTCTCTTGTCCAACTAAATATCGGTAGTCTTCCACCGTCCAGCGTCGGGCTGGCGTGTGGAACAGGTAATACATGTGCTGGACGACGGAAGAATCATCGTATGGGATTTCGTCTCGCCACTCTTTATGAAGCATGTCGGAAAGCGTTTGGGAGAAAAAGTTGTGATCCTCTTTCAAAATGCGCTGAACGTATTCGATGTCGGCATCGGTCACTTCAGAACGTCCGATGGGGACTGGAGATTTGGTTCGCTCGGCGTAAACCTCTTCCGTGACGTATCGAGGTGTCTTCTTTAGCTTTTTCATTTCCTTGCTAATATTGAGGCTGGCAAAGATACGCTTTTTTCTACAAACGGCAGTTCAATAGTTGTTTGACAAACAATAAACATCTTCCAAAGAGCGTTATCCGAAGTGTTTTACGATTATACGTTATGAGAATTTTCCTGAAAATCCTGATGTGGACGGCGATTTCCCTTTGTGCGTTAATCTCGTTCGCTTTTGTTGCGTTTGTAATATACGATGGAACTTTCTATCGAAAAGAGCTGCGTAAGATTCAAAAACAGCTGAATGCTATGGACGGGGTTACGGTACTTAATATGTGGGGACACAGGGACATCACCTTGGAGGAAATTTCCGCAGCAATCAATATCAAAGGCAAGGGCGGAATGGTCATATATGATATGTGGAGGGATTCAAAAGATTCAACCGATGGACTGAAATGGCACTCACTTGAACAGATAGGCAATTATTCGTTTACTTTTTATGATTCCAATGGAGGTGTTGGGCAAGGATTCAGCAAAAAGGATTTGGAAAACTATACAGGCTTGCAACTTAACACGGTTCAAGATTTGGTGGACAACTATGACAGAATCTATTTTGTGATAGACAGTCTGAAACAGAAAGACACGCTTACCCATTATCTTTCTGACCATTACGAGTTCTATTTATGGATAAAGGATGAAGATGCCCAGCAGGTGGATCCGATTTTTGTTCTTGCCAATGCCAAAGAAGGCCACGATTTTGCCTGCTCGTTGCATTGGGAATATAAAGATGCTTATTACAATCGGTATCCGGAGGAGTGATGTAAAAAAATGTCAACTAATCTGTCGACAATTTTTATATCTTTGTCGTGTTTTTCACAAGGATTATGAACAGTAAAACAATCTTGTCATGAGTCAGAATAACACACCATTAGGGAATTTCCTGCTGAGATACTGGTGGGTCTGGCCCTTGGCGTTTCTGTTGCTTATCGTATTGCAGCTGTTGGATATGCTCAACGGGCACTTCCTGCCGAATGTCATCGACAATGTTATTTGGGGAATTATTCTTCTGTTGGGTGTTTTGCAGGTGGTAGCGTTCATTCTCTCTATTGCCCACAAGGCGTGGTGGAAACTCGGAGGCATCATGGCGGGAGGTTTCCTGTGCGCACTCGGCTTTGCCGCGATAGTGTTTGTGGGCATGGTTACGGTCTTGTTCGAAGAGGAAGAGGATCACTTCGGATTGGAGCATCCGATTCCGGACACATTGCAGTGCGAAGTGCCTATCGGTGGCGTGATTATGCCATTGCCTGAGGATTCCTGTTCCGTTGCCGCGGGTTCGGACTCGATTAGGATTCTTTCGACAGACAAAAGTACCTGGTTACAGCTGTATGAAGGCGGACAACCCGGCATCTATGAATACACCTTGTATGCGCCTGCACTACCCGACGGGTATGTCTATTTGCGCTGTTTTGAGGTGACGAAGGATATTGCTTTGTCAACCAAAGAGATAGTAAAACGGACCAAGCATGAGTTCTCCGACCATACTTCATTCGGGAAAGTGGTTGACAAACGAGATTTCACCATTTACGAGGGTGTTTGGGGCGAACCTTACGCTGTGCGTGTGGAAGTCTGGTGCCACGACAATGCCTCCAGACGCGACAAGTGCCTTTTGTCGAAGGTTTACAAGCTGGAAGGATGGATGCGGTAACGGAAAACAAAAATAGTTTACTTTTGCAATTTCTATAAATTTCGACTTTTATGTCCAGACATCATATCCTCTTCTCCTTCATCCTACTGATAATCAGTATGTCCGCCTTTGCGCAAAAGCATCCGTGCTCAGTGTGGGGCACCGTTGTGGAGGAGAATGACCGTCCTTTGCAGTATGCCTCTGTCTATGTCTCGCAGCATGACACGGTGGCGAATGGCACATTGACGTATCAGGACGGTACATTTGAGCTGATAATTCCCCGATCAAAGGAGCCCTATCTTCTCACGATAGTGTTCGTGGGGTACAAAACTAAACAGTTTGAAATTATGGCCGATGAGCCAACACTTTCATTGGGAAAGATTATGATGGAGGCTACCTCTCAGATGTTGGACGAAGTGAATATCTCTTCGCAAGCTGGTGAACAAGGCCATGTTACAGCTGCTCATACTACGATAGCACCTGTGGATGCGACGGTCTTTATGGGTGGCACCGTCGCCGACCTCCTGCGCCAGCAGTCCTCCGTGACCGTTGACCCCGACGGCAACATCTCCATCCGCGGGAACGGCAATGTGCTGCTATTGCTCGACGGTGTGCCCACGAACCTCGGTTCCATCAACGCGATACCGTCCTCCAACGTGGCGAGCGTTGAGATAATCACGAACCCGAGTGCCAGCTATGACGCGGAGGGTACGGGCGGCATCATCAACATCGTCACCAAAAAGGACGGGAAGAAAGGTCTCAGCGGGATGGCGGCGGTCAACTACGGCTTCAACCACTTCACCAACGGCAGCCTCGCGCTGAACTACACTCGCAACAAGTTCGCCCTGCGCTTCAACTACCAGGTGAAATACGAGGACGACATCAACAACGGCTACCTCTACCGCTATTACCGCACCACCGGCGACAGCCTCAGCCAGCAAATCCACGCCCTGCGGACGGTCTTCAACAACAACATCGCCCTTGGATTCACCATCAAGCCCGATATGCGGAACAAGATCGATGCTGACTTCCGGCTCATCCTGCCCCGCCTCAACACCGTGCAGGACCTCTCCAACGATTGGTACTACAACGGCATCCTGTCGCACGAGAACCGTTGCAGCGACGTGACCTGGAACCGCGAGAACCTCGATGGGACGTTCGCCTACTGGCACGCCATCCGTCCCGGGAAGCTCACCTTCTCCGTCAAGGCGAACGTCTCCAAAATCTGGGGTCACCGTCCGTCGTACTACTTCTTGGAGGACGATTCGGTCAGCAAGTCGGTGTCGGGCGGAAGTCCGCTGCTCACCTCCGCGCAGACGGACTGGAAATTCATCGAGAAATACGGTTTCTGGGATGCAGGGGTGAAGTTCTCCTACCGCCAGAACGACATCTACCATAACTTCTTCGTGCGCGACAGTCTGGGTTGGGACTACTCCCATCAGTTTAGTAACGACCTGATGCACAGGGAGTACGTGCCCGCCGCCTACGTACAGTTCACCTCTACGGAGTGGCGCGACCGGTTCACCTGGAGCGCCGGTCTCCGTGCCGAATACAGCCGCACGCATTTGTGTAGTGAGAAAGAGCTGTTGGACGAGTCGTCGCAGCATTTCTTTCTCGGGCCTTCGCTGTCGTTCAAGTACAAGATTTCCAAGAAGCACAGTCTGTCGTTCGCATATTCGCGGCGCATCACGCGGCCCACGTATCCGCAGCTCAACCCCTACATGAGCATGATCGACCCGCACAACTTCGAGCAGGGCAACATGCACCTCCAGCCCGAGACCGCCGACAATGCGGAGCTGCTCTACCAGTTCAAAGTGCCGAAATGGGCCGTGAATGCCGGCATTTACGGCAACTACATCCACAACTACATTACACAGGTGGTGCGTTTCGAGGGCGACATCCTGCTGATGACCTACATCAACGCTACCTCGCAGACCAAGGCGGGATTTGATCTGAGCGTGAAGGCCGACCCGTGGAAGTGGATGACGGCGACACTCGGCACGAACACCTATTATCTCCGTTCGGTGGGCAACATCGGGGAATGGGACATCTCGAACAGCGGATGGGTCAACAACAGCAATCTCCGCCTCGATTTCCGTCCGATCAAGGGGATGAACATCAATTTGCAGTATTTCGTGAACACGCCGCAGTATTACCCACAGTTCACCACGCGCCTCTCGCACTACCTGAACATCGGCATCAGCCAGAAGTTCCTGAAGGGCGCGCTCACGGTCTCCGCGCAGCTCACGGACGTCTTCAACACCCGCAAATGGGAGATCTTCGCCGACAACCAGTACTATCAGTTAGACAATATGTTGCACGGCAAAAGCCGGATGTTTTGGTTAGGCGTGAGCTACAACTTCAACGCCTACAAGAAGGCTGGTGCGGGCAAGGTTGAAGGGGAAGACAGAAGCAAGATCCGGACGGGGGTGTGACGGTGTTTTCTCCCGCAGAACTCTCGGATTTTCGCAGAAGGTATTTTATAAATATTTTGGAATACAGTTTTATTCTTTTTCTATGCACAAAATATTAAAAGTTTGCGGCTGGTCATAGCAATTATGATAATTCCCGCTCAATGCTACATTTACATTTTGTAAATTGTATTTCTTGAACGTGTTGCGAACATCTGCAATTAGATAATATAGATTGCCATTGTATGGGTTGATGTCCTTGTTTAATGCCTTTTCTATTTCTTCTTGAGAAGGATTCCCTGGCAAAATTAAAGCGGGGACTTTATATTGACCAACAACACCAAGAATAAGGGGATCATCATAAATTATTAAAACACCAGAAAGATTGATGGATTCTTCAATACAATCACATTTATTGTGTTTGGTACAGCCTACTTGGAATAGCAGGAGTGTAAAAAGGGCGATGCTGAAAACTATCTTTCTCATAACTTGTTTGCTATAAATTATTACGCGGCAAAGATACGCTTTTTTCAATTTCCTGTCATCGTAAGTCTGCGAGTTCTGCGGGAGAAAATGTGCCCGCAGAACCCGCAGATTTCGCAGAAAAATCAATCTCCTTCCTCCAGCATAAACAGCTCTTCCACAGTCTAGTTTACCGGCTCACAATCTTCCTCACAACCGTTCCCTCCTTCATATCATAGACAAGGAGGAACACGCCGCTGCCGGGGAGAATCAGCTCAAAGGATTCAGAGGTTGGGATGAACTCCTGCACCAGGACACCTTCAATCGTGAAGAGTCGTACCACACTGGGCGTTTCGCGTTCGAACTGCACCGTACACTGACCGTGTGCAGGATTGGGGTAAACCAGCATTTTGCCAGCGGTAAGTGTCTGTATGCCAGTGCTGTCCACGGGATCGACAGGCGTAGGCGGCACGAGCGTGTCGGTGTGGAACGTCATCATGGCCCATTCGCCGAAAAGGTCGGTGTCGCACACGCAGCGCACATAGACGTCATAGTGGGTGTCGGGTTGCAGGTCCGACAGGTGCAGGAAACTTTCGGTGGTGCCGACTGTTGTTCCGCTTCCTTGGGTGAATCCTTGCACACCGTATTCCGCCTCGAAGTGGTCGGGTTCGCCCTCAAAGCCCCAGCCGATGGTGGCGTGCATGGTATCGACATCGATGAGGTGCAAATCGAAGACGGCGCTGCAGGTATCTTCCGGAACAACCTCTTCCTGAGCCCAAAGCTGCAGGTGGTCGAGGTAGAGGGCAGATCCCTGTTGTGGGGTGTTATTGGCGGAGGAGAACAGGAGAAGTATCAGCGAATCCGCCTCAATGTATGGCGTTGAGGGGTAGATGTCCGAAAGAGGGGAATAGAATATCTCGAACGGGGTGTACTCGGAGGTATCGGTCAGAGCCACGGTGTAGCCGCCGCCCACCACCTCGCGCTTTTGGGTGGTCGGGTTGTATTTGGTGCCGAGCATCAGGATGCCGCCATTGTCCCCGACAGTTGCGGAGGTGTATTTGTAATACCCAGTCAGCCGGTCTGGGACCACGCTGTCCAGGACAATTCCGCCGTCAATAATCGTGTTCACATCCAAACCGTCGAAGGCGGACATCAGTTGGGCGAGGCTGCCGAGGTTGCTGGTGATGTTGTACATCAACGGCAGAAACAAGTCAATATCCACCACACCGGTCGAAAGGACGGTCGGGAAGATCGTGTTCGTCAGCGAGGGGTCGAGCGATGAAGCCGCAAGGCCATAAACGGTGGAGCTGATGATGTCGGAAAGCATAAAGCTCTGCAGCTTGAGAGCGTGGCTGTTATCGGGCACATCGCCGGTCACATTGGAGACTTTAAGCAGCGGGAGGTCAGTGTTCACATTGACGGTCATCCCGCTGTACGTGAGGCTTTCGTTCACCGGATAGGTGGGATAGTCCCAACCTGTGGGATAGGGGTAGCTACCATAAACGGACAGGGGGAAGAAGAGCACAGTGACGCTGTATCCGCTGCCGGTGGACCATTGTTCGAAACTGGGGTTGGGAATGGTAATGGTGCTGTCTTGAACTTGTGCTGCAGAGTTCAGCGAGAGGAACATGCAGAATGCTAACAGTAAGTTGGAAATGGATTTCATTATTATATAGTTTTTTAAAGGTGCAAAAATAATAAGATTATTCGCTCACTCCATCCACCTCTTGTAAATCGTATGGGCGGCCTCGAAGGTTGAACACGGTGCACCCAAAAATCTCGACAATTCACTTTTCAGTTTCAGCGGTTCGACGGGATATTTCGTGTGGCTTTCGGTCCAGGCGTGCTCGAACTTGGAGAGTTCCTCGCCGAAGGCCTTCTCGTCGAACTCCTTGCCCTCTTTCACGGCCTTAATGACGGCGTCGAAGAAGAGATTCCATCGTTTGGCATAGTAGTCGCCGACGAGTCCGCCCCACATCCGGTTGGCGTAGTCATTGAGCACGGGACCGCCCCAGACGGTAAGCAGCGTACACGCCTGACGTTCGTAGTAGTCTTTCTCTTCCTCGGTGGTGCCCCACTCGCGGGCTGCCTCAATCCACGGTCCCAGCATGAAGGCGGGGTGCGTGTTAAGCAGCGTATCGACATCCGCGAACAGCTGGTTGGCCATTTCCACCTGCCGCTCCATCTTCCGGATGTCTCGGTTTTTGTACGCCACCGTGAAATCGTTGCGGATGTCCATGAAGTGGTTGCCCATCCACTGCGAGAAAAGGTTGACGAGGTCGTATTGGTAGGTGTCCTTCCATGTCCACGGCGGCCCAAAGTAATGGACATTGTCTTTGCTGGAAAAGCTGGTGACAAAAGCCTTGCAGATTTTTTTCAACGTGTCGTTGCTATAAGAATAGTAAGGTTTGGTGTAGTAGGTGCCGTGCCCCTTCAGAGACGGTCGCGCCACCAACTGCGTGCCAAGTCCGTAAAATGACCAGTCCTTATAGACACTATCGTTCAGCAAGAGCCATTCGTCATCATAATGGTGAGTGGCTGTCCGAGCATAGCCCCAATTCTTAATCCATTGACGTACATCAGGTTGGCTCTCCCACACGCGGTCGAAGAGGTACTCGTAGATTTGCGGGCTCACATCGAAGGACTCCAACGTGGAGCCGATGCCGGTCATGTTGGGGCCGGCCTCCTTCAACGCGGCATCCAGTTTCTTCTCCAGTTCGTTGATGTTGCCCACGAGCATGGTGTTGCCGCCGAAATTGCCGAGGTAGCACCAGATGAAGGGTTGTCCGTAGAAGCCTTCGGTGGTGCGCCACACCTCCGTCTTCTCGCAGAAGTAGTCGAGCAGCACGAGTTTGTCCTGCGGCACGGCGGTGAGGTAGGCGCGGAGCCGTTCGGGGGTCCACGACTTGCGTTTGTAGTAGAATACCCAGGTCATCTGCAGCCAGCGGGCGACGGGATCGGTCTGTTGCAGCGAGGTGTAGATGTTTTGAGAAACCTTGGCGAGGTAGTCGGGCTCCCAGCTTGGCGGGTCCATCTCGTTGAAGGGATCCACGCCGTAGATATGGTCGGTACCAAAGAGGGCTATCTCCTTCTCCATGAACGATTGCTGGATTTTGGCGAAGAGCGGATCGGAGGAGTTGAGGAAGTGGGTGGGTTCGAAGCCGCACCACGCGCTCAGCTGCTGGATGTCGGCCTCGGGGTGCATCTCGGCGAACCGTTTGGGCACGTGTCCAGCGAAGGCGGGCAGCACCGGCATCATGTTGAACTCGCGCTCGCGGGTGACGATTTGTTGCTGCAGTTCCTTCTGTCCCTCCAACCACGACATCGGCAGCGGACCGCCGAAGCCGTCGAGATTGGCCATGCGGTGCCACGGCAGATGCGCGGGCCCGGAGAAATAGCTGCGAATCTCCTCATCGGTCATCCCGAACTCCTTCCACACCTCGTACCAGACGGCCTCCTGCCCGGTGATGGCGAGCGGCATGTTGATGCCGTTCAGCGCCATCCAGTCGATGAACCGTTCCCACTGCGGCCACTTCCACCACGGCATCGTGTAGCCGTAGGTGCAGTAGTTCAGGAAGAACCGGTCGCGCACAAGGGCCTCCTTGCGGATGGTTTCGAGGGGGATCGGGAACTCGACAGGCAGCTCCACGGGTTCGCATAGCAGCCATGAGACGTGTACGCCCGCGATGTGCTTGAGGTAGTGGTTCAGCCCCACCGCCAACGAGTTGTCGTTGTTGCCAGTGATGCGGATTTTGCCAGAAAACGGGTCTCGGTTACCCGGATCAGGTTCGATCAAGAAATAGTCCACCGTATCGGGCTGATAGACAAACACAAAGCAGGTATCCATATTCCCGAGGATACGATGTGCCAACCCGTCGATGGGGCACTGGGCCGTTGCGCTAAAAACGGACATTAAAGCGGATAATAATATGAGAAGTTTATTTTTCATTGAATAAAGGGTTTGTTTGCACCATTAAACGTTCACTACTAATTCAAATAATGCTATTAAAGCAATAAGCAACAAATAGGGCAATAAAAATGTCATAAGTCTAATTAATAACCATGAAAAACGTCTTTTATTCCAAGTGTTTCGTATTTTGTTGTCCATTAATCTGAAATCTTTCGTTCTGATTAATTTTTTATACGGGATTTCTATGGCCATAATAATGCTGGTGAGTATCGGAAATATCCACACAAGCAACAGATAAGCTATGAAAAGAACCTTTCCAAGATAAAGATCATAAAAAACCACTCTGCTGGGCTTCAAAACAAAGCATACGCATAGCAATATGATAATGAAAAAAGATATTAGGGTGTGTCCTATTGCTAAAAAGACATCCCAATGAGACAGCGTGTGCTGGCAAAAATAATCATACCAGCAATAGACTTTTAAAAGAAATTTCTTCATAATCTATGAAGCATCATTACCTTGTAATTATTCTTCCGCAAAAATACAAAATATGTATATGTGATGCATTGTTTGATATTCCATCTGTTTACTGAAGCGATAAAGAAGACAGACAGGAAAAAAGTTGTCCTCCGTTGTCCCAGTTGTCGTCAGCAAGGAAGTCAACTGTGACAACCATGACAACTTTTTTGTATTTTTGCGACCCAAAATGTTGAGGTTATGAATTTTTTTGAGCGACATTACAAGAAGATAGCTGTCGGCTGGTGGTTGCTGCTGTTTCTTTTGTGGTTGCTGCCCAGGGTTGTGGGTGTGAAAAACCATAATTTTTTGGATCCTGCTCAGGCTGGATTGCTGTATCTTATTCTTTTTGGCATAACAGTATGTGTTTTCGCCCTCACCGCTTTTGTTGAGATCGCCTCCTCGAAAAATTACAAGCGGTTGAAAAGGATGTTTTTGGTCATCGTTGTCCCTTTGATGTTGTTGGCGGCAGCGGGTGTTTATCGGAATATTTTGGATTCATTTGTAACTGCTCACGTACCCTTTCAAAGTGTTGACAAAACTAAAAAGAAAGGCGTTTTCTATGCGGAATATGATGTGATACCAACGGAAGTATCTGTGAATGATACGACCATGATTCGCTTTGAGGAGGCCATCGGACAATATATGTTGTATATAGACAAATCGCGTTTCTTTGATTTCCCGAAATATATCAAGTCAGACCGAAAATACGTTGTGATTAATTGTTCGTGCGATGATATGTCACGCCGTTTTTATCACAATTTGGTCTGGAGTAGCGATGACGCATACTATATTGAGGGTCCCATACACTATGGGAAAAAAGGGATGCCTATAATCGAGATTCCTTTGAAAGATTCGGCTTCGGATACCATTCTTGTCACGGTCGGTGGGCTTCATTCGTTAGAGACAATCGATACGATCCCGACAGAAAATTTGGACACTATTCGTTTGGTGAAACGACGTTAAGGACCAACTTTGAAATATTGTCCCAAGTTGTCCCCAGTTACCTTTGAAAAAAAGGAAAAAACTCACTCGTTCGTCGTGCCCAGCAACCACCCGATGCTGAAGTTGTAAAACACCATGGAGTAGTCCACACCGTTGCCGGCGTCTTCCTCCACATAAAGGCCGATAGTGCCGTCGGGGAGCTGGCACAATGAGGAGTAGGCCGAAGAGTAGGGGACGATGGTGCGGTGCAGCGGCCAGGTCTTCCCCTCGTCGAAGCTGACAAAGACGGTGACGTCTTTTCGCTCTTTGCCATAGGGCAGCGAGTGCAGCAGCAGGGTCCTCCCGTCGGGGGCGGTGCAGCGGATGATGTCGCCGTTGCAGGCGGGTGCTTCCAGTTCGGGCCATACGGCGGTGGTATCGCGCCACGTGACCCCGCCGTCCTCGGAGAGGTTGTAGAGCCGATGCCCCTCCGCGCGGATGCTCATCAGGATGCGCCCATCGGAGAGCTCCACTATTTTGGCCTCGTCGCCTTTCGGGGAAGCCTTCCCTGAACATTGCCAGGTCTCGCCGTCGTCGTCGGAGTAGAAGACGTAGTTGCAGGCTGTCCAGAGGGAGTCCTCGCGCACGGCGGCCACGAACATCAGTCGCCCCGTGGAAGTGCGCAGGCCGGCGCCAGACGCGAAAAACGACGACCACCAGCTACGGTGTCCCGGGATCACGCAGTCGGGACCGAGGATGAAGTAGGTGATGTCCCTCGGCTTACTCCATGTGCGGCCGTTGTCGCAACTGCGGCAGAGGTAGGTCCGCAGCGGATTGTCGGGCCGCGACTGCCAAAAGCCCACACCGCCCACGAAGACGGCAATGAGTCCGCCCTTCTCGTTCGTGCGCACCAAGGCGCAGTCGCCGAAGCCGTGGCCTATGCCTGTACCTTCCGCCAAGGTCAGCGGCTCGCTCCATGTGTGCCCACCGTCGGTACTGCGGTTCACGAGGATGTCAATGTCTTCCGGGAGGTCGCGGTCGTTGTATTTGCGCTTGTCGGAGGCCATCACCAACGAGCCGTCGCCCGCCGTGACGATGGCCGGAATTCGGTAGTTCTTCGAGTTGTGGTCGCCAGGACGGTAAAGTGTGGTACGAAGCAGGAAACCGGCGCGATTGGTGTCAGTGTTGGTTGCATTGAGATACTGCGCAGATGCGCTGAAAACGAACCCAAGAAAGGACAATAATATTAGAAGTTTCTTTTTCACTATCATTTTTGCCGCAAAAATACGCATTTTTCACATGCGAGACTGTATTGCTTCTTATTCGTTTTGTGAAATTGTTTTGATGAGGACAACTATGACAATGCAAATAGAAGTTCCCGCTCTGTTTTGCACCACGAATGTGAAAATCCTGCGAAATCCAGCCTTTCAAAATTAACTAATCGTCTTTGAATAGTTAAGAAAATTGCATATCTTATTGATTTCCAAGTGTCAATTTTTTTCACAAAACCCTTGACAAACGCTTTTCGATGTAGTATATTTGCAGAATAATTTTTAATCATCAAAACAAAAAATATGATTAGTATTAGCAAAATGAGATCCCACATGTATGATGTAGTGGGCGCGATACATGAAGTTCACGGCGAATTGGGTCCAGGATTGAATGAATCCTGTTATCAAGAAGGCTTCCAAATGGAATTGACAGAGGAAGGAATCCCTTTTCTGCGGGAACTGTCCTTTTGTCCCAAATATCACGGGCGACCGATGTCAACGAGCTTCCGTATAGACTTTTTGTGCAAGAACGAAATAATAGTCGAGTGCAAAGCGGTGTCGGAGTTGATTTCGGTTCATCGGGCGCAATTGTTCAACTACATGCGACTGCTGAAGAAACCTTGCGGCATCTTGGTGAATTTCGCACCCAAGTTTGCTATTATTGAACGGTATCTTTTTGACAAGGAAGAAGAGAACATCATGGGTATGGATGGCAGTGTCATCCAAAAGTGGTGACGAAAATAGTTGTCCTAAGTTGTCCCAGTTGTCGTCAAGAAAAGAAGACAACAGGGACAACTGGAGACAACCCAAAAGATTGTCGTCTCTACCGCAGCTTCAGCAGCACCACGTTCTCCACGTGCTGCGTGTGCGGGAACATATCGACGGGCTGCACCTTTTCCACGCGGTACTTCGGGTCGAGCAAGGTGAGGTCGCGGGCCTGCGTGGCCGGGTTGCAGCTCACATAGACGATGCGCGGCACCTCTAACTTCAGCAACTGCTCGATGACGTTCGGGTGCATGCCGGCGCGCGGCGGGTCGGAGATGATGACATCCGGTTTCCCGTGCTGCGCGATGAACTGGTCGGTAAAGATCTTCGCCATGTCGCCCACCACGAACTCCGTGTTCGTGATGTGGTTCTGCGCAGAGTTGATTTTCGCGTCCTCCACGGCAGTATCCACGTACTCGATGCCGACCACCCGCTTGGCCTGGTGCGCCACAAAATTGGCGATAGTGCCAGTGCCGGTGAAGAGGTCATAAACGACTTCATCTTTCTGTATGTCAGCAAATTCGCGCACCACCTTGTAGAGGTTGTAGGCCTGTTCGCTGTTGGTCTGGTAGAAGGATTTCGGTCCGACCTTGAACTGCAAGTTCTCCATCTTCTCGGTGATGTAGTCCTGTCCAGCATAGAGGTGGAACGGCAGGTCGAAGATGGCATCGTTGAGTTTGGTATTGATGACGAACGTCAACGAAGTGATTTCGGGGAACCGCTCCATGAGGGCGGCCAGCATATCCTTCACCTCCTGATTGTATTTGGTGACGATGAGCACCACCATGAGGTCACCGGTGGAGGCGGTGCGAATGATGATGTTCCGAAGCAACCCCACTTGCTGGCGCGGGTCGTAAAAGTCAAGGTTGTGCTCGATGGCGTACTGCTTGCAGAAGAGCCGGATATCGTTGCTCGGAGCCGCCTGCAGCCAGCAGTGCTTGATGTCGAGGATTTTGTCGAACATGCCGGGCACATGGAACCCGAGGCAACGGTTTTCGAAGAACTCGCCCTGCTCCTGCCGCTTCATCTCCTCGTATGTCAACCATGGCATCGTGGAGAAGGTGTATTCCAGCTTGTTGCGGTAGTAGTAGATTTTCTCCGAACCAATGATAGGCATCAGCGGCGGGAACTCGAACTTGCCGAGGTGCTTAAAGTTGTCCTCCACCTGTTTCTGCTTGAATTCCAGCTGTTTCTCGTACGTCAGCATCTGCCATTTGCACCCGCCGCAGTGGCCGAAGTGTCCGCACGGCGGCACCACCCGGTCGGGCGACGGCTGCTTGATGGCTAAGAGGTTGCACTCCGCGTAGCCACGCTTGCGTTTATAGACTTCCACATCGACGATGTCGCCGGGCACCGCGTACGGCACGAAGACCGTCAGTCCATCGACCTTGCCAACCGCTTTTCCCTCCGCCCCTGCGGAGATGATTTCCAGATTTTCTATGTTGTAACGTTTGAAGCTCATATTCTTTTTTCAAATTGAAGCGGCAAAAGTACGATTTTTCGCGAATGAGCCGCTCATGGAGTAGGATTCTGAGGAAATAAGGTCATCTTGGCGTACCCTCAATGCCTTCATCTCGCAAATACCTGTAAATCAACCCAAACTTTTCCTCCTCGGGCAGATCGGCATCCACCCAGTGGATATTGAACCCCATGCGCTCCATGCGTCGGAACCATGTCATCTGCCGCTTCGAGAACTGATGGATGGCCGTGTTGAGCAACGTCACCATGTCGCCATAGTGCAATTCACCCGTAAGATACTGGGTCACAAACTTATACTCTAAACCATAGCGAATCAACCGCTCAGGCGGAATACCTTCGTCCAACAACGCCCTCACCTCATCGACCATTCCTTCCTTCAAGCGGGCCTGCAACCGCCGCGTGATACGCTCCCGAATATGGTCGCGCTCGCCACGCAGTCCGATAATCGCGGAATCCAACGGACGCACCCGCTCGCTCAGCTCGGGATGTTTCGCGTAATAGTCCTCAATCTCGATGGCACGGATCAGCCGCGGACGTTCCGAGGTGTCGGTGTCATTATGCAGCGACTTGTAAGCCGCCAGCATCTCCGCAAGCTCCTCGTCGGTTCGAGTCGCCAACTCGTTTCGCAATTCGGGGTTTTCGGGCACTGGGAAAAGCCTATAGCCGCGCAGCACCGCCTCCACGTACATGCCGCTGCCGCCGCACAGCACGATGCGATGCCCTCGGGAACGGATGCCCGCCATCGCCTCGTAGGCCGCCTGCTGGTAACGGAACACGTTGTATTCCACCCCGGGCTCTTCAATATCAATGAGATGATACGGGATGGGGGCTCCATTATATTGATACTCAGACAAATCCTTACCCGAACCGATGTCCATACGGCGGAACACCTGGCGGGAGTCTGCGCTCACAACCTCGCCGCCCAACTCGGCCGCGATGCGCACCGCCACGCCGGTCTTGCCCGTGGCCGTTGGACCCAATACAGTGATTATAGGCTCTTTCCCGTTCATTTTACAATGGGCTGCTTAGGAATGTCGTAGATTTCCATGTTCTTGATTTCCTCGCCCTCAATCTCGAAACGCAACATGGTCAAACGAGTGTGGATTCCGTATTTTCCCGCCGCACCGGGATTGATAAACAGCAAGTTATGGTATTTATCGTACATGATTTTCAGAATGTGCGAATGCCCCGCCACAAAAATAGTGGGTTTCTCCTCGCGGATAATCTGCAGCGCTTTCGGCTGATAGCGGCCGGGCGAGCCCACAATGTGCATCAACGCCACTTTATGCTTCTCGCAGGTAAAAACCTCATACTCATTAATTTCGCGACGGATGTCCCAGTCATCGCAGTTGCCATAGACCGCCCGAACGGTCGGGGCAATGGCACGCAACTCGTCGAGGATGAAGTCGTCCATAATGTCGCCGGCGTGCCAGATCTCGTCGCATCCCTTGAAAAATTCGAATGCATCGGGATGGAGATAGCCGTGGGAGTCGGAAAGTACGCCAATCTTCATTCTTTCACAGGATTACGTTGTTTGACAACTTCGAACAGGGCGATACCGGTGGCCACAGAGACGTTGAGCGAACGAATCGTGCCGACCATCGGGATGGTGACCGTGTCGTTGCAGTGCTTGAGGTAGTCCCACGCGATGCCCTCGTACTCGTTGCCCATGATGAGGCAGACGGGTCCGGTGAAATCCTTGTTGTAGTGCGCGTGGTTGGCCTTCTCGGTCACGCCGATGACCTCGATGCCGCTGTCTTTCAGGTACTGGATCACCTCCACGAGGTTGGAGTGCCGGCAGACGGGCACCTTGTGGAGGGCGCCGGCGGAGCTTTTCACGGCATCCTCGTTGAGCTGTGCGCCGCCGTTGAGCGGCAGGATGATGGCATCGACGCCCGCGCACTCGGCCGAGCGGGCGATGGCGCCCACGTTGCGCACGTCCGTGATCTTGTCGAGCAGCAGCAGGAACGGCACGCGGCCCTCCTCGAAAATCGACGGCACGATGTTGTAGATGTCGCAGTATTCGATGGCCGACAGGAAAGCAACCACCCCTTGGTGATTCTGCCGCGTAAGACGGTTCAGCTTCTCCTGCGGCACATACTGGAACGGAATCTTCCGCTGCCGCACCTCGTAGAAGAGCTGCTTGAACAATTCGCCCTGCAAGCCTTTCTGGAACAGGACTTTGTCGATGGTCTTGCCGCTTTCGATGGCCTCCATCACGGGACGCATGCCGTAGGTGAGGCTGCCGTTATCTGGGGTTTGTTTAGAGTACATAGCCAAATGATATTTCGGAGCGCAAAAATAGCAAATAAAACGTTAGGTCGCCATTCTTGACGACCTAACGGCTTCTCATAAGCAGCAAGGATGCTGCCGCTCCTGGGCAAATATCGATTACTGCTTGACGAACTTCACCGTGTTCACCCGATTGTCTTGGGTGATTTGTACGTAATAGACACCGACAGATAAGGACGTAACGTTCACCGTGGCATTGGGTTCCGCTTTTTCGATTAGCTTCACGATCTGCCCGTTCGCGTTATAAATGGCAACCCGTGACCCTTCGGCATTGCGGATGCTGAGGGTTTCCGTCACCGGATTCGGATAAACGGAAATGGTGTTGGTCCATTCTGCAACGTCGGAACCCGACGTGAAATAGCCGAACTCTGTCCAGCCACCAGATACGGTTTTGTCGAACTTGGCGTAGCCGTAGGTGTTCGGGGTGCCGGCAAATTTCAGAGCGGCATATCCGACATTCATGCCTTGCCCGGAATAGGTATCCAGCGTGACCATGTTGGATGACCAGACCGCAGAAGAATGGCACGCGTTCCACACTTCGTCCAAGGAGGCGAATTCCTGCACCGTGTACATCTGGTCGGAGCCGGGCACCGCAACAGATCCCGACATGGGCTCCAACTGAACCTCGCTGGGATCGTAATTCGGGATGGTGATTTGAGCAATCCCATTGACCGTCAACACACCGTTTACGGGTGTGATCTGGACGGTGGAATAGTTTTGGGCGAAAGCGCCAAAAGCAAACACAAGGCAGAATGCCGCCGTGGTAATAATGTTTCTCATACTCTGATGTTTTTATTGCTTTATGACTATAAACGCAGAAAAAGAACAAAAAACTACACTACAACAAATGAAGTCACCTTAGTTCTTCGGCTGCCGCACAAAATGCGGCATCTCCTCCGGCAACTCCATAGAGAGCTCGATGTAGCCGGCAAATTCACCATCCTCGAACCACGGCGACTGGTAAACCAGCTTCTTCACGCCGTTTTTTTCGATGGTATAGGCGTTGAGGTTGTGGTTTTTCAGCATTTCCATCAGCTTCGTGCGAGCCGGCTCAGGATGGCAGTCCAACAGGTTTTGGCCGATGATGTGCTTGCCATGACTGAGCACACGCTCGGCAGTCTCGTTCATTTCCAATATCTTACCATCTTTGTCACAGATGGTTACGGAATAAGGTACGTGGTCAAAATATTTCAACATAACTCAGTAATTAAAACGGCAGCAAAGATAATAAATAAAACGAAGTGAACTCCCCGTTTTTTTCGTATTTTTGCCGCCGAATTAAATTAGCGTAAATTTGTTTTTTTCAAAATGGCAAAATTGTTCAATAATTAAAAATAATAACGTTTATGAAGAAATTTTTTGTGACAATGATGGTCTTTTTCTGCGCAGTGACCGTATTCGCGCAGAAAGGCGACCTGAATCTGAACGATCCCATCAAAGCGGATCCGAACGTGACGATTGGCAAGCTCGACAACGGCATGACCTATTACATTCGTCGCAACACCTATCCGAAGGACCGCGTGGAGTTCCGTCTCGCGGTGAACGCCGGTTCCAACCAGGAAAACGACAACCAGCAGGGCTTGGCACACTTCACCGAGCACATGGCCTTCAACGGCATCGAAGGTTTCCCGAGCAACAGCGTGGTTGACCACCTGCGCAGCAAGGGCGTGGTGTTCGGCGCCGACCTCAACGCCTACACCAGCTTCGACGAGACGGTCTATATGATCCCCATGCCGCTCGACGACCCTAACAACATCGACCTCGGTCTCAAGATTCTGAGAGGCTGGGCTGCCGGCCTGCTCTATGACCACAAGGAGATCGACGAGGAACGCGGTGTCATCATCGAAGAATACCGCCTCGGACTCGGCGCCGACGACCGTATGCGCAAAGAGTACTGGCCCGTCCTTATGAAAGACTCCCGCTATGCCGACCGTATGCCCATCGGCAAGCTCAACATTCTGCAAACCTTTGACTACCAAGTTATCAAAGATTTCTACAAAGATTGGTACCGCCCGGATTTACAGGCCGTAATCGTGGTGGGCGACATCGATGTGAAAGCTGTGGAAGCCAAGATCAAGACGATGTTCGGCAACATTCCTGCCAAGCAGAACCCCCGCAAGAAAGAGATCTACGGCATCGGCGCCAACAAGGAGCCGCTCGTGGCCGTCTGCACCGACAAGGAAGCCACCGGCAACTCGGTGATGCTCATCCGCAAACACAAACATACCGCGATGAAGACCATCGGCGACTTCCGCAAGCAACTCTGCATCAACCTCTACAACACCATGCTGGATGCCCGCTTCTCAGAAATGACCCAGGATCCGAAATGCCCGTTCTTGGGTGCTGGCGGCGGCTATGGCGACTTCATCGGCAACACCGATGCCTATGCCATGGAAGCCACTGCCAAGGAAAACCATATTTCTGACGCTCTTCGCGTGCTCATGCAGGAGGACTACCGCGTGATGAAATACGGTTTCCTGCAGACTGAGCTCGACCGCGCCAAAGAGGAGCTGTTGGAAAGATACGAGAAAGCCGCCAAGGAAGTTGACAAAACTGAATCCGCTCGCTTCGCTTCCGAATATATCAACAACTTCCTCCGCCAAGACCCCATCCCGGGTGCCAAACGCGAGAACAACTACGCAAAGAAGCTGGTTGAAGGCATCACCCTCGAAGAAATCAACGCCTTAGCCAAGAACTGGGTTACGGAAGACAACATGGTGGCTATCGTCACCGCCCCCGACAAGGAAGGCGTCACCGTCCCCACCAAAGAGGAAATCCTCTCCATCTTGAAAGACAAATCGTTAGCTAATGTCACACCTTACGTGGACACCTACAAGGACCAGGAAATTCTCGAAAAAGAGACCCTGAAACCCGGCAAGATCACCTCTGTGGAAAAAATCGAGGCTGTGGGCGCCGAGAAATGGACCCTCTCCAACGGCATCACCGTCTATCTGAAGAAAACCGACTATAAGAACGACGAAATCCTGTTCTCCGCCAGCAGTAAGGGCGGCAAAACCCTCTATTCTGTGAAAGACCTCGCTTCCGCCAACTTCGCCGCCGACATCATCGACCGCGGCGGTATCGCCGAACTGGACTACAACTCCCTGATGAAGAAGATGAAAGGCAAAAACGCCGGTGTCTCCCCGGCTATCAACCTTCTGTCGGAAAGCTTCGACGGCTCCTCCTCCCCGAAAGACCTGGAATTCTTCTTCCAGTACCTCAACGCCTTCTTCACCAACCCCCGCATCGACCCCAACGCCTTCGAACTGGTGATGGACGAGACCCGCGAGGGCATCAAGATGATCACCGCCCAGCCCATGTACAAGTTCTTGGGCAAACTGCTCGAAGCTGCCTATAACAACGATCCTTACATGAAGCAAATGTTCTCCTTCGACGACGAGTATCTGAAACAGGTGAATTTCGACCGCGCCGTGCAAATCTACAAGGAACGTTTCGCCAACCCCGCCGACTTCGACTTCTTCTTCGTGGGCAACTACGATGAAAAACAGATGAAAGAATTCGTGGAACTCTACCTCGGTTCCATGAAGACCAACCCCAACAAGAAAGAAAACTACAACCTCAGCGTGTTGAAACCGCGTCCGGAGGCAGCCACCTCGCAAACCGTCTATGCCGGCACCGAAGAGCAAGGCTGGATGGGCATGATGATTAGCAACCCCATCGATTGGAACTACCGTAACTCCATCATCGCCAGCATGATCGGCGAAGCCCTCGACATCCAGTTCGTGCGCATCGTGCGTGAAAAGATGGGTGACGTCTATTCCCCGATGGTCCAAATGGGCGCCAGCAAACTCCCGCGTCCGGAACTGACCCTCATGATTCTCCTGGGCTGCGACCCCGTGAAGACCGACAAACTCGCCGCCGCCAGCCTCAAAATCCTCAACGACTTCAAGAAGAAAGGTCCCGACAAAAAGACCATGGAACTCGTCAAGAAACAGATGCTGAGCACCCGTGCCAAGAACATTCAGACCAACAATTTCTGGATGAGCTACATCAGCGGCAAGGTCACCCAAGACGAGCCAATTATTGCGCCCTCCGAATATGACAATATCGTCAACTCCGTCACCAAAAAGGAGATGGTCGAATTCATGAAGAAGTACTTCAAACCCGAAATCTACACCCGCGTCGATATGCACCCGACTACGATGCAGAAATAATCAAAAATGACAATAAAAAAAGAGGGTGTGTCAAAAGTCACGTTTTGGCACATCCTCTTTTTCATGCGA
>CAMVBK010000030.1:0-39400 GCA_947165685.1 uncultured Bacteroidales bacterium | reverse complement strand
TCGCGTCGTTGTCATACACTTTCGTCTTGTTGTCGGCCTTGATGGTGATGGCCGCAGGCGTGATGCTGAACGTGCCGGGCTGAACCGTCACCGTGTAGTTCGGGTTCGACGCAGCTTCCGCCGTCACCGTGATCGCGTACTCGCCCACGTCCTGACCCTCAGCGCGGCTCAGGCTGTACACCGGGGCGACACCGCTTGTCGGAACGCCCGTCACCGTGGCCGTCAAAGCGGGATCGGTGGTCGCGTCGTTGTCATACACTTTCGTCTTGTTGTCGGCCTTGATGGTGATGGCCGCTTTCTCGATCGTCATGTAGCCATCCGCCGCGATGGCGAACGTCACCGTGAAATTGTCGTTACGGTTCTCGAACATCGTCGTGGTCAGGCCCATGTTGGTCGTGCCTACATCCGTGCGCTTCGCGACGGCCGTCGCGCCTGTCTTCAGACCGAAGTCGGGCGTCGCACCGTCCACCTTGTACAGGTCGCTCGTGGCCGTGGCCGTGTAGCCCTCCACCGTGTGCTCGGTCGCGTCGTACGTCTCCGTGTCGTGGTTGCCCGTGATGTTCACCGTCACCGCCAGCGGGTCGATCGTCAGCTTGCCCGCAACGTAGGAAATATTGTAGTTGTCCGTGGCTGTGCCGACGGCGGCTCCGCTCGCGACAATCTTGCCTGTGTACTCGCCCACGTTCGTCTCCTGGCCATTCAACTTGACGCTCGTCAACGCGTCGTTGCCCTGAAGGCCGCTAACCGTAACCTTGGCCGCGATGTCTGCGGCACTCGTGTAGGTCGCGTTGTCCTCGCCCTGAGCACCGCCGTTGTACGTGTACGTCTGAGGCAGAGCCGTGATCGTCAGCTCGCGCTTAGCCACATTAATAGTAATAGTCTTTGTTTCAGTCCCGCAATTAAACGCAGCTAAACTATTTGCAGTAGCCGTAATGACATACGTGCCGGCAGCGTTTGGAGTTCCTGAAACAGTTTTGGCACTTGGATCATACGTCAGGCCAGCATCCGCGAAGTCTTTGGTGGCACCATTATAGGTTAATGACAAAGATAAATCAGATGCAGTATTTGTAACTGTTAACGAATTAATGGCATCACCGAAAGTGATATTCTGGGTTGCATCAGGTGAAACAGAGAGTGTCACTTTGGGCTTCACCGTAATGATTTGGTTCTTCGTGGTAGATTTCTCGCAAGCGTCCGTTACCGTCCAGGCACGGGTGATAGTCACCGTACCATCAGCATTGGGCACCGCGTTGTCGGAATGGCTGACTGCAAGAGCGTTCACCGCCGTGCAGATGTCCCACAGTTCTGTCGGCTCGCCCGTCAGAGAGGGAAGGACGACATCATCGTAGGTGTCGACACTGTTACGACAAACCGCCTTGTCCGCAGGAACCTTAAAGTCGGGTGCGCTGAGGTCGCCGCCGCTCACATACTGCATCTTCGTCTCCGTATTGCATCCGTCTGTGATGGTGAACGTGCGCGTGATCTTCCAGTCGCAATTGTCAGTCTTGGTTTGCGCATCCTCGTGTGACACCGTGATGGTC
Organism: uncultured Bacteroidales bacterium; assembly: GCA_947165685.1. Classification (GTDB taxonomy): domain Bacteria; phylum Bacteroidota; class Bacteroidia; order Bacteroidales; family WCHB1-69; genus F23-D06. The sequence continues at coordinate 37,859 of CAMVBK010000030.1, read as the reverse complement.
CGGCCGCAGTTGGACGTGTACATGTGCTGCACTTGATTATCCGTTCTCAGGTGGGAGGCGTTGGCTGTGGAATAGCAGGCGTCCACGTTCTCGATGTTCACCAGCGTGCCGTCGTTCGTGAAGGTCAGCGTGGGAGCGGAGATGTTATACGTGTACGTCCAATCGTGGCTGTGACCCGCGCAGTCGGTGAACGTATAGACGTACGTCACCGTGCCCGCGCATTGGGGCATCGCCGTCGGGTAGCCCGATTTTAGCACGCCGGCCAAGGTGTTGCCACAGGCGTCCGTCACTGTCGGCAGCGTCGGGGCAACGACCTGCGAGGAGCAAGCCACCGTTGTGCCGCCAGTGTTCGGCGTGATGGCGAAGTCCGGCATATTCAACGTGATCATCTGCTCCACCGTCGCCGGCTCGCTGCCGGTGCAGCCGTTCGACACCGTGTAGGTTCTCGTGAACGTCTTCGCGCAGGTGCCGGTCGGCGTGCCGTCGGTGTGGCTCACGGAAAGGGTACCGCAGTAGTTCGTGATACCCGCGCCCGTGCCTTGCAGGGCCGCCTCCAACGCCTCCACCGTCGTGTAGGCCGGTGCGTCGGCCGCCGTACAGCCCGTCACCGTCAGGGCGGGCAGCGTGCCCGTGATGATCACGTTCGGTTGCGTGATTTCCAGCGTGTAGTTGCAGGTCGCGGTGTTGTAGTTCGCGTGCGTGGCGCGCACCTGCACCGCCCGCGTGCCCACTTGCGTGATGCTCGCCACCGTGGTGCTCCAGTGCTGACCGTTGTCTGTACTATATTCTATAGTAATATTGTCACTGCTGACAACGCCCGTGGCCGTCGCCGCCGGAGCCAACGCGCTGCCGTCATAGACTTTCGTCAACTGGGCGCCGCTCGGACAGGTCAGGTTGATGGTGGCTTTCGTAATCGTGAACGTGCCGCTCTCAGTGTTAATGGTATAGTTCGGGTTATCGGTAGCGTTTGCCGTCACCGTGAGGGTGTGGGAACCGACATTCTCGCCCGTCGTCGTGCCGGCATCCGGACGCGTCACCGTATAGGTAGGGGTAACTCCGTTCGTAGGCTTGTTCTGCACCGTGGCGGTGAAACTGCTGGGGTCTGCCGTGCCGTAAACCTTCGAAGCATCGTTGGCTTTGATGGTGATGGAAGCCTTGTTGATGGTCAGCGTGCCGTTAGTCTTGTGCACGATGAACTGAGCCGTCACGTTGTTGTTGCTGGCATCCTTCACCACGGCCGTGCCCGTGATCGTGTTGGTGTAAGTGTTTGCGATGGTTCCATTCACGCTGGCCGACAGTCCGCTGACGGTGTATTGATGTCCGTTCACCGTGAAGCTCAGCGTCTGGAAACCGGAAACCGATTTCGCAGTACCGTCATAATTGTGTGTGGCGCTATTGGACACCACCGTAATCTCATACTTGTTGGTGCGGTTGGTCACCGTCAGCGTACCATACGAGCGTGTGATTTCGTAGTTTTTCGCAAGAGTGCCGCTATTCAAATTGTAAGTGAACGTGTTCTGGCTGCTGCCCACTAAAGTCTGCGAACCCGTCACGTTGTAGGTCGCGCCCTCACCATTCACGAAGCTGCCGGAAGTGACGTTCACGGTGCCGTTGGTCAGCGGCGTGCCGTCGTACTCCTTGTTGGCATTACCAGAGGTCAAGGTAATGGGACGCTTATTGATAGTCAGCGTGCCGTTCGCATAGGTGATATTGTAGTTGCCTGTGGTGGTGGAATTGCCAATCACCGCTGTACTCGGTGTGATATTGTACGTTCCTGCGTTTGTTCCCTGACCGTTCAGCTTAATGCTTGTCAAGTTGTCGCCGCTCTTCAGACCACTCACCGTCACCTTGCTCGAAATGCTGCTGCCGGTGTAGGTCTGATTGTTCTCACCCTGCGCCGAGCCGTTGTACGTGTAAGTCTGTGGTTTTGCCGTGATGGTCAGATCCCGCTTGCTAATGGTCAGCGTGGCGGGGACGTAGGTCACGTTGTAGTTGCCCTGCGTGGCGTTACCGCTCGGGGTGATGGCATAGGTACCGACATTCTCACCCGACGCACGGCTGATTGAGTAGCTGATGACACTCGCCGCATCGCCGTTCACCAAGCCCGAAACCGAAGCCGTGAATGTCGGGTCCGCATTGCCGTACGTCTTGCTCTTGTTCGCCGCAGTGACCTTCGCCGTGGCCTTGTCCACCGTTATCGTTCCCGACGCCGTTGCCGGACCGCAATTGCCCGCGTCGGTAACCGACACGGTGTAGTTGTAGGTACCCGCAGCAGTCGGGGTACCGGTGATATGACCATTACTGGTCTTGTAACTCACTCCATTAGGCAATCCGCTGGTACTGACTTGGCCATACGGACTGGTTTCCACATTGATGTCAACACTCTGTCCGTAGGTTATGGCCTGTGACAATAAACTCTGATTCACCGACAGCTGCGGCAGGACCGTGAGGGTATATTGGCCGGTGGACTGCACCCATGTCGCCGGGGTGGTTCCCGTGTTTTTCACCAAGCGAGTGAATGTGTGATTGCCCTGTGTCGAACTAAAATTGGAAACGTTGAATGATAACGATTGTACGTTGGAGTTTGGAATATCTGAACCATTGTAGCACCACTTATATTCAGCATTGGGAACAGCAGTTCCGTCGATCGTCAACTGACCCTCGCTTTCGTAGCAGACAGTGGAACTACCTCCGGTAATAGATCCAGCGTTAAACCCGCATAAAACGTGCTTGATGCTGGAGGTGTTGCAAGACCAACCGCCCTTAAGACGATCGGAATACCAAATCGGATGGGAAGATGAGGCCGGATGGGTGGTGTGATAGTAAGCATCATTACCATCCGTTCCCACGCCTGAGGTCACTGTGTATGTGACCCATTTTGACGACGACCCGTTTGTTTGAACACCGCTGTAAGAAAGTTCACAATTATTTACTGGAACACTTGTAAGAGCAATATAGTCAATTATAATTGGATTAGCGCTTTCATTGGCTGGATCAAATCTCCATCCTGTAATAGTACCATTCCAATTCGGGTGCTTCGACGCGTCAATAACTATCGTATGCCCACCTGTACCTGCGTTAGAGATATCAATTCTAAGTTCTCGAGTTGCCAGGTCATTTGTTCCAGCAGCAGCTGTCGTAAAATAAATTTGCATGATATTAGTGCCAGCACCAGCAGTAATGGCAAATCTGATAACAAAATAATGGTAAACAGAAGCATTAAAATTTCCCAAGTTATACATTCCAATATGCGAATCATTCCCTGTAGTCTTAAATACAGCAACATTATCGTTCACCACCGCATCATTCTGGTTTATCAATTCCAAATGATACAATGAATAACCTGTAGTTGAAAAGTTGTTGTACTTGAAATCTGCCGAATAAGCCACCGGCGGACGATGCTCATCCCAGAGGACTTTCCAACTAGGATCTGCGCTTGTATGGGTAAAATCCCCGCTATTTTGTCCACAGTATTCGGGGTAGTTTTTATCCGTTCCCACCGTGCCATCCGGCGCGCACTGCGCCCATCCTTTTCCTACCCCGACGATCATCACTAGGGCGAGGAGGAGTGCGCAGGAGAGGCGTGCGGAGCGGGTGCGGGGCCGCGAGGGGGTCGCCTGCCGTCCGTTTGTTCCCATTCTGTTTTCCGTTTCTGCAAAAGTAGATTTCTGGTTCATATTGTGTATTTTTTACTATTTTCAATAAAAATTATACCTTACTATAAAGGGGGCAAAAGTACAAAAAAATTGTTTATTTCGCCCCTTTTTTTTTAACTTTTTATCAACGCACCCCGCCACCGTCATTCCGCAAGGCGCTTGCGCCTTGCGGAACCTCGTCCTCGCAAGTGATTATAATAGCGTTTCGCGGAACCTCGTCCTCGCAAGTGTATTCGCTTGCGCCTTGCGGAATGACGGCACGCTTTCTCGACAAAACCTCATTGATAAAATTAACTATTCAAAACCGAATTGTTAAATCAAATATTGCAACCTACTGATTCACAACCAACAAAAAATTTCGCAAAACCCTTGACAGAAGCGGTTTTATGTTGTATCTTTGCGGTAAAAAAACATGAAATCAGGATTCACATACATCATGACAAACAAACGGCACACCGTGCTGTACACCGGTTGCACCTCTGACATCGTCAAACGAGTCACACAACATAAGAACCATTATTTCAAGGGTTCCTTTTCCGACAAATACAACTGCGAATACTGCGTGTATTTTGAAGAATTCCCTTACATCACCAGTGCCATCAAGCGCGAAAAGCAAATAAAGAACATGTCCAGGAACAAGAAGATTGCTCTTATCAACGAGCGTAATCCGGAATGGAAAGAATTGGTTACGGAACACGGCTTTTGCGAAAAGCCTGCGCTATGGGCGGAGCAGGTGAAACGGGTTATGGATGAGCTGATTGGCTCGCAGCACAAATAGGGCGTCAAGAAACCGATTGCACTGACAAGGCAGAGATTCCGCGCCGCCAAAAGCGTCTGCGCTGGCGGGTTCGGGGTTGCGCGCCGCCTGAGGCGGCGCGCAATGACGGTCCGTTGTCCGCGGGAGCAAAAAGGGGAAAAGAAGGGCGGCGGGTGGGGATGTACCGTTGCCAGACACTTTTTCTCCGCCGCCCTTCTTTTTCCCCTGCCTCGTCCAAACGCGGCACCCGTCATTCCGCCAGCGACGTCAGGAGCTGGCGGAACCTCAGACGCGCCAGCGTTGAGCGGAAGCTCGGGCTCGCAAGGGCAAGGGCAATCGGTCAAACGGAACCCCGCACCCGCAAGGGAGCACGGGAATCGAAAGAGCCAACACCAATGACAACCCGCACACTAAAGCGAATAAAATAAAACAACTCCCGATGCCTTTCGACATCGGGAGTTGTTATAAGGGATATTCGTCAATCGACTTCCCGCTTCGCCACACGACGCGGGAAGGGGACGTGCAGTCGATTAGTCGTTGTTACGGATGCAGCGCACGGAACGTCCGATCAGATAGTCTCTGTAGTTTACGTCACGAGCAATACCTGCCTTGTCAAATGTGATATCGTAGTTATAGGCAGCTCCTGAATCCGGATAATCCGGGTGTTTAAAGCGGGTGCTGCTCCAGAAGAACGCCCAAATGCCAGCGTATGCAAACTGGTCGGCATCGTAATGGGTGCCGTCCACATCGTGTGCGACGTCGAGGAAACAGCCGGCGGGACGGACGCTGAAGTTGGTGGCGTTACGACCCATGGCGGAGTAGTCACCGGGAGTGCCAGACACGTTGGATTGTTTCCACTCGCAGCCCGTCACCAACTGGATAGCGGAATTGCCCACGAAAATGTGCTCCGTCTCGCTGTGCTGGCCGTAGAAGCCGGCGGAGCGCTCCAAGGTCTGCCACTCGGCGGTGTCGGGCAGGTGCCAGCCTTCAGGACAGATACCCTGCACATCAGACAAACCGAAATCGGGGACAATCGCATTTCCTGAAGCGTCCGTAGCAGCATGCATGGCCGTGTACCAGTTGTACATCAGACCGTACTTCTCCGTATGCTGAGCCATTGTTATTCCATGTTCATCATCGCAAGGTCCTTTACTATAGATATTGTTGGACGTGGTGTAGTAAATGTTCGCTTTATGGCCCTCGTTCACCGAGGTGGCTCCAACCAAAGCCGTGCCGTCTGCAAAGTGCTTCACGCGGAGGTTCTCTTTCATCCAGCATTGGTCGCCGATTTGCACCACATGATAGACGTTGCCGTCAACGTCGCTGACGGTTTCCAGACCGGAACCGTTACCCGTTTCATTGCTACGGTACGAGGTGACACCCGTACAGGTCGTGGGGGCCTCGCTGGAGGCGGACCAGGTCTTCAAGGTGATGCTGACCACGCTGTCGCAGCCGTCGGCGGTAGTGAACGTGTGGCTCTTCGTCGGAGTTGAGGCCACTTCGGCTGCATCGGCCCAAGTCACTGTCCAGTCCTTGATGGTGAAGGAGTAAGGCAGAAGGCAGTCGCAAACCTGTTGGGTGATTTCGGACGAATAGGGTCCCAACACGAGGACCTCGGTGCTGACGCTGCCGTCCTGGGTGGTGCCGGTGGCCGTGGCCTCGCACTTGATGACAGCAGTGCCTGCATCAGCACTGGTGTAAGACTTGACAAAGGTGGCGGACTGTGCGCCAGAGACAGCGCTGCCGTTCACATACCACTGATAGGTGACGGGGGAAACCGCAGGGGTGAGGACAGCCGTATAGGTGGCGGTAACTGGGGTTTCGCTGCTCGCGCAGAAGGTAACCTTATCGGGGCCGCTCACTTCCAAGTTGAAGCTGGTAGCCGGGATGTCCGAAACGGTCTTTTGGATACAACGGACGCTCAGCTTGCTGTTCTGAGGCAGCACCTTCGGGATGAACTTGTCGCAATAGTACTCATCAACGTAGGCTAGAGCCATGCCCTCGCCGTAGGATGCACCCATCAGCGACTCGCTGGTCCAAAAATAGGCAGCCGTCAGCAGCTCCTCGTAACGTGCGGTTGCACTGTTGTAGAAACCGCCGCCACGCTCGTCAAAACCTGTGGTGTTGTCACCCACGTAGCTCGGAAGCCAGTATTGCGTATTGTCGGAACGGATATCCTTCATACTGCTCGCGGTGTTCTGCAGCGTGTTGAAGTCGGCGGCGGTGGGAATACCCCAACCGTCAGGACAGATGCCCTGCACATAGTTGCCGAGACACGGATCGGTTTCGACCGTGCCGTTGGAAGACAACGCAGCAGTCCAGTCGTAGAGGTATCCGAACTTCGTCATGTTGTCGTTGTCGCCCTTGTAAGCCACACCGCCGTCGGCACGGAGGTTCTCGGCGAGCCAGCACTGGTTGCCAATCTGAACCGTCGGATAGGTATAGCCTTGATATGAGACACTGGCGGGACAGGTCAGCGGGGTGACCGTGAGCGTGCCCGTCTTCTTGGTGATCGTGTAACAATCAGTTACATCCTCGTTGTCAGACGTGTGGGTAATGACAACGTTGCCCACCGTGTTGAGGCTGCTGCCGTTGCAGAGTTGCTCACCCGTCACCGTCACCGTGGCTTCGTCAGTGCTGGCCAGAGAGGTGCTGTTGGTGAACGTGTAGCCGTCGTCCTTCAGCGGGGTGGCGTCATACTCCTTGGTGGCGCTGTTGGCCGTAATCTCCAACGGGCGCTTGTCGATGGTAAGGGTTACGTTGAATGTCACAGCGTAGTTTGCGGTCACCTCGGCCGGGAGGAAGCCGCTTACCGTAGCGGTCAGGTCGGCCAACTCACGATTGAAAGAACCGGCATTGCAGACGTATGTGCCCACTTTGTAGCCATCGGTCGTGACCGTACCGGCGGTGAAGACATCGCCATCAATCAGCCCGTCGTAGGTAAGTTCGTTGTAGTTGATGGTCAGCGGGGTGCCGTCATACACCTTGGTCTTCGTGCCGCTGACGGTCAAATTCTTCTTGCCCACCGTAATCTTGATTTCCGTCGAGACAGGGCCGCAACCTGCGGCGTTGTCTGCCGTTGCCGTGATGGTATGGGTACCGTAATCAGGCGCACCGGAGATGGTCTTCGTGGTTGCATCGTAGCTCAAACCGTCAGGCAAGGTGCTCAAGGCAACCGTGGATTCCGAGCTGGTAATCACCACCGGCTCAATGCTCTCACCATAAGTGATGCTTTGGGTGGCGTTGGTGGCTGAAATGGTCGGCGCAGCGTTGACGGTCAAATTGGTGCTGGCGTTGTTTTCACATCCGTTGGCATCCACCACCGTCACCTTATAGGTCATGTCGCCAGCGGCGGTCGGGGTCACCGTGATGCTGGCCGTGTTTGTCGTGGCAGGCAGGCCTGCGCCCGCGCTTGCACTCTCCCAAGCGTAAGTGTTCATGCCCGTAGTGGCTGACAATGAAGCAGTTTGTTCAAGACAGAGAGTGGCCGGAGCGGTGATCGACACCGTCGGCAACGGATTGATCGTAACCTCGAAGGTCTTGGCTGCGCCGCTGACACCGCCCTTGGTCGGGGTGACAGAGAAGGTCACCGTCTGTGCAGCGTTGGTGGAGTTCGTGAACGCCTGGCTGAAGTCGCCGTCAGTGCCGACAGTGCCGCTCGCGGGCGTCACATTGGTGTTGGTGTGGGACCAGCTGTAGGAGACCCCATCGATTTCAGAGGTGAACGTGGCAATGACGTCGGTGCCGCTACAAGCGTCGTGCATGTAGTCGGTGATGTCTTTCATCGTCACGCTGTTCTTCACCGTGATGGTGAAGTTCATCGGCGTACCCAGACAGTTGCCGATTTTGGGCGTCACGGAAATGTTGGCGACCAAGTCGTCGGGGGTATTGTTGGTGGGCGTGAAGGAGATGTTGCCCGTACTTTCTGCTGCCAGGCCGATGGCCGTATTGCTGTTGGTCCATGCAAAGTCCACTCCATCCACAGTGGAGGTGAAGTTCACGGTCTTGACACCGTCGTTGGTATAGAACGTCTGGTTGCTCACCTGGTTCACCACCGGTTCGGGTTTCACGACTAAGGTGAAGGTTCCGTCGGAGGTTTTGGGGGAAGCTTCGCACAGCGAAGAGATCACCTCGCGGGTGAACACGTATGTGCCGGAGGCGGTCTTGTAGTTGTTGATGTCAGGGGTGAAGGTATTCAAGGTGGCATCGGGAATCACCGTGGGGGTGCCGCCGTCCTTGGAGACATACCACTTGTAGCTAAGCGTTGCATCGGTAGCCTGAGACGCAGGCGTGGTCTCTTCGATTTCGGCAATCGGGGTGGCATCGTCGTAGCAGCGTTCCGCATTGCCGGTGGCGATCGCACCCGCATTCAGCGCGGCATACACCTGGACAGTATGCGTGGAGCGCGTGGAGGTCCAGCCATAATAGATCACACCGGCCGCATTATGCATGTGCGTGCTGGAATTGGCTTGTTGGGTGACCGGGACGCTTCCGTTCATATTGATTTGGTAGGAATTCATCGTCGTGTTCGCCGTGACATTCTCCATCGTGTACGTGTTGTCCGTGGAGGGCGGAACTATCGTGACGAGGCCTATGTAGTCGATGGACATGTGGACCTGCTTGTTATTGTTTGTGTTGTAGGAGATCGGGTCCAGACGGAGTCCCGTGATTTTGCCACCCGTTCTCCAATTGCCGTTGACGGTCCAAGTATCAACTACCACCTCGGTATAACCATTAGTGCTACATTTTGGATACAGTTGACCCAAGTTGCCGTTGGTCACGACATGTGTGTTCAGCAATCTGTAACTATTGTTCGGGTGTGCAACGTCTGTGTGATTATCGTTGAAGAAGAACAGTTCCATGTTTCCCAAATCGTCAGCGGTGGATTTGTAATTGACCCTGTAACGGATTATGAAATATCTGTAGATGTTGGGGTCGGCACCTTCGGGGATGGGGAAATAAATGTACGGGTCGTTGCTGTTGCTGTTTTTGATGTCCACGGTCATGGAGCCGGGATAGTGGCAGCGGTTTTCGTCAGTAGCACCCGCGTGTTCAGGGTTTTCGCCGTCACCCCAGCCGCCGCCGATGCCACCAGTATTGGGGTTGATACCGAAGTTTCCTGTTGAATAGGTGAGGGTCGGAGCTGTATAAACACCATTGTAGAAATAGTTGCCATCGGACTCAATGGCTGCCCAGAAATAGTTGCCGCCGTTGCCGCAGCTCGCGTCGTGCGTGAGGACCACGCTGCCGCCACTGCAAACGTCGTAGTTTTTCGCGCAAGGATCCGTCTGGGCCCAAGCGCCGCCTATGCCAAGAAACATGACAAAAGCGAAGAGAATGAACATCGGGAGACAAGACTTCCGCACACACGGAACACCCTCTCTCTCAAGGCTTTCCAGCTGGAAAGCCCACTTTTTCAAGGTAAATTTTCTTTTCATACTATTTTATTTTTTATTAGACTTTTCTTTTAATAATCGCTTTGCAAAAAACAATAAATCGGGGCTGCAAAAATAAAAAAAATATTATTACATCCCCCCTTTTTTTTATTTTTCCTTTTATTATCAAAAAAAAATCCTAGGGGCCACTACAAAAAAATCCCGACGTACACGACATCGGGATTTTCTAATTAAGGTAAAAAACGATCTATATTCAGTCCTTCACACAACGGACGGAGAAGGCGAATTGTTTTCCGTTTGCCAACGTGGACAGATTCACTTTGTCCAAATTGGTTGACTTATTGCTAAACGTGGTATAATAGTTATCGGAAGCCCAGAAGTTGACATGGGTGGTCTCCAGCACGTAATTCTTTGTCGGATCATAGATGCCAACCGGATATGCACCGAATCCAGAGGCATTGTTGCTGGAAACAGTATGCCCAGGGGCGCATGCCATCGCTTCAGTGACCTCAGAGTTGCTCCAAGTATTGGTATAGGCGAGTGCCTTGGCTGAGCCACCGCTACATCCATAACGGCTCGTCACATAGTTGTCGAGGGTGTTCCAGTCAGTGAGCGTGGGAACATGCCAGCCATTGGGACAGATGCCCTGGAGAGTGCCGTTGTTCGTGGCGGCGGCCCAGTTGTAGAGATAACCCCAAACATTGATACGGCCTACCGCGTCACTCGGAAGCGTGCCTCTGTTCGTGTAAGGCGTGTAGTAATAAGCCGTGGTCTCAGAATAGACATCGCCTGCTACGGGGCTGCCCATTGCAATAGCCGTTCCATCCGCATAGTGCGTGGCGTGCAGACTGTGTCTCGTCCAGCACTGGTTTCCAATGGCCACAGTAGCATACTGGTCACCATCAATTGTCACTGTTGTGGAAGGACAAACCATCGGGATGGCAATTTCGTTGCTATATACTATATTGTTGGCGGCATCTTTGGCGTATGCACGCACATAGTAGGTGGTGCCGGCCGTCACGGGGACGTTACAAGTATAAGTTCCGCTGCCACTACCACTCGTTACCTTCGTGTTCGAGATGGTGGGGTTGTGGCTCGTACCATAGACCACACCGCGCTCGGCGCATGTGGTGGAGCCCAGGTCATAGACATTGCCGGTAACCGTGTAGGAAGTGCCGCTGGCAGCCTCTTCCGTAGCATCAATGCGCACCTTCAGGGAAGATTTGTCGCGGACACAGCGCACGGAACGGCCAATCTTGTAGTCATCCTCATTCACATCGCGTGCAATACCCGTCTTGTCGAAGGTGATGTCATAGTTGTAAGCCGCTTCATCCTTAACCCATATATCCGCTCCCGGTTTATCATAGCGGTTGCTGCTCCAGAAGAAGGCCCAGATGCCCACATAGGCGAACTGGTCGGCATTGTAGTGCGTGCCATCGACATCGTGCGCCACATCGAGGAAACAGCCGGCAGGACGCACGCTGAAGTTAGTGGCGTTACGACCAAAAGCGGAGTAGTCGCCAGGACTGCCGGCCACGGTGGACTTTTTCCACTCGCAGCCCGTCACCAACTGGATAGCGGAATTGCCCACGAAAATGTGATCCGTCTCGCTGTGCTGGCCGTAGAAGCCGGCGGAGCGCTCCAAGGTCTGCCACTCGGCGGTGTCGGGCAGGTGCCAGCCTTCAGGACAGATACCCTGCACATCAGACAAACCGAAATCGGGGACAATCGCATTTCCTGAAGCGTCCGTAGCAGCATGCATGGCCGTGTACCAGTTGTACATCAGACCGTACTTCTCCGTATGCTGAGCCATTGTTATTCCATGTTCATCATCGCAAGGTCCTTTACTATAGATATTGTTGGACGTGGTGTAGTAAATGTTCGCTTTATGGCCCTCGTTCACCGAGGTGGCTCCAACCAAAGCCGTGCCGTCTGCAAAGTGCTTCACGCGCAGGTTCTGCTTCATCCAGCACTGGTCGCCGATTTGGACCACACTGTATTCGTTGTTGTCAAAGTCCTTAACTTTCGTCAGATTACCAGACGCATCAACGATCTCGTTACTTCTACCATTGAGGATATTGGCGCAAGCGGTCGGTTTCTCCGCACCGGAAGACCAGGTCTCCAAGGTGATATACACCACGCTATCGCAACCAGCTGCAGTTGTAAAGATATGGCTCTTGGTGGGAGTCGAGGCAACTTCCGCTGCATCAGCCCATGTGAATGTATAACCCTTAACAGTATATTTGTAATCAGGCTTCAAGAGGCAGTCGCAGATCTGGATGGTGTCCTTAGCTTCATACGGGCCATCCACGGTGACCGTGGCGGTGGCACTGCCCGTGGCGGAGCAACTTCCTGCTACAGCAGTCACGTTCAACGTATAAGTGGTGGTGGCCGTCAGTTCAGGCGTGGTGTAGTTAGCCGAGGTGGCATCCACGATGGGAGTTCCGCCCGTCGTCGTCCACTGGTAGCTGAGCGTTCCTTCGCTGCCGGTGATCGTGGGTGCCAAGGTGGCCGAACTGTTGGCGCAGATGGTGGTGCCTGCCAACGTGATGGTGCCCACGGAAGGCGTCGTGACCGTCACCGTAGCGGGGGCAGACTCCTGAGACGCGGAGCAGGTGCCTTGCGTGGCGGTGATCACGCACGTGTAGGTACCGGCCTCAGTGGCCGCGTAAGTAGCCGAGGTGGCACTCGGAATGCTGGTGCCGTTCTTCTTCCACTGGTAGCTCATCGTAGCTCCCGAAGAAACAGAAGCGAATGCGGTCAGCGTGACATTGCTGCCCGCGCAGATGGACGACGCGTCAGGTGTAATCGAGGCATCCGCAACTTCCGTGATGATTTCCGTCACGACCACCGTCTTGGTGGTAGGAGCGGAAGAACAGTCACTTTGCGTAGCAGTAATCACACAGCCGTATGTACCGGCTGTGGTGGCCGTGTACGTAGCCGCAGTAGCATCCGTGATGTTGACACCATCCTTCTGCCACTGGTAGCTCAAGGTCGCACCCGTAGAGGCGCTGGCATTAGCGGTCAGCGTGGTGCTCGCACCATGACATAGGGCGAGATTGCCACCGATGCCGCTGAAATTCACGGTCGGATTGTTCACCGTCACCGTGGTGGCTTTGGACCCGTCACGGGTGAGGGCCGTCACTGTCACCTCGCACTTGACCGTATGGCTGCCGGCAGAAGCCTGCGTATAGGTGGTAGTGTAGGTGGCTGAGGTGGCGCCGCTCACTTTCGTGCCATCCAAGTACCATTGGTAGGTGGCACCTGCCATGGTAGGAGCTATCGACGCGGTGTAGGTGGCGCTTTCGCTGCCGGTGATGCAGAACGTGTAGCTGTCGGGGCCGGTCACCGTCACCACAAAATCGTTGTCGGTGGTGAAGTTGAGCGTGTCGCCGTAGCCGGTGCCGCAGTTATTTTTCGCGTATGCCCTATAGTAGTATTTGACACCAGGCTGCAGACCGGAGACTTCCTTGGAGTACTTGTTGTCGTTGCAGGAGCAGGCCGGATAGGTCGCGCAGGGGGTGAAGGTGGGAACCGGGGTCAGCTTCACCGTCTTCACGATGGTGGTGAAGTCCTCGGAGGTGCTGACTTCGAAACCTTGCTCAGTAATCGGGGAGCACCAGCCGTCGTGGAGAATGTTCCCTTTCAGGGTGGCGGTGGTGGTGGTGATGTCATCAGCCCCTTCGGTATCGACGATGGGGCCATAGGTCAGGAGCTTGCCGTTGGCATTGACGCGCGGCCAGCAGACAAGCTTGCCGAACTCGTTCACGTAGGCCTTGGACGAACCGATGGCCTTTGTGGACTCGCCGCCACGGGTCACGCCCTTCTCGTTCTGCGCGAAACTCCAGAACGGAGCTGAGCACAGCGTGCCGACAATCAGCGCGACCAGCACTTTCTGTATTTTTCTATTTTTACTCATTGTCAATAATCTAAATCAAACATTATTCAGAGGCCCGCTCAAGGAGGAAACCTTCTGCGGACACTCCATCAACCATAACTCTTATTTCACCCAATAGACGATTTGCACTCTGTCACCTGCCATCAGTGCATAGCTGCCATTGTTGGCAGGAGCATACGTGGCGGTGGTGCCGTTCACCGTGAGCACGCCGTTGATGTTGTCACCAACATACACGCCGTTGATGTACATTTGCACCAGATAGTTGGTGGCGTCAATCGTCTTGCCTGACGGAACGGTCAGCGTGAAGGCGGTTTGATTAGCCGTAGCGGCGGACATCACGCTCTTCTGCATCGGGGCGGCGGGAAGGGTGATGGTTCCATCCGTGGTTTGGTTAAGGGTGAAGCTACCAACGGTGTTGCCAGCCGCATCCTTGAAAGTAATCGAGCTGTTGCTGGGAGCAGCGGGGGTGTTGGTCAGGTCGTTGTAATTGTTCGTGAACGCAACCTTGCCCAAGGTGATAGTCTGGTCGTTAGCCTGGTTGGTGGTGAATTCTGCTTTGTTCTTGTCGCCGTCGGTGAGGGTCAGCTTACCGTTGCCCACACAGGCGTTCACGGCATCACAATTCACCTTTTCAGCATAAAGGGCGTAAGGGACGGCGCTCATCGGGACATGGTGGGTGGCGAGAGCTTCAGCACCTTTCTTGATGGTGGCGGTCACCCAAGCGTGGTTCCATTGGATGGCATTCCAATCACCGGTTTTGTCGGTGCCAGTGCCTATCATAAGGGAGATGAGGCCGTTGGCATTGCTGTGGACAGCATGTTGTTCGCCATAGACTGCGGAACCGCTTTCGCTATTGGCAATACTGATGGTCACGGTCAGATCCTCGTCGTACACCAGCTTGTTGTCGCTGGTACGGACCACCGCTTGATAACTGATTCTATCGTTGTTCTGTGCGAATACCGTCGCGGCAAACAGCAACATCATGGCGAATGTGAATAACTTTTTCATTGTCTCTTTTCTTTAATTCGTTAATATTATAATTTTTTATTTATTTCTTACTTTTTATTTTTCGTAATCCAACACGCAGCGCACGCTGTAAGCATCGTTATTGGAGCGGACCTCGATTTCGAGATGGTCGCAGTAGTACGGGATTTTCACCGCCTTGTAGGTGCTCCCATCCACGACAGGCTGGTCAGACCAATAATAGGTGAGGCTGTACAGCGACTCGAAACGGTTGAGGGCGCCATTGTAGATACCGGCGGGAAGGGCAGTGAAGCCCGAGGCGTTGGTGTTGGTGTTGGGGTTAAGCCACAGATTGGTGCTACGAAGGTCGTCGGCAGGAATCGTAGCGAGAGCCTCCAAATCTTCTTGCGTAGGAATATGCCAGCCGCAAGGACAGATACCCTGCACAAAGGGAGCCGACGGGTCAATGGTGCCCGTAGCGGCATTCCATGTGTAAAGACGACCGAAGGTGTTCAGATATTCTTCAGTGTCAGGGTGAAAAGAAGTAGAGTAAAGCTTGCTTTCAACTTCACCGCCAACGGTCTGCTCACCGGATGCGCCACATTCCGCATAGTGGGTGGTGGACATGTTTTCGCGAGTCCAGCAGAGGTCGGCCACAATCACGGTGTTGTAAGGTTGTCCATCCGCATCGACGGCCTCGGCCGGGCAAAGGCTTGCGTTGATGTTCACGATACTGTCGCAGCCCTTAACGGAAGTCAGCTCGAAGGTGTTTAGTCCGTCGTGGATAGGCGTGACACCATCAGGTCCGATGGGGTAGGTACCATGATACATCTTGTTGACCGTGACTTCGTAGGTCGGATTCACCGTAAGTGTGAGGCTGTTGAGAACATCATAACCCAAATCATGGCCATGCACCACATAGTTCTCACCCGCATCGATAGTACCCACCGCGTGGGGAGCCGGGATGTTGTAGCCGTGATCTGTGTAGTCCACATTGGCACACACTTCATCGGTAATTTCCTGCGGAACAATTTGAGCCTGGGCAACACTGTAGGCCACTTCATAGTTAGCACTGGGTATCTGTTCGTAAAAAGGTTGTCCGAAAGCAGCATAGACATTGTTGACTGTGCTACCTGAGGACAGAAACGCATACACAGTGTTCGGCTGTGCGTAAACAGCAAAGAGCATAATATTCATGCTCAACAACAAAAAAAGTTTTTTCATAAATAATGGTTTTGAATTACAATCGCACGTTATGTTATTTTCATTCATCTTCCCGTCTATCCGTCGATATTTTATAGCGTTATTTTTTCCCCAAAAATGAGGCTGCAAAAATACAATTTTAGCGAATTTCCCCCTTTTTTCCCGTCTCCAATGTTGATAACTTTTCTGTAACTTTTCTCCAAATTCGTCGTACCAGTCACGATAAAATCCAATATTATCGGCATTTTCGCAAAGAAGATGCCCACCTCGCGTTTTCCTACATTGTTAATAACTTTTTCGCCAGAACCGCCCTATTCCAACCCGCAATCGCCCTATTTAACCCTTTTTCCACCCTTTTTCCACCCTTTTCCACCTTTTTTTCACCCGATTCCTCCCGATTCCTCCCGCAACGCGTCCCCTGCCAAGCTTTCAGCCCTACTGGGTTGCACAATCCACTTTGAACTTTGAACTTTGAACCCGAGTTCCGTAATGTCGCCGAAAAGAGCAAAACGATGCGAGATCGAGCCCAACAATTTAACTATTCAAAGCCGATTTGTTAATTTTATTATTGCAATCCACTGATTCCCAGCCAGTAAGAAAATTCCATCAACCCCTTGACGACAACGGTTTTATGTTGTATATTTGCAAGGTGGAATTATGAGGACGAAAGGCGCCGCGTCCCCGCATTCCCGCAGAACCTATTATCAAACCTTAAAAACAAAAAAAATGGCGAAAACCACAAGGACAAAACGGCAGACCGGCCGTAAAGGAAACAAAAAAGCAAAACAGCGACACCTGAGCATCGACCTCACCCCGCAAGAGGTTGACACCATCCTCAGCGAGCGGGGCATCCGCTTCATCGACCCCCTCTCCGACTTCGGCTTCAAGCGGCTGCTCGGCACCGAGCGCAACAAGGACATCACCATTCACCTCCTCAACAGCCTCGTCGGCGAGGACGTCGGCGTCATCTCCGACATCACCTTCATCTCCTCCGAGCACGTCGGATTCCTGCCCGGCAGGCACAAGGTGCGCCTCGACATCCACTGCCTCACACAGGACAAAGACCACGTCATCATCGAGATGCAGCGCGAAGCGCAGCAGCACTTCATCCGGCGGCTGCGGGTCTATAACAGCCATGCCACCGCCAGCAGCGTGAGCCGCAGCGACAGGGAATACAAGACCGCGCCGAGAATCTTCTCCCTCTGCTTCATGGAGAAAGACATGCCCGAGTTCAAGGGAAGGGAACGCTATTTCTGGAAGGTCTATCTGAAAGACGACGACAACGAGATTTTTTCCAAAGAAAACATTTGGTATTTCGTAGAATTTAGTAAATTTGCCGCGCAGTTTGAAACCTTGGACCTGACCGACCCGAAGGACCTCTGGCTCCACATGCTCACCCATGTGGCGGAGGTCGAGGAGGAAACAGTGGCAACGATGGAACCGGTCTTCCAAAGTTTCTACGAAGAGTGCCGAATATCAAACCTCAACGAAATGGAAAAGAAAGAATATGTGACCAGCGTCCTGGAATACGACGACGTGAAAGAATCCCTGCAGTGCGAACGCGCGGAAGGCCATGCGGAGGGCTTCGCCGAAGGCATCGAACAAGGTATTGCCGAAGGAATTGAACAGGGAATTGAGCAAGGCCGCGACGGAGAGAGACGACAACTCGCCCGCAACATGCTCGCAGAAGGCATTGCACCGGCACTGGTCGCGAAAATCACCGGTCTGACCGAGGACGAAATTGTAGAGCTGGGGCAGTAGGTATCATCTTTAACCGACGGGGACGAGGTTTTGCGAAATGCCAACACGCGCACTTGCAAGTCTGAGATTTCTCGGAGCGCTGGCATGTTCCGAGAAATGACGGCGACGGCATGCCTGCGGCCATACGCCCCGTTTCCACGCGAAATCGAGCCTGACAATTTAACTATTCAAAGTCGAATTGTTAATTTTATTATTGCAATCCACTGATTCCCAGCTAATAAAAAATCCAACAACCCCTTGACAACAGCGGTTTTATGTTGTATATTTGCAGGGTGGAATTGCATGGACACCCCTCTCCGACTTCGGCTTCAAGCGGCTGCTCGGCACCGAGCGCAACAAGGACATCACCATTCACCGCCTCAACAGCCTCGTCGGCAGGGTGTTTCCGGTCAACCTGACATACTTATCATCCGTATAAATCTGCAAACCAGGATCGTATTCGGCCTTTTTGATGATTTCCGATTTGAATTGGAAACATAAGAAACGAGCCTTTCAACCTTAACGGACTGGCATCTGGATGGAAGCCACCTTGAACATTAAACATTGAGCATTGAAATTTAGACTTTGAATCCTGAAAGACAGCATCGTACACTATTGCAACACGCCCCTCTAAAACCGAGCCTCACGCTCCTTGACGCAACGGACGCTGAACGCCATACCGTCTGGGAACGCCTGCTCTATGACGGAATCGCATTGGTAGCGCATCAGGGACAAGAGGCCTTCCGCAGCCGTGGCGACACCTCGCGAAGACCAAAAATAGGCCTCTGTCAGCATACCTTCGAAACGGAGCCGCTCCCCATTGTAACGGCCGGCGGGCAGGGCCGTGAAGCCGGTGCTGTTGTCACCGCCGCCGTCAATCCAGAACATTGGCGACTTGAGTGCCGCTGCACCATATTCGTTCAGGCCCGCATACTTCTCCGGCGTAGGCAGATACCACCCTTCGGGGCACACCCCCTGAATGTGGCCGAAGCCGTTGTCGGCGCTGTCGCGCACCGCCGCCGCAAAACGGTAGAGACGCCCGAAGATATTGACATTCGCCAGCGTGTCGGGATGTCGCCAACTCGCATACGCACAGACCTCTTCTATGTCTTCACAGTCACTGTACTTCAGCGACTCCAGGTTCCGTTGCGTCCAACAGTCGCAACCGATGCGCACCCCGTGATAGACATTACCCTCGCAATCCACCGCATCAGGACACTGCGGGAAAACAACAGTCACCATCTGCTCGCACGTGTCGCTAAGCCCGCACACTGCGTCAGTCGCCACCCACGTAACCCGGTGCTCCCCTTCCGCAAACAGCATGTCCTCAGGCAAGTCGTTGCTGACGACGAACGGCCACTCCTCCTTGCAAACGACGGTCGGCATCCCGAACTGCTCTGGATACAACCTCATCACGCAGTCGCCGAAAGCCAACGTGTCACGGACATCCGCCGGACAAACCACGGAGAAATCGACCGCACACGGCATCACCACTAATTCCAACGTCACTATGCTGTCGCATCCATTGACCGACACAAGTGTGTCCGTGTAAATGTACGTCCCCGGGCCGTCGATGCCGACAAACGTGTGCGAATCCACTGTCACCTGACCAGCCGCCACGTCCATGACACTCATCTGACGCCTCACCGTATCGCGTACTCCCCTGCCCCAGTTAAAGTGTAAATAAACCATGCTGTCGCAACCGGCTGCCGTCTGCAACTGCAACGCCATGTCGTAGTTCCCCACCAGGTATTTTTCGCCGAGCACATCGCCAAGTGCCGACCTGACCGTCACCCGCAATCCATCCTGCCCGTCCACCATCACTGTGATGCCGGGCTGGACCTCCATCGTGGCAACCGCCTCACCCGCAGGCACGCAAAACGCCAACGTGTCGCGACGCTCGTACTCCGGCAGGATGACCAGGTCGAGGTAGGCTGTCGTGTCCACCTCGCGCCCGTCCACCACTTTCGTGCCGTGATGCACGTACGTCCCTGGCAATGTGCCGAACTGGAACAACGTGTCAAAAGGTGCAAAATAGTAGTCTTCGCGCAACGGGCAGAGCGTGTCACGGTACCAAGTTTCCCGGACATTATCAGCCGCCTCCACCGTGAGTGCCAGCGTCACCACACTGTCACAGCCGCTCGCCGACACCAATGTGTCGCAAAACGTGTAAGTACCGATGCCCGTAATGCCCGAAACCGTGCGGCAGGCCACCGTCACACTGCCGTCCTCCACCATCGCTTCCGAAATCTCGTAGAATATCGTATCTGGGGCGAGCGAAGCCTTCACCGTCACCGTTCCAGAAAGCGGAAACGTGTCGCTGCGGAAGACCACACGCGCTTCGTACGTGGCGGTGGTGTCGGGGTGGACAGTCATCGCTTCATTAGCAGGGCTGTCCACCCAGTAACCATAGGCATCCTCGCCGAAATCACGCACCAGCCGGATAAAATGCTCTTCGGTGCCATCCGCGAGATTCATTTTTCCACTTGTTTCCACCCAATACATACCCATTTGCGATGTCGTGCCTCCGGGACCGAACCACGAGACAGACCCACGGCTTGAAGTCCAATGCCCCCGTTCAAGCAGCGACTGAAACTCCCCACCAACAGTTTCCACGGCAGACTTCAGCACCGCCACCATTCCATAGACCATGCGCATCTGCATCACATCGGGGACATACCATCCTCTTCCGTCTCCCAACACGGCTGCAAGCGGACCCCCCGAAGCCATCAACGACACAGTGTGCGGCTTCCCCTCATACTGCCAAAGATTTGTACTGTATCCCAACGACGGTTTACGCATTGCAAAGGACTGCACACAGTCGGGGCTCTCACCATCCCACAGCGGATAGGACTGCGGCAGATCCGCCAAAGCGACTGCACTTCCCTTTCCCGGATCGTCTGGACTAATGTAAAACACCACCCCCTGAGTCCCGTCAGGGAATTGAACAAGGTCACCGACTTGATAAAACTGGGCATTCAGATGTCCGAAAGCCAAAATCAAAACCATGATGCAAAAGCAAACGTTTTTCTTTGTTATCTTTTTCATTTTCAACGTTTTTAAGATTAATATTCCGTTATATTCACCATAATGTCAAAATGTTGTGACCGCCCGGGCAGAGGTATTGTTCGACCCATAGAAACTGCCCGCATAGATTGTACTTGAATTGTCAACAAACCAAGCCCTTGTGTCATCCTGACAAGAGGACGACGTGTACAGCATACCTTTGAAATGCTGCACCCTATTATCTAAACTCTTGAGCATCTGCAATGTAGGCATAACCTGTCTGGAATTTGCACACATCAAGTTAAGTTCGCCCAAAGCGGGCAAATACCAACCCTTCGGCTCAGGACCGACACCATAGCGTTCATGGTCGTAATAGTAGCAATAGCTGGCACACGGGGCATTCACGAAGAAATCCCGGCAGCCCGTCGTCTCCGCCACTGTCTTAATCAGCAGCGTGCCACCCAGACCGTCCATATCGAACAAGGCCTTCCCAAGCGACTGACTTCTGACGAACGTCCAGCGTTCCATCTCACGCGACGCATAGAGCGCAGTCTGCTCCGAAAGAGCCAATGCAAGTCCATGAAAGCCAGTGCTATCCACATGAAAAACCACGCCCTTGGGCTGTTTGCCACTGACCATGAACGCATCGGGCGGGAGCACCGAGCCATCAGCGCACAACACATCGCCAACCTGCACCATGCGCGGCAGCGTCGCATCGGAGACACCGCTCGCCGTGCTTACCGTCACGACAAGCTCGGCACTATCGCCGCTACAGATTTCGGCCGAGGATGCACTCATATCCAATTTGACAATGTCCAGAACTTCGATGCTGTCGCAGCCGCCCGGAAGCTCGGTGGCCCAAACATGGCGCCCTGGCTCCGAATAGACGCTATCGTGCCACAGGACATTCGGGACCGAACCATCCGCCACGACCACCGCAGTGTCGCGGTGCGGCGGAGCCGTGACAGTGAGTATGAAAGTTACCGTGGAGTCGCACCCGTCCGAACCAAGGAAATTTTTCGTGAAGCCATAGACGCCCGCATGTCGCATCGCCGCGTCTATTTCGGCAGCCGAAACCACCTCCGGCACCATACCGTATGGGTCATCGTATGCACGTGTCCGGCTCTGGCAGACTTCATCGCGCAACTCGGTACCCTTCCGTCGGAAAGCGTCCGCAACGGCAATGCCTGGAGAAGGCTCCACCACCGCGGCCCAACCATCGGTGACAGCGGTGAAGGAACGAAAATACACCGTCAGCGTTCCGCCCACCGAGGTCAGCACTCCGGGGTTCAGACTGTTCGCAGTGAGGTCACACAACAGCGAATCGGCAGACAGCTCCTCGCCCGACACCACGAAAAGATGCGCCGACGAAGGCAGCTTGAACGACTCAAAATGAATGCACACAGGCCGACCATCGGAGGTGCTGAACGTATGCACCACGTCTTCGTTGAAGCCGAACTTTCCCTGGTCGCCGCCCGAATCGTACAATCCGACCACACGGCCACACGATAGCTGCGTACGACCTGGGCGTAAGTGCATAGTGTCGGTCACCATCCCGTTGAAAGACGGGCAGACACTGTCACGGCCTACCGAAACAAACAACGCCGTCCGCTGCGTAATGCCCGCTGTGTCATAGACGGAAACGGCGTTTTCAGCAACAATCGTCTCCATCTTCAGCAACTGGGTCATCGCATAGTCGCCATACCAGCGAATGTCGTACGGCGGCGTGAGTGTGGAACGGGCATTGAGCCGGGCAGTGCCTCCATAGCACACCAAGTCGTCCGTCGTCAGCAACGTGCAAGCATCGGCGAAGTCGGTGCGCAAGCCGATGCGAACCGTGTCGGATGGGTCCGCCGACCGGTACTCGCAACGCCCGTCGGAGACCTTTTCGGCAAACACCTTCGCCGCCGCCCGAGCCACATAGCGATCAGTCACCGTCGTGCCCGACAACGCCGAATAGTTCCGGCGCGTTGTCCCGTTTCCCGTGACAATGGATACGGTGAAATCAACCATGCTGCCTGGGACAGGGCTCCACGGGGTGAACTGCAGCGTCACCGTGTCGCCGGGACAGACGGTGGCATTCGGAGCGATCGCGACACGAGGCGACTCCATCACACCAAGATAAAGGCTGTCGGTGATGTAACTCACGCATCCGGTGTTCCGGATGACCACGCTGTACCAGCCACCAGGCGCACCGCGAGGGACAAAGACATACGGGTCGGCCGTGGTCGCGCTGAATCCGCCCGGACCTCGCCACTCATAGCGCAGGATGTCGCCTATCGACATGGCGTGAACACGCAACGTAACCCCCTCGCAAACCGTGTCGGCGGCCAGCCCGCCGTCGAACCAGACTTTCTGCATTTCACCCAACAACCGAGGATAGAAGTTCACGTGGAAATACGCTCCGCAAGAATCCT
This sequence comes from uncultured Bacteroidales bacterium, assembly GCA_947165685.1. Classification (GTDB taxonomy): domain Bacteria; phylum Bacteroidota; class Bacteroidia; order Bacteroidales; family WCHB1-69; genus F23-D06. Next base: position 14,823 of record CAMVBK010000030.1, on the reverse strand, counting down.
GCACCAAGCACGACAACTCCCGGTCGGCCCGCATCGGAATGTTCAGGAACCGGCCCGTGCCGTTGACACCCAAAACCGCACCCTGCTTCTCCCTTTGCGAATACAATGTATAGGTATAGGGCGGCGTTCCGTTAGTCGCGGCCACATACGCATCACCATGGGTGGAATTGGAGTCGCACAGCAGCGCGTTGGCATAGACAAACTCCACGGTATTGCCATCGTAATGCACCGTATCATAAAGAGTTTCAGTAAAGCAGACGGAATTCGGACTCTCGGGGTACATGCCCACCACATACGTTCCGGGAATCGTGAAATGGAAAGGCTCGTCCAATCGGTGCCGAGACCGGTCGCTGCCGACAGGCCCGGAGTATATCTGGAACATCGCGATGCGGTCGTACACTAAAGGATCGTCCGGCAGTCCAGTCTCCACCGAGTTGCCGTAGAAGTAGGTCTGGAAAGCACCATCTGTATAGGTCAGATAGGTGCCGGAACATTCCTCCTCGACTTGAAACTGCGGTGCCTGCGACAACACCGTCCGCACATTGGTGCCGAAATTATAGTTTTGAGAAAGCACAAAAGTGCTGCAAGGGGTGACAATCTCGAACGTATAGGGCCCCGACGGCAGACAATAGTCCTGGAACAGCAACGAACGCCCGTCGGGAGCACCAAGCACGCCGGCCGTATTCTCCAAACGGTCGCGCGTGACCGTCCAGGAGCGGGAGTCCGAGCTATAGACCGCCTCGAAATTGTAAAAGTCGCCGTTCGGGCTGCGCACCAACCGGATCACCGTCCCGTCAGGGTCCGCCTCCGAACGGTGGTGCTCGAAAACCTTTACGTAGCGGAGGTCTTTGCAACATTTCTCCGAGCCCGACTTGATCATGTTCCAGTCAGAAACCTCTGTCCCCACGCTATACAAGTAGGTCAAACTGTCACGGGCACTATATAGGACGCACCCTTTAGAATCGACTAACTTTCTTTCAACCAATATATTAAGCGGTGTTTCACGAAAAGAGCCATACACCCGCTCCACGTCACGGTCATACAGCCGCGACCAGTCGGTAATCACGTCCACCGTGTCGCGCTTGATCACGCTGCCGGTCGCGACATCCGTATATACCCACGAGAGCGGATGCGTGTAATAGTAACGGTAGTACTGATGCAAGCTGGAAGTGCTGTAGAAAGGCGCATACGACCCTTTTTCAAACCGCGTGGTATAATAACGAATGCCATGGAAATACCTATGCCAGAACCACTTATCAATACAAGTACCGCCACGCCACACAATGGAGTCCCGAAAATCGGAGTAATCTCTCTCAAAATATTCATCGTTCGGACGCTGTAGGCGAAAGACAATCGACTGCACCGTGTCCTCACATTCGGAAATCTTGTACTCGAACGTGATGTCCTTGTCCCACAGTGCACAATAACGGCTCACCGCATGGAACGTGTCACGCACGGTGAAATACTTCGTGCTGCTTATCTCATCAATGGGGAAAGGCTTCCAAGAAGTGGGAGCGATCCCGTCGCAACGAAGGCGATACCTTACATGTTTAGGTAGCATATCATACTGATAACTATACACATCATTCAGTGTCATTTCAAGTTTGACCACATTGCTGTCGGTAAAATTGCCGGAAGAGGTAAACTGACGGAAATACTGGACTTTCGGGAAGTCCATGAGCGGAACCTCACAGCGGATACGCGGCAAACCATAGCCACAACCATCCTCCACATAAAGATCCCACTCACCGGCAGGAAGACTGTCAAGAGTATAATAATCCTTATAATTATAATACTCGGTCATATTGCCGTCGTACTGGCGCTCTCGAAAAACGACCGTGCGGAACACCTCTTCAGAATCACGGGGTTTCAGAACCACCGTGTAGGGGAATTGTCCGTCACGGATACGGAGCTGCAACCGGCCGGCATCCTCGCAGGCGACCGTCGGACGGGTGCCTGCATGGGACTCGTAATACGAGAGCGAGGTCAGCACCGCTGCCTCAGGCTTTTGATAAACCGTGTTTACAGTCAATACGGTATGCGTGTCGGCGCGCATGTAACCACCTGCTCCGTCGGGCCAAAGGGCCTCTACCCCTACAATGTAGATGCCGTGATTGAGGGTCAACGTGTCGATGCCGCCGTGGTAGTACAACCCGGAATAGTGCGCAGAATCTGTCTCGCTGGCCTTGTAGTAGGCACGCACCTGCGACACTCCCGCAGGCAGTGCTGACAGCGGGTTATCCGAGGCATCCGTCAGCGCGTATGCCACCTTGCCGTTGTTGTAGCAGGTGGCCGCCGTCACGGAAAAATGCACCTTGAACGGGACTGTCTGCGCACACACGGAAAACGCCCCCGCATAAACGATCATGACTGTCAAAAACAATAGATTCTTCTTCATAACATACATTTTTTAACAAATATTATTTAATTTAGAGTCATTTTCAATCTATTTCTACGACGGCAAAAATAATAAATTTCCAAATCAAAAATCAAATTGATTAAATTTATTTTTGATTTTCTTTTCTTTACAATTAACTGTAAATTTTTATTTGCACAAAAGACGGACGACAAATCGTTTTCCAACCCACATTGACACACGCAGGCCGATTACGAAATGCAAACAAGCAGGAAGTATTGAAAAAAAAACGCTTTTCCCTCGATTTACGAAGAAAAAGCGAATCTGAAAATCCACATGTCACACCGCATGTTGCCAACCCGAAATTGGAACCAAAACACAGGAAAAAGAGAGACGCGAAGAGTGTCGGTTCGCTATTTTTGACGGTAATCGCAGCCGAACCGACGTAACAACGCCTACCCTCCTACAACCATGTTCTCCCAGCGCAGGAAGGCGGACGACTGGATATCGTAGAAGACATTGTAAAAGGTGCGCGCCCAGTAGTTACGGGTGCCGAAACCGGCAGGCTGTTTGAGGAATTTCTCGCAAAGGACGACCTCCCTGGTCTCCGTCTTGGATACCACCACCCAGATGGCCGCCGTCTTGGTGGCCGTATCGAACGACTCCACCCAGAACGAAAGGGCAAAAGGCAACGTTTCGGGAAGCGGCAACGCAGCCGCCAATTCTCTCATGCGGTCGTCGGTGAACACATCCCGAATATTGATGTGACGTGATAGTATATCATTGATTTTCACGGCCTTGTTCAACCTGGTGACCACTGAAAGGTCATATTGCATCACCGGTTTCCGAAAACTCATGCGGATGTCGTACTTCTTCTGGTCGTTGAGAATGAGCATGTTCCATTCGTGGAAATAATGCTGAAGCACCTCCTGCGGATAGTCAAACCCCTCGCGCGTGAACTTCGCCTTCGAGAAGTTAATCCCCACCCACAAGATTTCCCGTACTTGCAGGAACTCACGAAACAAATGCTCATTCATGTACATGATGGCGATTGGCTATTGACAGTGGAACACGCCCGGTGTTTCAAATCGGCATCCATTCGGTTTGGATACGGCAGAACTCGGTGCGGTCAGCGACGGAAAGAATAGCCGTTTTAAAACCCGTTTCGGAAACGGGCACGGAACAAACGGTGTAGCGGTCGCCGAGCTTGGCCTGCGCGATAAAATTGACGGAAATTCCGGTAATACGATGAGTATTTCGGAAATCCTCGTCCATGGCATCGAGCGCCCACAAGATGTAGTGGGCATTGTTGACATGGCGGTTCATGTCAATGTCGGAATAGACCGCAGTCTTGGCATCAGGAAGAGTCTCGGGTAAAGCGAGGGGCGCAATTTTCGGCGGCTTGCGGTCAAGCGCGGAACGCTCCTGCGGCAAAAAACAGCCATCAAACATGTTCATGCGGTGCGGACGTCCCTCCGTCGTGTCGAGGATAGCCCATACAGAGCTGCCCGCCACCAACAGTTGCCCGTCGGCATCGAAGAGCTCGTAATCGCGAGGAGAGGTGGCCGCATCGGACCTGCGCACCCAAGAGCGCAGGGTCACCGCCTCCGTCCATTTCGGCATTCTATTGATATTCAACTGCATACGAGTCAAAACCCAGAAAAAACCGCGTTCCCGCAATTCATGCCAGCCCGCACCCAGCATCGTGGCGTGGTTATTGCTCGCCTCCTGCAAAATACCGAACAACGCAGGGACCGACAACTCCGCCCGGTCATCCGCCAAATAGGATGGAATCTCAAACCGCTTTTCGTAAACAGGAATTATATCTGTCATAAATCACTAATCACTAATCACTAATCGCTAATCACAACTACCATTGACCGTCGAAAGTGGTCCAAAGGTCGTCGCCGAGTTTCCACGCGCACTCCACGGCCTCGTTGCCACAAATGTCGGTGAAGTTGGTAAGCACCTGGATGGCCTCGTCGTATTTGTCTTGATTGATCAACCCCATAGCCTCTTGCTCAATGATGTAGTGCTCGCGGATGAATTCCGCCTGTTTCGGCTGCCATACCCGATCAACCACCACGTGCATGTCGCCCCAGCGCTGCGCGGCGAGGGTGCCCACACGGTTGAAGGCCCACCAGGCAGCCTCCTTGCTGAATCCTGTGACACGTCCGTCGGTCTTGTAAGTGGCCGGCAGGTCCGTGACATTCGCATAAATCGGCACATAGATGGAGGATGCCACATTGTCGAGGGCGAACCAACAGAGGGCGCCCACCTCGTCAGGCAACCAATTGCGGCACTGGATGATGGTGCCATAAACGGTAAAGTGGACGGCGATGCTGCGCTCCCCGCGCTCGTTCCATCCGCCATTGATACGGTGCAGTTTCAACTCGTCCAGCTTCATAAACGGATTCGCCATCGGGGAGATGACCGTTTTTCCGTCTTTATCTGTAACAGTCAATGTTTTACGCATATCGTAAGGAGTGTCTTCGTAATAGTCCCTAAAAATACTCATCATCTTTTCAATTGTGACGAGCGTGTCGGGTTTCACGGAGAAGGGAAAATTCTCGGCGTTGGGATCAAGGTGGAGCGAGGGTGCCACGAGGTCGAAAACGCGCCATTCGCGGCGACGGCAGGCCATCATCGTACGGGTCTGCGGCGCGTAGGCGTATGCGAAACGGAAGGGTTCCTTGCCGCTCCACCAGCCGTTCTCACGCGCTAACGAATAGACATTTTCGGAAGCCATGAAGTAGTCTTTGTCCTTGAGGTTGATCTCACGAATGGTGGAGGCGTTGGCGTTGACGGCCACATGGTCGTCGGGCACGCGCTGGGCAGCCCACACCGCGCCAAGTTTGCCTTTACCCGGACCGAGAATCTCCAAATGCCACACCTCATCCTTGTCGGCAATGGTCAGACACTCGCCCGCGTCTATCCATCCGTATTTCTTGAGCAGGATGCCGGCGGTCTCGATGGCCTCCCGCGCCGTACAGCAACGCTCCAACAACAGCTGACAGAGGCGCTGGCAGTCGATGAGGCCGCTGTCGGACTTCAGCTCGGGGCGCCCTCCGAAAGTCGATTCCCCGATAGCCAGCTGTGCTTCGTTCACACACGGATAAGCCGTATTAAGATACTGATAGGTGTGATCAACCTGCGGGATTTCGCCAATCGGGATATTGTCGTAACGTTGCATCTGTCCGGGAATCCGCTTCTTCGCCCATTCACGGCGATACATCGTCACCTTCTCGCCGGGTTCGTAGTCCTGCGCCGGCGTCACGTAGATGTTCGTGCGCGTGCGGTGGCTGTCATCGGTGTGCGAAGTCATCACCGACCCGTCCGACGAAGCCTTCCGCCCGACGGTGATGGAGGTGCACTCCATGCCGCCCGTTTCATAATCCGCGATGCTCTGCGCCCACAGCACCATACCGCTCATTAACACTACAAAAGTCAAGATTGATCTTTTCATTTTTTCAAGTTTAAAATCAGCGTGCAAAATTACACAATTATTCGATTTTTCGCGAAACACGGTTTTCATCAAAATCGTGCATTCAAAAATACTATCTTTGCCATCTGAAAAAAGTCATGCAATGAAGATCATCCACACGTCGGATTGGCACATCGGTCACGTCCTCAACTTCCACTATGACAGGCAGGAAGAGCATCAACACTTCTTCGACCAGCTGTGCGACATCATCAAACGGGAACAGCCTGACGCGCTGCTTGTCAGCGGCGACCTCTACGACAAGAACACTCCGGGCAACAACTCCATGCGCTTCCTGTCCGATAACCTGCTCCGCCTCTGCGACACGGCTCCGGACATGCCGATTATCCTCACTGCCGGCAACCACGACAGCAGCTCGCGTGTGGAAAGCATGGCGGGCGTGTGGCGGCGCGTGAACACCCACTTCATCGGGGCGGCGGAGAAACAGGGCGACGATTATCTCCTCGACAAGCATATCATCGAGATCCCTGGCAAAGGTTGGATTGCTGCAATTCCATATATACCTGATTATCAAAACGATTTATACAATCTCGTGCTTCGGGAGATTCGTAAACGCAACATGGAAAAACTACCTGTTGTCTTGATGGGGCACACCACTGTCGGCAATGCCATATTCACGGCCCACGAGAGCACCTCCTTTAACGGACGGGACATTGTTGGTGGAATCAACAGCATGGATATCAATGACATAGACAATGACTACGACTATTTCGCACTGGGGCATATCCACACGCCGCAAACTCTCCCCAACGGGAAAGCACGGTACTGCGGTAGCCCGGTACAGCTGAACTTCAAAGAACAATTCCCGCACTCCGTGACAATGATTTCGGTGGAAAAACAGGGAGAAAAGCCTGTCATTGAAGTGATTCCGATAGATCCATTGCTGAAGTTCCACATCATCCCGAACGCACCTGAGCCGTTAGAAGAGGCATTGGGCTATCTCGAAACGCACCTCCCGATGGAAGAAGGATACGTGCAACTAAACATCCTGTCCGCCGAACGGCTGCCTTCCGATACCGAAAACCGCATCCGCAGCATCCTCGAACGCGGCAAAGGACTCCGCTACTGCGACTTCAAGTGCACACGGCCTGCCCGAGAAGGGAACGGCAACGCCGTGATGCCCGACTTCAACCTGTCGGAATTCCGCGAAAAAGACCCTTTTGAGATTGCCGAACGCTACTTCGAAGACACCCTTCACACCGAAATGGACGATTCGCTTAAAGAATTGCTGCATTCCGTAATCCTGGAGGTTCGCAACCAACAATCCCGCTAACCAACCAATAACCAATAACCAATAACCAATAACTAATAACTATTAACTAATAACTATCAACCTATAACCTATTAACCTATTAACCTAAACCCACTAACCCAAATGAAACAACGCTTAGGCCACGAGGTCATGATTTTCGACGGTGCTTTCGGCACTGAACTGGAGAAACGCGGCATTATGATGAAAATGCCCGAGTTGCTGAACATTACGGATGGCGACCAAATCGCGGACATCCATCGCTGCTACATTGAGGCGGGCTGCGACTTCATCACCACCAACACCTTCGGCGCGAACCGGATCAAGATGCCGGGCGAGGACATCCGCGCGGTCATCGAGGCCGGCATCGCACTGGCACAGCGACACCGCACCACCCAATACGTAATGTGCGACATCGGACCGCTCGGCAAGATGCTCTACCCTATGGGCGAACTCCCCTTCGACGATGCTTACGAAGCTTTCAAGGAAATGGTCGTCATCGCCCGCGACAAAGTCGATGGATTTATCTTGGAGACCTTCACCGACCTCTACGAACTGAAGTGCGCACTGTTGGCCGTGAAAGAGAACAGCGACAAGCCAGTCTTCACCACCATGACCTTCGACGCATCGGGGCACACGCTCACGGGCACGTCGCCGCGCATCATGGCCGAGCTGATGTCCAACATGGGAGCCGACGCCATCGGGGTGAACTGCTCCCTCGGCCCGCGCGACCTCAAGCCCATCGTGGCGGAACTGCTGCAATACAGCGACAAGCCGGTCATCGTGCAGCCCAACCGCGGACTGCCGTACCTCCACAACGGCAAAGCCACCTACACGCTAACCGAGAAAGACTTCGCCGCCGTAATGAGCGAGTTCCAGCAGGCTGGCGTGGCCGTCTTGGGCGGATGTTGCGGCACCAACCCCGATTTCATCCGCGCCATTGCCGTCCACAAGGGGAAGAAAATCCCCGAACGAAACGTTGTCAGAACAACGGTGATCACCTCTGCCACAAAACACCTGCCTCTGGCGGACATTAGAGTTTGCGGCGAACGCATCAACCCCACAGGCAAGAAAAAATTCAAGGAAGCCATTGTGAATGAAGACTTTGACTACGTCTATAAGGAAGCCATCAAGCAGGAAGAGGCCGGTGCCGACCTGTTGGACGTGAACCTCGGCGTGCCCAAGACCGATGACGTAGCCAATATGAAGAAAGTGGTGACACAGCTCGGCGAAATCACGGGACTGCCGTTGCAAATCGACTCTTCGAACCCTGCCGCCATCGAGGCGGGCTGCCGCTACTGCAACGGCGTGCCGCTCATCAACTCAGTAAACGGCAACGCCGACAACATGGCGGTCATCTTCCCGATAGCGAAAAAATACGGTGCCGTGCTGTTAGGCCTCACGATGGACGACAACGGCATCCCGCAGACTGCCGAAGAGCGATTCGCCATCGCGGAACGCATCGTGAACGAGGCGGAACGCTACGGAATCCCCCGTCACCGTATGATGATTGACACACTGACGCTGACCTGCAGCGCACAGCAGCCCCTGGTGAAAGAGACCCTTCGCGCCCTACGCATGGTCACCGACCGCTTAGGCGTGCGCACTGCCCTTGGCGTCTCCAACGTCAGCTTCGGGATGCCCAACCGCGAACTCATCAACAGTTCCTTCCTGCTGATGGCCCTGGAGAATGGACTTACCATGCCCATCATCAACCCGTGCAACGCCACGATGATGAACGCCATCCTGGCATACCGGGCACTGAAAGGCGACTCCGAGGACCTGAACCGCTATGTCGAGAGAGCCATTCCCTTGACTGTGGCGGAAGACACCCCCCGAAGTTCCGGTCAGGCAACCGTTTCTCCGTCTGGCAGCATGACACTGAAGGAGGCCGTGAAACGCGGACTAAAAGCCGACAGCGTTGCACTCACGAAGACGGCTTTGGAGACACAAGGTCCGATGGAGGTCATCAACGACATCCTGATCCCCACGCTGAGCGAGGTTGGAGCTGACTTCGAGAAGCAGCGCATTTTCCTGCCGCAACTCATCTCCGCATCCGAAGCCTGCAAGGAGTCCTTTGAGGTCATCAAGTCGCAGTTCAGCCAAGGCGACAGCCACAAGGGCACCATCGTGTTAGCCACCGTGAAGGGCGACGTGCACGACATCGGCAAGAACATCGTGAAGGTAATCTTCGAGTCGTACGGCTACAAAGTCATCGACTTGGGCAAAGACACCCCCAAAGAGGCCATCTTGGAGGCCGACCGGAAGCATCATCCCGACATCATCGGGCTAAGTGCCCTGATGACCACCACGGTTCTGTCGATGGAAGAGACCATCCGCTTTCTCAAGGAGCAAGGTGTCAAAACCCCGATTTACGTGGGCGGTGCGGTGCTGACCCAAGTGCTGGCCAATGAAATCCACGCCGACGGCTACTCCAAGGATGCGCTGGAATTCGTAGAAACCGTACAGGCAAAAGGCAGCAAGCAATAGGACAACGCCAATTTTGTGGACCCATATTTTTCAGATTGCGAAAACAGTGAAATAGGACAGAAACTTAGAGTTAAGAGCCTTCAATTCTTAATTCTCAATTGACTCCAGATGGCATCAGCCTGGCGCAGTGGTCAATGATGGCGTTGGCATAGTCGAAACCCGAGTCGCAGACTTTCTTGCCCTTGTTCCCGTCGTAGCCCATGAACAAATGCATGATATCGTAGCCTATGTTCACGGAATTTAACAATTTCCGGTCGCGCTTGCCGGCCGCCTCCTTGTACTTCTCCACCGACGGACGTCCCTTGCCTTTTCGGACTTGTAGAAGCGCATCCAACGCGACGAGGCAACCTTTCCAGAGAATATCTCCCGCCGTCTTGATGTACTTGCTGTCGGTGTAGCTTTTCAGCTCCGGGTCGTAGTTGGCCTTCTCGATGACCTCCTCGGCGTTGACTACATACCGCCGGGCCTCTTCTATGGGATCTTTCTTTTCCATGATTTCCTTGTTTTAACGATATTTTTTACGCCGCAAAGATACAACAAAAATATTTGATTGCATCAAAAAAACTAAAAATGATTTCAATACTGAAAATCAATATTTTACAATTTCAAAAATGTTTATTTTAAGAAATTATTGTTAATACTATTTTCATTTTTCGCTAAACACGAGCAATTTTTACGCTTTCGGGACGACGTTTTTGAATTGCGAAAACACGCGGAAACAGCCAACAGCTAACAGCCAACAGCCAACAGCCAACAGCCACGAATACAATCTTACTCCCTTTCCCCTTCTCCCGAAATCACAAATCGCAAATTCTCAGAACCTCAGCAAGTCTTCCATCTTGAAGGGGTCGATGGAGAAGATGTCGTCGCTGTTGACACGGATGACGAGGAGCTTTTCCTTGTGGGCAAGTTCCGCAACCCCCTTCTCATAGTTGACGGCGGCGATAGCAGCAACGACCTCCTTGCCGTCGTATTCGGGGAAAAGCCGGCGAAAACGGCCCATCTGACGCAGAAACCACCGCACGTCGTCCTTCGTGCAGTTGGTCTTGACCTCGATAGGAATTGCCATCTCCTCATTGCTGAGCAGGACGTCCACTTCCATGGCTATATGCTCGGACGGAAGGCTTCTTTTCAGATTCTTGCCGCTGTTGTGCAGCACCAGTCCAACCTTCTCAAAAATCTTCTCCGTCGAGGAGCTGACCAGACCCTCCACAATATGCCCCGTTGTGCCATTGAGCTGACGGGAAAGCCGCTTCACCTCCATGGAGGTTTCCTTCAGTTGTCTGTCCGTCTCTTCCTTTAGTTCCAAAAGCCGTCGGTCCGTCTCCTTGAACTGTCGATCCGTCTCTGCGAACCGCGCATCCAGCTCACGGCTTCGCTTCTCCTGCTCAAGCCTCGAAATTTCCGCAAGCTTCTCGATCCTGTCCATCCGTTCGGCCGACCGACGCATGGATTCCTCAAACATCCCCTGGAAGTTCTTCACCCACCGGTCGTTGTCGCTGAGTTTCTTGCTCTGCCCGTTATTTTCCATACGTATCAGACTGATTAGCTGCTCGTTCTTGTCAATTCTTTCGGAATTCTCCAACACCAGCTGCCTTAATTGCGGCATATCCAAATCCCTTTGCGATACTTCTCTTTTCATAGTTTTTTTGTTTAAAGTAATTTCACGCCGCAAAGATACAACAAAAAAATGTTCGCCCGCTCCAAACAACGAAAAATATTTTATCAACTGAAATTCAATGTTTTACAATTTCAAAAATGTTTATTTTAAGAAATTATTGTTAACACTATTTTCATTTTTCGCTAAACACGAGCAATTTTTACGCTTTCGGGACGACGTTTTTGAATTGCGAAAACACGCGGAAACAGCCACCAGCTAACAGCCAACAGCCCTTGAGCTTTGAACTTTGAGCTTTGAACCTTGAACTTTGAACTTTGAACTCTGTTCCCTCTAAGCTCTAAATTCCGTCAAAAATGCTATCTTTGCCGTTTCAAATAAAAATTCGACAAAAATGGCAAAAATCCACACTCCCATACGAATTATCACGATGCTGTTGTTCATCGGCGCCGTTGTCGTCGGCTGCAAACAACGCATCGTCACGGCCGACTACCAAGTCATCCCGCTACCGAAAATGATTTTCCTGAACGAGGCCGGCCACGACAATGACACGCCGTTCGCGCTGACCCGGAGCACCGTCATCTATTACCGCGAGGCCGACTCCCTACAGCGCGAGGCGGAATTTCTGGCGGAATACCTCTCCGACCTGATGGGCGGAACCTTCAAAACGGCCCCGCTGACCTCCGAGAAGAAGTCCGGCATCTGGCTGAAGGTGGACGAGAAAACCTGCGGGCTTGCCCCCGAACACTACGAGATCAACGTCACCCCCGAGCGGATCATCATCTTCGGCTCCGACCCGGCCGGTGTCTTCCACGGCATCCAGACCCTGCGCAAGAGCATGCCCGCCGGCGAGAAAGCCGACGTGGTGCACTTCCCCGCCGGGCAGGTGAAAGACTGGCCGCAGTTCGCCTACCGCGGTATGCATCTTGACGTGAGCCGCCACTTCATCACCATGGACTCCGTGAAACGCTATCTCGACATGATGGCGATGCACAACCTCAACACATTCCACATCCACCTCACCGACGACCAAGGCTGGCGCATGGAAATCAAGAAACACCCTGAGCTCACCCAAATCGGGGCATGGCGCGACGGCACGGTGGTCGGCCGAAACACCAACCACTACGACAGTGTCCGCCACGGCGGTTTCTACACGCAGGACGAGCTGCGCGACCTGGTGGCTTACGCCGCCGAGCGCCACATCACCGTCATCCCCGAAATCGACCTGCCCGGCCACACGCAGTCGGTGCTCGCCACCTACCCGCAATACGGCTGCACCGGCGGTCCCTACGAGGTGTGGCAGCGCTGGGGCGTCACCGACGAGGTGATCTGCGCCGGCAACGACTCCGCCATGCGCTTCTTAGAGGACGTGCTCAACGAGGTAATGGACGTCTTCCCATCCGACATCATCCACATCGGCGGCGACGAATGCCCGAAAACCCGCTGGAAGGCGTGCCCGAAGTGCCAAGCGAAGATCCGGGAGTTGGGTCTGAAGGCCGACGGCCGCTTCACGGCAGAGGACCATCTGCAAAGCTACGTGATGAACCGCATGGAGCAGGTGGTGAAGGCCCGCGGCCGCCGCGTGATGGGCTGGGACGAGATTCTGGAAGGTAGCATCAGCCCGAGCGCGATGATCATGAGCTGGCGCGGCACCTCCGGCGGCATCGAAGCTGCAAAAATGGGCCACGACGTGGTGATGACCCCGGGCGACTACCTCTACTTCAGCCAGGGACAATCGCTCACCCCCGAGAACGAGCCCGTGGCCGCCGACGGCTACCTGCCCGTGGAGCGCGTCTATTCCTTCAATCCCCTGCCCGACGAGCTCACCCCGGAACAGCAGAAGCACATCCTCGGCGTGCAGGCCAACATCTGGGGCGAATACATCCACAGTTTCAAGGACGTGGAGTACGACGCCCTGCCCCGCATGGCCGCCCTCGCCGAGCTGCAGTGGTGCACAGCCGAGCAACGCGACTACCAAGACTTTGTCAAACGCTGCTTCCGGATGGCAAAACTGTACAATATATATAATTTTAACTACGCACACCACATTTTCGACCTGCAAACCGAAATCGCCCCGGACTACGAGAAGGGCTGCGTCACCGTGACGCTGTCGAAGTTCGGCGACGGCGACATCCGCTACACGCTGCACAGCAGCGACAGCACGGCGGCGTGGACACCCTACACCGGACCGGTGGAGATCCGGGAGGACGCGGACTTTGCGGCCACGCTCGTGCGCCCCGACGGGGAGACCTCCGAGTTCCGCACCCCGTTCCGCTTCTCGAAATCGTCGATGAAGCCCGTCACGCTGAAGGACCCGCCGCACGAGAACTACGCCTACGCGGGCGCACCTACGCTCATCGACGGGTTGCACGGCAACGAGAACTACCGCACCGGCCGATGGATCGGTTTCTGGGGCACCCCGTTAGAAGCCACGATTGATTTACAGCAACAAACTGAAATTCAGAAAGTTTCTTTCAATTCCATCCTCCACATCAACGACTGGATCTACAACCCCGCAAGCTGCGCGGTAAGTGTCTCCGACGACGGCACACACTTCCGCGAAGTGGCGCACCGGGACTACCCGTTGGCCGACTGGGACGCCATGAACGGCATCCAGCACTATGACCTGCCGTTCACCCCCGTGACCGCCCGCTACGTGCGAGTGCGCGTTACCGGCCACCAGCTGCCGAAGGGGCACACCGGCTACGGGTTCCCCGCCTGGCTCTTCGTCGATGAAATCGAAGTCGAATGATTTTTTTTGCCACATTCCGCATGGAAATTCGTCAGGCTTGACAACAAAACAATTCAACAATAAATGCGTCTGATGTTATGAAAAGATATATCATACTGATTATTAGTATTTTAACAATTCATATTCTCCATGCACAAAACCCGAACCTGACGGTTTCATCCTTTTTGGGAACTCCCGTGGACACGATTCTCCAACGCCACCTGCAAGGCGACGGGGTATTGATTTCCGGCTTCGGCCACGACATTTTCGAGCCGGAGCAGGCCGGCAAGTTCAACGGGCAATACGGAAATGTCAACTCCCCGCAAATTGGGTCGTTCAACCGCAACGGGTTCACCGCATTCCCCTTTCAAACCGGACTGATCATGACCACCGGGAACGTTTCGGTGGCCGCCGGTCCGAACAACTTATCGAGTGCCAGCAGCCCGACGGGCAATTTCACGGAGCCGGCACTTGCCCCCTACACCACCAATTCCGTAGAACATTCCGCCTCATTGGAGTTCGATTTCATCGCCATGGCCGACGAGTTCGCCTTCAACTACATCTTCGCCTCCGAAGAATATTGCGAATTTGTCAACTCTTCTTACAACGATGTCTTCGCCTTCCTGCTCACCGGAATCGACCCCGTGACCCTTATCACCACGACCAAGAACGTGGCTGTGGTGCCCGGCTCCATCACGGCCTCCAACCCGAACGGCACCTTCGTCACCATCAACAACGTGAACCATGGCTACCATTCCACAGGCAGCGGTCCCGGGACATCCCCCTCCAATTCGCAATACTTCATCCACAACTCCTCCACCAACGGGGTGCAGTACGACGGCTACACCACCGCCCTGACGGCCGGCGCCGTAATCTT
>CAMVBK010000029.1:0-41059 GCA_947165685.1 uncultured Bacteroidales bacterium | reverse complement strand
TCCTAAACCTCCTAAACCTCCTAAACCTCCTAAACCTCCTAAACCTCCTAAACCTTGAACTCAGGGCTTTGGATCAAAAAATCATCGACACTGTTTGGGGAATCGAAAAAAAGTGTATCTTTGCCGCGCAATTTTGGCAGGGAGCTTAGCTCAGTTGGTTTAGAGCATCTGCCTTACAAGCAGAGGGTCACTAGTTCGAATCTAGTAGTTCCCACGAACGAAAAGGGATTTCCGCAAGGGGATCTCTTTTTTTTTCAACATTTTATAAACAGTTGGATTCCTACATATACATAATATGTAATTTTGCAGCGTAGTTTAAAATGGAGCCCGCTGAAAAACCCGTACTTTTTCGGTCGGTCTTCCACCACAGCAAGGCTTCAGATGCGAAGCTGTCAAGGTTGACACCGGATGTTGTCGGTCTCACGGTCAGAACACGCCAGCGGTGACACGGTCTCGGAAATTCATCCGGAATGCCTACCACTACTCCACCGACAGCATCTTCGTCGTATGCAAACTGAACCCTTCGGATCTTCACCAGCAATGGGTCGGCTACCTAAGCGTCCCCGAACCCGAAAACTAAGCTACGTTTTGGGAAATCTGGAAGTATAAATCCGTCAGAACGAGCGAAGTGTTGCCATTCCGGGAAATATGGTAGGCGGCCGTGTTGCACAGTTCCGAAATCACGGAAAGCTGTTTCAATCTTAAAATGCCTCGGTATTTGTCGAGAATGGCCCGCTCCTGATGCGTCACCCGCAAGTCTCCGGGATTGGGCATGGTCATTCGCAGCATGTTGTGCAACATCCGGAAAATGGTCTGCATGAACTGCTTTTGATATTCGCGACCCTTGGCCACCACCTGCGCGATGACATCCTGAATCTCCTCATAATTCACCTCCGGAAGCGCCCTGCGGTGAGCAAGCGCGACGGCACTGCCAAAAAAGGCATCGAAATGACGCAGCAGCTCCGCCTGATCCTCGTTGTCGGTGGCGATGTGCACAGCCCGGTTGTAGTTGCCGTCCGCCAAAATGGCAATGTCGGTCACTTCCTCCGAAGAGAGTCCCGGGAACTTTTCCTGCAACCGCTGCGCAATATCCGCGTCAGACAGACGAGGAATCCGCACCAGCTGTGTACGCGACAGAATGGTGTTCAGAATCTTGTCCGGTTCCTCTGAAATCAAGAAGAAGACCGATCGGCCTTCCGGCTCCTCCAACGTTTTCAACAACTTCGGCGCCGCATCGCGATACAGCCGGTCAACACACCAGAGCACATATACCTTGTAGCCGTCCTGATGCGAGCGAAGGCTGTTTTGGTAAAGGATGTCAGAGCAATCGCGTGTGTTTATCAAAGCCTGTTTGTTCTCGCCATCCAAAATGTTTAACCAACCATTGATGTCCACATGATAATCATTGGAAAAAACGTATTCCTTGAACTCATTGAGGAGCAGGGAGGACTCGGGGTCCTTTTTCACCGATTTCGTGGTGCAGTTGGGGAAATAGAGGTGCAGGTCGGGGTGCGACAGCTTGTCGAACTGCTTGCATGACGGGCACTCCCCACAGGAATCGTGCTCCCCCGGATTCTCGCAACACAGGTACTGCCCGAGGGCGACCGCCAGCGCAAGTGCATGGCTGCCCGGCTGCGCAAGGAAGAACTGGGCGTGGGGTGACCGTCCCTCGCGCGCCAAGTTTATGAGTCGCTGTTTGAGGTCTTTATCTACTAAGACATCTTTAAATAACATAATGCCAAGGTTTTAATGTTTGATTTTCTCCAGCCAAGTATGGTCGTTGGTGTTCTCGTAAGCGTCTAACTTCGCAAACAATTCCTCCAAGTTCCCGGCCGTAATTAGCAAACTGTGATGGAAAGGTCTCAGGAAGCCTTCCTCCAAAAACTTATCCAACTGCTTGATTAACAAGTCATAGTACCCCAAGTAGTTATACACGGCTATCGGTTTGAAATGCATACCCAGCTGCGCGTCGGTAATCATCTCGAAAAGCTCGTCCATCGTACCGTACCCGCCGGGGAAGACGACAAACGCGTCCGCCCGCTGCTCCAACAACTGCTTACGCTCGCTCATGGTCTTCACCAACACCATTTCCGTGAGGTTGGTGGCCAACACCGTCCCTTTCGTGAAGAAGTCGGGCGCCACCCCGATGACACGTCCGCCGTGACTGAGTGCGGCATTCGCAGCCGCCGCCATCAATCCGATAGAGCCGCCGCCATAATACAACGTCAGCGATTTCCGGGCGCACATCTCCCCGAAACGCGCCGCCTCCTCCGCGTATGCCGGATTGTTCCCCGTGGAGGAGCCGCAATACAAAGCTAAAGACTGATATTTCATAACACTTCCAAATTCGTCAAGGTATGATAAAAAATAGAGATGAGCAGGTAGCCGAAGATAATCAACGGGAACGAGCCCAACCTGAAAACAATGAACAGAATGATGCCCACCAACAGGATGAGATAACGGGCGATATTCATCGGTTTGAAGGAGAAGTCCTTGAATTTCAAGGAGATCATATTGATAGGGCTGACCAACAGCACGGCGAAGAAAATGGCGAAAAGCAACACCACCCAGTAGTTGTTGAGAATGGCGATATGCTCAGCGGCATTCGGGATGAAGCCGAGGAACAGCGCGTTCGCCGGCGTGGGCATCCCAATGAAGTTCTCCGTCTGCTTCGTGTCGAGATTGAAGCGCGCCAAGCGCACCGCCGACAACGCCGGCACCAAGAAAACCCCGTACGACAGCAGGAAAACGAACGGTGTCTGCACCGCAGGCGACATCTGGAAATAGCAAATAGTCAGCCACTTATAGACAATCATCGTAGGCGCGACCCCAAAGGAGACCACGTCGGAGAGCGAATCCAACTCCTTGCCGATTTCGGAAGTGACATGCAGCAGACGTGCGCTAAGCCCGTCGCAGAAATCGAAAACCGCCGCCACCACAATCCACACCGCCGCAAGCGTCAGGTTGCCGTTCAGCGACGACATCGTCGAAAAACACCCGCAGACCAGATTCAAACAGGTCAACGTATTGGGAATATGAGCTTTCACACTAATCATACTAATCATTCTAATCTTACTAAACTCACTAAACTCACTAAACTCACTTCAGCACCCAATACGACGGATTCACGCCCTTGGCGAAGGACTCGGCCTCCTCCTCGGTGTCGAACACGCCGATACAGACACGCAGGTTCTTCCTGCCGTCCTGCACCACGATTTTCGGGTCATATTGATCGAGGCGTTTCTGGCGGATGTGCCGCTCCACGTCAGCCTCGCCCAGAAAACTGCCCGCAATCGCGTAATAGCGCCCCTGCTCGAAACGGATGTAGTCATACTTGCCGTCGGCGGTCTGCTTGAAGGCTGCCGGAGCCGCTTTCTGGGGCTCGACAGTTTCCGGTTCGGCCGGCTCAACGGTTTCCGCTGTCTCCGGAGTCTCCGACTCAACAAGCGGCTCCTCATACGGCACCGCAGTCTCATCCTGCGTTTCCGGCTCCGTCTGCACCTGCTCCACCGGCTGTTTCCGCTCCTTCCACTGCCGGAAAGCGTCCTTCAGCTTGTCCCGGAAGACAAAACCGAGCACGCCCGCCACAACGATCACCAACAACAGCAACCACAACCACGCCCAATGACGTTTCGGCTTCTCATCGTCCTCATCCTCCTCATCATCCTCTTCTTCCTCATCATCCTCTTCTTCCTCATCCTCCTCATCAACAAGAGAAACCGCGCCCTTGCTGTCCTCGGATTCCGAAACGGCCTCCGGTTCAACAACAGGCTCCGGTTCAACAACAGGCTCAGGTTCGATAACGGGTTCAGGTTCAGCAACAGGCTCAGGTTCGATAACGGGTTCAGGTTCGATAACGGGCTCAGGCTCGACAACAGGCTCAGGCTCGACAACAGGCTCAGGTTCGACAACAGGTTCGGGTTCAACAACGGGCTCCGGTTCAACAACGGGTTCAGGTTCGACAACGGGCTCCGGTTCAACAACAGGCTCCGGTTCAACAACGGGCTCAGGCTCGACAACAGGCTCAGGCTCGACAACGGGCTCCGGTTCGACAACGGACTCCGGTTCGGCAACAGGCTCCGGTTCGGCAACAGGCTCCGGTTCGACAACGGGCTCAGGCACAGGCACCGCGACGGGTTCGGGTTCGGGTTCAACGTCGAGATGGTTCAAGTTGATGGCATCCATCCCCTCGAATTGAGAATTCAACTGCGGGATGAAATCGCTCTCGAAGGCGAGGTTCCCTTTCTTGTCGAGCATGAACGTCCCGAAGCCTTCGTAGGAGACCGACTTGTTGTGCTGGAGAGCGGTGAGCAGCTCACCCACCCACGCCGTGATTCGTTCGTTGGCCTCGGTGATCAGACACTGACTGTCACGGCTGACCTGATTGGCCAACGCGAAGTTGTTCTCCTCGCTCTCTTCAGACGAGAAAACCACTTCATAACGAGGAGGATAAATCGTGCCGTTTTCAATCTCGGCATGTCTCAACCGCGTACTGAACGAGCCGAGTCGTTCAATAAAAACGCGCCCCTCACGCTGTAAAGTTCTGAGTATGTATTCTATCATTCTAATTTCTAATTCGTAATTCTCAATTCAAAACTCTCGATTCCCGACCCTCATTTCAAAATCCTCAATCCGAAATTCTAAGTTCTTAGCTCTTAGTTCTAAGCTCTTAGCTCTTAGCTCTTAGCTCTTAGCTCTAAATTCTAAATTCTCAGCTCTCAATTCTCAACCGAAGAAGCTCTTCCGGCGTATCGACCCCAACTCCTTGATAATCACACTCTATCGCCCGAATCGTGTAGCCGTTTTCAAGCCAGCGGAGCTGTTCGAGTTTTTCGCTGTTCTCCAATTCGGAGGTCGGCAGCTGCACAATCTCCTTGAGCACCCTGTAGCGGTAGGCATAGATGCCGATGTGGCGATAGTACTGTTGCGGAGCCGTGCCGCCAACGCGCAGATACGGAATCGGCAAACGACTGAAATACAACACCTTGCCATTTTTCGCTTTCGTCACTTTCACCACGTTCGGGTCGTTCAGCAAGGCCGTGTCGTTGAACGGGTTGACCAACGTGGCAATTTGCACCGCCGCATCCTCGAAGGCAGACGCGAGGAGGTGGATTTCGCGCGGGGAGATGAACGGCTCATCGCCCTGGATGTTGATAATCACATCGTTGTCGTCAGGGCGGAAGGCCTGCGCCGCCTCGCCGCAGCGGTCGGTGCCGGAGGCGTGGTCGGGTGAGGTCATCACCGCCACCCCGCCGAAGCCGCGCACGCAGTCGGCAATCCGCTCGTCGTCCGTGGCCACGGCCAAGTCCTTGACCTCCGACGACTGCACGCGCTCATACACCCACTGCACCATCGGCTTGCCCTGGATCAAGGCCAGCGGCTTGCCAGGGAAACGGGTAGAGGCATACCGCGCAGGGATGATTCCATAAACATTATAATCTCTCATAAAATCTTTTTTTCGGACGCGATGAATCACGTCCCAACAGTGGTTTTATTTGAACAGGCCGTACAGTTCCGTGTCGATTTTCTCGATAATCACACCGAAATCCTCAGGACGCTCGGCGAACTTCAGCTTGTTGACATCCACCACGAGGAGCTTGCCCTCGTCGTAGCCGTCTATCCAATTGTTGTACAGCTTGTTGAGATTCTCCAAATAAGACAGGCTGATGTCGCCTTCGTAGGCGCGCCCGCGCTTGAGGATCTGCGAGATGAGCGTCTCCACGTCGGCCTTGAGGTAGATGAGCAGGTCGGGCGGTTGCAGGAACTTCTTCATCAGCTCGAAGAGCGAGGCGTAGTTCTCGAAGTCGCGCGAGGCCATCAGCTCCATGCGGTGGAGGTTGGGCGCGAAGATGTACGCGTCCTCATAGATGGTGCGGTCCTGGATGACGTCCTTCTTGCGCTGACGTATGTCAAGCACCTGGCGGAAGCGACTGTTCAGGAAATAAATCTGGATATTGAACGACCAGCGTTGCATATCCTGGTAAAAGCTGGCGAGGTAGGGATTGTCTTCCACGCTCTCGTAGAGGGCTTCCCATCCGTAATGCTTGGCCAGCATCCCTGTCAATGTGGTTTTTCCGGATCCTATGTTACCGGCTACGGCTATATGCATATTCTTTGGGGTTATTGGGTTATTCGGTTATTCGGTTATTCGGTTATTGGGTTATTCGGTTATTGTTTTTCCGTCCGCGTGGCGTGCACCACCAAGTAGCAGCACAGCCCGAGGAACATCACGATGGCGAGGATGTTGTACAGCGGCGAACCGATGTAGTCGGCCATGAAGGTGGGCTCCACGCCGGCGTACTTGAGGATGGCGCTGAGCACACCCATGATGGCGCCGCCGGCGAGCAGACCGGAAGCTAACAGCGTGCCCTTCTCGGCGCGGGCCTTGTTAACGGCCTCGTCCTTGCTGCGCGTCTTCACCAACCAGGCCAGGAATCCGCCCACCAGCAACGGCAGGTTAAGCTGCAGCGGGATGAACATGCCCAATGAGAAAGCCAGCGCAGGAACACCGATCACATCCAACAAAATGGCCAGCACCGCACCCACGATGTAGAGAATCCACGGCGTGGAGCCGCCATACATCATCGGCTCGATGATGGCCGCCATAGCGTTGGCCTGCGGGGCCACCAGGGCGTTCTCACCCGTGTAGCCGTATGTCTTGGAAAGCAGCATGATGACCGCCCCGACCGTCAAGGCGGAGACGAACGTGCCCACGAACTTGAAGGCCTGCTGCTTGTAAGGCGACGTGCCGATCCAGTAACCGACCTTCAAGTCGGTGATGAAACCGCCGGCCATGGAGAGCGCGGAGCAGACGATGCCGCCCACCACCAAGGCCGTGATGATGCCCGTGCCGCCCTTCAAACCCACGGAAGCGAGGATGAAAGAACTGAGAATCAGCGTCATCATCGTCATGCCCGACACCGGATTGGTGCCCACCGTGGCAATGGCCGTGGCCGCCACCGTGGTGAACAGGAACGCGAACAGGAACACCACTAACAACGCCACAATCACCTGCGTGAGGTTCATGTGCATGCCGCCGAGGAAGAAGAAGAGCACCATCATCACAATGACCGCCAAGAAGCCGAACAGGAGAATCTTCATGGAGAGGTCGCGCTGCGTGCGCAGCTCCTCACTCTTCTCGCCCGCGCCCTTGCCGGCCTTCAGCGCCACGCCCACCGACTTCTTGATCACCCCGGCAGACTTGATCACGCCCAAAATGCCGGCCATGGCGATGCCGCCGATGCCGATGTAGCGCACATAACCCGAGAAAATCAGGTCGGGGTCGAGCGTGCTCATGGCCGTGGCCACGCCATCGACCTCCATCATGCCATAATGGCCGAGCAGCGGGGTCAGCACCCACCACGAGAGCGCGGAACCGGCACAGATGACGGCCGCGTACTTCAGCCCGATCAGGTAGCCCGTGCCCAACAGGATGGACTCCGCACTCATCTTGAAGACGAACTTGTGGTTCATCGCCAACTGCTCGCCCCACCCCGCCATGCGCGTGGAAATCGTGTCGGCCCAAAAATGGAAAGTGGTCATCAGGAAGTCGTAGAGACCGCCCACCAAACCGCTGATAAGCAGCAGCTTGGCCTGGTTTCCGCCCTTCGCGCCCGACACGATGATCTCGGTGGTCGCCGTGGCCTCCGGGAACGGGTACTTGCCGTGCATGTCGGAGACGAAATACTTGCGGAACGGAATCAGGAAGAGGATGCCGAGGAAACCGCCAAGCAGCGACGACATGAAGATCTGGAAGAAGTTGACCTGGATCTCCGCGCCCGCCACCGGGTTGGTCTCCTTTATTATATAGATGGCCGGCAGCGTGAAAATCGCGCCCGCCACAATCACGCCGGAACTCGCGCCGATGGACTGAATCAGCACATTCTCCGACAGCGGACTCTTGCGCTTGGCGATGGTGGAGATGCCCACGGCGATGATGGCAATCGGGATGGCCGCCTCGAACACCTGCCCGAAGCGCAGTCCGGAGTAGGCCGTGGCCGCCGAGAAGATGACCGCCATCAGGATGCCCCAGAAAATGGTCCAGCCGTTGAGCTCGGGATACTTCCTGTCGCCCAACAAGATAGGCTTGTACTCTTCGCCCTCCTTGAGTTCGCGATACGCGTTTTCAGGCAACTTGATTTCGTTTTCGGCTTGTTCGATTGTAGATTTCTCTTCTTCCATATTCTTGATTTTTAGATTTTTAAAAAATTTTGTCTGCCGGGCGCAAGGCCGCCCCACAGCCCAAGTCCCGTTTGTCCCCTACCCCTGACGCCGCACGACCATCACCGAATGCCCGAGCCCGAGGAAGTCGTGGATTTCCTCGACCTCCAAGCCGGCCTCCTGCACGAGGCGCACCATGTCGTCGGAATGGTACATTTTGCTGTTGCCGTTGGCGATCGCGGTGAAGTAGAGACTGATTTGGGCGAGGCAGAAAGCCGCCGTGTCGAAACGCTGGCGGTCCCAGAAGGTCTCCATGATGTAGAGGCGCGTGTCGGGAGCCATCACGGCGGCAGCGCGGCGCAGGATGCTCAGGATCTGCGGCTCGCTGAAACAGTCGAGGAACTGGCTCATCCAGATGGCGTCGTAGGGCTTGTCGGAAGGCAGCGCACAGCGCTCGTCCAACAGGTTGGCAGCATATCCGCTGATACGGTCGGCACCGGGCTGCCCGGCAGTCTGCGCACGCATCATCGCCAACTGCTGCGGCAAATCGACAATGGTGACCTCCACTTCCGGGTTGTGGCGCACGCACTGCAACGCCCAGCGGCCGGTGTTGCCGCCCACATCCATCAGACTGCGGGTCGGGCGCGAGAACACCAGCTCGAAAGCCTGGTCGAAAGAGCCGTCGCTGTAGAAATGGTCGAACGCGAACCAGCTTTTCTGCACCTGCTCCGGCAACGAGGAAAGCCCCTCATAGACCGTCGGCCAGTCGCCCAAACACTTGAGCCCCTCGGGTTTGCCATTCCGCAAGGATTCCTCCAAATAGAAAAGTCCCTGGTAATTGACGTCGTGGTTGAAGTCGATGTTCACACGGGTGGAGTCATCGTGCACCAAGAACCAGCCGGCCTTGGCCAGCGAGTAGCGCCCGGTTTCCGCATCGACGGTCACGGTGCGCATGGTCAGCGAGGCCTCCAGCAGGCACTTGGCGGCATAGACCGAGATGCCGGCCTTCTCCGCCACCTCCTCCGGGGTCATCGGCGTTTCGAGGAGCTCGAAGAGGCCCCATTTCACCATCAGCCGCGCCACCTGGAACAGCACCGGCCCAAAGGCGTAAATCTGAGCAAGCCGCTGCGCCTCATACGCGCTCAACCGCTCCTCCGTGTATTGCTTCTTAAGGTTTTCTGTCAAATGCATAATGCGTAAGTAAGTTATAAGTCTAAGTCTAAGTTCTAAGTCTAAGTCTAAGTTCTAAGTCTAAGTTCTAAGTCTAAGTTTAAGTTCTAAGTCTAAGTTTAAGTTCAAAGTTCCAAGTCAACAAACACGGCGGCAAAGATAAACTTTTTTTCAGTAGCGACAAAAAAAGAGGCACCGCAAGCGATGCCCCTTTTTGGTTTCAGGTTTCAGGTTTCAAGTTTCAAGTTTCAGTCTCTAAACTTACTAAACTTACTAAACTTACTAAACCCACTAAACCCATCTATTAGTACATTCCGCCCATGCCGGGGTTCATGCCGCCGGCGGGCATAGCGGGAGTCTCCTCCTTGATTTCAGCGAGCACGCACTCCGTAGTGAGCAACATGCCGGCGATGGAAGCGGCGTTCTCCAAAGCCACACGGGAAACCTTGGTCGGGTCGATGACACCGGCCTCGATCAGGTGCTGGTATTCGTCGATACGGGCGTTGTAACCGTAGTCGCCTTTGCCCTTGGCCACCGCGTTCACGATCACGGAACCCTCCTTGCCGGCATTGGCGGCAATCTGACGCAACGGCTCTTCCAGAGCGCGGCGCACGATGTCGATACCGATCTGCTGGTCCTCGTTCTCGCCCTTCAGGCCCTTCATGCCGGCGATGGCGCGGATGTAGGCAACGCCGCCGCCAGGGATGATGCCCTCCTCGATGGCGGCACGGGTGGCGTGCAAAGCGTCATCGAAGCGGTCTTTCTTCTCCTTCATCTCCACCTCGGAGGCAGCGCCCACGTAGATGACGGCCACGCCGCCAGCCATCTTGGCAAGACGCTCCTGCAGTTTCTCGCGGTCATAGTCGGAGGTGGTCTTCTCAATCTGGGACTTGATCATGGCGATGCGGGCATCGATGGCCTTCTTGTCACCCTTGCCGCTGACGATGGTGGTGTTCTCCTTGTCAACGGTGACCTTCTCGGCCGTGCCGAGCATCTCAAGGGTGGCGTCTTCGAGCTTGTAGCCCTTCTCTTCGGAAATCACGGTGCCGCCAGTCAGGATGGCGATGTCTTCCAACATCTCCTTTCTTCTGTCGCCGAAGCCCGGAGCCTTCACGGCCACGATCTTCAGACCTCCGCGCAGACGGTTGACAACCAACGTGGCAAGTGCCTCGCTGTCAACATCTTCGGAGATAATCAGCATCGGACGGCCGGTTTGGACGACCTTCTCCAGAATCGGGAGGAACTCCTTCATGTTGCTGATTTTCTTGTCGTAAATCAGGATGTACGGCGTGTCATAGACGGCCTCCATCTTCTCGGTGTCGGTCACGAAATAGGGGGAGATGTAGCCTCTGTCGAACTGCATGCCCTCGACGACCTTCACGTAGGTGTCGGTGCCCTTGGCTTCCTCGATGGTGATCACGCCCTCTTTCTTGACTTTCTGCATGGCCTCGGCAATCACCTGGCCCACAGCGGAGTCGTTGTTGGCGGAAATGGTGGCCACCTGCTCGATTTTCTCATGGCTGTCGTTGATTTCCACGGACTGCGCCTTAAGGTTCTCAACGACCGTGGCAACAGCCTTGTCGATACCGCGCTTGAGGTCCATCGGATTTGCGCCGGCGGTCACGTTTTTGAGGCCCGTGTTGAAAATGGCCTGTGCGAGCACCGTGGCGGTGGTGGTGCCGTCACCGGCTTGGTCGTTGGTCTTGGAGGCGACCTCCTTCACCATCTGCGCACCCATGTTCTCGATGGGTTCCTGCAGCTCGATTTCCTTGGCAACCGTCACACCGTCCTTGGTGATTTGCGGTGCACCGAACTTCTTGTCGATGATGACGTTGCGGCCTTTCGGTCCTAATGTCACTTTCACGGCGTTGGCCAATGCGTCAACACCTTTTTTCAGTCCCTCGCGGGCTTCCCAATTATATTTTATGTCTTTTGCCATAGCTTTTGTTTGTTTTTTATTGTTTGTGATCCCCCAGGGCTCGCTTTGCTCACCCTGGGTTGACATAGGTCGGGCTTTCAGCCCTTTTTGGAATTAAAATTAAAAATGTGTCTTACTTACAGATTGCGTAGATGTCGCTTTCTTTCATGATGAGATAAGTCTCGCCGTCGAGTTGGATCTCGGTGCCGGAATATTTGCCGTAGAGCACGGTGTCCTTCACCTTGACGGTCATGGGCTCGTCCTTCTTGCCGGGTCCGACAGCGATGACGGTGCCCTGTTGGGGTTTCTCCTTGGCGGTGTCGGGGATGATGATGCCGCCGGCGGTCTTCTGTTCAGCTTCTGCAGGTTTCACTAAAACTCTGTCTGCTAAAGGTTTGATTGTACTTTTCATATTATTACTTTTTAAGTTTTATTTCTGTCAATGTTGACGGCACACTACAAAGCAAATTCCGTGCCATTTTTCCAAAAACGGCACAAGTTCAAGCCGTGCCACGAAAAAACGACAAGACCGCTGTGCGATCTTTGTCAGTCTCCGGACGGCATTATGACATATTGTCAGTGTTTTTCCGTCAGATATTTCCAGTACCGGCGTGGCATGTCGTTGAGCTGCTTGCGCAGGTTCAGCCGCTCCTTGATGCAGATGGCCTTGAAGTAGGTGCGCCACATTTCCTGCAGCAGACGGTCGTCGTCGCTCAGCACATCGTCGTTCAGACGGCCGTTGGCGAGGTTGAACGTCACCGACGACTCGTCTTCGAAGGTGATGCGCACCGGCTTCCCTGTCCCGTCGTAGTAGAACCCGTAATGGCGCTTGGCGTCGTAGATGAGCCACGGTTGGTCGTTGAAGCGGTCCGCGAAATGGTCAATGACGAGCGGCAGGACGTTGTGGTCGGGGGAGATGACCGCGAGGTAGGTACCGTCCTTGGCCTTCTGGAATCGGACGAACTGCATCATGCGCAGCCGCTCATGCATCACCTTGCAGGCGATGTTGGTCACAGCCAGAACGTCGGGGTCGGCAAAGCTGCGCTCGATGCTCGGCGCGCCCGCAGGCTGCCGGAACACCTTGCAGACATATCGGAACAGCGGGCCATTCAGCTCGGGCAGTTCCGACAGCCAGCTGACCGCGACAACCCTGACCGCCTCCTTCGACAACCGCTTCTCCAACCCGGTCCACACGCGGCGGGCCTTTTCGGGATCGCTTTGTACAACATGGATGCCGTCGCAGAACAGCGACATCTCATCGCCCTCCTTCAACAACTCCTCAGGCTGCTCCCGCCGTGCAAAAGCGTCGAACACAGCCGTGAGGAGGCCGTCCAAAGTGTTGTCGAAGGTGTAGATGGTCATTCTTTGAATGGTTAATGGGTTAATGGGTTATGGGTTAATGGGTTATTGAAGCTGGTTAGCAGATTAGTTGTTAGTTGTAACAATCCTCACTAAATCATATTTACTACCTATTGTTGTTCTCCTCTAACAGCCACTTCCATGCGGGAACAAACTCTATGGTTCCGTAATTGTCCTCTGAAGAGCCTTCTTCATCGTAAGTGATGATGAGGCGGCGACGGCACGGATAGACCTGCGGCAGCTTGCTGAGTGCATCGGATTCTCTGCGCAAAGTATCGGGGTCGCTGATTGAGTAAGAGACCTGCACGGCAAGTTCGTCATCGGGCACATAGAAATCCACCGCTATATTGGCATTGTAGAAAAACACCCGCTCATTATCCTCGTCGTGTCCGTATTTTCGGAAAAGGGAAAGGGCCACCATGTTCTCCAACAAGAGGGTTTCACAGTCCATCAGCTGGAGCGACAGCAGGCCATTGTCAATGAAATAATACTTGCAGACGCTCTCCTTCTCGGCAAAGGCCGATGAGATGTTCCTGACGCGCAACAGCAACCAGGCATCCTCAGAGAATCCCACATAACTCGAAACCGTAGGCACACTGATTTTGCCCGACACACTGGAGAGTAATCTTGAAATTCGATTGTAGGAGATGGGCTGCATCACGCTTTCCGCCATTTTCTTGAGCATCAGCTGCAAAAGCCGAGGATTGGAAATGCCATTCCGCTGAACGATGTCACCAAGGTAAATTTTCTGATAAACACTTGACAGATAGTTTCTTTTGACTGGCAAATGGATGGATTCGGGCAGACCACCCCAAGTCAAATATTCATGATAGGCGTTCATGAAACGGCCTTTCGATTCTGTGGCAGTAAGCGACAGCTCATCAAACGGGACATTCATATAAGACAGGTATTCCCGAAAACTGAACGGATACACCTCTTTAGGCAGGTAACGCCCACCTAAAGTGGCCATAATTTCCTTTGAAAGCATTTTGGCGTTGCTGCCAGTGATGAAAACACTGTATTTTTTGTCGGCAAGGTTGCGGGCAAACTTCTGCCATCCGTCTATGTTCTGCATCTCATCAAAGAACAGCATGGGACGTTCGCCATACATCTCCTGATGACACTCCAAAATCAGATTGAAATCGTCCGGAGTGAAGCCTACTAAGCGGGCGTCCTCAAAATCCAGATAGAGCATATCCGCCCAAGAAAGCCCTTTTTTAAGCATCTGATGCATTTTCTGGAAAAGGAGAAAAGATTTCCCTGACCGCCGCACACCTACAAACACCTGCAACGGAAAGCCGTTCAAATCGTACTGGCGCGGGAAAACAGTGTATTGCTCCACATCCTTCTGATTATCAAGAAGTATTTGCTTCAGTGTATTTCTTGCTATGGCCATGATTAACTATAAATCGATTTTATTAAACAGCATTTTATAAACCGGCGCAAAAATATAAAATTCCGTTTAACAAGCAGGAGGAATGTCGTTTTTTTTTATACTGCACACATCTGTGCTGGTAATGTTGCGTGTCTCCGACACGCTGGCACACGCGCATTGTCTGCGCACACCCCACACGGCACTCACTTCGTTCGTTTCGTGTGGGGTTACTAAAATATCGTGTCTTCGACACGAGGAGGGGTGTTGGACAGTATATGAGCATGGACATTATCCAGGGTGATGGTTGGCCATAAGGGATTCCGCCCCGTGCCGACATGGGTTCTCCGTCACCACGCCACATAAATATAATAGAGGTGATTGTCCACAACCACCTCTACTAATCTGTTGGCTATGAAGGTCTATGAAATAGTGAACCGGCAATAGCAATCCGCCTCATACATGATATGATCGTAAGAATCGTAGTGAGTGTAGGTATGGACCCTCACCGAATTATATCCCCAGGAAATGTCGTATTCATTACCTGGATAACCGAGTCCGAGACCACCGTTGGAATTGGGGTAGAAGTAAGGTTCGAAAAGCCAGTATTGTTTGCTTGATGGACGATATTCAACGTTCACAGTGTATGTCCAATTCGTATTGCTCGGGTATGCCTGGTAATTGCCCATAACCACATAATTGGCGACAAATTGCTTGCGGTAATTACCGTTGGAGGTGACTTCCCAGTCTGAGATGTCATGTCCGAGATGATCTGTGACGGTAGAGGAACCGCCTCCACCTCCGCCTCCGCCTCCAGAAGGCATATCATAGTCGGAAAGATCAAGGTAGAATGAGTTTGTCTTTGTCGTGGCGGCATTGTCATTGTTAATCGTGAAATAGGAATCGTAAGAGCCTGATTTATCCACAAATGTTGATGTTCCATTAGGCCAATTTACAGTTCCATAAACACGCACTTTGAGCTTGTAATGACCTTTTTCGAGAATTGAATGGTCGTAAAAATGATTGTCCCAACTATACATTCCATTAACTGTGATATTGTGGCTGAAACTGGCGACCCTATGGCCTGCATCATCATCAACCAATATTTCGATATCAAAGTTTTCCCCGTCGGGGATAACACCCCAATCGAAATCCAATTTGGTATCAAAACTCACAGCATAATCTTTGTTGCAGCTCGTGAAAAACATTCCAAAAATAAGAATCAGAAGTGGGAGTGTCGTTCGCTTGAGTGTTTTTTTCATAATCATAGGATTTAAACTAATCAAAATAATAAAAATGGTCAGAAGCTGCAACAGCATATTCCGTTATTTTGTAATCGTAATTTCTTACGGAATATCCATAGCACTCAGAGTCAGTATTTCTTTTAGCAGGGCCAACAGCATAATTGAAGTTATAAGAAGATGAGTTGAGCCAAATTTTCCCAGTCTCCTTGTGCGTCCATTTGTACATAGTCTTGGACGAAGAGCTTGCGTTGCCGGAAGAAGTCACCGAAATCACTTTCACGGAGGTGGATTTTATGTCGTACAAATCCGTTCTGTCTGTTGAAGAACTGCCGCCGCTTCCGCCGCTTCCACCTTGTTGTTCAGTCCCGCTTGAGCTATAGTCGGAATCCTCGCAATTGGAAAAGGATAGGCAGAGGAATACCGATATAACAAAAATCGTTAGTGATTTTTCAAAATTTGCCATAATTCAAAATTTTTATAGTGATTATTAAGTGATTGTGCCACATTTCATATAAAATCAGGTTACACACACACAAAAAGCGTGGCACTTTTTCGCTTTCATTGGAACCTTTGAGGTCTTCGACTACCTTATCTACCCAATTACAACGAGTAAAGCCCACGCCTTGAGGCGGGAGCGCCGTTGCCTTACCCTGGGAGATATTTTGAAAGTGTCGAAGTTTCAAAGCATCCAGTGTATAAGCTACTTCGCTTTTTCCTATTCTATGGTGTGCATAACGGAATTATGCGGTTCTGCTCATAGGAGTTCTGTTTCGTTACTACTTATTTCTTTTTGTCAAAAATTTCGGGTGCAAAGGTACAATAATTTCTGATTAATTAAATGTTTTTTCTTCCCACTTATTCCAATCTGTTTCCTCCAAATATCGGGAAATCTGTTCTTTTAGTTCAACAAGACTCTTCGTAGCGACCTCCCAAACCACTATGTCATCAATTTGGAAATACTCATGGACAATATAATTTCGCATACCTTTTACTTTTTTCCATGGAGTGTTCGGGTGTGCTTCCTGAAATTCCCCAGTGAGCATGTTTGCCGCTTCACCGATTATCTCAATATTCTTAACCACAGCATAATACATCATATCATCATCCACAAGATCCTGATATGTCTTGTCTGCTATATAACGGTTCACCCGTTCTATAGCCGCAAGAATATGTTCCAGTCTTTCCTTGTCTCTACGCGGTTCTCTCATAAACCAATTTTCTATCTTGTTCTACACTTTTTCGGGCAAAAGGGGCCAATGACCGCTCTGTCACCAAATCCACATTTCGGCCTAAAAGTTCCTTTAACTCCTCATACATGCCGAAAAAATCCATACCCACAGTCTGGGAGTGGTCCAAAACAATGAGAATATCCACATCGCTTTGGGATGTTTCCTCTCCGCGGGCGAAGGAACCAAACAGCCAAGCTTTCAAAACCGGTTTTGTCTTGAAGTACTCCGCTAACATGTTCGACATCATTTCAGTACTCATAATCAGAATGTTTTTTTCAACCCGCAAAGATACATAAATTCCGAATACACGCCGACAAATGAATTTGTCTTGTAGAGACGTTGCGCGCAACGCCTCTACTCTTTCCATATCTGACATCACTCGCCAAACTCCAACGACAACTGCTTCTCCGCGGCGGCGAGTTTTTGTTCCGCTTTCGAGACTAGCAGCGGCCGCAACCGCTCGGGGCGCAGCTCGTTGATGCCGGCGACCTGCTGCCCGAACTCGGAGGCGAGCTCGTGGCAGGTGATGAAGTACTTCGCCTTCTTCATCACTACGCCCATTTTCTTGAGGTCGAAGGAGGTCAACCGGTTGAAACGGCGCGAGTTGACGATAAGCCACGCCGACTTGGTGCCGAGGCCGGGCACGCGGAGCAGCATCTCGTAATCCGCCGTGTTGATATCCACGGGGAAGACTTCGGGATGCCGCAGCGCCCACGCCAACTTCGGGTCCACCTCCAAGTCGAGGTTCGGGTTCGCGTCATCCACGATCTCCTCCACCTTGAAATGGTAGAACCGCAGCAGCCAGTCGGCCTGGTAGAGGCGGTTCTCGCGCACGAGCGGCGGCTGCTTCAGCACCGGCAAGCGCGAATCGAAGGTGTTGACGCTCACGTAACCCGAGTAATAGACGCGGCGCATCGAGGGCTGGCCGTAGAGCAGCGACGACATCGTGAGGATCTCGCGGTCGGAATCCTGTGTCGCCCCCACGATCATCTGGGTCGATTGCCCGGCGGGCACGAAGCGGGGCGCGTGGCGGTAATGCTTGCGATCTTCCTTGTTCTCAAGCACACCCTGGTGGATGAGCTGCATGGGCTGGAAGACACTGCGGTGGTCCTTCTCCGGCGCGAGCATCTTCAGCGACTCCTCGCGCGGAATCTCGATGTTCACGCTCATACGGTCGGCGTAAAGCCCTGCCTCGTGAAGCAGCTCCTGCGACGCGCCCGGGATGGCCTTCAGGTGGATGTAGCCGTTGAAGCGGTGCACCAGGCGCAGGTCGCGCACGATGGCGGTGAGCCGCTCCATCGTGTAGTCGGGATTGCGCACCACCCCGCTGGAGAGAAACAGCCCCTCGATGTAGTTGCGACGGTAGAACTCCATCGTAATCGCCTCCAACTCACTGACACTCAGCGTGGCCCGCTTAATATCATTGCTGCGGCGGTTCACGCAGTAGGCGCAGTCGTACATGCAATAGTTGGTCAGCATGATTTTCAGCAGCGAGACGCATCGTCCGTCGTCGGCAAACGTGTGGCAGATGCCCACGCCGCCCACGGTGTTGCCCACCATGCCCTTCTTGCCACCGCGCACGGTGCCGCTCGACGAGCACGAGACATCGTACTTCGCCGACTCCGTCAGGACACGAAGCTTCTCCATTGTCTTATCCGTCAGCATTTTACAAAATAATTTCGCTTCAAACCATTGTCTATGAACAAACTATCCTACCAGCCTTCGACAAAAGGTCGGCTGCAAACATACAAAAAAGAATCCAACTTTGACACAAAAAAGCGATTTCCTTCCGAAATTGTGCCCCAATAAGGAACATTTTCCGTGTAAAAAAGCACTCCTTCACCCTACAAATCACAAAAAAGAGTAACGGAATAAACTCAAAATCAGTCAATTGAAAAATATTGCGTATTTTTTACGCAAAACAACCGAACATATCATAAAAATAGTATTTTTGCGTAGAATTTACGCATTATAAAAAAGAGAAAATAAACAGACAAAAATGAACGAAGG
The DNA here is from genome assembly GCA_947165685.1 of uncultured Bacteroidales bacterium. Classification (GTDB taxonomy): domain Bacteria; phylum Bacteroidota; class Bacteroidia; order Bacteroidales; family WCHB1-69; genus F23-D06. The sequence continues at coordinate 22,597 of CAMVBK010000029.1, read as the reverse complement.
GAATACATATATATATAAATACCCTCATCCAGCGGTCGCGACGGACTGTGTGGTGTTCGGGTTCAACGGGAAAGAGCTGGAGATCCTGCTCATCAAGCGCGGCATCGAGCCGTTCAAGGGAATGTGGGCGTTTCCGGGCGGTTTCATGCGGATGGACGAGACAGCCGAGGAGTGCGCCCTTCGGGAGCTGGCGGAGGAGACAAAACTCAGCATACAATCGCTCAAGCAGTTAGGAGCGTTCACGGGGGTACACCGCGACCCACGCGAGCGAGTGGTCACCATCGCCTTCTATGCTTTGGTGCGCCCTTCAGAGGTGATCGGCGGCGACGACGCGAGCCACGCCGAATGGTTCCCCCTTGACGACGCGCCTCCCCTCGCCTTTGACCACGACTATATCCTGCGGAAAGCCCAGCAGCAGCTGCGCAAGGACATCCATTTCGAGCCCGTCGGCTTCGAACTCCTCAACACCGCCTTCACCATGTCGGAGCTGCAACGGCTCTACGAGGCCATCCTCGGCGTGCGCTTCGACCGCCGAAACTTCGAGAAGAAAATGCTGCAAACCGGCATCCTGGAAATGTTCGACGAGACCACGAAAGAACTCCCGCCTGACCTCTTTGACGACATCGTGAAAATCCCTGACTTTGACACAAACGAATCAGAGGAAACCGTCATTTCGTCTTATGGGCTGAGCGAGTGCCGCGAAATCACCCCACGCATGGCCTGCGAGCCAGCGACGCCTTATTACGGTCCCAACAAAGAGCTGCGACACATGGACATCGATGCGCTGTTCAGCTCCTTAGCAGCTGAAGAAGAGCCCGCACCAGCCGAAAAGGAGCCCGCACCGAAGAAAAAGCCCGGTCGGAAGGGACGCAGGTTCTGCTTCAACAAGGACGAATACGACCGCTTCAAGCGGGGCAACAACTTCAAACTGGAATTCTGACATCATCAATTCAATCTTTATCATCAATTCATTTTTTCATCAATTCAAAACATTAATGCTATGATTTTCAAAAAGTTCAAGAAGCAAAAACCCATCGAGGAACCTGCCGTTCCCATGGAAAACAACGCCAAAACGACCTCCGACAGACTAAAGGTCTATAACCTCATCATCCTCGACAAGAGCGGCTCCATGGGAAGCATCGCCGACGCCGCCATCTCGGGATTCAACGAGACCGTCGGCGGAATCCGATCGGCGCAACAGCAGTTCCGCGACACGCAGGAACATTATGTGTCGTTGTTTGTCTTCTGCGACTGCGACAAGCACTACATCTATGAAAACGTACCCGTGAATGAAGTGAAAACGTTGACTTCCAAGGAGTACCAACCCTGCTGCTGCACTCCGCTGTACGACGCCATGGGGATTTCCCTGAACCAGCTGCTACACAAGATTCAGACAGACAAAAACGCCATTGCCGCCGTCACCGTCATCACCGACGGCATGGAAAATGCCTCGCACGAGTATTCCGGCGCAAGCATCAAGGCCCTGGTTGACAAGCTGAAGGAGCAGGAGGGCTGGAACTTCGCCTACATCGGCACCAACCAGGACGTGGACGCGGTGGCCGCCGACCTATCCATCAGCAACACGATGTATTTCAACGATGACAAGGAGGGCATGGTCAAAGCCTGGGAGAACGAACGGAAGGCCAAACGGGCGATGTTCAGCCGTATGAACGAAGACGCGGTTGTTTCTGCGCACATGGCCATCAGCGAGATAAAAAGCTACCGGGCAAAACGTAACCGGGAGGAGCGCAACTACCGCCATCTCGACGAATTCCGTGACCGCATCACCCCTAAAGGCATCCACGACCTGCAGCCCGGCGAAATTTTCGTGTTCGGCAGCAATTTGGAAGGCATGCACGGGGGCGGCGCGGCGCGCACGGCGGTGGAGCGTTTCGGCGCGATGATAGGCCAGGGCGTCGGCCTGCAGGGACAGAGCTATGCCATCCCCACCATGCAGGGCGGCGTGGAGACCATCAGGCCCTACGTGGACGAGTTCCTCCGCTTCGCCGACTGCCACCGAGAGCTCACCTTCCTGGTGACCCGCATCGGCTGCGGCATCGCCGGCTTCCGCGACGAGGAAATCGCCCCGCTCTTCGCCCGCGCCATCCACCTCCCCAACATCCACCTGCCACTCAGTTTCTGGAAAGAGCTCGTCCAATACGACGACTAAACGCCCTAAACTTTCTAAACTCACTATACCAAAATTTTTGTATATTTGCAGGTTTTTATCGAAAAAGTAAAACCATTAAGAATGAGTGAGTTAGAAAATAAGACTGTGAACGAAGAAAGCTATGGCGCGGGAAACATCCAAGTGTTGGAAGGACTTGAGGCCGTGCGGAAGCGTCCCGCCATGTACATCGGCGACGTCAGCGACCGCGGCCTGCACCACCTGGTGAACGAGGTGGTGGACAACTCCATCGACGAGGCCCTCGCCGGATACTGCGACAACATCGAAGTCAAGATACTGGAAGGCAACGCCATTAGCGTGCTCGACAACGGGCGCGGCATCCCCACCGACATGCACCCGAAGGAGAAGCGCTCCGCCCTGGAGGTCGTCATGACCGTGCTGCACGCCGGCGGCAAGTTCAACAAGGATTCCTACAAAGTATCGGGCGGCCTGCACGGCGTCGGCGTCTCCTGCGTGAACGCCCTCTCCAAGCACCTCACCGCCGAGGTCTTCCGCGAAGGCAAGCACTTCATGCAGGAGTACGAGTACGGCAAGCCCCTCTACCCAGTGAAGGTCGTCGGCGAGAGCGACTACCGCGGCACCAAGGTCACCTTCCAGCCCGACGACACCATCTTCCACACCACCGTCTATGAGTTCGACCGCCTCGCACACCGCCTCAAGGAGCTGGCCTACCTGAACAAGGGCATCCACATCTCCATTGAGGACCTGCGCAAGACCGATGAGAACGGCAACCACCCCAAGGAGGTCTATTACTCCGAGAACGGCCTGCGCGACTTCATCATGCACCTCGACGAGGGCCGCACCAAGATCACCTCGCAGCCCATCTACATCGAGGGCGAGCGTCAGGGCGTGCCCGTGGAGGTCGCCATGCAGTACAACGACTCCTTCACCGAGAACATACACTCCTACGTCAACAACATCAACACCATCGAGGGCGGCACGCACCTCACCGGCTTCCGGCAGGCGCTCACCCGCACCCTCAAGAAGTACGCCGACGACAACAAGCTGCTCGACAAGCTGGAAAAGGCCAAGATAGAGATCTCCGGCGACGACTTCCGCGAGGGCCTCACCGCCATCATCTCCGTAAAAGTGGCCGAGCCGCAGTTCGAAGGACAGACCAAAACCAAGCTCGGCAACAGCGAGATCGCCGGCGTGGTGAACCAGATGGTGGGCGAGATGCTGACCAACTACCTGGAGGAAAACCCCAAGGACGCCAAGTCCATCGTCGATAAGGTGGTGTTGGCCGCCCAGGCGCGCCACGCCGCCCGCAAGGCCCGCGAACTCGTGCAGCGCAAGACCGCCTTCAGCGGGTCGGGACTGCCCGGCAAGCTGGCCGACTGCTCCTCGAAGGACCCCGCCAAGTGCGAGCTCTTCCTCGTGGAGGGCGACTCCGCAGGCGGCACCGCCAAGCAGGGCCGCGACAGCCACTTCCAGGCCATCCTGCCCCTGCGCGGCAAGATCCTCAACGTGGAGAAAGCCATGCAGCACCGCGTCTTCGAAAGCGAGGAAATCAAGAACATCTACACCGCCCTCGGCGTCACCATCGGCACAGAGGACGACAGCAAGGCGCTCAACATCTCCAAACTGCGCTACCACAAGGTCATCATCATGACCGATGCCGATGTTGACGGCAGCCACATCGCCGCCCTGATCCTCACCTTCTTCTTCCGCTTCATGCGCGAGCTCATCGAGCAGGGACACGTCTATCTCGCCACCCCGCCGCTCTACGGAGTGAAGAAAGGCGACAAACTGCAGTACGCCTGGACCGACGAACAGCGCGACCAGCTCACCGCAGAGGCTTCCGCCGGCGGCCGCAAAGTGCACGTGCAACGCTACAAAGGTCTCGGTGAAATGAAGGACGACCAACTGTGGGACACCACCATGGACCCCGCACAGCGCATGCTCCGCCAGGTCACCATCGAGAACGCCGCCGAAGCCGACCGCATCTTCTCCATGCTCATGGGCGACGAAGTGCCCCCGCGCCGCGAGTTCATCGAACAGAACGCCACCTACGCCAACATTGACGCATAGTCAAATGCTGAATTATGAATGCTGAATGCTGAATAAATAAACGAAAAGCCCCAATCTCTAAATGTAATTCCTTAAGCAGCCTCGAAGAGGCAAAACGCACGAAGTGCAATTAACCCCACACAAGCGAAGCGCAGTGTGGGGCTTGACGCAAAAAAAACGGACTGCGGGAAGCGATAAGGATATAGCAACGTAATCCGAGTCACGGGACATAAAAACCAAGACCATCATGGAAGAGAAACAAGCCAACAACGTCGAAGCCGGCCAGGAGCAGCCCATCCCGGCACCCGTCATCGCATTCAAGAACGTGAACATCGCCCACCGGAAGCTGCGGGTACTCACAGGCATCACCTTCACCATCCGGCAAGGCGAATTCGTCTATCTGATCGGCAAAACCGGCACTGGCAAATCCTCCATCCTGCAGACCCTCATCGGCGAGCTCAAGCCCGAGGGCGAGGAGGCCACAATGATAGGCTACGACCTGCTGAAGCTTAAGACCAAGCAGATCCCCGAGATGCGGAAGAAGATCGGCGTGGTGTTCCAGGACTACCAGCTCCTGCAAGACCGCACGGTCATCGACAATCTCATGTTCGTGCTCCGCGCCACTCAGTGGAAAGACAAACAGGCCATGCTCAACCGATGCGAAGAGGTGCTCAGCATGGTGGGCTTGGAGACCAAGGACTTCAAACTGCCTTCCCAGCTCTCTGGCGGCGAACAACAGCGCGTCTGCATCGCCCGGGCCTTGCTCAACACCCCCGACCTCATCCTCGCCGACGAGCCCACCGGTAACCTCGACCCCATCACCGCCGAGGAAATCTTCCAAGTGTTCCACCACATCAACCAAACCGGCACCACCGTCCTCATGGCCACCCACAACTTCCAACTCATCGACAAGTTCCCCTCCCGCGCCATCTGCATCGAAGACGGAAAACTCATCGACTCCATGGTGTGATTTAGTTCAAAGTTCAAAGTTCAGGGTTCTGAGTCTGAAAAACGAAAAGTAGGCCGAGAAAATGCTCTCCGTATTAATCCCAACATACAATGTGAACGTGCATCCGTTAGTGTCGGAGTTGCAGGCGCAACTGGCAAACGGCAAAATCGCGTACGAAATCGTCATCGCGGATGATGCCTCGTCAGACATGTCGGTGCGCTACCACAATGCGCTGTTAGCCGATCAGGACAACGTCCGATACATCCAACATGACGAAAACATCGGCCGTTCCCGAATCCGCAACAATCTCGCCGACGCCGCCGCCTATCCCACCCTCCTTTTCATGGACTGCGATGCCCGAGTCAAAAAGAACGACTACATTGCGACATATCTTCGTTTTTTGGACGAAAAAAAACTCCTGGGCACCGATTTCATCGTTCTCGGCGGACTCAACTACCGGGAAATGCGCCCTGAAAAGGCCAAACTGCTGCGCTACCGCTACGGCATCAAACGGGAAGTGCGGTCAGCTGAGGAACGGAATCTGGAACCTTACAAAGCATTCACCCCCTTCAACATGTTGGCTGCCAAAACCGTGTTCCAGAAATGCCGGTTCGAGGAGTGCCTGAAGCAATATGGTTACGAGGACGCTTTTTTTGGCATCGAGTTAGAGAAATGCGGCATTCCCGTCTATCACATCGACAACGAACTCTACCATGAAGGCATCGACACCAACGAATTGCTTTTAGACAAAGTGGCCGCCGGTGTCGCCAATCTCGTAAAACTGCAAAAAGACCATAAAGTGGACGAAAAATTCTTGAGTATAAGCAAATTGTTATCCACATACGAGCGATTGAGCCAGAATACGGCCGGCAAATTCGCCTTGTCGATACTGGCTAAAATCAAACAGCCCTTGAGGAACATCGCATCATCGTATAACAGCTTGATATTCTTGGATTTATACAAACTCGCCGTCATGCAAAACCTTCTAACCTCCTAAACCTCCTAATCTTTTCTAAACCTCCTAATCTTTTCTAAACCTCCTAATCTTTTCTAAACCTCCTAAACAAAAAAAATTATACTTTTGCATTTTCATTCAAATCAAAATTAAACAACTATGGGTTTCATCAAAGAATTTAAGGAATTTGCGTTGAAAGGCAACGTAATGGACATGGCCATCGGTGTAATCATCGGCGGCGCGTTCGGAAAAATCGTCACCTCTTTAGTGAACGACATTCTCATGCCGCTCGTGGGTGCTTTGATCGGCAACGTCAACTTCACGACACTGTCGGCCACGCTTCGCGCCCCGAAGCTCAACGAGGCCGGCGAGGTGGTCAAAGAGGCCGTCACCCTGAACTACGGCAACTTCATTCAGGTGACCATCGACTTCCTGATTGTGGCGCTGTGTATCTTCGCCGTGATCAAGCTGATCAACAAGGCCACCAGCTTGGTGAAGAAACAAGAGGAAGAGGCTCCCGCCCCGGCTCCGGAACCGTCTGCCGAGGAGAAGCTGCTCACCGAAATCCGCGATTTACTCAAAACGAAGTAATTCGTTGAGCGTTTCTGCTTTCTTTGGTAAGCCCGAACCCTTACGTTCGGGCTTTTGTTTTGTCCTTGGTTCCCAATTAATTTTACACCTTTCCTCTGAAATTGTAGAGACGCGCCATAGCACGTCTCTACAATTTCATTTGTCCGTGTGTATTCGTAATTTATGTACATTTGCGCCCGAGAAAAAAGGCGTTTGAAAAGGATATAATGCACTGTAAAACAGCGAAATACAAAAATCTTCTGCTCGTATGGATGCTCGTTGCGGGAACCCTGTCGGCTATGGCGCAGGAAGACAAGCCCGTGCACCCCGCCATCGACTCTGCCATGGCCATCTCGCCCGACTACCTGCCCACCCGCCACGCCAATCTTCCCACAAATGACTTTAACCCACTGACCTACAAAACGATAGACACGACACTTTACCATATTTCCGAATTCGATCCCCTGTTGGAAATCTCCAACCTCTACCAGTCGCTCGGCATCAACGGGCAGGCGCACAAACGCATGGTTTTCGACATCGACCACACGATGGGATTCCATGGGATCACCCTCCCCTACCCGCTCTATTTCAAACGGATGGAAGACCTCCAGATCTACGACCTGAAGACTTCCTACACCGACCTGAGTTTCATCTACAGCGTGCTGAAGACCTTCTCGCTGCACGCCACGCATGCGCAGCATGTGCGCCAGGCCGACTTCGTGGTCAACCTCGACGGGGCCAGCAACCCCGGCTACTTCCTCCACCAGGGCATCAACCGCACAAGCCTCAGCGCCATCGCCCGCTACGAGACCCCGAACCGGCTCTACGGCATGTTGCTCGCCTACGCCTTCAACCACGGGAAATATGCCGAAAACGGCGGCTTGGAGAACAGCCTCGACTTCACCGACCGCAACCCTCGCACCGACTCCACCATCACCTACGACCTCGAAAGCTTTCCGGTGATGTTCGCCAATGCGGCGACGCGCATCAACACCCATGCGCTCCAACTCATCAACTATCTGAACCTCAGGGACAACAAGGGCCATTACTTCGGCACCCTCACCCACACGTTCAACTTCGACTTCCTAAGCAGCCATTTCACCGACCATACCCTCAACAACCTCTTCTACCAGGACCGCTACTACTTCAACACCGACACTACCAACGACTCGCTTCGCTACTACACCGTCGCCAACTCCCTGCAATGGTCGAACTACAGCCCAATCGACACCGTGAACGAGCAGTCCGCCTACTTCTTCCGGTTCGCGGGCGGGGTGCGTCACGAATACGCCAACACGCTCAGTCCGCACTACTTCGGGAACAGCATGACCCTGTTCGCGCGTACCAATATCCGGCTCTTCAAAGTCTGGGACATTTACGGGGATTTCTCCTACAGTTTCTTCGGTTACACCCGCAACGATGCTCGGGCGCGCGCCGGATTCCGCTTCACCATCAACAAGGCGCACCGCAACTACCTTGGCTTGGAGGCGTCGTTCAACCGCTACGCCCCCGACTTCATCTTCAGTCATTACCTCGGCAACAGCAACCAATGGGACCACGACTGGGCGAAGCAGAACATCTTCAAGGCAGGTGCCTACTGGACGATTTTCGACTACCGGGCCGGATTCAACTTCTACAACCTGGGCCGGCTCGTCTATCTGAACAGCCGCTTCGAGCCCGTGCAGTTGGAGAAAGCCGCGCAGGTCGTGCAGCTCACCCTCCACGCACCTGTCCGCACGAAATATTTCGCCCTCGACGCGGAACTCGCCCTGCAGCACTCCACCAACAAGGCCGTCACCGTGCCGCTCTTCGCCGGCAAGATGAGTGCCCTCTACACCTCCCGCATCTTCAAGAAACGGCTGCGCATCCAGGTGGGCGTTGACGTCTTCTACCACACCCTCTACTACGCCGACGGCTACAACCCGCTGCTGCACCAGTTTTACACGCAGGACGCCCTTCTCACCGGCAACTACCTCTATCTCAACGCGCATTTCGCCTTCCGCGTGAAGCGCATCTCCTTCTTCCTTCGCGGCGGCAACCTACTCGCCGGACTCTTCAACTTCCGCTACATCACCACCCCTGGCTACCCCATGCAAGGCCGTAGCCTCGAACTCGGCATCAACTGGAAATTCTATGACTAACCGTAACACATACCCATTCTTCCAAAAAGGGCTGAAAACCCGACCTATGTCAACCCAGGGTGAACGAAGCGAGCCCTGGGGGCATCAAACGAAAACGTAAGCAATATGGAATATAGAATCGAAAAAGACACCTTAGGCGAAATGCGCGTGGAGAGCGACAAGCTCTGGGGCGCGCAGACACAACGGGCCATGGAGAACTTCGAAATCGGAAAGAAGCACATGCCCATCGAAATCATCTACGGCATTGCGACCGCCAAGAAGGCGGCGGCGTTCGCCAATCACGACTGCGGCGTGCTGTCGGAAGAGAAGCGCGACCTTATCGTGCGCGTGTGCGACGAAATCACGTCCGGACAGTGGGACGACCAGTTCCCGCTGCACATCTGGCAGACGGGTTCCGGCACACAGACCAACATGAACGTCAACGAAGTGATTGCCCACCGCGCACAGCAGCTGCACGGCGGCCAGCTCACCGACTATCCGCTCTACGTGTCGCCCAACGACGACGTCAACAAGTCGCAGTCCACCAACGACATCTTCCCCACGGGCATGCGCATCGCCACGGCCAAGAGCATCATCACGCGCACGTTGCCCGCCATCGAGCGGATGATGGAGACCTACCGCGCCAAAGTCGCCGAATACGCCGACATCAAGAAGATCGGCCGCACGCACCTGATGGACGCCACCCCGCTGACCCTCGGCGAGGAGCTTTCCGGCCACCTCTCGCAGTTGGAGCACGGCTACGAGGTCATCCGCCAAAGCCTCAAGCACCTGATGGAGCTCCCCATCGGCGGCACCGCCGTTGGCAACGGCATCAACGCGCCCGAAGGCTACGACAAAACCGCACTGAAGTACATCAACGAGTTCACCGGCTACGAATTCAGCAACTGCCCCAACAAGTTCGAGGCAATGGCCACCCACGACTCGCTGTGCGAGATGTCGGGGGCGTTCAAGCGCCTCGCCGTGTCGCTGATGAAGATCGCCAACGACTTCCGGCTGCTCAACTCGGGCCCGCGCTGCGGCATCGGCGAGGTGATCCTGCCCGCCAACGAGCCCGGATCCTCCATCATGCCCGGCAAGGTGAACCCCACGCAGTGCGAAGCCCTCTCGCAAGTCTGCTGCCAAGTCATCGGCAACGACGTCGCCATCACCACCGGCGCCATGCAGGGACATCTGCAGCTCAACGTCTTCATGCCGCTCATCGGCCGCAACCTGCTCCAGTCGTCACGACTGCTCGCCGACGTCATCAACTCTTTCAACGACCACTGTCTCAAAGGCATACAGCCCAACCGCGAACGCATCGCCATGCACCTGCACAACTCGCTGATGCTCGTCACGAAACTCAACCCGCACATCGGCTACTACAACGCCGCCAAAATCGCGCAGCACGCCCACGAAAACGGACTCACCCTCCGCGAGGCGGCCTTGGAACTGAAATTAGTCTCGGCCGAAGACTTCGACAAATGGATGAAACTTGACTAACCTCTATTCACCATTCACTATTCACTGATCACAAAAAAATGAAACAAGAAGAGACCGAACAAAAGGACATATTGAAAGACATCACCGACAAGGAATATGAATACGGTTTCGTGTCGGACATTGATATCGAGGATTTCCCGAAAGGGCTGAACGAGGAGATCGTGCGGCGGATTTCGCAGCGCAAGGGCGAACCCGACTGGCTGTTAGAGTTCCGCCTGAAGGCCTACCGCTACTGGACCACCTTGGAGGAGCCCGACTGGGGACATCTCGAGTTTGAAAAACCCAACTACCAGGATATCCGGTATTTGGCCATTCCCAAGAAGAAGAAACAGCTCGCCTCCATGGACGAGGTCGATCCCGAGCTGGTCGATACCTTCAACAAACTGGGTATCAACCTCGAAGAGCAGAAAGTGCTGGCGGGCGTGGCCGTAGATGCGGTCATGGACTCCGTCTCCGTGAAGACCACCTTCTCCGACACGCTGAAGAAGTACGGCATCATCTTCTGCTCGTTCGGCGAGGCGGTGCGCGAGCATCCCGACTTGGTGCGGCAGTACCTCGGCACGGTGGTGCCCTACACCGACAACTTCTTCGCCGCCCTCAACTCGGCGGTCTTCAGCGAGGGGTCGTTCTGCTACATTCCCAAGGGGGTGCGCTGTCCCATCGAGCTTTCCACCTACTTTCGCATCAACGCGGCCAACACCGGCCAGTTCGAGCGCACGCTGCTCATCGCCGACGAGGGCGCGTATGTGAGCTACATGGAGGGCTGCACCGCCCCGCAGCGTGACGAGAACCAGCTGCACGCCGCCGTGGTGGAACTCATCGCCATCAAGGACGCGGAGATCAAATACTCGACCGTCCAGAACTGGTACCCGGGCGACAAGAACGGCAAGGGCGGCATCTACAACCTCGTCACCAAGCGCGGTCTCTGCAAGGGCGCGAACTCCAAGATTTCGTGGACGCAGGTGGAGACCGGCTCGGCCGTCACGTGGAAGTACCCGAGTTGCATCCTCAAGGGCGACAACAGCGTGGGCGAGTTCTACTCCGTGGCCGTCACCAACAACTACCAGCAGGCCGACACAGGCACGAAGATGATCCACCTGGGCCGCAACACCCGCAGCCTGATCGTCTCCAAGGGCATCTCCGCGGGCCACAGCCAGAACAGCTACCGCGGACTCGTGCGGGTCGATAAGAACGCCGAGAACGCCCGCAACTTCTCGCAGTGCGACTCGCTGCTGATGGGCGACAAGTGCGGCGCGCACACCTGGCCCGACCTGCAGTGCGCCAACTCGTCTTCGGTGCTGGAGCACGAGGCCACCACCTCGAAGATCTCCGACGACCAGCTCTTCTACTGCCAGCAGCGCGGCATCGACCAGGAAAACGCCGTGAGCTTGATTGTCAACGGTTACGCCAAGGAGGTGCTCAGCAAGCTGCCGATGGAGTTCGCCGTGGAGGCGCAGAAACTGCTGAGTCTGACGCTGTCGGGGAGCGTGGGGTGATGTAGAATGCAGAATTAAGAATTAAGAATTAGGAATTAGGAATAAAATCAATTTTGCGGGTTGAAAAAAGACGCGAATATCGCGAGTTGCCGCATCAGTTGGTGATTGTCGGGATTTTGGCATTATTGCTGTGTGAACTTATGAGAAATAACATTTGACGGTCTTCCCCAACACGGATTTTTTGTATCTTTGCGCCATTAAAACCCATAATAATGGTATCCACTCGCAAATACCCCGTTGGCATACAGACCTTCTCCCGCCTCCGCGAAGAAGGCTATCTTTATATTGACAAAACAGACTTGATTTGGAAGATGACCAAGGAGAGTCCCTTTGTCTTCCTCAGCCGTCCGCGCAGGTTCGGCAAATCACTGCTGACCACTACCTTGGATGCTTATTTCAAAGGGCAGAAAGAACTTTTCGAGGGGTTGAAAATCATGGATTTGGAGACAGAGTGGAAACAATATCCTGTTATCCATATAGATGTAAGTTGGGCCAAGAACAAAATCACTTCGGCAGAACTGCAGCGGGCGTTGGTGATGATGCTGAAACCCCTGGCAACGGAATTTGGCCGGGATGAGGAGGAAATCACCCCAGGGGAGATTCTCACCGGCATGATTCGACGAGCGTACGAACGTACGGGCAAGCAGGTGGTGGTGGTCATCGACGAATACGACGCTCCGTTGTTGGATATGCTGCACGAGGACACTCTTCTTCCGGAGTTTCGTCGCGTGATGCAGGAATTCTACCAGCCATTGAAGGCTTCCGAGGCCATGATTCGCTTCTGCTTCATCACCGGCATCACCAAATTCTCGCAGCTGAGCATTTTCTCCACCATCAACAACCTGACAAACATCTCAATGGACTCCAAGTACGCCGCCATCTGCGGCATCACGGAGGAGGAACTCGCCACCCAGATGGCTCCCGACATCGCCATGCTGGCCAGGGAGTACGAGTGCACCCCCGAAGAGATGCATGCCAAGTTGAAACGTCAATACGACGGTTATCGTTTTGCCAAGATGTCCCCCGATGTCTATAATCCCTTCAGTCTGTTGAAATGTTTCAATCAAAGGGATATCGCCAACTACTGGTTCGACAGTGGCACTCCAACCTTCCTCATTCGTCAGATGCAGCATTTCCGCACCGACATCACCACCATGGACAGGATCGCGGCGCGAGCAAGCGCATTTGACCAGCCGACCGAAAACATGGATGACGCGCTGCCTTTGCTCTACCAAAGCGGATACATCACCATCAAAGACTATGACAGAGAGACGGATTTCTACATCTTGTCCATACCGAACAAGGAAGTCCGCACCGGTTTCGTTGAGAACATGATTCCTCTTTACACGGGAATTAACAAAAACAACACGGCAGGTTTTGCCATGCGTTTTTGGCGAGCACTCAAGCACAACAACATTGTCTCTGCCATGCAAGAGATGAAAGCGTTTCTTGCTGAGGTGCCCTACGTGGAGGGGTTCAAGGAAAAATTGAAGGAGGTGAAAAACTACGAAGGCTTCTATGAATATACCTTCTGGCTGATATTCAACATGCTGAATCTCTATGCCCGTACCCAAGTGAAGTGCGCCAATGGCCGCATCGACTTTGTGGTCTGGATGCCCGACACCACCTACGTCTTCGAGCTGAAGGTGAACGGCACCGCGCAGGAGGCCTTGGACCAGATCAACAGCAAAGGATACTTCCTGCCTTACGAGACCGAAGGCTGCACCGTCGTCAAAGTCGGTGTGCAGTTCGACAGGGAGACGATGACCGTGGGGGAGTATTTGGTTGGTTAGGGGGCAACAAAGTTAATAATTTTCTACCTTCCCGCGTTATCCATGACATCAATAATCACCGTTATGTCCAAAACCACCTCTGTCCTTCTTGCCATATTGCTCTATGCCGCAGCAATCCTCCCCGTTGCCGCGCAATCCACGAGCACTGTCGGTGGCGTATTCGACTACGACAAGGCAAAAAAAGTGGTGAAAAACATCAACAACATCCGGCAGTCCCAAGGGCTGCGGCCCCTGAAGATGGATGCCTCACTCACAGAGGCCGCCATGCTCCGTGCCGCCGAGTTGGCATACCAAAGAGAGGAAAACGGGTTGTACGATGCAAACAAGCCTCGTCCCAACGGCGGCAGCGAGGTGATGTTTCTTGAGGAACAATGCCCAACCCTGAATTCCGCCGGTGGTCTCGGATTTGCGTGTGCCATACACCCATTCACTGACATCGGCCCGATCGTCAAAGCGCTGAATCAGAAAGACCGTGCAGGAGGAAGTTACTTGAAATCCTCCCGGCAATCCATCGGGTGCGGCGCATTCCTGTCGCCAGATGGATATTACTCCTGGATCATCTACCTCGCCTCCGCTGTCGCCACCAAAACGGAGATTCCAAGCGGACAGTGGACGGTGGATGTTGCGATTGCGCGGAAAGAGGGTGAGCGCACCCATGTGGTGTCTCGTACCAAGTCCGACACCGACCTTACCCCGACCAGCTTCGAGGTGACTGGCCATTTCAACTACGACAAAGCGATGGAGGTGATGGAACTCGTGAACAAGGAACGCAGCCGCCGCGGTCTCAAACCCTACTTTTTCGATTCCACCCTCACGGAGTTGGCCATGATCCGCTCTGCCGAAATGAAAGGGACCGAGACGATGTCACACGTTCGCCCAAACGGAGGATATGTGAATATCATCAATCCGTTTTTCGAAGTGCTTGTGATCAACTACTCTCCCTCAAAAGGCGAAAATGTCGGATTCGGGCAAGAGACCGCCGAAGAGGTCATGAATGCATGGATGAACTCGCCGGGGCACTGCGCCGCCATCATCAGCAAGGATTTCACCTGTATGGGGGTCGGTGAGTTCGACGGTTACTGGACACAATTGTTCATGACCCCCAAGCCCGGCTCCAAACTCGTTCGTGTGAAGAAGTCGTCACCCCACGTCGAGGAGGTCACCGTACGAGTCGCCCTCACCCGTGACGCCGAGGAGAGCAAGGTGTTGAAGCGGAAGAGACAACAGAGGTGAGGACGGGTGACATAACAATGACTTGCTTATTTATCAACAGCTAAACAACCACGTTAAAATACACCAAAGTGCCATTCAAAAGTATATCACTTTGGAGACAGCAAAAATACAAAAAGCGTGTTAAAATCATTGCTGTATCACGAAGACCTCAAAATGGTATACTTTTCAGTGGCAAGGGTGGTATACCTTTGGATGGTTACTTACACGCTCCATTCATTCTACTTTATTTTTGATTGTTACATTTCCGGTGAGACGGCTCTAGCCAACTCTATGAGGAATTGCGCCCCGTTTCCATAATACGCTCGCCGTTGATAGTCGTGCGTTATCTCCTCAATCCACTGTGAACGTACTGACAACCATTCGTCAATAATCTTATCCAATTCGTTTATATGCTGCTGTGCCGAATTCACGGCCTTCAGCATGTTCGCTCTCTCGTGTTCGTCGTAATATTCGTAATCTTTGTGGCTGTCGATTTCTGTTTTGATGCAATCGAGCAGGAACCGTTTTGCCGGCAATGGTCTGACAAAACCGGTAAACTCGTCTTTCTTAAACAAGTTGAAATCGTTCTGAAACAACTGGCTCGAAGCCGTCCATATTTCGCCATGACTTGCTGTCGCAGATATGTCATTCATCATCAAATGGTCACTCCATTCGGAACCGCTTATGGTGGACAAGACAGATGACAGTTTTTCTATCACACAATTTTGGAGCTCTACCTCTTTGACCAAAAGATTTCGTGATTTTTCATTCTCACATGATTCCCAAAGCTGTTTCAGAGTCAACAGATAACTGACATATACACAAGCGTTATGGTAAGACGCTTCCTGAATCATCTCATAAGTGGTGACATTGCTGGTCCATTCCTGATTGGAAAAATCCTGCCATATTTTCTCTCTTTGGGTTTTGGCGTCTGTTGGTGTGTCCGGATTGCCTGCAAGTTCTCCGTATACCCTCATAACGGTGTCAACGAAATGGTTGGCCATAGCGAATTGCCAGTTTAGATTTGAGGACTTGAAACAGTTGTCAGCATAAAACGTATGAACTCTCACAAGAAGCTAATCCAATGTGTTTTTTGAAACAGAATCCAACTCGACCTCAGCGTGAACGCGAGAGCGATTGTTCTCTTGGCGGGGAGCTTTAACATCCTTTGGGCCACAAAAAGAAAACAACAAGCAAAGAGTCGCTAAAAGTGAAAAACAACAGCAACAAATGATTGTTCCTTTACATTTGGAATTTGTACATTTCATCTTGGTGATTTTTCGGCAAAAATAGGATTTTTAGAAATACCAAGCTTGGTTCGAAACCTCTCTTTGTACAAAGTAATGTTCCTGCTGTATGAAACAGCGGGGCGTGTTTTTCTCCCTCTCTCCCAACAGCGTGCGTCATTCCGCCGCCGACGTCTGGAGGCGGTGGAATCTCGCCTGAACCAACGCCTGTGCCGACGGATGGGCGAGCAACGATGTTGTTGCGATGCTGTAAGCGTCGGCTCCTATCCCGGCAACACCTCGTCTGCTGGAATCTCCATCCTGCTGAACGCGAACAGCTTCTTCCCCAGGTCTTTGAGGGACGCGCCGAGGTGATAGACGGTGTCGTCGAGGATGAGGAAGCGGTCTTGCTGACCTGCTGCTCCAACCGTTCGATCCGTTGGTTGATGGCGTGTCCGCGAAGGAGGTACTCTTTGAGGATGGAGTTCGCTCATTGACGAAAACGAGTCCCTTGGATGCTCTTCACACGATACCCAACAGATATGATTTCATCCAAACTGTAAAAGGCGACGGGTTTGTCTGAATATGCAATTTGCAAAAAATGCAAATTGCTCTTTTCGACAAGTTCTCTTTTCTTGAAGATGTTTCGTATATGTCTGGAAATGACGAAAAGGATCTCTTAAACAGCATCGCCATCTACGCATGCATGAGCCATAGGCTAACTATCAGTCGGTTTCCTTCAAAACGAGTTTTTTGTATTTTTGCGCCGCTGTTTCGCAGAGAAACGAGACAGCGGTTTTTATTGAAAAGAAAGCGAGTTTCCGCTTATCCGTCTCGGTGAATCTGGACAATTCTCGAATGTTAGTACGGATATCGGAAATCAAGCTTGCTTATGAGTGTTTATTGCCAAATGCAAATAGGTGGGGCTTGTTCTTCAGTATCTTGCTAACAGGGAGTCTAGACCCTACCGAGTGGGGGCTGTTGAATTAAAACTCCACTTTCTTTTTTGGTAGTATGTTAAGGGGCTTGTCTGGTGTGAATGCATTCGATTTTCGGTATTAAAGGCAATACGATGATGAACAAGAACGATCTCATATCCGCAACGGAACTCCACCTTGGCAAGCTGATCAGGGCCGAGCTGGAAAAACAAGGACGCACAGCGGTCTGGTTGGCTCACCAGGTGAACTGCACGCCAGAGAATATCTATAAAGTTTTCACGGCCCAATGGATTACTCTGCCGTTGCTATTTAAAATCAGTAAGGCCTTGGGGCGCGATTTCTTCAAAGTTCTTTCGGAACGATTAGCTATTTGAGGTGTGGTTTGGCGAAATTCCACCTTTCTTGTGGAAATGATGTGCACTTTGTCATTCCGGTTGCCCATATTGTTTTGCATCGTACAAATTATTAGTAAATATTACGGATTGTAACCGTTTCACGTCATTTTGGAATGGTTTTCTAGTGGAATAACTAATTAAATTTATAGATTATCAAGTAAAAATATTCAGTATTTTTGATAAAACAATTTAGTCTTCAAGCGTTTGACATAAAGTGGATTGTTGTTTTTTTGCAAAAAATACTGGTGTTGATATGAAGAAAAACGAACCCATACCGGCCACGGAGCTGCACCTTGGCAAGCTGATCAAGGCAGAACTGGAAAGGCAGGGCCGCACAGCTGTCTGGTTGGCCAAGCAGGTGAACTGCACTCCCGAGAACATATACAAGGCCTGTCGTGCCCAGTGGCTCACTATGCCGTTGTTATTCAAAATCAGCAAGGCTTTGGGGTGTGATTTCTTCAAAGAATGTTCTAAGCGGCTTAATATTGAAGAACCTTGAAAACAGTTTCCTCTCCTTGACAACAAGTTCCTCACTTAGATGTATTGTCAATAGTTCTCGTTGTGCGATACTGGCCAAAGCAAGTTTTGCTTTGTTTGCTGTCAAACTTTTTTTATCGTTTGTCAGATAAAAGATTTCTGTTTTTTTTGGAAAACAAGTTAGGATGTATGTGTTTGATTTATAAAAGGAATGTTGTTAATTTGCAGGGTTGAAAATGAGCATAAAGAATTATAATTGTTTTAATATGGCAAACGAGTTTAAAAAATGTCCGAACGGACACTATTATCAAGGGGATCATTGCCCTTATTGCAAATCAGGTGTTAATGCAACTACGCAGACTGATGGTTATGGTAATCACGACAATTATGACAATCAACAGACTACGGAGGCCTTTAACAATGCTACCAGTACGAAAGGTGGAGAGAATGCAACCATCGTTGGTGATGGTATAAGGAGCGGTTCTGGAGTTTCTCAGAATAATGATAGCGGTAAAATTCCGATGACAGGACGAACTGTTTTCGGTGATGAGGAAGAAGTGGGAAATGGTATGGCTTCAGGTGGCAGTGGAAAGGGTCAGGGTGCTTATCGTGAGACAAGAAAACTGGCTGGATGGTTGGTGAGCTATACGCTTGACCCTCTTGGCATCGATTTCAAAATTTTTGAGGGGCGGAATATCATTGGACGTGACACAGAGTGCAACATAACCATCAATGACAACAGAGTGTCCTCAAAACATGCTGTGTTGCTGTTCCGTGCCGGTAAATACTCCATCACCGACAGCCAGTCTTCACATGGCACTTTTGTTAATGATAAAGATATTGAGTTGGAACCCTATTATCTTCAGGACGGCGATGTTATCAGAATAGGCCAAACAGAGTTGAAGTTCCGTTCATCGTTTTAAGGGAGGGGAGAGATAAGGTCGTAAAGTAAAATGACGATAATAGATTATGAGGAAAGTCTTAGCTTTTTTTCTTCTTGCTTTGTCGACATCACTTCCGGCCCAAATACTGCATGGCTTGAAGCCAAGTGGTTGTAATGTTGATAGTTTTCCCAAAGTGTCTTTTGTTTGGAATTCTCCTAATCCTAAAGTTTTGGAATCCTCCCATTTTTCACTTTCCGAGGATGGTCGAAAAGTTGATTTTACGCTTGAGAAACTGCCTGTCGATAGAAGCGAAGATGTCAAAAAGAGTGTACTTTTCTTATGGGAGGATATGGCCAGCCATAACCACCAGAGTGACTTTACGCGCGAATTACTAATTCGCTTCTTCAATGAAACTAATTTGGATTCAACCGATTGTTTTGAGGTTGCTGTTTTCGATCGACAGAAAGATACGGAAAAGGGAGTACTTAAACCACTGGTCGGAGAGTTTACTCCCGATAATCAGCTTATTATAAAGGAATTGTCTGACTATCGTAGGAACAATCGCCAATATAGTGAATACCCCCTTCAGAGCGAACTCTATCAAGCCATAGAAGAGGGAATTGACATGCTTAAGGAAAAATGTCCTGATCGTTCTGGGGTTGTGGTCGTCATTACAGCAGGGCTTAATATGAAGGCGTCAGGTGCCTGTACTGAAATGGGACTGGTGTACGATAAAGCGATTAAGGCAGATATCCCAGTATATGTGGTTAAGTATCCTGTTGCAGGGAATACACCAGAAGTAAACATCCTCGCTGAGAAAACATACGGGCTGGTTGTCTCTTCCGATACGGAGGTTCCCTATGCTCTTGAACAATTACAACAGCATTATCGAGGAATGGATGACCGTTTGCGTGGTTGCGACTATAAATTCAGTTTCTTGGCAACAGAACGTGATGGTAAACAACATAATTTATCTTTTATGGCGGACAACAATCCTTATCCGGTGATGAGTTATATAGCGCCAGTGTCTTTCGGTGTTTGGCTGAGTGAGAATTGGTGGGTGGTAATGTTGGCATCGTTGTTGATAATAGGTGGTGTCGTATTGGTAGTATTTCTCGTAAGGAAGAAAAACCAGAAGCAGGAAAAAGCCAATCAAGCCATCCAAGAGCAGATGCGCCAGCATGAAGAGAGAGAACGTCGCAATCGCGAGGCGATGGAAACTTTGCGACGTGAGCAACAAGAAAAAGAGCGGGCTGCTAAAGAAGCTGCCCGGCGAGAAGAGGAGACTGCCAATGAGGAACGCCTTAGCAAAATGATGCAGGTCAAAAATCTCTATCCTCGGCTTAAATGTAGGGCAGGCTCGGATACTTTCAGTTATACCATACTCAAACCTCGAATCAGCCTCGGTCGTGATGCCAATAACGATGTTTCTTTCAGTATGGAGAACAAATTGTTCAACAATCATACCGTTTCGGGTCGACATGCAGAGATTGTGTTCAATGGTGCCGAATTTAAAATTATAAACAAGAGTCTTACTTACACACAAGGTGTTGTCGTTAACGGCCAATTCTATCAACAATACGCTCTCCGCAACGGCGACATGATTGGCTTGGGCGAAGCTATTATCACTTTTTACGTTTAAAGATAAGGATCACATGAAGGTTATTACAATAGGAAGAGACGATAAAGGTAATGACAGGGTTATTATTGACCCTCATGCTTCGCGACATCATCTGCAAATCATTCAGCACGATGATGGTCATTTTAGCTTACTCGACTTTGGTAGTACAAACGGCACATACATCAACGGCCAAAAGATTAAAGGCGAGGTTCCTCTGAACGATATGGATATTGTCCGCATCGGTAACACCCCAATTCCGTGGAGAATGTATTTTGATACCGACGAGTATCATTCATGTCAAAATACTATCTCTTTACCTGTGGATGATGTCTCTTCGATGTTTCCAGGTTCCATGATTACGGAAAGTAATGAATGTCATCTGATCAATGGATGGTTGGCTGTTTTTAGTATCATCGTTTCTTTGATGGGTGTCGGGCTTGTTACTTGGGGACTACTCCTGTTTGGAGGAAAAGACATTGAGATCCCTAAAGAGTTGCTGCTTGTTTTAGGAATAGTTTTGATTGTATTGTCATTTATGTTTTTGTTTAGAGTCTTTAGAAAAAAAATGCGATAATATGAGCCTGATATCAGGGAATGATGAAAAAATATTCGCCGATAGTGATATTGGTAATGTGCGTAAAACGCAAGAGGATAACTTTGGAATTGAGTTGGGAACACCAAATGGAGACCTCTTCGTAGTTTGCGATGGTATGGGCGGCCATGTCGGAGGTGCAATGGCATCGCAGATAGCGGTCAGCAGCATTATCGAATACATCAATAAGGAATGCTACAATTCTCCCGAAGAGGCTCTTGACGGTGCGCTCCAATTTGCCAATATGCAGATTCTTGGCTACGCTAACGCTCATCTGGAATATAAAGGGATGGGCACCACTGCTTGCGTTGTCCTTATAAGGGATGCCGATGTTTGGATAGCACATGTAGGTGACAGCCGTATTTACCTTTACCTCGGTAAAGAACGTGAACTACATCGGTTAACTAAGGATCACTCGTATGTGCAGACTTTGATTGATGCTGGAGAAATTACTCCTGATGAGGCCGAATCTCACCCCAACAAGAACAGCATCATGAAAGCTCTTGGTATTAAGCCGGAGTTGAAGCCGACATTCAACTCGTGTCAACCTAAAAATCATGATGTTTTTCTGATCTGTACCGACGGATTGTGTGGCATGATCTCCGACCCTACCATTGAACGGATATTGGGAAAAGAAGATGCTTTGAAGCAAAGGGGCAAAGAACTTATCGAACTTGCAATGGAGGGTGAAATTGTCAAACCTGGCGGACGCGACAATTGTACTTTAGAATTGATCGAAATTGATAAGGGATTAGTAAAAAAAAGTGCTTTTCATAGTTATAATCCTGTGAAATCAACACCACCTCCGAAAAAAAAGCATTTCAAAATAATAATTTTGGCTATAATAGCAATTCTCCTTGCTGGTGTTTTCACGATAGGAGTCTGCCACCACATTAATACGTGCAAGGAACGTTCTGAAGTTTTGGAAGTTGCCTCCCAGAATGCGATACGGGCAAGAGAGAATCTTGAAAATGCCCGAAAAATGAATCAGACGAATATGGAAAAGGTACTTGGAAAAAACTATGAGAAGGCTCGAATGGATAGCCTCAAAGCGGTTGAGGCTTATGAAGACTGCAAGTGCAAAAAAGATAACTGAATAATTAATAACAGACATTATGGTAGTTAAGACAATTGGACGAGGACAAGATAACAATATTGTCGTAAACGATGGGAATGTGAGTCGAGTTCACCTACAAATGGTGCAAGACGACAATGGCAATATTTCTGTGGTTGACTTGGACTCTACGAATGGCACTTTCGTCAACGGCAGCCGCATCACTGGAGAAACGCGTTTGGAACCAGGTGACGAGCTGCGCATAGGGGACACGAAGCTTCCGTGGCAGCAATATTTCCTCCGCCCTCAGCATCCGTCTTCCTCGATGCAAACAACGCATACTCAGCCTCCTCGTAGAAATATGATGTGGCTTTATATTACCATAGGAGTAGTATTTGCCTTGTTTGCTGTAGGGGGAGTGTTGAAGCTTGTTAACAATAAGAAAGAAAAAGAATTAGAATTGATGCGTAGCGAGTTGGAAGAGAAAAATCGACAATTGGAGGATGAACGGAAAGCAGCAGGGGAAGACTATCGTAATTTGTCGAATCAAAACGAAAACAACAAGAAGAAACTATCAGAAAAACAAGAAGAACTGGATTATTACAAAAGTCGAGCTG
>CAMVBK010000028.1:0-42086 GCA_947165685.1 uncultured Bacteroidales bacterium | reverse complement strand
CCACTAAACTCCTAAACCACTAAACTCCTAAACCACTAAACTCCTAAACCACTAACCCATTGAACATCCAAATCACATACCGAAGAGTCCGGGGCTTGCGGATGCGGGTGGTGAGCAACGGGGATTTGCACATCTCCGCTCCCTACCGGACACCGAAGAGCGAGATTGACCGGTTCATCCGCGACAACGAGGAGTGGATCCGGGCGGCACTGCGGAGGCAGCTGAACGCCAACCGCCAGCGGGCGAATTTCTACGGACAACTACCGCTGAACACCCGCGAAGAGTTCGACACGGCAGTGCAACGGTTGGACACGCTCATCCGCCCCATGCTGCAAAGGCACACCGCCGCCATGGGGGTGCAGCCGAAACGGATCACCTACCAGCCCACCATATCGCGCTGGGGAGCTTGCAACAAAGCCACCGGCGAAATCAAGTTCAGCCTCTACCTGCTCCTTCTGCCCGACTGGTGCGTGGAGCACGTGGTGGTACACGAGCTGGCGCACCTCATCGAGTCCAACCACGGCCCTCGGTTCCACGCCCTGCTGGACCAACACTTTCCCCGCTGGAAGGAGGCTCGCAAGACCACGCGGGAACTGGTAAGGGCCGAGCGTTAGCAACCAACGGGCCAACATCCTCCGCCCTCATTCCCTCAAAAAGAATCATCCCTCCTCCCAACAAAAAAAAATGTATTTTTGCGGATTGTATTGTAATCTGAAAAAAACAGGACATTATGGATAATTTCATCGTCTCGGCAAGAAAATACCGTCCCGCGACCTTTCGATCCGTGGTGGGGCAGGATTCCATCACCTCGACCCTCAAGAACGCCATCCGCAACAACCAGGTGGCGCAAGCATTCCTCTTCTGTGGACCGCGCGGCGTGGGCAAGACCACCTGCGCCCGCATCTTCGCCAAAGCTCTGAACTGCCAGAACTTGACCGACGACTTCGAACCGTGCAACACCTGCGAGTCGTGCCAGGCCTTCAACAATTCGGCCTCCTTCAGCGTGTTCGAGCTCGATGCCGCCTCCAACAGCGGCGTGGAGGACATGCGGAACCTGGTGAACGAGGTGCGCATCCCGCCGCAAGGGGTCCGATACAAAGTCTATATCATCGACGAGGTGCACATGCTCTCCGGCTCGGCCTTCAACGCCTTCCTCAAGACGCTGGAGGAGCCCCCCGCCTACGCCAAGTTCATCATGGCCACCACCGAGAAGCACAAAATTATCCCCACCATCTTGTCGCGCTGCCAAGTATTTGACTTTAAGCGCATTAACGACAACGACATCGTAAAACACCTCCAGTACGTGGCCCAGCAGGAAGGGGTGACGGCCGAGGAGGATGCCCTGCGCGTGGTAGCCACCAAAGCCGACGGCGCCCTGCGCGACGCACTCTCCATCTTCGACCAGCTCGTCAGCTTTTCCGGCAAAAACATCACCTACAAGGAAGCCATCGACAACCTCAACGTCCTGGATGTGGACAACTACTTCCAAATCATGGACATCGTGTTCAGCGAGGACGTCTCCGGCGCCCTGATCCTCTTGGACGACATCCTGGCCAAAGGCTTTGACGGCCAGAACTTCATCTCCGGTCTCGCCGCGCACATCCGCAACCTCCTGCTGGCGCAGGCTCCCGGCACCGTGCAGCTGCTGCAAATGTCTGACAGCATCAAACAACGCTTGCAGACACAGGCGCAGAAAGCCGATCGGATGCTGCTCACCCGTTCCTTAGAATTAGCCAACCAATGTGACTTTAACTACAAAATGTCCAACAACAAGCGGCTTTCAGTCGAGTTGTGCCTGATGCAGATCAACGCCAACTACGTCTATAAGCTGCGCAATGCGAGGCAATCGCAGGAGCGTAAATAACCCGGAAGGCGAAGGTTCCGCCGCAGGAGATTCGACAGCTCGTATCGCCCCTGCA
This sequence comes from uncultured Bacteroidales bacterium, assembly GCA_947165685.1. Taxonomy (GTDB): domain Bacteria; phylum Bacteroidota; class Bacteroidia; order Bacteroidales; family WCHB1-69; genus F23-D06. The sequence continues at coordinate 40,167 of CAMVBK010000028.1, read as the reverse complement.
GAACCCCAAATCTCGAACAAGGGCTTGCAGTTCTCTGGCTTCACGCCCATCCAACCGCTTCCCTCCATCAAGGAGACAACCACGCAGACCCTGCAAATCCTCCAACAGACACAGGAGGCTGCTGCGGCTGCGACACCCGCCGTGCCCGCCGCAACGACGGAGACACCGCCCCCCGAACCCGTGCAACCGCAAGACGGCGACTCTGCCGCGCAAACCGACACGGAAACAGCATCCACACCTGTCACCACCGCCGACACCGCCGCTCCGACACCGCCCGAAGAGACAGAAGAGACCGCGACAGAAAGCTTCGAGGATTGCTGGCACAACATGGTCGATGCCATCTTCCTGAAAAAACCCGCGTTCTACCACCAGATGCGCGACTACCTGCCCCGCTTCGAGAACGAAATCATCTATATAGAAGTGGAAAACGACTTCCAGAAAAACCAGCTGGAGATGAGCAAACGCGCCATGCTGGAATACTGGCGCGAGCATTTCCGCCTGAACGTCAACGAGATGGAATTCGTCATCCATGAACATGAAAAGAAAAAGGTGATCTACACCAGCGAGGACAAAGTGAACAACATGCTGGAGCAGAACCCCGAGCTACGCAACTTCCTGCAAGTGCTGAATTTCAGAATCAAGGATTAGGTCAGTCGGTTGATGGGCGTGACGGATATTATATGAAAATATTGTAAAACAACATGTATATGAAAAAAGGGATACTTTTCATGATGATGACCGCAATGGTTATTGCAGGAAACGCACAGGCGTGGCTGAACCGCGCCGCCATCGACGGACGGGTTGACAGCGTCCGGAACGCCTTCAACCTTCCGGAGGAATACACCGGCCAAGGCGTGATTATCGGCGTCACCGACTGGGGCTTCGACTACACGCACCCGGTCTTCTACGACACCTCCATGACCCGCTACCGCGTGCTGCGGGCATGGGACCAGTTCAAGACCTCCGGTCCGGCGCCAGAAGGCTACGACTACGGCACCGAATACATCGGGCAGGAGGCGCTCTTAGCCGCCCGCTGTGACACCAGCAACGTATATGACTACGCCTACCACGGCACGCACTGCGCGGGCATCGCCGGCGGCGCGGGCGCGGGCACTATCTACCGTGGTGTAGCGGTCGATGCGGAATTCCTGTTTGTCAGTGTCGGCCTCCTGGACGATCATGTCATCGATGCCTGGCGCTGGATGTATGACGTGGCGCAAGAGGAAGGCAAACGCCTTGTAATCAGTTCCAGTTGGGGCCTTTACTACCTCGACAACATGGATGGCACCGGCCCTTTGGCGGAAGAGATGCAGCGACTGACCGACCTCGGGGTGGTTTTCGCGGTCAGCGCGGGCAACAACGGCGACGTGAACTCCCACATGATGCACACCTTCACCCAACAAGACACCATCCGCACGCACTTTGCCATTCCGCACTCTTCCATCGGTTCAACCATCACCATGATGGGCGAAGTAAACACACCGTTCTCTTTTTCGCTCTTTGTCATGGATAATTCCTTCAACATTCTCGCCGAGACCCCATTCTACAGCACGACTCATCACCAGGACATAGAATCCGAACTGGTTGTTGGCACAGACACCATCAGTTATTGGGCTGTGATAGATGCGACAAACCCGTACAACCAAAAGCCTGAAGTGGATCTTATGGTCGCCAAAGAAAGCAATTACAAATTTGGCCTTGCGGTGGCTGCGGAAAGCGGTGAATTCCATGCCTGGAACATGGCTCTTATAGAGAGCAACTATGGCAATTGGGGCGGCGATTTCCTCCGTCCGTCTTCTCATCCCGACTGGATTGCGGGCGATAATTTGTATAACATCAGCACGCCTGGCAATATTGACTGCGCCATCACGGTGGCAGCGCACACCTCGCGCTACCAGGCTCCCTCGGGCAACTGGATAGGTGGACCGATCGCCTCGTTCTCCAGCTATGGCCCCGGCTTCGGGCAAGCTACCAAGCCCGACCTCTCCGCCCCCGGCCGCAACATCGTCTCCGCACTGTCCAGCTACACGAACACCTACACGGGCCTCGCAACTCATTCCATCCAGTTCAACGACAGGACCTACAAGTTCGTGGCCCTGTCGGGCACATCGATGTCCTGCCCGTTCGTGGCAGGCGTGGCTGCGCTGATACTGCAGGCCAACCCGAACCTTTCGGCAGCGCAGGTGAAGGACATCCTGCTGCAAACGGCCTACAACGACCAATATACGGAGACGTCCGGCGAGATCCGCTTCGGCCACGGCAAGGTCAACGCCTACCAAGCCGTGCTCCGCGCCCTTGCCACCACGGGAGTGGACCAATTTGCGCACCCGGCCGAACCGCTCTTCACCGTCTATCCGAACCCCGCCTCCAGCCAGTGCTACGTGACGGCCAACACCGACAGTCCCTCGGCAAACTGCCAAATCATCGACCTCTCCGGCCGCACCATGCTGCAGACCACCCTCACCTCTGGTGTTAACAGCTTGAATCTTAGCCATCTCACACCAGGCTGCTATATAATGCGGATTACGGACCACCAAACCGTCGTCACGAAAAAGCTGGTCATCACGCACTGATGGCCGGCCAAGGCCTCCCGCCGCATCTTCACGACCTTAAAACCGAACGAACAATGAAAAAGACCATTTTCCTCACCGGCGCGACCGGCAACATGGGCTGGGCAGGGCTGCAGGAGCTGCTCCGCCACCCCGACCAGTATGACGTGACCATTTTGGCGCGGAAGAGTCACAAAAACGAAAAGAAGCTGGCCCCGATAGCCGACAAAATCCGCATCGTGTGGGGCGACTTGATGCGCTACGAGGACGTGCTGCGCGGCGTCACCGGGGCCGACATCGTGCTGCATGTGGGCGGCATGGTCTCCCCGAAGGCCGACTACTACCCCGAGAAGACGCTGAAGGTCAACGTGACCGCCGCCAAGAACGTGGTCAGGGCCATCCTCGCGCAACCCAACGCCGGCGACATCAAGGCCGTCTATATCGGGTCGGTTGCGCAGACCTCCGACCGGCAGGCGCCCCTCCACTGGGGACGCACCGGCGACCCCGTGTGCGCCAGCGAGTTCGACTGCTACGGCGTGAGCAAAATCATCGCCGAACGCGTCTTCGCCGACTCGGGCATCAAACACTGGGTCAGCCTGCGACAGTCGGGCATCCTCTACCCCGGCATCCTCAAGAACTTCGACCCCATCATGTTCCACGTGCCCATCCACGGCTGCTTGGAGTGGGCCACCATCGAGGACTCCGGCCGCCTGCTCGAACGCATCTGCCGCGACGAAGTGCCCGACGAGTTCTGGAACCGCTTCTACAACATCAGCAGCGGCCCCGAGTACCGCATGACCAACTACGACTTCGAGCGGCGCATCCTCCAGGCCGTGCATTGCCCGCCACCCGAAAAGGTATTCAATGCCAACTGGTTCGCACTCAAGAATTTCCATGGCCATTACTACTTGGATGCCGACGTATTGGAGGAGTTTCTCCACTTCCGCGCCAACATCCCGTTAGACGACTACTTCCGGCAGATGAGCGACACACTCCCCGGTTTCTTCAAACTCGCCAAAATAGTGCCTCCGTTCGTCATCAAAACGGCACTGCGAGGGCTGGCCAACAAGAAGACCTACGGCACACAGTACTGGATCAAGCACAACGACGAAAAACGCATCCGCGCCTACTACGGCAGCCTGGAGCAATACCGCGCTATCCCCGACTGGAAAGACTGGGACCTCTCGGACCTCCCCGGGCGTGAGCAGGCCGTACACATCGACCACGGCTATGACGAATCAATTCCATTGGAAAAACTGACTGTCAGCGACTTGCAAAAGGCAGCAACGTTCCGTGGCGGGAAGCTGGTTTCCACCGAATACAACGGCGACCCAGCCGAGAAGCTGACCTGGCAGTGCCACGACGGACACACGTTCGAGGCCTCCCCGAGACTGGTTCTCGAAGGCGGCCACTGGTGCCCCGAATGCCTGCCGCCGGAATGGAACTACGCGGACCAGGCCAAACACAACCCGTTTCTGGCACAAGTGACAGGGAAATGAGGTTCAAGGTTCAAAGTTCAAGGTTCAAGGTTCTATGTTCTAAGTTCTAAGCTCTAAGTTCTAAGTTCTAAGCTCCAAGCTCAAAACAACTCATCGCGCGGATAATTTAGGGGAAATTTGAAAAAAGAGCGGGCTGATGTGGCGTTTTTCCGAAGGAAACGAATTGTTCATTTCTACACAACGCTTTTTCTATCAAACAGTTGTATGTGGAAAATAAAAAATGGGAACGGCGGCAGGGGTTAGCAAAAAAATGCTACCTTTGCGCGCTAATTTTGGAATTTAATAATGTATAACTAAAATAAAAGGAATTTATGGCAGCAATTGGCTCAATTCGAAAGCACGGCGTGCTTCTATTGGTAATCATCGGCTTAGCCCTGTTAGCATTCATTTTGGGTGACCTTTCTAACGTAACCCGCACATTCTCAAACAAGTATGTGGTGGCCAAAGTCAATGGCAAGAAGATGGATCAAATCTATAGCAAGCAATATGAGGAGAACACCGCCCTCATGCGCCTGCTGCAGAACAAGACCTCTTTTGATGACAACGAGACGTACCAGATCCACGATATGACCTGGCAACAGATTCTGCAAGAAGCAGTGCTGGACAAGCAGTTGGAGAAGTTAGGCATGGCCTACAACAACCAGATGATCGAGGACTACAAAGAGAACATGATTGCCTCCCTCAGCACCCAGCAGCCCAACCAGTTCATCGCCCAGTTCGCTAACGCACTGGCCCAGCAGTTCGGCCCGGAGAACGCCATGAGCCTCATCTCCAACATCGAGAACCTGGAGAACAACGAGCAGGCCAAGGACATCTACAACGCCTACCAGGCATTGGTACGCTTCGCCATCAGCGCGGAGAAATCGCAGCAATACTTCGCCCTGGCCCAGAACTCCATCTATTTCTCCGACCCGATGGCCAAACAGTTGGCCAAGGACAACAACATGGCCATGGTCTCCCTGATGACCATCAACCCTGAACTTAACGCCTTCCAGAACCTGAAGCCCGAAGTGGCCGAGAAGGAGATGAAGGACTTCTACAACACCCACAAGAACGACCTGTTCAACGTGCAGCAGCGGAACCGCGACCTCAACGTGGCGGTGTTCCCCATCAACCCCACCCCCGCCGACCTGAAGGCCATCGAGGATAGCGTGCGCAAAGCCTATGCCGCTTTCGTGGCCGCCCCCTCCATCGCCGAGTACAACCTCTCCCGCGGCGCCGCCACCCTCGTGGACAGCACCTACTACAAGGAGAGCGACATCAACTTGCCCGAACTCGACAGCCTCGTCTTCAAGTCCCCCGTCGGCAGCAACATCGAGCCGTTCGCCTACGAGAACGTGAAATGGTATTTCGGCAGAGTGTTCGGCGCCGCCAACCGTCCCGACTCCGTGCTTGTGGCCACCATCGAACTGCCCTTCAAGACCGCGCAATACAAAGAGGCTCCTTACTCCAAGAAGGAAGCCCGCCTGTTGGCCGACAGCCTCAAGCAGGTCATCAACGCCGGCACCTCTATCTTCGCCCTGCAGCCCAACTACCTCTACGGCCGCGAACAAGGCGACACCACCTTCTGGATGGCCGAGCGCGGCACCATGCCCGAAATCTACAACAACTTGGTGAACACCCCCAACGGCGGCATCTATGTCTATAAGGCCCCCAACGGCTACATCGTGTTCCAAGTACTCAACCGCACCCAACTCATCGAAAAACGCCAGTTCGTGATTTACGACTATGACATCACGGCCTCCGACGCCACCGTCAGCGCCCTGCGCTCCCAGGCCAACCAGTTCGCCGCCAGTGTCTCCAACAACGAGGAACTCATCGCCAATGCCGCCAAACAAGGTATCCAGGTGGTCAACGGCCAGGGTGTGACCTCCATGTCCGCCAACATCGGCCAACTGCCCAATTGCCGCGACATCGTAAGCTGGTCCTTCGGCGACGACGTGAAAAAAGATGCGATCTCTGATGTCTTCAACGTCAACCGCATGTTCTTTGCCGTGGCTTCCGTGGCCAAAGTCCGTGAAACCGGCATCGAGAAATATAAAGAAGTGAAAGACGAAATCAAGACCATGCTGGAACGCCAGAACAAAATCCAGATGGTTGCCGACCAACTCAACAGCGACCTCAAGTCCGGCAACATGCAGTCCGTCGCCCAGAAATACAACACGGCCGTCACCGACAGCGTGATGCTGAGCTTCGCCGGCGACTACTACATGAACCGCGGCGTGGAGAGCAAAGCCATCGGCAAGATTTTCAACCTGCCCAAGAACCAGCCCACCGCAGTGGCCGGCAACAACATGGCCTACGTGGTCAATGTGACCGAGACCCGCGACGGCCAGGCTTCCGCAAACCTGATGATGGAGAAGAACTACCTCCAGAACGCCGTCATCGGCCGCGAGCGCAACGAGAACACCCTGCTGGCCTACCTCATCAGCAAGGCCAAGGTGATTGACAACCGCGTGCGTTTCTACCAGAAATAGAGCTGAGAGTTTAGAGCTTAGTTCTCAGTTCTTTGAACTTTGAACTTTGAACTTTGAACACAAACAAAAAAAGGAGTCGAATTTGACTCCTTTTTTGTTTATGGGTGGATGCGTTCTCGGATTAGCCAGAAGTCCATCACCACCATGGCGGCCATGGCTTCCACCACCGGCAGCACACGCGGCGACACGCAGAGGTCGTTGCGGTCGGAGCCGCGCATCACGGCAGGACGACCGTCGAAGTCGATTGTCTCGCGGTCGTAACGCACCGACGGAATCGGCTTGAACGCCACCCGGAACACGACCTCCTCGCCGTTGGTGATGCCCGCCTGGACACCGCCGTCGTGATTGGTGCGGAACGTGAAGTCCGGATTCTGAACATCGTGGTATTCGCTGCCGGACATCTCCGCCGCGCGAAAACCCAGCCCGTAGTCAAATCCCTTGGCCGCGTTGATGGAAAGCATCGCGTAGGCTAACCGGGCGGAAAACTTGTCATAAACGGGCTCGCCCAACCCCGCCGGAAGCCCTGCGATACGTCCCTCCACCAGCGCCCCGACAGAATCGCCGGCACGCTGCGGGCTGGCAATAGCCAGCGTTTTAGAGGAAATGCAGACACCGCGCTCGGTCAGCCACTGCTTGGCGATGACTCCCGCCACCACCCGGCACACGGTCTGCCGCGCCGAGGAACGCCCGCATTGTTCGTTGTCCGTGACCCCGTACTTCCGCATATAGGTGTACGAGGCGTGCGAAGGCTTCAGAACCCGGCGGTTGGCCTCGTGGACGCGAACATCCAGATTCGGAATCCGGAAGCGGATGGCCTCGCCCGTAGTGCATCCGTCTGCAATACCCGAAAGGAACTCCACACGGTCACGCTCGCGGCGCGTGGTGGAAAGGGCACCCGCACCCGGCGAACGACGCGCTAACTCCGCCGCCAAAAACTCCATGTCGATGAGCAGTCCGGCAGGACACCCCTCTATCAGCCCTTCGAGCGCGTCGCCGTGCGTGTCACCCCAGTCGGTGAGACGATATATGGTGCCAAACGTGTCCAATGCAAACAGCTTACAGTTCGCAGAAATGTTCGTAGAAATGCGTGATGACCTCAATGCCTTTGCGGAAATGCTCCAGTTTGTAGTTCTCGTTCGGAGAATGGATGTTGTCCTCGGCGAGGCCAAAGCCGCAGAGGATGGACTTCACGCCCAGCGCCTTCTCAAAGTGCGCCACAATCGGGATGCTGCCGCCGCTGTAGGTCGGGATGGGCCGTTTGCCATAGACATCCATGTAAGCCTTCTCGGCCGCCTGGTACGCGGGAACATCCATACCGCAACGGTAGGCTTCGCCGCCGTGCGCAGGAATCACTTCCACTTTCACGTACTCGGGCGCAATGTTCTCGAAGTGCTTCTGGAAGAGCTCGGCAATCTTGTGGGAGTCCTGATTGGCAACTAAACGCATGGAGATGTTGGCGGAAGCGGTGGCCGGCAGCACGGTCTTGAAGCCCTCGCCGGTGTAGCCGCCCTCGATGCCGCACACGCCCAAGTTCGGACGGATGCCCGTGCGCTCAATGGTGCTGTAGCCCTCTTCGCCATACAACTCTTTGACATCCAAAGACTTCTTATATTCTTCCTCGTTGAACGGAGCCTGCGCAATAAGGTCGCGCTCCTCCTTGGTGAGCACCACCACGTCGTCGTAGAAGCCGGGGATGGTAACCTCGCCTTTGTCGTTGATAAGGCCACTGATAAGGTCGCAGAGCACGTTGATAGGGTTGGCAACGGCGCCGCCGAAAATGCCGGAGTGGAGGTCGCGGTTCGGGCCAGTGACTTTCACGATCATATTGCAGAGACCGCGCAGGCCGGCGGTGATGGAGGGCGTGTCGGTGGCAATCATGCCCGTGTCGGAAACCAGAATGACGTCGCACTTGAGCAGGTCAGTGTGCTGCGTGCAGAAGTCGTAGAGCTGCGTGCTGCCGATTTCCTCCTCGCCCTCAAGCATGAACTTAACGTTGCACTTGAGGTTGCCGGATTTCACCATGTATTCGAAAGCCTTGGCGTGCATGAACGACTGTCCCTTGTCGTCGTCGGCACCGCGTCCCCAGATCTTGCCATCCTTGATGACGGGCTCGAAGGGCTCGGTGTTCCAGAGTTCGATGGGATCGACGGGCATCACGTCGTAGTGACCATAGACCAACACCGTCTTGGCGTTGGGGTCAACGGTCTTCTGCCCAACCACAATGGGATTTCCAGCGGTGGGATAGACTTCGCAGGTGTCGGCTCCGGCGGCGAGGATCAGCTCCTTCCAGCGTTCGGCGCAGCGCACCATATCGCCCTTATGCTCGCTCTGCGAACTGATGGACGGGATCCGCAGCAGGGAAAAAAGTTCGTCCAAGAAACGGGGTTCATTCTCTTCGATGTAATTCTTGATGTTCATATTGTTATATTTTAAGGATTCAAAACGCGGGCAAAGATACGATTTTTTGTGAACAGTGAACAGTGATTAGTGATTAGTGAACAGTTCGACTTACGTTTCAACTTTTTTTCGTGCCGTGTAGTTTTTCACCGCTTTTTCCCGTTCTTAAACCACGGATAATTACAGCTATCCGTTTTTTGTTTTTTTAACATTGAACTATGGACAGGAATTCTATTTTCGCAGCTTTTCGACGAGAAGGGGAAAAACGTGTTGTGGAATAGATAAAGCAACAACAACTGATTGGAATCGAACAAATTATAAAAAACAATATTATCATTCACCAAATTCAAAAAAATGAAGAAAACACTATTGAATGTACTCATGTTGCTGATGGTGACGCTGTGGGCAGGCCCGTGGCGCGCATCGGCACAGAACGTGCTGACGGTGGCGGACGGTACCGTCACCAACGACTATGTCCCCATTTACGGTCTGTATTTGGACGACTACATCCGCACGCAGATCATCTACCCGGAAGACCTGCTGACAGACTTGGTGGGTTCCACCATCTCCCAGCTGACCTTCCACATGTCATCAGTACCGGCCAGTCCGAGCGACTGGACATCCGTGCTGAACGTCAAGATGGGCACCGTCACGGAGTCCGCGTTCACCTCGGCCACCTTCTCCACCGCCACGACGGACATCGTCTATACGGGCACGTTGAACGGCTCCACCAACGCGATGACCATCGTGTTAGAGGCACCCTACTACTACGAGGGCGGCAACCTGCTGTTGGAGTTCGCCTCCGTGACGGAGGGCGGCTATTCCAGTGCCTCCTTCTATGGCATCACCTCCACAGGAGCCAGCCTTTCAGGGTACAGTAGTTCCAGTGCGGCCAGCATAAACCCCACACTGCGGAACTTCATCCCCAAGACGACCTTCACCTACACGGCTGGCGAAATCAGCTGCCACTCCGTCGGCGCACCGTCCGTCTCGGGCATCACCTCCACGAACGCCGTCGTCACCTGGGGCACTCCCGTGGATGGCGGCAGCTACATCGTGCAATACAAGACGGCCAACCAGAGTTGGAACAACGCCGACGTGGTGACCGACTTCGTCACCGACACCACCTACGACTTCATGGACATGCTGAATCCGGTGACCACCTACAACATGCGCATCGCCAACTATTGCGGCGGCACGGACACCAGCAGCTGGCGCAACATCACTTTCACCACGGACTGTGGTGCCATCTCCACCCTACCCTACACGATGGACTTCGAGGGCTATCCCTCCTCCGGCTCCCCGGTCCCGCAATGCTGGACCCGCGTGCTCGGTTACACTGGCTACAGCTCCACTTACCCGTATGTAGCCTCTTCTTCCTACAGTTCTTACGAAGGAAGCGGCTATCTCTCCTTCTACGGCAACAATGTCATCGCACTGCCCGTCTTCACAGACAACCTCAACACCCTCCGCATGACCTTCTGGATGAAGCCGGGCAACAACACCGCATCCTACGGCCATACGGACGTGGGCATTCTCACCAACCTCTCCGACACCTCCTCCTTCCAAGTGGTGCAGAGCTGGGAAGCCACCGACCTGACCTCCGCCTACCAGTTCCTCACCGTCGATTTCAACAATGTGACGGTCACGGACTCGGCCTGGATCGCGTTCCGCAGCGTCGCGCCGAGCGGCTACAACTGGTATGTCGATAACCTCACCGTGCTGCCCATCCCCGCGTGCATAGAACCCGCAGGTGTGACGGCCACCACCCCCGATGCCTACACGGCCGATGTGGCCTGGACCGGCGGCAACGCCCCTTACACGGTCTATTACAAAACCACCGACGAAATCGAATACACGGCGGTTTCCGGCATCTATGACACCACCTACACCCTCACGGGCCTGATCCCGGTCACCCAATACCAAGTGTATGTGACCAGCGGATGCCCTGACGGCACGGAGTCGGCTTCCCAAGTGGGAACCTTCAAGACCCCGTGCGCTGCCTTCGAGGCCCCGTTCTTCGAGGACTTCAACGCAGGCACCAGCATGCCCGACTGCTGGATGCGTTTGCAAGGTTTGGCTTCCGACGCTTTCGCCGACACCCTCGTCACCGAGACCACCAACGGCTGGAACTTCAACAACAACTACGCCTTCGGACAATATCACGCCCGCCTGAACATCTTCGGCACCAGCACGAAATACTGGTTGGTGACCCCTCAGATCGACCTCAGCACGCTGAGCAACCCCGCGCTGCGCTTCGACATGGCGCTGACCCGCTACAACACCTCCAACCCCATCGACAACGACTCCACCGAGCAGGCTGACGACAAGTTCATGGTCATCGTCTCCACCGACAACGGGGCTCACTGGAGCGCCGCCAACGCCACCGTGTGGGACAACACCGGCAACGGCGACTATGTCTATAACCGCATCAGCTCCATCTGCGAGAAAGTCACCATCGACCTCGCCCAATATGCCGGCCAGAATGTCCGCATCGCCTTCTACGGCGAATCGACGGTTGCCGACGGCGACAACGACCTGCATATCGACAACGTGACGGTTGACGAGCTGCCCGCCTGCGTGGCACCCACCCAAGTGGTTGTCAGCAACGTGACCGGCAACACCGCCGACGTCGCCTGGACGGAAAACGGCACCTCCACCTCCTGGACGGTGGAATACGGTCCTGCAGGCTTCGAGGCCGGTACCGGCACCCAAGAGAACGTCTCCGGCACGCCGTCCCTCACCCTCAACGGCCTGAACCCGGCCATGCAGTATGAGGTGCGCATCTTCTCCGACTGCGCTTCCGACACCGCCTGCAAGCTGTTTGTCACGGCCTGCATGCCGTTCACCGCAGTCCCCTACACCTGGAACTTCGACGACAACCTCTTCGCCGGCACGAACAGCTATCCGCTGCCCATCTGCTGGACGCGCATCACTCCGAGCGATGCCGGTTCCACGCTGTACCCGTATTCCTACAGTTCCTCCACCTACGCGCACAGCGGCACCCGCAGCCTCTACTTCGGCAACTACTACGGCACCCAATACGCCATCATGCCGGAGCTGGACGTCAACACGCTGGATCTGACGAACCTTGTGGTGACGTTCTTCGCCCGCAACTCCGCGTCGGGAACCAACATTGAGGTGGGTGTGATGAGCGACCCGACCGACCCGGCCACCTTCACGGTGCTGCAGTCTGTCACCCCGCTGACTACCGCCTCCGCAGACCCGTTCGCCGTGTCGTTGGCCAACGCCATCGGCCAAGGCAGCTACATCGCCTTCCGCAACATCACGGCCGGCGGTTCATACACTTACACGTATGTGGATGACGTGACCCTGACGGACCTTTCCGGCTGCACGGCTCCCATGCAGCTGACCTCCATTCCAGCCCCGCACAGCGCGACGCTCTCCTGGGTCGGCAACGCCAATTCTTACGACCTCTACTACAAGGCCGCTTCTGACACCGAGTATGTCGAGTTCATCGGCGCCGAGTTAGACGTGGACGGCAACTACGAACTCGCGGGCCTGACCCCGAGCACCAGCTACCAATGGTATGTGGTGTCCCACTGCGACGACACCGCCTACACCAGCGGCATCCTCACCTTCAGCACCCCGTGCGAAGGCATCGCCACACTTCCCCAATCCTGGGACTTCGAGAGCGGCAACACCGGCGGCACGACCAGCTACCCGCTGCCCGCCTGCTGGAATCGCATCACCCCCTCCGCAGCCTACAGCCTCTATCCTTATGTGACCAGCAGCACTTCCAACGCCCATAACAGCTCCTACTACCTCTATTTCTACAACAACTACCCGAACCAGTACGCCATCATGCCGTACATCGACGCCACGGCCTTGAGCATGAACCAGCTGCAGATCTCCTTCTTCGCCAGAATGTCCTCCGTTGACACCAACACCTTCCTGGTGGTGGGTGTGATGAGCAACCCGGAGAACGCCGGTTCCTTCGTGCCGGTAGATACGCTCGCCCTGACGAACAGCTACACGACCGACCCGATCGTGGTCACCTTCGACGACTACACCGGCAACGGCAGCTACATCGCCTTCAAGAACATCGTGGTGGGCTCCTCCAACTACACGGCCTTCTACGTGGACGACATCCAGCTCAGCTACATCCCCGTCTGCGACGCGCCCACCGGCGTGACGGCAGCTCCTGCCGTGACCGATGCTGTCGTGACCTGGAACGGAACGAGCACTTCCTACAATGTGTATTATAAGGCCGCCACGGATTCCCTCTACATGGTGCAGGAAAATGTCAACAGCGGCTTCACGTTGGGCAACCTGACGGCCAGCACGACCTACATGCTGTATGTGGCCGCCATCTGCGAGGACGGCAGCGAGGCCACCTCCCCGGTGGTGCTCTTCTCCACGGACTGTGCCCCCGAAACGGTGCCTTACACCGAGAATTTCAACGGCGGCACGACGATCCCCGACTGTTGGAAGACATACGCCGGTTTCGCCGACAGCGTGTTCAACGGCGCTGCGATGACGGCTTCCACCAGCTTCTGGTCGTTCTCCAACACGCAGGTGTTCGGAGCCAACCACCCCAGAATCAACATCTACGGCGAAAATGTGCACAACTGGTTGGTGAGCCCTGCCATCGAACTGACGGGTCTGAGCACTCCGGCTCTTACCTTTGACATGGCACTGACCAAGTACAACACGGCGAATGCGATCGAGGACACCGCCGCCCAGCAGGACGACAAGTTCATGGTGGTCATCTCCACTGACAACGGCGCCACCTGGAGCGCGGCCAACGCCACCGTGTGGGACAACACCGGCAACGGCGACTACAGCTACAACCACATCTCCACCACAGGTGACGAGATCACCATCCCATTGGCCCAGTATGCCGGCCAGACCATCCGCATCGGCTTCTACGGCGAATCGACGGTGGCGGGCGGCGACAACGACCTGCACATCGACAACGTGCATGTGGGCGAACAGGCGGCCTGCGCCACCCCGACGCAGTTCACGGTGTCGAACGTGACAGCCACCGGTGCCAACCTCTCCTGGCAGGCCAACGACGCCACCAACTGGGTGGTGGAGTACGACACCGTCGGCTTCACCCTTGGCAACGGCATCCAGGTGAACGTCTCCGGCACGCCTTCCACCGTACTGAGCGGTCTGGAACCCTCCACCGACTACGATGTCTATGTGTATGCCGTCTGTGACGACGGCAGCGCCACCAACGCCGCCTTCAAGACCTTCCGCACGGGCTGCTTAGAGCTGACCGAAGTGCCGCAAACCTGGGATTTCGATGCCAACCTCAACGGCGGTACCTCCAACTATCCGCTGCCCGACTGCTGGCGCAGAATCACCCCTTCCAGCACCGCCACGCTCTATCCCTACGCCTACAACTCTTCCTACAACGCACACAGCGGCACCCGGAGCCTCTACTTCTACAACTACTACCCGCAGTCCATCGCTGTCTTGCCGGCCATCGACAACACGGTGTTAGACATCACCACGCTGCAGGTCACTTTCTTCGCAAAGATTTCCTCCGTCAACAACAATGCGGCTCTGGAAGTGGGTGTGATGACCGACCCGATGGACGCAAGCACGTTCACTCCGGTGCAGGCGCTGACCCTGACGGATTCCTATCCGGCAACAGCCTACGAAGTCCCGTTCATGAATTATACGGGCAATGGACAATACATCGCCTTCCGCAACACCGCCTCTTCCACGCTGTACAACTACATCTACGTGGATGATGTCACCTTAGAGGCCATCCCGGCCTGCTCCCGTCCGCTGAACCTCGCCACCGTCTCCACCACGGAGACCACGGCTACCCTCAGCTGGGTGTCCACCGCCAACGCGTTCACCCTCCACTACAAGCCCGCCACCGACAGCACCTGGCAGAGCGAGAGCAATGTCACGCTGACCGGCGGCAGCTACACGCTGGGCAACCTGACGGCAGGCACGGCCTACGACTGGTATGTGGAGACCGCCTGCGGCATCGACACCGAGCTGGTGAGCGACACCCGCCAGTTCACCACGCAGATGATCCCGACCTCGCTGCCTTACAGCACCGACTTCACCACCGACCAGAACTGGCTGCTGAAAAACAGCGATGCCACCAACCGCTGGGTGATGGGCACGCCTACAGGCGACACTGAAGGTGCCCTGTTCATCTCCAACAACGGCACGAATGCGCAATACACCATCACGAGCCGGTCGATCGTCGTTGCCGAGAAGCTCTTCACGATGCCGAGCAGCGACTCCGTGCACGTCTCCTTCGACGTGAAGGTGGGCGGCGAAGGCACCTCCACACCTTACGACTACCTCAAGGTGTTCCTGTCGCCTGCCACCGTGGATTACGGGGCCGGTGCCATCGAATCCACCCCGCAGTCGGGCTACGCCTTCAACGAATATGCCTTCAACTTCGCTAACTATGCTTCGATGACGAGCGACACGTCCCACTTCTTCAAGCTGAGCCTGACCAACGACAGTGTGCTGCACATCGACATGAACATGGCGAAACCCGATGCAAGCGGGCAGGCCAAGATCGTCTTCCTGTGGCGCAACGACAACTCCGCCGGCACGCAGCCCGGCGCGGTGATTCGTAACTTCACCATCAACACCGACCTCACGCCTGTGGTGACCGACCCGACGGTGGCCACCAGCGCCGCCACGGCGGTCGCGCAGACCACCGCCACGCTGAACGGCACCATCACCAACCCCGACAACGTGACGATTTCCGCCAAGGGCTTCCAGTGGAAGACCACCACGGGCGGCACCTACCAGACGGTGAACGCCACCGGCAGTGGCCTGAGCTACAACCTCACCGGCCTCACCGCCGCCACCGGCTACACCTTCCGCGCATTCATCACCTTCAACGGACAGACCGTCTATGGCAACGAAATGACCTTCACCACGCTGAACGAAGACACTCCCGAGCCGTGCAACACCCCGACCGGCCTGACGGTCGCCAGCATCGAGAACCATGCCGTGACCGTGACTTGGGATGCCAATGCCAACGTGAACAGCTGGAACATCCGCTACCGCAAGACTAACGAGGGTAGCTGGAGCTCCGCCACCGCCAGCACCAACAGCTACACCATCTCCGATCTGGACGGCGACACCGACTACGAAATCCAGGTGCAGGCCGACTGCGGTGACGGCAACCAGAGCGACTGGACAGCCTCCGCTACCGCACACACCACCAACGTGGGCATCAGCAGCTGGATGGAGAACAGCGTGAAGGTGTTCCCGAACCCGGCCAACGACTTCGTCAATGTACAATGTACAATGTATAATGTACAATTAGGTGCGGATCTGCACGTGTTTGATGTGTACGGCAAATTGGTGCAGACCGTCCCGATGACGGGCGAAACCACGATCCTCAACATCTCCACCCTCGCCGACGGCATGTACTTCGTGCGCGTGACCACGGAGGCCGGAATGGTGACCAAACCGTTCGTGGTGAAGAGATGATCGCGCGGAGGTCTCCGCGAATCGCGCGAACCTCGCGTAAATTCTTTATGACAATTGCAAAGGGGGATCCGGAAGGGTCTCCCTTTTTTGGTTTCAGGTTTCAGGTTTCAAGTTTCACCTCCTAAACTTCACTAAACTTACTAAACTTACTCAAGTAGAGACGCAAAATTTTGCATCTCTGCGGGAATCAACCCAAATATTTCGTATCTTCGCCCCCGAAATAAAAAACCAATTTTTCACCAAACCCCGAAAGATATAGAATAAAGAAATTGACTTTTTAACATATTGACATAAAGCGTTTTCGCTTTTCTTAGCAGCACGAGAATCTGGACAATTTTCTGCAATACCACAAGAAGAGAAACGGTACGCTTGCGATGTAAATCGTGAGCTTTATTGTTTGTGGTATAGGTGTCCAGACCTTCGTGCAGCGCAAAACAGGCTCACGATTTTTTTTGTGTCTTCAAACATATAATCATCTATTCCTGATTTTTAATCATAAATTCATAACTATCAAAAGGTTGCGCCCGACACGAATCAAGGGGAAATGTATGAAACGATTATTTACCATTATGATGCTGCTTTGCGCTGTATGGCTTACAAACGCGCAGACACCGCCAACTATCATTTATGTGACCCAACAAGGAGCAGGAAACAAGAATGGCTTCTCGTGGGACAATGCCATGTCAAATGTGCAAGATGCAATAGACAAGGCTGCATTATGGGGCATAAAACAGGTATGGGTGGCCGAAGGAACGTATGTGAACTCACATAACTCTTGGGGAGAGGTTTATGTTCGACCTATAATACTGCATGATGGCGTAAGCCTTTATGGTGGTTTTGCCGGCAATGAGCCTGCTGATTATGATTTGTCGCTAAGAAATCTTACGACAAATACCTCTATTCTGGACGGGAATCACTCCACACGAGTATTGACACAATACAACGACTTTGTTAATCCGATAACAGTGGACGGTTTCACGATTCAGAATGGACACGCCAACTGGGTGGGGGGAGCTGTCTTAAAAGGAAATGCAACAATTAGCCATTGCATTATCCGTAATAATTCGGCAGAAGTGGATGTGGATGATGATGACCTTATCAGCAATAGGAAAGCTTGCGGAGGATTGTACTGCTCGTCTGCCTCCGTAATATCATGTAAAATCATTCAGAATGAAATTTCCTACTTGGGCAGCTCTTGGGGGCGGAGCATCTCCGCTCAAGTCCGCAGGTCTTACGCTGGTGGAATAGTAACTGTAAACTCCACTATCTCAAACTGCCTAATATATAATAACAACACTAATCAAGAAACCGCATATCAATGTACTGGTGGTGTGGTGTCAGATGGATCCACTCTAATCAATTGTGATATTGTGAGAAACAATATCAATGTCGAACAAGGAGCTGGCGGACTTTATTGCAATGGAGCAGGCAACACTTTTGTAAACTGTGTTATTTGGGGCAACAACGGTTCTGACGGGCAGCAGAATGTTTTTTCTTCCAACCTTAATTATAACACACAACCTGTTTTCAGCCATTGTGCCGTTGAAGCCCCGTCAGGTAGCAACCTTTACAATTATCTCACTTCTGGTGAAACAAACATTATTCTTGATTCCGAAAACAATGTTTTTTCGGATGGTGGTGTCTGGTGCCCGAATTTTACTAATCCCAACAATGGTGACTTCACATTGAAACCCACATCTATTTTGATAAATGGAGGCACTACGGACGGGATTACTCCTCCAGAATTCGATTTGAACAGAAATGCACGAATACAACAAAATAGTATTGATATTGGATGCTACGAATTCACAAAAAATGGAACGTATGGTTATACTGGCATTGTATATGTAAAACCAACTGGTGCTGGCGATTCTACCGGCACTTCATGGGCAAATGCCATGCCCGATTTGCAAACTGCGGTCAACACAGCCCATGCTCTTGGAGATGGTTGTCAAGTATGGGTGGCAACCGGAACTTATTACGGGAACAGAACCAATAGCGATTCCCGTGCAGCCTTTACGATGAAAGAAGGTGTTAATGTATATGGTGGATTTGCTGGTGATGAACCGTCAAATTATAATCTTTCGCAACGGAATTATTCCATAAACACTACTATTCTTGACGGGCAACAAATCCGTAGGGTGTTAGATCAGTTGAAGGTGTTTGAAACGCAGACCACTTGGGATGGATTTACCATACGCAATGGTGCATTTCTTGGATGCCAACTGATGGGAAATGCCGTGTTGTCCCATTGTGAAATTTGCAACAATCGTATATCAGACAGTCTTTATTTTTTTACTGGTGATGGCGGTGGTGTTTGGGCAAGGAATTCCACTTTGTCATTTTGCAATATTCATAACAACTCCAACCAGACTGGTGGAGATGGAGGTGGCATTTTTGTTGATACTTGCACTATAATTAATTGCAGAATCAACAATAACATATCCAAAGGCAACGGTGGTGGCGTACGGTCAATAGCGTCCGAATTTATCAACTGCGAAATCAGCAACAACACAACCAACGGAGAATATTATACTACGGGAGGTGGTGCTTACGCTAACTCCTCCTCTTTTGTCAATTGCAATATCGTCAATAATAAAACAGAACACGGCGTTGGTGGTGTTGCGTGTGTGGAAGAATTCCATTGGGATTATGACTATGAGGAGGAGGAATATTATTCCTACGAGCTGGTTTCCTTTACAAATTGTGTGATATGGGGAAACAGGCAAGGGGACAAACAGTCTAACATATTAGCTCCTGATGATTATCAAACATTGAACGTTCATGTGGTGATGAACAATTGCGCTGTGGAAAGCGGCTACGATGGGGAAAAAAACATCGCATTAGCTTCAACAAATGAAGGTGTTGGAACGTTTTTTCCTCGGTTTGTGTTGCCCACTGCGGGGGCTGGAGCCAACTATTCAGGTGGAGACTGGCGTTTGCAGAACAACTCTGTGCTTATAAACAGAGGAGATACTACTGTGACAGGATTGCCAATAACAGACTTGGCAGGGAACAGCCGTATTCAGCAAGGACAGATTGACATCGGCTGTTATGAGTCTGCATCACAAGGGGTGGTCTTGCCAGGGACACTCGGACCTATCATCTATGTTACTCAAAATGGAGCAGGCAGCCGGAATGGAACATCCTGGGACAATGCCATGTCGAACCTTGATTGGGCGGTTTCACTGGCTTCCATGTATGATTCTGTACAAGTTTGGGTGGCCACAGGAATCTACTATGGCAACACTTCTGCAGAAAACGCATTCACCATGCGGGAAAATGTGAATGTTTACGGTGGCTTCGCCGGAAATGAACCAGCAAATTTTGACCTTTCCCAACGCGAATTGTCAATCAATCCAACAGTACTGGATGGTCAGAATAGTCGAATAGTATTGTGCCAGTTGCGACATTTTCGACATATCACGGAATGGGATGGTTTTATCCTTCGCAATGGATACTCACCTGTTGGTAGTTCTTCGAATGCCGGTGGTGCTTATCTGAAAGCAAACGGCAAACTCAGCCATTGTTCCATTCATAACAACAACGGATATGCCGTAGTGGGATATGGACGAAAAAACAACATAGGATATGGACATGGTTTTGTGTCCAATTGCTTGCTTAGAAATAATTCTTTAGGAGCTAATGGAGGAACTTACACCAATTGTAGTATTGTCGCCAATGGAGGTGAAGGAGTTTCTGCCGGTAATTTCAAAAACTGCATCCTTTGGGGCAACGAGGCGATGTTGTCTAACACGTATTACACTAATTTCAGTCATTGTGCGGTGGAAGGCGGTTTCGGTTCTGGTTACATCACGCTTGAATCCGCTAATGATGGTGCGGAAGGTTTTTATCCCCGTTTTGTTTCACCCACGGCAGGGGCAGGTCTCAACTATAACGGAGGTGACTGGCGACTGCAAAACGGCTCCGTATGCATCAACAATGGTGACACCGCAGGCTTGGACTCTTCTTCAATGGATCTGGCGGGAAATAGTCGTGTGTTGCATGGGCAAGTGGACATCGGCTGTTATGAATCTTTTTCCGATGACATGGTAGAGATTCCCCAATATCCTGACAATATTGTATATGTGACTCAAACTGGTTCCGGCACTAATGATGGCAGCTCATGGAATAATGCTATGGCAGACATTCAACAAGCAATGACGTATGCGGCAATCTATGACTCCGTGAATGTGTGGGTGGCCGCAGGAACCTACTATGGTGACACAACTGTCTTTTCCACCGAAGATGCCTCTGCTAATGCTTTTCACATGAGAGATGGTGTTCAGGTTTATGGCGGCCTCGCTGGAAACGAACCGTCCAACTATGACCTTTCTCAACGTGATTTTGCCACAAACACTACAATATTGGATGGGCAAAATTCACGACGTGTCTTGCTTCAGGATTATGATTTTCGCTTCAAATCTGAATGGAACGGCTTCACTCTCCAAAATGGATACACACCTTGGAATGGCGCCGGATGTTATTTGACAGAGAACGGTGTTTTAAATCATTGTGTCATCTCAAACAACACAATTTCGTTCCAAGGAGGAGGAGGCGTCTTTCTTATTGGTTCGGCATCACTGCTGAATTGTATTGTCCGAAACAACAGCGCAATGATGCCAAATTATACCCCAGAGCATAGTTTTGGTTCTGACACCTACACGAATCGAAATACTGCAGGAGGCGTTTGCCATGTACCTGGGAATATAGAAAAAAATGCAACAATCAGAAATTGCATAATTAGCAACAACAATGGCAGCTATTGTGGAGGTGTGTTGTTGAGAGGCGTGGATATGACAGGGTGTCTAATCTGTAATAACAGCGGAGAAATAGGAGGCGGACTGATTAGAAATGTTAACAATTGGGATATGCTTTCGAACACGGTGACAAACTGTGACATTGTGAATAATAAAAGTACAAATAGTTTGGTTGGAGGAGTATTTTATAGTGGTTTTGAAAATTATTACTACGATTATTATTACGTTTATGATGGCGCTCCGGACACTCTCACGTTTGCCAACTGCATCATTTGGGGGAATAAATCCGATGGCTTAATATCCAATATCGGAAATTCTGGAACCACGTTTGCCTCATTCAAGTATTGTGCTGTGGAACAAGATGGCGTAGGAAGCACAAATTTGCCTCTATTATCTGAAAATGAAGGAGATGGAGTGTTCTATCCTCGTTTCGTTGCGCCCACGGCAGGCGCTGGTGCAGAATACTACGGTGGCGATTGGACACTTCAGGAAGGTTCCACTCTCATCAACAAGGGCAACTCGAATGGCATTCACGTTCCTGCGTATGATTTGGCCGGGAATCCCCGCATCCGGCAAGGGAGAATTGACATAGGTTGCTATGAATACAATGCATCGGACTCCTCTATAACAACTTGTGACACAATCTACAAAGAAATATATGGCTCTTTCTGCAAATCATTCACGTGGAATGAAACCACCTATACAACTTCGGGAGACTATGTTCAGCATTTCTTTAATGCTAACGGCTGCGATTCAATCGTGACCCTGCACCTGATCATTCAGTCGGCTGACACTGTCATCACTTCCGACACTATCTGCGGGGGTGTTCGAACCATGCTCATCAATGCATCAGAAGAATATTTGCAGGAGAATTATTACCTATATAATCACTCGTCGGACACTTGCCAAATCACCTATTTATATAACAATATGTTTGATGAAAGCGATGGAATCACCATCATAGATGTGGATGGCGAATCTTGGAATGGCACTTATTACGATATAGTTTCTACAACTACTTCGCTACATGAACTGGATTGTGATTCGACCTACATACATCACAATATAATCAAATTCACAGATGCAATTGTCACTTGGGACACAGGATGTGGAAAGTATATTTGTAATGGGGACACGCTTACCCAATCAGGCACGTATGAACACTACTTTACGAATACGGTTGGCTGTGATTCTGTGGAAACGTTGATTCTGTGTATGCGTCCGTCGGTTTATGAAGATATAACGGATACAGCAAATGAAAGCTATACTTTTAATGGTTTTACATATCATGAATCGGGAGTTTATACACAAATCTTGGATATAGACGTTGTTATCGAACCCGATGAATTGTATTTTGACGAATATTATGGAGCTTGGTGGTGGTATGATGAAGAGTGGGGCGAAGGATGGAGTGAATTGGAAACGGTTACACTTTCCGGTTGCAAAATTGTCACGCTGAATTTGACTATCAATTGCATAAATTATTCGGATTTGTATGAGGAATTTTGTGACAGTTATGTCTGGAATGATTCGGTGTACACTACTTCCGGCGACTACACCCATACTTTCTCCTCTGCCAACGGCTGCGATTCCGTCGTCACCCTCCACCTGACCATCCACCCCTCGGTGGCTGAGCTTGTCGAAGCCACCGCCTGCGACTCCTACACGTGGAACGGCAGCACCTACACCGCCTCAGGCGACTATACCCAAACCTTCGAAACCGCCAACGGCTGCGACAGTGTCGTCACGCTGCACCTCACCATCCTGCCGTCGCCCACTCCGGCCATCACCGGTGTCACCACCGTGTGCGAGGGACAGACCGCCACGCTGACCGCCACCGGCGGCATGAGCTACCTGTGGGAGGACGGCACCGCCACGACCTCGTTCAGCGCGACCGAGAGCGGCGTCTATACGGTGACGGTCACCAACGCCAACGGATGCTCCGCCACGGCTTCCGCCACCGTCACGGTGAACCCGCTGCCGGAAGTGGCCGTCACGGGCAACACCTACATCTGCCCCGGCGGCAGCACCGTCCTCACCGCCACGGGAGCCGCCACCTATATGTGGAGCAACGGCAGCACGAACGCCGCCATCCCGGTGAACGCCTTCGGCCAGTATAGCGTCATCGGCACCTCGGCGGAAGGCTGTTTCAGCACCGCCTCCGTCACCGTGCTGGTCTCCCAGCCGCCGGTCATCACCATCAGCGGCAACACGAACCTCTGCACCGGCGAATCCACCACGCTCACCGCTACAGGCGGCGTGTCCTATATGTGGAGCAACGGCAGCACCGATTCCGCCATAACGGTCAACACGGCAGGGAATTGGCAGGTGATCGGTTATAACGAAAACAACTGCAGCAACATGGCCTCCGTCACCGTGAACGTGTGGCAGCCCGCCGCCACCGACCTCTACATCACCTCGTTCGACAGCTGCTATACGTGGTTCGGCACCCCGCGCTGCGAGTCCGGCGACTATACGCACACCCTGCAGACCATCCACGGCTGCGACTCGGTCATCACCCTGCACCTCACCCTGGAGGACGCCATCGTCACGGAGTTCTCCGCCACCGCCTGCGACAGCTACACGTGGAACGGGGCAACCTATTCGCAGTCGGGCAATTACACGCAGAGCTTCACCGCAGTCAACGGGAACGACAGCATCGTGACCCTCCATCTCACCATCAACACCTCCAAGCAAATGGCGTTCGCGGATTCCACCTGCACGGCTTACGTCTGGAATGGCCAAACTTACACGGCTTCCGGCGACTACATCCAAACCTTTACGGCTGCCAACAGCTGCGACTCCGTGGTGACACTGCATCTGACCGTCAACCACTCCACCGCGGGCGACACCACCGCGGTTGCCTGCGAAAGTTTCTCTTGGCATGGCAACACTTACACGCAATCCGGCAACTACACCCATACCATGACCAACGCTGTTGGTTGCGACTCTGTCGTTACGTTGCATTTAACTGTTAACCAGACCGTCGCGGTGACAGATACCCGAACGGTCTGCGCCAGCGAACTGCCCATTGTCTGGAACGGCGTTCAGTTTGCCGGAGCCGGTACGCAAACAGCTACCCTGCAGACGGCAAATGGGTGCGATTCTGTCGTTACCATGACACTGACCGTCAACCACCCCACCGCAGGCGACACCACCGCGGTTGCCTGCGAAAGTTTCTCTTGGCATGGCAACACTTACACGCAATCAGGCAACTACACGTACACTACGACCAACGTGGCCGGATGCGACAGCGTGGTCACGTTGCACCTGACCGTGATGGCGGACTTCGTGCCGCAGGTGACGGTCAGCGGCACATTGACGGCCTGCGGAAGTGAAACAGCAACCCTCTCTTTGACTGGCACTTACCATGACTACCTATGGTCCACGGGCGACACCACAGCGACCATCACCGTCGGTTCGGCCGGTTACTACTGGGTGACGATCGGCGACGGCAACGGCTGCACCAGCGTGTCGGAACCTGTGCATCTGGGTGTCAGCGAACTGGTTTCCGAAACCCCGGCCCTCTGCATGGTGGGGGTGGAAGACCAGCACAACCTCGTGGTTTGGGAACCGCTCACCGACTCCGATGTCGCCGAATACCGCCTCTACCGCGAGAACGGGCAGGCCAACATCTTCGAGCCGCTCGCCGTCATCCCCGCCGGCAGTGGCAACGCATACGCGGACACCACCGCCGACCCGTCCGTCAGGGCTTGGCGCTACAAAATCACGGCGGCCGACACCTGCGGCGGCGAGACACCGATGAGTGCGCTCCACAAGACCGTGCATCTCACCATCAACCAGGGGCTCGGCAACAGCTACAACCTGATCTGGACACCCTACGAAGGATTCGAGTTCGCCAGCTACAGGCTCTATCGCGGCACGGCGAACAACAACCTACAGCTGATCCAGACGATGCCTTCCACGCTGACCTCCTTCACCGACCAGAACCCTGACGGCGACGCGCTGTTCTACCAGATCGAGGTCGTGATGGACGGCAACTGTGTGCAAGAGACCCGCGACATCACCTTCACGGGCGCACGCTCGAACATCGTCTATAACGGAGTGCCCGTCGCCACCGAGGTGGCGGTGGAGGCCTGCGAAAGCTATGACTGGAACGGCGAGGTGCTTACCTCATCAGGCGAATACACCCATAGCTTCAACTCGGTGTTGGGCTATGACTCTGTCGTCACCCTGCACCTGACCATCCACCAGCCCGCCACCTCCGAGTTCACCGTCTCCTGCCCCGACTCCTGCTACACCTGGAACGGCACCGAATACTGCGCCTCCGGCGACTACACGCAGACCCTCCAGACCGTCCACGGCTGCGACTCGGTGGTGACCCTCCACCTGACCATCACCGTCGGCATCGACGACCACGACCTTGCAGGAAGCGTGAAAGTGTTCCCCAACCCGGCGAATGACTTCGTCAATGTACAATGTACAATGTATAATGTACAATTAGGTGCGGATCTGCACGTGTTTGATGTGTATGGCAAATTGGTGCAAACCGTCCCGATGACGGGTGAAACCACAAGCATCAACGTCTCCTCCCTGGCCGATGGCATGTACTTCGTGCGCGTGACCACGGAGGCGGGCGTTGTGACGAAGACGTTCGTGGTGAAGAGATAATCGCGCGGAGGTCTCCGCGAATCTCGCGAATCTTACGTAAATTCTTTATGACAATTGTAAAGGGAGTCCGGAAAGGGCTCCCTTTTTGGGTTTCAGGTTCTAAGAGCTGAGAACTGAGAACTAAGAGCAGAAGGCTTCTTTTCCGTGAGCTAAACTTACTAAACTTATTAAACCTACTAAACCTCCTAAACCTCCTAACCCATTAACCTAAAAATTGTATCTTTGCCGCCTCAAAAACGGATAGTACATGAAAAAAACATTCATACTCATCGCCATCACCGTGCTGACGGTTTTCCAGGCCCAGGCGGTGCTCAAGGAGAAAGACCTGCCGCAGACCTTGGGCGTGCTCCGCGCCGAGCTGACGCAAGCCTACAACGAACAGAAGGCCATGATGGCCCGATTCGAGAGCCGCAACGTGGAGCAGCACTCCCGCCTCGTGCGCATGATGCAGAACAGCAACCAGATAGCCCTGATGCTGTACTCGCAGAACGCCGACTTCACCCTCGACATGGCCTACGCCTGCCAAGCGGCCACCGAACAATACCGCAACCTCAAGCTCTACCACGCGCCCTACGACAAGATGAAGGAGCGCATCAACAGCGAAATCGAGCGCTACGATGCCCTCATCAAAACCCTGCAGAACCTGCCGCCCCGGATGCTGCCCAACGGCGAACTAGGCGGGCTGCCCGACTCCATCCGCGCCGCCCTCCCCAAAGTGCTGTTGGACACCGCCACCAAGAACCTCTACATCCTTGACGAGCAGGCACTTGAAGACCGCGAAAAATGCGTGGAATACGCCACCGCACTCCGCGACAACTACAAAAAGATGCTCGAAAACGTGGAACTCGACCAAGAGCACTACGAAAAGGTGACCGAACGCATGGGCAAGCTCAACGCCTACGCCCTGTCGAAATACGAGGCCATCCAGAAAAACATCTTCGTGAACGGGAACAACTATTTCCAGACGCTCAAGCGGTTCCGCTGGCACGCCGCCCTCGCCAAGAAGGATGCCAACGACCGCTACAAAGCCTTCAGCCAGAAGTCGGAATGGCGCGGCCCGGTAATTCTCAGCATCAGCGTCTTCATGCTGACCTACATCATCATCGCCAGCCTGCTCAGCTACGCGGCCATGCGCTGGCTGCTGCCAAAGAGATGGCGCGAACATTTCAAGGACAACCACAAGCGGCCTTTCGTCACCCTTGCCTGCGGCGTGGCCATCTTCGCCATTTCCATCGCCGTCGCGCACTTCTTCGTGACGCAGAACTTCGTGCTCATGGCCATCCAGCTGATGACCTTCTTCGCCTGGCTCGTGGAGGTGATCCTCGTCTCCCTGCTCATCCGCCTCGACGACAGCCAGATCCGCGCCGGCGTGCGCTCCTACACCCCGTTCATCGGCATGGCCTTCCTCGTTATAGTGTGCCGCATCATATTGATACCTAACAATTTGGTAAATATAATCTATCCGCCTGTCATGCTGGCGTTCACCGTATGGCAGTTCTACGTGATGAAGCGCAAAATCGCCAAACTGCCCGACAGCGACATGGTCTATACCGTCATCTCCCTCATCGTGATGATCGTCTCCTGCGTGGCCTCCTGGGTCGGATACGTACTCTTGGCCGTGCAGATCATGACCTGGTGGATGATCCAGCTGGCCGCCATCCAGACCATCACCTGCTTCTACGACATCGCAAAATGGTACGAACAGTATCGCCTCACACGCAAAATCCTCAAGTCCAAGGGCGAGACGGCGAACGACAAGGCCGACCTGAAAAAACAGTTCCAAAAGATGCAGCCCCGAATGGCCAAAGGCGAGTTCATCGGCCAGACCTGGTTCTACGATTTCCTCTTCAAGGCGTTGCTGCCCATCCTGGCCGTCCTCTCTGTGCCGGCCAGCGTCTATTGGGCAACCCGCATCTTCGAGATGTCGGCCCTCTGCCGCGAAATCTTCCGCTACGTCTTCCTCAACAGACCCGGCATCATCGAGTTGTCGCTCTTCAAGATGTGCCTGGCACTGGAGCTCTTCTTCCTGTTCCGCTACCTGCACTATGCCATCCGCGCCTTCTACAAGATGCTCCGCAAGCGCCGCAAGAAGGTGGATCACGGCATGAACAACGCCACCCTGATCAACAACGTCATATCCATCCTGGTGTGGGGACTGTACCTCATCCTCTGCATGTTGATTCTGAAGGTCTCTGGCAAGGGCATCTCCATCGTGATGGCGGGCTTGGCCACCGGTCTCGGTTTCGCCATGAAAGACCTGTTGGAGAACTTCGTCTATGGCATCTCGCTCATGACGGGGCGCCTGCGCGTGGGCGACTACATCGAGTGCGACGGCGTGCAGGGCAGGGTCGATAGCATCAACTACCAAAGCACGCAGATTGTGACCCTCGACGGCAGCGTGATCGCCTTCCAGAATGCCACCCTTTTCAGCAAGAACTTCAAGAACCTGACGCGCAACCACGGCTACGTGCTGGTGAAAATCCCCGTGGGCGTGGCCTACGGCGTCAATGTGGAGAAAGTACGCCAGATGCTGCTCAAGAGCCTCCAGCCGCTGATCGCCAAGAACAGCGCCGGCAAATACTCCGTCGATAACAAGCAGGGCTTCTCGGTGGTGTTCGACGACTTCGGCGACAGCAGCGTCAACCTCTATATCGTGTGCTGGATTCTGGTGGAAGACAAGGCCGCCGTGGTGGCCCAGATCAAGGAAATCATCTACAACACTCTGAATAGCAACCATATAGAAATTCCTTTCCCGCAGCAGGATATCTACATTCGTCATGTGGAAATGCCCCAAAAACGCACTTTCGGCAGCGAAGAACTGAACGCCAGCGTACCCCAAGACAACGAGAAGAAAGCATAAATGCTGGAACGGCTCGGACTTTTCGGACTCTTTATCGGCTGCCTGCTGTCGGCCACCATCATCCCCTTTTCGTCGGAGGCCCTGCTGACGGGTGCGTTGCTGCTCGACTATTCGCCGTGGACAGTCATTCTCGTGGCCACGCTCGGCAACACCATCGGCGGCATGACCTGCTATCTCTTAGGATGGCTTTGCAAATGGTCATGGATAGAGAAGTATCTGAAAATCAAGGAGGAAAAACTCGCCAAAGCGCATCAAAAAGTCGAAAAGTACGGCTGCTTCGCCGCGTTGCTCGCCTGGTTGCCCGTCATCGGCGATGTCATCGCCGTGGCTTTGGGACTGGTGCGCACCCGCGTTTTGCCGACCACCGTCCTCATGTTCCTTGGCAAAGGCCTCCGCTACATGGCCGTTGCCGGACTCTTCACGATGCTAAACATCTAAACCGAATTATTCATGCTACTTGACATTGACTTTTACTTGTTAAACTTTGAACTTTGAACCTTGAACTTTGAACCTTGAACCTTGAACATGAGCATTAAAATCACCAAAGGATTGGACCTGAAGATTTCAGGTGCCGCACCTGACCGCGAACTACCTTTCACCCTGCCGGAGACGTTCCATATCCGGCCGGCCGATTTCCGCTGGCTGAAGCCGAAGCTCGAAGTGCGGGAGGGCGACCCCGTGCGCGTCGGGACACCGCTGTTCTGCGACAAGCAGGACGAGCGAATCGTGATCGTTTCGCCCGTGAACGGCACCGTGAAGGCCGTTGTGCGTGGCGAGAAACGCGCCATCGAGGCCGTGACAATCACCCGCGACACAGACGCGCCCACAGAGGCCAACCTGGATTTCAACAAGCCCACCGACCGCGACGGAATCCGTAATTTGCTGCTACGGCACGGTCTTTGGCCCTGCCTGCGACAGCGGCCCTTCTCCACCATTCCCAGCCCCGACAGCTCGCCGAAAGCCCTCTTCATCCCCTGCTTCGACTCCAACCCGCTGGCCCCGGACTTCAACGTGCTGCTACGAGGCGAAGGGGAGCATTTCCGGCACGGCGTAGGCATTCTGCAACGGGCGGCAGGCGACGTTCCCGTACATCTTTGCATGCACGAAGGCGTTGACAACCAAATATTTGAAAACATCGAACATATTGAGAAGCACTATTTCACCGGACCGCACCCTGCCGGCAACGTAGGCACGCACATCCACTTCATCGACCCGCTCGACAAAGGCGAAACAGTGTGGTATATCGATCCGCAAGAAGTCGCCCGTATCGGCCGCTTCTTCATGGAACACACATTGCAGTTCCAGAAAACCGTCGCGCTGACGGGTCCTGCCGTCAAGAGCACCGGCTACTTCCACACGATTTACGGCGCGGACTTGTCCACATTACTCGTCGGCAACCTCAATCAGGAGAATGTCCGCGGCATCAGCGGCAGCGTGCTGAACGGCAGCAGGTTGGGCGACTACCCCACCCTCGCCTTCCACGATCGGCAGCTTACGGTCGTCGCAGAGGGCGGCAAACGGGAAATTCTCGGATGGCTGCTGCCGGGACTGAAGAAATGGAGTCTCTCGCACACGTTCCTGTCGTGGCTCACGCCCAAACGCACATACGAGGTCAACACCTCGCTCCACGGCGGCCGCCGCGCCGTCATGATGACCGATGTCTATGACAAGGTCTTCCCCCTTGACCTGATGCCGCTTCAACTGCTCAAGGCCTGCGAAATCAAGGACATCGAGCAGATGGAAGCCCTCGGCATCTACGAAGTTGACAGCGAGGACTTCGCCCTCAGCGAGCTCGTCTGCCCCTCAAAAAAGGAATGGCAACAAATTGTCGAGAACGCACTTCTCGAATTACGAATACAGACAAAATAATGAAAAACATCTTCCTTAAGCAGCCCCGGAGGGGCAAAACGCACGAAGTGCAAATAACCACACACAAGCGCAGCGCAGTGTGGGGCGCGACCCTCATCATGCTCATCCTGGCAGGATTAGCGACGCAGGCCCAAGTCCAACCCACCTGGGAATCCCTCAACCAACGTGGCTACCCGCAGTGGTTCCAAGACGCGAAACTCGGCATCTTCATCCACTGGGGACTCTACTCCGTGCCCGCATACGCCTCCAAAGAGGGCTACGGCGAGTGGTTCTATCGCGGGCTCATGCAGAAAGTGCCGGAGCGGACACGCATCATGAGCTATTACGCCGACACCACCAAGCCCGTTTTCGACCAATACAAGGAGCTCACAAAATATTGGCACGCAGAACTTTGGAATCCTGACGAGTGGGCTAAGATGTTCAAGGATGCCGGCGCGAACTACGTAGTGTTGGTCACCAAGCACCACGATGGTTACTGTCTATGGGACAGCAAGTTCCAACCCGAATGGAACAGTGTGGTGAGCGGTCCTAAGCGCAACATTGTGGAGGAGCTGACCCATGCCGTGCGCGACAACGGACTTCGCATGGGCTTCTACTACTCGCTGCCCGAGTGGTCGAACCCGCGCCACATCTGGATGGTCGATCCCGACAACGAAATCGGCGACTACGTGGACAACTACATGGTGCCGCAGTTCAAGGAGTTGGTGAGCCGTTACAAGCCCGACCTCCTCTTCTCCGACGGCGACTGGAACAACACGGCGGAGCAGTTGCGTTCGCAGGAGTTGATCAGCTGGTACTACAACACCGTGGGTCCCGATGCCATTGTGAACAACCGCTGGGGCAACGGCACGAAGCACGGCTTCCTCACGCCCGAGTACAGCGCAGGCATCGCCAACACGGAGGTGCCCTGGGCCGAATGCCGCGGCTTCGGACGCAGCTTCGGATTGAACCGCAACGAGGATCTCGACAACTACCTCACTGACAAGGAACTGATCCAGCATTTCGTAGAGCTGGTAGCGCACGGCGGCGGCATGACCCTCAACGTGGGCCCCTACGCCGACGGCACCATCCCGCTCATCCAGCAGGAACGGCTAAAGAGTCTCGGCAACTGGCTGAAAATCAACGGCGAGGCGATTTACGGCACAAGACCGTATAAGATTCCGTGCCAGCGCGAGAAAACCTCAGCGGAATTGCCGCCAACGGAGAGCATCGACTTCGACTGGGTGCGTAATGCGCCGATGCGGGGCGTGAGCACCGACAACTTCCAAATACAATGGAACGGAATAGTGACAATTCCCGAGGATGGAAGATACACGTTTACAGCATCGGCAGACGACACCATGAAAGTATATTGCATGAACGGCATCCCAATGTCGCTGCTGTCGAGAAAAAGCGGCAACGGACCGGGCTGTGACACGGCAACGCTGGACCTTCAAAAAGGCAACAGTATCACAATGCTGGCTTTATTCAAGGAAAACGACCTGGAGGCTACCGCCTCGCTGAAATGGAGCGTAAACGGCGGCGCGTTCGAGCCGGTGCGAGCAGACTGGACCGGCAAGGTCTTCTGGGAGAAGACCACCCGCTGCTTCACCACCAAGGACAACAACCTATACATCATCGAGTTCGAGCGTCCGAGCCAACTCGCGCCGTTGGTCATTCAGAACATGCCCAAGCTGAACCCCAAGGCGGACATGATCCTCTTAGGAACGGAAGAGGAGGTGGACTTCCAAGGGTTCAAAGGGGTAAGGTACAACATGTTGAAGTGGAAACAGGACAAGAAAGGAACCGTCACCATCGATTTCTCCAGCATTGCCCCCGAAAAATTGGAGAGGCTGGAGAATGCGTGGGTGATTCGAATCCGCGACTATCAATAGTTCCTGGCCGCTTCTCAGAACCGCTTCAATTCTTCCAGTTTGAACGGGTCGAGGGTGAAGATTTCGTCACTGGAGACGCGGACGACGAACAATCCCAAATTTCGGGCATACATGTCGGCGCCATCCTCGTAGTTGACGGCGGCAACGGCTCCGAGGACCTCCTTGTCCGCATACTCGTCATACAGCAGCTTGAACTTCTCCATGTTGCGGAAAAACTTGTCCACATCCTTCTTGTCGCAGCTGGCCTTCACCTCCTCCACGATGACCTGTGTGTCGGTGAACAGCACCACATCCTGTTCCATCTCCAAATTCAGCTGTTTGTTCTTTCGCTTATAGTTCTTGCACAACGAGTTGATTTTAAAGCCCTTATCCTCATACATCTTGATAGCGGAAGAGCTCATCAGTCCTTCGATGATGTGTCCTGTCGTAGAGGAGAACCGCGTGGACAACTCCTTGATCTTCCGATCCGTCTCCTTCATTTGCTGGGTTGTTTCCCTTTGCAATTTCTTAATCTCCTCTATGTCCACGCCGCTCTCCCTTCTATTCTGTGCTGTCTCGCTTAGCATTTTCTTAATCTCCTCTATGTCCACGCCGCTCTCCCTTTTCATCTGGGCTGTCTCGCTTAGCAATTTCTTAATCTCCTCCATGTCCACGCCGCTCTCCCTTTGCTTTTGAGCGGTCTCGCTTAGGATCTGGGCTGTCTCGCTTAGCTTTTTCTCAATCTCCTCCATGCCCACGCCGCTCTCCCTTTTCGTCTGTGCTGTCTCGCTTAGGATCTGCGTAGTCTCGCTTAGCGATTTCTTAATCTCCGCCATGTCCACGCCGCTCTCCCTTTGCTTCTGAGCGGTCTCGCTTAGGATCTGGGCTGTCTCGCTTAGCTTTTTCTTAATCTCCGCCATGTCCACGCCGCTCTCCCTTCTATTCTGCGCTGTCTCCCTTTGCAATTTCTTAATCTCCTCTATGTCCACGCCGCTCTTCCTTTGCATTTGGGCTGTCTCGCTTAGGATCTGGGCTGTCTCGCTTAGTTTTTTCTTAATCTCCTCCATGTCCACGCCGCTCTCCCTTTGCTTCTGAGCGGTCTCGCTTAGGATCTGTCTGATTTCCTCCTGCAACTCCGCAGCCCGGTCCAGATGTTTTTCCGCTTTGCTTAAAAAGGTGTCGATATTTAGTTTGCTTTCTGCGGCATCCTTGCGCAAATCTTGGACATCTCTCTCATGGTCTATTCTCAGACGAGCAATAGCTTGTCTGTTTTCTTGTTGACGAATAGCATTGTCCACCGCCATCTGATGGACTTCTAACAAATTCACATCCGCCTGATTTTCTGTACTTTTCATAGTTTTATAGTTTGTTTTGTATGAATTAAAATAACGCTGCAAATATACACTTTATTTTATAACTCCATCCTTTCACTTATAAATATTTTTTCAGTACATTTCTTTACAATTAACTATTAAATTTCAGACCGCACGTTTTCAGATGGATTTTTTTATTATTTTTGCCCGTTTGAAACACAAGGCATCTTTTTGAAGATAAACCGATGCTCAAAATGATGCAAACAGATGGGACAATGAGAAAATTCAACGCACTGCTCGATGCCATAGACACGTTCTTGCGCACGCCCGCGACGGTCACGGGCGGCCGTTGCCACGTGCGCGACTCGGTCGATATGAAACGTATCATGATCACCGTGATGATTGCGCTGACCCCTGCGTTGATGTTTGGATGGTGGAATGTTGGGTATCAGCATTTTCTCACCGCAAACGAACCGCCCGCCCTTTGGCCTTGCCTATGGTACGGTTTCCTGAAATGGCTGCCGTTAGCCGTCGTAACTTACGTCAGCGGGCTTGGCGTGGAAGTACTCTTCGCGCAGATTCGCAAGGAGGAGGTGGCAGAGGGTTTCTTCGTCACGGGCTTCCTCATCCCGATGATCATGCCGCCCGACGTGCCGCTCTGGGTTGTCGCCGTGGCCACCATTTTCGCCGTGCTCTTCGGCAAGGAGGTCTTCGGCGGAACCGGCTACAACTTCCTGAACCCCGCGCTCTTGGCCCGGGCGTGCGTCTTCTTCGCCTACCCGTCGGTGATTTCCGGCGACAACGTGTGGATTTCCGGCGCGGACGCAGTCTCCGGCGCCACTCCGCTCGCCCAAGTCATGAACGGACATCTTGAGGCATTGCCCTCCACCTGGGAATTGTTCCTCGGCACCATCCCCGGCTGCATCGGGGAGACCTGCAAGATAGCCATCCTCATCGGCGCGGCCATCCTCCTCTTCACGCAAGTGGCCGATTGGCGCATCATGCTCTCCGTCTTCACCGGCGGATACGTCACGGCGGTCATCTGCCGTGTGACAGGACTTTGCCCCATCGCGGGTTACGACCAGATTCTCATGGGCGGCTTCCTGTTCGGCGCAGTCTTCATGGCCACCGACCCCGTGACCGCCGCGCACACCCAGACAGGCAAATACATCTACGGACTGCTCATCGGCATACTCGCCATCCTCATCCGCACCCTCAACAAAGGCTACCCCGAAGGCATGATGCTCGCCATCCTGCTGATGAACATCTTCGCCCCGCTCATCGATTATTGCGTTGTGCAACAACATATTAGAAAACGACAGAAACGGAAGATCCCAACCCGATAAACGCACATCGAAATCCCTTTACAACATCTTCATGGCATGAATGTTCATCGACTCGTTCTAACTCTATTCGCCCTGGCTGCCGTCAGTCTCTCCGCGCAGGTTTCCGACCTCCGCTGCGACGGCCTGCACGAACCGCTCGGCACCGAAACCACCTGGCCACGCTTCAGCTGGAAGAACACCCTGACCCACAACGGACAACGGCAGTCCGCCTACGAAATCGAGGTAGCTGGCAGCCTTTCCGAATTAGAGAACGGACAGGCGCAACTCTGGCGTAGCGGGCGCATAGAGTCCGAGGAACAACTGAATGTGATCTACAATGGCAAAGCCCTGAAGACCAGACAACTGTGTCACTGGCGCGTGCGCACGTGGGACGAGCGCGACAGCTGCTCGGGATGGAGTGCCCCGCAACGCTTCGCCGTAGGCCCCTTCACCGGCATCTTCGGCGACTACATCGGCTGCATCTCTGCCGACGGCAAGATGGCCGAAACCCCGATGCTGCGCACCCTCATCGACTGTCAACCGAAAGGGAAAGACGTATTCGCCTACATCAACTCCTTAGGATACCATGAGCTGTACGTCAACGGGCTGCGCGTGGGCGAGGAAGTGCTCCAGCCCGCCGTCTCCCAGCTCGACAAACGCTCGCTGATCGTCACCTACGACATCACCCCCTACCTCCGCGACGGGGAAAACGAAATCCTGATCTGGCTCGGACGCGGCTGGTACCGCGACGTGATTTTCGACCTCCAAGCCGAGCCCGCAAAAGCGTCACCCGGCCTTTTCCCGACACCGATTGCCGGTCCGCTGGTGAAGGCCGAAATATGCGAGCTTTCCGGCGTAACTTGGCGCACACTCGCACAGACGGACACCACGTGGCAGGCCTCCCCGAGCGGCTACCAATACACCGACACTTGGCTTTCCGACCAGTTCGGCGGCGAACGGCTCGACGCCAACGCACAGCCCGACTGGAGACCCGCCCGCCTCTTCAACGTGTTCGGAATGATGGCCTCCCCGCAGCAATTCGGGGGCAATCGCATCATCGATGAGCTCACTCCGGAAAGAACAATCCCACAGGCCGACGGTTCCGTCATCCTCGACTTCGGGCGCGTCGTCACCGGATGGTTCCAGGCCGAGTTCGAGCCGATGGCGCAAGGCACAGAGGTGACGATGGAATACGCCGACCACATCTTCGAGAATGGGCGGTTCCAATGCCGTGGCGAACGGGATTACTACATCGCAGGCAGCTCGGACACGCAAAACGCCGCATCTGCTCCGCAAGTCCCCGTTTTCCTGCCTCCGAACACTTTCCGCAACCGCTTCCACCACCATGCTTTCCGCTACGTGCGGATCAGCGGCGCAAAACCAAGAAACGCGAAAGCACTGCAAATCAGCGCATTAAATCCAACAAAATCCGCCTTTTTCCGCTGCAGCGACAGTTCCCTGAACGCCATCCACGACCTTATCAAATACACCTTGCAGTGCCTCACTTTCAGCGGCTACATGGTCGATTGCCCGCACATCGAACGCATGGGTTACGGCGGCGACGGAAATTCCTCGACCATGACGCTGCAGACGATGTACGACGTGCTGCCCACCTACCTCAACTGGCTGACTGCGTGGGAAGATTCGCAGGGAGAGGACGGCGAGCTGGTTTATGTGGCACCATCGTACCGCACCGCCGGCGGCCCCTATTGGTGCGGATTCATCATCAAGGCTCCGTGGCGCACCTGGATCAACTATGGCGACCGACGGATGATCGACCGTCTTTACGAACCGATGAAACGGTGGTTGGCCTACGTGGACGGCTACTGTGAAAACGGCCTGCTGCAGCCCTGGCCCGACACGGAGAAACGGATGATGTTCCTCGGCGACTGGCTCGCACCCAATGGAGTCGATACGGAAGGCGAATCCGCTGTTTTCGTCAGCAACTGTTTTCTCAGCGAGTGTCTTTCCGACATGGCGAAAATGGCGAAACTTTTAGGCTATAACGATGATTCTGAAACATTTGCGGAACGACAGCGGCACCTCAACGCAGCCATCCATGCCCGTTTCTACCACCCAGAGAGCCACACGTATGCCAACGGCACGCCGTTCGATCAAGCGTATGCGTTGCTGCTCGGATTGCCCACCGACAGCCAGACGAACGGGGAAATCGCCCGGCAAATGCTCAAAGATCTTGAGGGGAAATACAACGGGCACATCGCCATGGGGCTCATGGGCATCCCCGTCTTCACCGAATGGGCGACCAAGGCCCGGCGGCCGGAGCTGATGGCCAAGATGCTGCGCCAACCCGACTATCCGGGCTACCTCAACATGATCCGGCGCGGCGCCACCACTACCTGGGAGTCGTGGGACGGCGATCGCAGCCGCGTCCACAACTGCTACAATGGCATCGGGGTTTGGTTTTACCAAGCGCTGGCGGGCATACGCCCCGACGAGGAGGCTCCCGGCTACCGCCACTTCTTCCTCGACCCGCAGCTGCCCGACGACCTGGAATGGGCCGAAGCCGTGAAGCCCACCCCTTTTGGAGACATTCACATAAAGATAGACAAAGGGACAATTTTCCTGACGGTGCCAGTTGGCAGCACAGCCATCCTATACCCGCACACGCCCGCCGAACAGGCCATCCCCGCCGGGTTCTGGAGGGTGAAAGAAGGGAAGGTTCAACCTCAAAGCGGAACCATTCCAAAATAAGACTCAGAAAAAAACGTTCTCTAACCTTCTGTCCTGCACTATTTTGCTCGCCCATCCAATTTCCCCACTACCCGCTCCCCACGGGCAGTCATCGCCTTCAGCTCGGCAATCAGGAAGTCACGGAAAAGGGTGCCGGTTTTCTCCACACGAACAAACTGGATACCCTCCAATAGATGGTCGCCGCCATCGGCGATGAAGTCCAGCGTGACAAGCTTGTAGAGCCGGTTGTCCTCGATGGGTTTGCCCTGCACCAAAATCTGGGAAGGCTTGTTGTTCTTATACGCGACCACAACCCCCGAATACGGAGCGTTAAGCTGATCGTTGAAACGGCCCAATGCCTTCTTCAACTCACTGCCCTTCAACATGATAAAGGTCAAATTATTCTCAAACGGAGAGATGCGAAACATATCGCCCACGGTGATGTCCCCGGCGGGCATCGAGGTGCGGATGCCGCCGAAGTTCAGCATGGAAACATCCAAGTTGGCGAACACCGTGTCTTTAGTGTATTTCGACGATTCCTCCAACAGCAAGTCCGTCAAGAAGTTGGATAGCGGGCTTTCGGGGGCGTACGAGACCAGCTCGGTGTCGGAGTGCGCAATCACCACCTGCATCAGCTTCTCCATCTTTGCCCGCTTTTTCGCCACATACTTCGCTAACTTCGGGTCCACCTTCGCGTCGTAGGTGGAATCGAGGCGCACCATCTTATAGCTGTACTTATGCTTGTGTACAGAAACATTTTGAGCATAACCGAAGGCGGCTATGCTCAAAATGATACAAGTCAACAATGATTTCAGACTCATCGTGTTACTTTTTTGCAGGCATTTGGTTATGCTGGCCCATCTTGCTGATACCGTCGCGCATGGAGGTGTCGGCCTTGATGTTTTCCAGCTTGTAGTAGTCCATCACACCGAGGTTGCCACTGCGGAAAGCGTCGGCGAGGGCTCTCGGGACTTCGGCCTCGGCCAAGATGACCTGGGCACGGGCTTCCTGGGCCTTGGCCTTCATCTCCTGCTCCTGAGCCACAGCCATGGCTCTGCGCTCCTCGGCCTTGGCCTGCGCAATATTCTTGTCGGCATTGGCCTGGTCCATCTGCAGCATGGCGCCGATGTTCTTACCCACGTCCACATCCGCGATGTCGATGGAGAGGATCTCGAATGCCGTACCAGAGTCCAAACCCTTGGTTAACACAAGTTTGGAAATGGAGTCGGGATTCTCAAGCACCGATTTGTGCGTGTCGGCGGAACCGATGGCGGAGACGATGCCCTCACCCACACGGGCGATGATGGTCTCCTCGCCGGCACCGCCCACCAACTGACGGATATTCGTGCGCACAGTCACTCGCGCCTTGGCAATCAGCTGGATACCGTCTTTGGCAACTGCCGCCACAGGAGGGGTGTTGATGACCTTCGGATTCACGGAGGTCTGGATGGCTTCCAAGACGTTACGGCCGGCCAGGTCGATGGCGGTGGCCGCCTTGAAGTCGAGGGTGATGTTGGCCTTGTCGGCGGAAATCAGCGCATTGACCACCGGCTTCACGTGACCGCCAGCCAGATAGTGGGCCTCCAGCTGGTCGCGGCTGATATTGATGCCCGCCTTGGATGCCGTAATCATCGAATTGACAATCATATCTGGCGGAACACGACGCCAACGCATCAGGATAAGTTGCACTAAGGAGACGTGGACACCGTTCAGGATGGCGATGAACCACAGGCGCAACGGCACCATCCAGAAGAACAGGATGACCAGCGCCAGGACAATGACAATGGTGATAACAGTCTGTGTCATAACTATTTATTTTTGATTTAGAATTTCCACAACGACTTTGCTTCCCTCGATTTTCTGAATCACAACGGGCGTGTTTTCGTCGATAAAGCCTTGGAGAGAAACCACTTCAGCTTCCGTGTCGCCGAATACTGCCGTACCCGTGGGGGCGAGGCGCGATACGGACACGCCCTCCGTCCCGACCTTCAGCTTCGACTCGTCCACTTCGTTCATCTTACTGTCTATCTGCGTGTTGAGTTGCAGCTTACGCCACGTCTTCGTCCGCATCATCAGGAAGAAGAAGAGGAAGGTGAGCACGGCAGTGAGCAGCAGCGTGAGAAAACCCACGGTGGTGCCAAACTGCACGAACGCAGTGACCACGCCGCCCACCATGCACAGCACGCCGATGATGGCGACCACCCCGCCGGGAATCACCAGGAAGTCGAGAACCATCAGGACAATGCCGAGGAGGATGAGGAGGATAAGGGTTATGTAGGCCATTGTAACGGTTAAAGTTTAGGGGTTTAGGGGTTTAGAAGTTTAGAAGTTTAGAAGTTTAGGGGTTATCGAAATATGGTTTTGTTAGAGGAACTGTTTTTGTGACTAAAGCCAAAAGCCAAAAGCTAACAGCCAACAGCCAAAAGCCAACAGCCAAAAGCCAAAAGCCAAAAGCCAAAAGCCAAAAGCCAAAAGCCAAAAGCCAAAAGCCAA
>CAMVBK010000027.1:0-42454 GCA_947165685.1 uncultured Bacteroidales bacterium | reverse complement strand
ACTC
Organism: uncultured Bacteroidales bacterium; assembly: GCA_947165685.1. Lineage (GTDB taxonomy): Bacteria > Bacteroidota > Bacteroidia > Bacteroidales > WCHB1-69 > F23-D06. The sequence continues at coordinate 42,450 of CAMVBK010000027.1, read as the reverse complement.
TCGGATAATAGACTGTTGTACTCATAACTGTGAATTTGATTGGTGAATATTAAATGAATTCCTAATTGCTAATTCCTAATTGGACTCTCCCCAGTAGCGTTCCGCGCCCTCCTTCCAGATCACGTAACTGCCGCCGTTGGCGCCGATGTAGCGGCCCTTGCTGAAGGCGACGTGGCCTTCCACCCAGATCTTCTCGTCCGCGTCGAACATCACGCTCTTGGCGGTGCGGCCCACCGGCTGGCTGCCGTCGGCCTGGCTGGTGAAGATCACCAGCTTGGTGCGCAAGGCGTGCTTCAGCTGCATATACTGCCGGAAGGTCAGCCCCGTGTATTGGAAACTGTCGATCACCACGAACATCGGGCTGCGCTGCCGCTTCATCCGGGCGGCAAGGTCGGCGATGAGGCCTTCCGCGTCGCCGTATTCCGGCTCCGTCACCAGCATACGTCTGCCCACCTCCTGCATCCCGGTCTCCCGGAGAGCCTTGGCAAAGGTCAGCCCGCTGCCCTCCTCCAAGCTCACATACAACCCGCGCCCGAATTTGGTCAGTTCCTTGCAGAGCTGCATCACGAAGCGGGTCTTGCCGTTGCCGCTGCGCCCCCACACAAACCACACGCCGCTGCTCTCCATCGGCCCGAAAGCCTCCGCCCAAGCGCCCGTCAGCTCCAGCGTGCGGTACTTCTTGTCCATGATGTTCTGTATGGTCAGTGCCCGTTTCATGGCCGCCTATCTGATGTCCAACACGGTTTTGATGAAATCGACTGTCAACGGTTCGCCGGTGATGTCGGCCTCCCGCATCGCGGGCACCAGCACGTCGTGCAGCTCGCCGTAGTTGTCGCAGTTCTCACGAAGGAAGCGCACCAGCTCACGGTCGGTTATGTCGTCCAGGAATCCGGGGAAACGTCTGTCGATGGGCTCCAGCCTCCTCACCCCGAACTTCACCCTGCGCCAGAACTGCGGGATACCGTTCTTGTTGCGGCGCTTCAGCGTCTCGATGTTCGTCAGCAGCTGGTCGGTGCCCACCAGCACCACGCTGCACGATTTGTTCAGATGGTCATAGAGGCTCTTCATGGCGCACAGTGCGGCCTGCTTCATATACTCGCTTTCGTCGAAGATGATCTGCGGTTCCAGCCCGTTGGCGCGTTTCTCCTCCAGATGGCGGATGGCGGCGTTCAGCCTGCCCGTGCGCGTGCGGGCCTCCACGTTGATCTTCAGCGCGGTGATGATCTTTTCAATCAGGTCGGTGATGTTGTCGGTCTGGCTCACCGTCACGATGTAGGTGTCGGCCGGGTATTTGCGGCGGAACAGGTCGCACACGTAGCTCTTGCCGCAGCCAGTCTCCCCGATGATCAGGTTCGTGCCGCCCACCTCCTTGGCCACCTGCAGACTCACCAGAATGCGTTCCATCTGCGGTGTCACCACCGTTTTCCAATACTCCTTTTTCAAGGTGAAACCCACATAGTCGGCCAGCTTCTGCCAGTATTTGTCGGCAATCTCCACCGTCTTGCCGGTGGCGGAATCGGCCATCGTGTGCGTCTTGCCGTTGAACATGTCGCTCACGTACTTCGCACTGATTCCTGCGTTCCGTGCCAGGTCGTTCTGACTCAATCCGTGTTCGGCCGCATACTCCTTCGCAGCCTTCACAATCTGCTGTTTTTGTTCTAATTTCATAATATATCGGTATTAAATTCAACTTCTACTGGATAAACTCCGCGAAATCCACCCGTTTGTGCAGGTAGTCCGCGCTCTGCCGCCTTTGCTCCCGTTCGGTCTCCACTGCCTCTTTCTCCATCGCGGTGGCCAGCGCCTTGCGTGCGCTGCCGGTGAGCCGTGCCTGGTTGCGGCGGTCCTTGTGCCGTCCGTCGCTGTCGGTGAGCAGCACCTTGGTCAGCATCACCTCATCCTTGCCCACCTCTTCCATCAGCGAGCGCACGCGGTCATAGTCCTCGGCGTTGCGCTCCATCACCATCTCCTTCAGGTCGCGGTTGTATTGGCGCACGCGGGTCAGCTCGTCGCTGTCGCCCTCCTGGCGGTCGCCCAAGGCCATCGGCTGCACATGCTTCCGCTCGCACACGAAGCGCACACGGTCGCTGTCGCCGGCCACCAACACACGCTCCATATCGGCGGGGTCGTACTTCACCGTCCAGTCCAGGTAGTTGTACTGGCGGAACTGGGTGTCAAAGCAATCGAAATAATACTGGGTTCCCGAAATGGTGGGGCAGATGCCCATCGGCTGCAGCCGGATGGTGCGAGCCGTGCTTTCGCCGAGGTAGTAGAGGTAGTCGGCCTCCGAAAGCTCGTGGCGTTGCGCCTCGGGAAGGGCGTTGAACGCCGTCATATAGTCCTGCAGCTTGGCTTTGCGCTCGCAGGCGATGATATATTCAATCTGTTTACGGCAACCCGCCTCATTCGGGAAGCTCTTCTTGATTTTGTCGAGGTAGTCCGGATTGGGCTGGCTCTTCGACTTCACGCCGTAGCCCGCCCAGTTGGGCATCTCCATCTGGCAGTAGTCGTGGTTGAGGTGCTTGAAGTAGGGCTCCACCACCTTGCTCTTGGCGTTCTTCACGCGGGCGGGGGTGTAGTGCTTCGCCGAGGCCGCCTCGTAGAACGACTGCAGCGTCCCCCTGCCGTAGTGGTCGGTCTGGATCTGCGCCGGGCGGTACATCTTGCCGAACAGCTCCCGGGTGTGGCGCATCGCGTTGCGGAAGGCTTCGCGGATCAGCGCGGCGGTCTCATGGTCGCCGATGGCGTAGCCAATGGGGTACTTCACGCTCGGATCCAGCACCACCACCACGGTCAGGCGGTTGTGGTAGGTGGTCACGCTGTGGCCGTTGCGGTCAACGCTGGTCTTCTGGTAGAGCAGCTCCACGTCCCATCCGTCGGCGGTCCAGTACATCATGCCCGCGCTCGGGGCGCTGCGCTTCACCAGCATCTGGCGGTTGTTGTTAAACGCCGTTTCACCGGCGTTGAGGCCGTAGGTAAAGAGGTCCCACTTGCGGCGGTAGTTGTCCACCGTCGATGCGCAGATCGTCTTCCATTCCATCTTCGCGGCCATCGTGTTATAAAGAATGGTGATTTGTTCGTTGTCGAGGTTGCGGTAGTTGCCCAGGAGCATCCGCAGGGTGCTCTCCTGGTCGGCGGTGAGCACTTTGCCGGCGTTGCGGTTCTTATGGTAGCCGCTCACAATGCAGGCGTAGCCCTCGCGCCGGTATTCGGCCACCTTGTCCGCCAGTCTGCGTTCGCTTTCCGGAAGGGTGTGGGCATAGCGTTCGTCGTTGCGCACGGCGTTCACCGCGCTGCTGATGTAGGCGTTCACGCCCACGTTGCCGCCGAGGGCCTTGATGAACGGTTTGCGCCAGTTCTGGCACTTCACCGCCGCGTTCAGGATGCGGGCGTTGGCCGTGTATTTGGCCTGTGCCTCCGGCGACAGGTGGCTGCCGTCCTCGAAGGTGTATTCCGCGAAGAAGCGTTCCGCCTCGTAGTCCGGTTCAATCAGCGCCGTGAAGGCGGCGTAGCGTTCCGTGGCCTTGGGGTCGCCGAACTTCTCCACATAGGCCTCCTTCAGCCGTCCGGGCATGTTGTCCCAGCGGATCAGCGAGGGGTTGTCCTCGCCGCCGCCGCGTTTCACCACGTCAATCTTTCTCCGGGTGATGAGCTTGTTGAGATTGGAGTAAGTCACAATCCCGTCGGTCATCTCGCGGCTGCTCACGCACAATATGTTATTAAAGTACATCGCCATAGTCCCGGTTATTCGTAAATGGGGATTCCGCCGTAGTCTCTCACGGCCACCGCTCTGATGTTGCGGGCCGTCTGGCTGTCGCCTCTTCCGTTCAGTACATTGCTCACCCACACGGGCGAGACCTTGAACCTCCGCGCCAGCATCAGTCCCGTGCCTTTCTTCGTCCATACTTTCTTCGGTGTTTTCTCCATTGTAACTTCGTTTTGAAATTTTCGTATTTTTACACGCCAGTTTTATGATTAAACTGCGCGGCAAAAATACAGATTTTTCTGAAACTGCAAGCGAAAAAATGAAAAAAAATACAGATTTTTCTGATAGACTACAGAAACTAATTGAACACTTGGGAGTTACGCAAAATGCTCTAGGGCAAAAATTAGGCTATGACCGCTCTCAAACCATATATGATTTAGTAAATGGCAAGTGTAAACCGAGCTTTGATTTCATCCAAAAGATACTTAATTCAGATATTTCTGAAACAATATCAATAGATTGGTTAGTTACAGGTCGTGGCTCAATGCTCCGAAGCGACCTCCCGGCAGCACACCTCGCTACAGAGCCCGGCGCGGGCATCCCGCTCATCCCCATCAACGCGATGGCGGGCGTGTTCACCGGCGAGCAGTCGGTGCTGGAACTTGAATGCGAACGCTACGTGGTCCCCGCCTTCAAAGATGCCGAGTTCCTTATCACCGTCAAGGGCAGCTCCATGATACCCAAGTACTACAGCGGCGACATCGTGGCCTGTAAACGTATGCCTTTGGACACCTTCTTCCAGTGGAACAAGGTCTATGTGCTCGACACCGAGCAGGGGCCGCTCATCAAGCGCGTGAAGAAGGGCGCCACCGACGAAACGCTCTCCATCTTCAGCGACAACCCCGATTACGAGCCCTTCGAGCTCCCGCGCACCAAGATCTACCACATCGCACTCGTGGTGGGTGTGATCCGTTTGGAGTAGCACGCAGGTGCCCTCACGGCACCCACACAGAGCGCACATTTTCCCGCGCGCACACTTTCAGGCGGCAAAAATCCGGCAAAATATCACTTAAACCACTGAAAACAAGAAATTTAACTGCAAAAGCAAGGCAAAAACACCCATAAATTATCGGGTCAACTCACGCACAAAAACCGCCAACTCGCGTCAAAAAGTGTGAATATGGGGGGTTAACTCCCGCCATCCAAAAACGTGTTTTTGTCCTAACAATTGTCCTAACAATTGTCCTAACAACCCGTTTTTTCGTCTCCAAAACACCCCTGTTGCACCCCCTGTTGAAACGGTGGAAAACGGCCGTTTCAATCCGTGCACACCTGCTCGGATCCGCGTCATCGGCACTCCCGCCGCAACACACGAAAAAGCCCGCAGAATCGGCCATTTACAGCCATTCCACGGGCAAAATACAACCTCGGCAAACCCCGATTAAACTTTTGCTATAGAAAACGGGCTCCTCGCCCGTCAAAAATTAAACCAAAATATAAGTTTTGGTACAGTTTGTTTTGTTTCAGCCTTCCGGCTAATTTAGGCATAAATCATTGTTTTTCAGGCAATTTTCAGGCAAAATTTTCTCAGATGACGTTGTACGGTTTGTTCTGGGCCCGATAAAAATACAGGTTGTTCCGCACACGCTTGTGCGCTTTGCCGATGGACGATTGTGTTACTTGACACGCAGAATCGATCGGGCAGCGAAAGGCGAAAAGATTCCGATGGAGGATATGTGCCAACTCTCTGAAAAGCTGACAGAAAACAAGTACCGTGGCTCTTACGAGCAGATTGCAAAACTCATCATGCGATACTCTGCTGCCCCTAAACTGGATTTAGCTCGTTTTTGGGAAATGGTGCTGTTCTCTTGGATTACAGGCAACAGCGATATGCATCTTAAGAACTTCTCACTCTATGCTCCTGTTCGAGGCAATCCTCAACTTGCTCCCGCATATGATTTGTTGAACACGTTGTTGGTAATGCCCTCGGACACAGAGGAGCTGGCTCTGACTCTGAATGCCAAAAAGAAAAAAATCACGCTTCAGGATTTCCACAAAGCAGTGGCAAACAGCGGTTTGGAAGAAAAGGTGTTCCAAAACATATTGCGGAAGTATCGTGCCATTAAAAACGACTGGTTTACATTTATCGAACAGTCTTTTCTCCCTCAAGAAATGAAAACTGCATACATTCAGATGATTACGAATCGAATGGGTCGATTGCTCAATGAGTAATTGACTGCACGATAGTAACCGAAATTTCACTATCTTTGCAGCTCAAAAACCTATCGTAATGAAGATCATCATTCTCGGAACAGCATACCCCTATCGCGGCGGATTGGCGGCATTCAACGAACGCCTCGCCCGCGAATACCAGAACCAAGGACATGAGGTGGAAATCTACACCTTCACCCGCCAGTATCCCGATTTCCTGTTCCCCGGCAAGACCCAATACAGCACGGACCCGGCCCCGAAAGGCCTGAACATTGTGCGGAAAGTGCACTCCTACAACCCGATCAACTGGTTCAAGGTGGGGCGTGAGATCGCCCAGAAAAGCCCGGATGTGTTGGTTTTCGCCTATTGGATGTCGTTCATGGCACCCTGCATGGGTACCGTTGCAAGGCAAGTGCGCTGCAACCGTCATACCCGTATATTGGCTTTAGTCCACAATATGATTCCGCACGAGCCCAATTTCCTCGACAAGATCCTGCCGCCGTATTTCGTGAAAAGCATGGACGGATTTATGGCTCTTTCGGAATCCGTAGTGCATGACATCGAGCATTTTGACAAAAGAGGGTGTCCTAAGCGGTTCTCCCCGCACCCCATCTACGATCACTATGGTGAGCGTCTTCCTCGCGAACAAGCTCTTTCCCTGCTGAACCTTGATCCGGATTCTCGTTATGTGCTTTTTTTTGGTTTCATTCGTGCTTACAAAGGTCTGGATCTTCTTTTGGATGCGTTTGCTGATGAACAAATGCGCGAACTTGACGTGAAATTGATTGTGGCGGGGGAATTCTACGGAGATTCCGCGCTTTATATGCGGCAGATAAAGAAGAACGGGCTGGACAACACGGTTCTGTTGTTCAATGACTACATTCCGGACGGGGAGGTCAACCGATATTTCAGCGCGGCCGACATCGTGGCACAGCCCTATAAGACCGCCACGCAGAGCGGCGTCACCCAAATCGCCTTCCATTTCGAGAAACCGATGCTGGTGACCAATGTCGGCGGACTGCCCGAGATTGTTCCAGATGGCAAAATCGGCTATGTTGTCGAACCTGATGCTCAGCAAATTGCAGGTGCCCTGCACCGATTCTTCACAGAAAATAAACAGACAGAATTCGAACGGAATGTATCCGAAGAAAAGAAAAAGTACGCTTGGTCCACATTCACGAAAGTGATGAATGAATTAACGAAATAGACTACATTTTATTTTTGATTTTCAACCTTTTAACCTTTAACCACTAATATGAACCCCCGCATCCCCCAGTCCATCAGCCAGTCCATCGCTGTCAAGCAGGCGATTTTGGAGAACCCCAGATTTTTGGTCCGCATCCAGCAGGCCGCGGACCTCGTCACCGCCTCCCTTCGCGGCGGCGGAAAAGTCCACTTCTGCGGCAACGGCGGTAGCGCGGCCGACGCCCAGCACCTCGCCGCCGAACTCTCCGGCCGCTTCTACTTCGACCGGCCGCCGCTCAACGCCGAAGCCCTCCATTGCAACACCTCCTACCTCACCGCCGTGGGCAACGACTACGGCTACGACCTTATCTTCTCGCGCCTTCTGCGCGGCACCGCCAAGGCCGGCGATGTCATCGTGGGCATCTCCACCTCCGGCAACTCCAAGAACATCCTCAATGCCTTTGAAGTGGCTAAGGAGATGGGCGTGCACATTATCGCCATGACCGGCGAGACCGGCGGCCGGATGAAGGATTACGCGGAGGTCCTCCTGAACGTGCCCTCCACCGACACGCCACGTATCCAGGAAAGCCACATCATGATCGGACATATCATTTGCGAACTGGTCGAAACCGAACTCTTCGGACGGTAGAGACGCAAAATTTTGCCTCACTACCTGAAACCTGAAACTTGAAACCTGAAACCTGAAACTAACATGCGAACCCTCCTGTACATCATACGAACCATCAACGTCATCAAAACCATTTGGTTTAATTTCAAAGTGTTTCCCTTTGCGGTGGCCCGGAAGCTTCCGGTCTGGCTGTACGGGAAAGTGACCTTCCGCAGTCTCGCGGGCCGGATTGTCATCAACGGGCCAGTCTCCCCGGGAATGATCAGAATCGGGAAGAATGATTTCTACGTCGATACTGCCATCCAGCAGTGCATCTGGACGGTCCGGGGCACGGTCATCTTTAATGGTCCTGCCACTTTCGGACACGGCTCATACGTGGTGGTTTCCGACAATGCCACCCTGGAGTTCGGCGCACACGACGTCTATATCGGCTCCAACCTCAAGATATTCTGCTTCGAGCGGATTGTCATCGGCAGCAACGTGCGGGCCGCTTGGGATTGCCAGTTCATGGACACGACCTTCCACTATGTACAGAACCTCAACCGCGACGGGGAGATTGCGCCGCTGACCAAACCCATCATCCTCGGCGAGGACATTTGGGTCGGCAACCGCACCACCTTCACCAAAGGTGCTGTCGTGCCCAACAATACCATCGTTGCCTCCAATAGTTTGGTGAACAAGGATTTCTCTCATGTTGAGCCCTACACGTTGCTGGCCGGGATGCCTGCCGCGGTGAAAGCCACCGGAATGAAACGCATTTTTGACTTGGACATCCAACGCGAAATGGATGAAAAATACCACTATGTCCGCACGCATCTATAGTCTGTATTATTTATATTAAGTTGGCAACAGGCGAGTTTGTTGGTTTCAAGGATCAAAAGTTCAAGGATCAAAAGTTCAAGGATCAAAAGTTCAAAGTTCAAGTTCAAAGTAGTATGAGTAATGTATGCTAAAATCCATCTATTATGTCGATTCGAAACGTCATAGCCACAATATATCATGCGATTCAGCTCGCCCGGAAGTATCCTGTTTCGGAACGGGTGAAGGTGATGCGCGACTTCATCTCCCTCTATCGTTCCAAAAGGCTTTTGCCGGAGGAGTATTACGAGTTTGAATTTGAAAAGCGGAGCGAAACGTTTCGTCGCGACTTCCTTGGTTTGAACGAACAGCGAATCTATTTGGATTTGCTCAACCCGCTCAAATACTTTTCCTTGGCACGAAACAAATATATGGCGCATAAGATGTTGGATGTCACGGGGGTGCGGACGGCTGGTTTGTATGTTTACTACCAGCCGGAGGCCCGTTATGCGGAAAATCCGGAGTGCGCCAACGACCTTGCCGGAGTGCTTCGCATCCTGAAAGGGAAAAAAGTGCAATCCTGTGTCATCAAAACGACAGAGAGTTCGCACGGCGACAATGTGTTTTTGATTGAAGGAATTGAATATCAAAGTGATGACGCACTATTAAACCGATATGACGGGCAGAAAATCACTCTTTCCTCCGTTTTGGGTGAGGAGGCGTTGATTTTCGAAAGCGTGGTGCGCCAGACGGCCCAGTTCGCTGCTTTCAACCCCTCGTCGGTCAACACGGTGCGTTTCATGACGGCCCTCTATCCGGACGGCTCGGCAAAGGTGATTGCCACCTTCATCAAAATCGGCCGGGCAGGCCGGTGTGTCGATAATGCGGGCGGTGGCGGGAACGTGGATGTCTGTGTGGATGTCGCGACTGGCGAGATTCGCCATGCCATCCAGTTCGACGGCTGGCGAAAGGTGAAAGACATCGACCGCCATCCCGACAGCGGAGCACCGCTGAACGGGGTCTTCATCGAGAATTGGGAGTCCGTGAAGTCAGAAGTAATCCGTTTCCAACAGGCGTTCCCTTACTGCAAGGTCGCTGGCTGGGACATCGCCGTCACCGATGAAGGCCCGGTGGTCATCGAGGTCAACGACTTCTGGGACCGCACCGGGCAGTTTTTCATCCGCAGGGGCTGGCGTAATGAAATCCGGGATTGTTACCTTGCGTGGAAGAAAACGGGCAGGGACTACTCCGTCGGGCCGCAGCGTCTCCCGTTGGACGACAAAAGCGCCTGCCATTATCAGGCCGCGTGCGGGATAGATTAGACCCATGTCGGGCAATAAAAAGTAGAGACGTGCCATGGCGCGTCTCTACTTATTTATGTATGTTAGCGTATCGTTTATTGTTCTGTTCCCGTTCCGAAACCGCCCAATGCGGTGTAGAGGTTGATGAGCGCTTGGATGCTTTCGAACCGGTTTTCCACTTGTGCGAGTTGCGCTGTCAGAAGCGATTCTTGTGCCGTGAGCACCTCCAGGTAGGTGTTGGTGCCGTTCATCATCAGCTCGGAAGTCGCGTTGTAGGCTTCCTGAAGCGCATTGACTTGGGTTTCGATAAAAACGGCTTTTTGTCCAGCAGCTTGACAATCATTAAAATACTCATAGACTTCGCTGCCCGCGTCAAGCAGTGCCTGTTCAAACTCCAGTTTTGCTTTTTCCTGGTCCGCTTTGGCGTTCTTGACTTGTGCGCGGAGCTTTCCACCGGCGAAGATGGGCTGCGTGAGTGAAGCCAAGGCCTGCCCCAGCATCTGGACGGGGCTGCCGGCCATGCCGAAGAGCCCGTTGATGGTGAGGGTGGGGTAGAAGGCCTGGCGGGCCTGCTGGGTGCCGTAGTAGGCGATTTCCATGTTGCGTGCGGCCATGCGCACGTCGGGGCGTGCGTCAAGCAGGCGCAGCGGGAGACCCACATGCAGCTGCTCCGGCATTTTGAAAGTGCCGAAAGGAGCACGTTCGATATGGTGCGGCGGTTCGGCCAAAAGATTACAGAGGAGCGCCTCCGTGGAAAGGATGCTGTTGCGCAAATCGACGATGTCAGCCTTCACTTGCGCCACGGATGCCTCCATCCGATAGACGGCAGGACTTTGGGCGACACCGGCATCGTACAGGGCACGGATTGATTCCAGTGATTCCTCCCACAAGGCATCGGTCTGTACCGCAACCTCCAACTGGCGGTCGAGCATCACCAAGGTATAATACAGGCTGGTCACGTATGCGGCTAAATTCACCTGCACCGCCTGCTTGTAGTCCTGGGCGTAGGAGGCTTGTGACTTGGCCATCCGCACATTCGTGGTGGTTTGTCCGAAAATGCCCAACTGCCAGCTGGCGGTCACGGGCACTTGGAAAGTGAACGCTCCCGTTCCCTGGTGCGTGTAGGAAGCCTGCGGGGTGAACGCCAGCGTGGGGGCATAACCCCATTTCGCGGCCTTGATGTTGTTCTGGGCTTGCTCAATGGACAGTTGCGCAACGCGCAGATCGGTGTTGTTGGCCAACGCGGTTTCGACGAGCCGCTGCAGCAGCGGGTCGGGGAATGCGGTGCGCCAGTCCACAGCACCCATGGAGACGGTGTCCTGCGGATTCACCACATTGCCCATCACATCGCTCCGGACGGTGGTGTCGGGTGTGTATTTCCGATAGAGATTGCAGCTGGAAAACAGCAGCATCCCGATCAATACCATTACATATAATATATGCCTGTTTTTCATAATTTCTTGATTGTAATATCGTATATGTGCAATAATTCCTAATTCATAATTTCTAATTCCTCATTCTTTTCGCCCGGAGTCAGCTTTTCGTGCACTTTCTGGAAGAAAATGTAGAAAGCCGGGGTCACGAACAGAATGGCGACGATACCCACGATCATACCGCCCACAACGGTAAGGGCCAGCGACTTGTTGCCGACAGCTCCGGCACCGCCTTCGATAATCAGCGGGATCATGCCGATCACCATGGTGGCGACGGTCATCAGAATGGGACGCAGACGGTCCTTACAAGCGCCGATGGCTGCATCGAAGATAGGCATACCTTCCTCGCGTTTCTGGATGGCGAATTCCGTAATCAGGATGGCGGTTTTGGCCACCAGACCCATCAGCATGATGACACCCGTCTGTACATAGATGTTGGCGCCGACGCCCATCAGTGTTTGTAGCGGGCGAATGGTCAGATAGGCTCCGAACAGGCCGAACGGGATAGAGAAGAGGACGGCGAACGGGATGAAGATGGAATTGTAGAGGCAGGCCAGGATGAGGTAGATGATCAGGATGGCGATGCCGTAGATGAGGACGGTCTCGTTGGAACCGGCGCTGGCGGCTTCCTCACGGGCCATGCCGCCGTATTCGTAGCCGTAATCGGCGGGGAAGACCTCGGTCATCACCTCGTCAATGGCGGTGCGCACGTGTGCGGAGGTGTAGCCCGGAGCGGGCATGAGAGCCATGTTATAGCACGGGAACAAGTTGAAACGGCGCTCCTGCGAGGATCCCAAACCTTCTTTCAAGGTGACGAATTCAGACGCGGGTGCCATTCCGCCCGAGGTGGGGACGAAAATCTGGTTGAGGGTGCTTGCATCCATGCGGTATTCTTTGCCCGCTTCAACCAGCACTTGATAGACTTTCCCGTATTGGATGTAGTTGCCGATATATCGTCCGGCAAGGTTGGTGCCAATGGTGTTGATGACCTCTTTCGGGGAGATGCCTTTGCGCTTGCAGGCAGCCGCATCAATTTCCAAGCGGTACCTGGGGTAGTCCTGTGAGTAGGAGGCAACGGCGGCGGTGACCTCCGGGCGCTCTTGCATCTTCTTGGTGAATTCCGTGCTCATGTTCACAAACGTCTGGTTGTCTCCACTGCCCGAACGGTCTTGCAGATTCAGATCGATCATGGAACCCGTGCCATAGCCGGGAATCTGGGGCATCTGGAACGGCGTGACGTCAGCCTCAGGCATATTCTGCATTGCCCACACGTAGATGTTCTCCATCAAACCGGCGATGCTGTAGAACGAACGTTCTTCCCAGTTCTTGAGACGTACCATCACGGTGCCGTAGTTGGTCCCGGCGCCGCCGTTCATCATGGAATAGCCGGTGATGCCGCCCACCAATTCGACCTCGTCGATGGTGCGCACGTAATCCTCCAGCTTTTTGACGCTCATTTCTGTCTCGTTCAGGTAGGTGCCCGATGCCATCGTGACATCCACGATGAGGAAGCCTTGGTCCTCCTGCGGTACAAGGTCTTTCTGCGCGGTGGACATCAGCCAGACCATGCCGGCGGTGAAGACGGCAAGCAAAATCCACGAGAAAACGGGTTTCTTCATGAACTTGGTGACACCGCTCATGTATTTTTTCTCAATGGCGTTATAGGCCGCATTGTAGCCCAGACGCACATAGTAGCTCAGGTTCTTTTTCTCCCCGTCCTCATTTTTCGGCTTGAACAACAGGGCGCAAAGGGCGGGACAGATGGTCAGAGCGGATACGGAAGACAAGCCCACCGAAGCGGCCATGATGACACCGAACTGCTTAAAGAAGGTGCCGGAGGTGCCCGACATGAAGGTCACGGGGATGAATACCGCCATGAAAACCAGCGAGGTGGAAATACAGGCGGCGGTAACCTCGGTCAGGGCGTCGTTAACGGCTGTCGTCGTGCTTTTATACCCGGACTCCAATTTGGCCATGACGGCCTCCACCACCACAATGGCATCGTCCACCACTGTACCAATAGCCAAGACTATGGCAAAGAGTGTCAGTAGGTTGAGGGAAAAGCCCGCCACTTTGGCAACGGCGAAAGTGCCCACCAAAGAGACGATGATGGAGATTGAGGGGATGAGGGTGGCCTTGAAGTCCTGCAGGAAAAGATAGACAATCAAAACCACCAGGATGATGGCGATGATAAGGGTCTCGATTACGCTGTGCATGGAGGCGTTCAGGAAGTCGTCGGAAGTTTCCAACTGCTTGAATTCCAGACCGGCGGGCAATGATTTTGAAAGATTCTCAATGGTTTTGTTGATTTCCGCGTTCACTTTGGTGGCGTTGGCGCCAGGTGCCTGGTTGATGATGAACAACACGCCCGGATGGCCATCGACATCGGTGCGGAAGTCGTAGGATTTCGTACCCAGCTCCACATCCGCCACATCGGAGAGGCGCAGCACGTTCCCGTCCGGGGTGGCACGTACCACGATGTTCTCGAACTCGCTCATGTCGTTGAGCAGTCCGTTGTATTCAATGTCTATCTTGTTGACAGAGCTTTCAAAACTACCGACGGGAGACACCAGGTTCTGCTCGTTGAGGGCCGCGACAATTTCATCGGGTGTGACCCCGTACATGCCCATCACATCGGGCTTTAGCCATATACGCACGCCGTACTTGTCGCCAAGCAGCGTGGTGCGGCCTACGCCGGTGACACGGCTGATAGCAGGCAATACGTTGATGTCCAAATAGTTTGAGATGAACTTTTGGTCGAATTTGTCGTCCGTGCTTTCCAAACTGAGAATCTGCAGGATGGCGTTCACGCTCTTGGTCACGGTGACACCTTGGGTGGTCACTTCCGCAGGCAGCAGACCCAATGCCTGGTTCACGCGGTTCTGCACGTTGGTGGTCGCCTGGTCGGCATCGGTGCCCTGTTTGAAATAGACGGAAATTTCCGCGCTGCCGTTCGAGTTCGCCGTGGAGCTCATGTACAGCATGTCTTCAACACCGTTCACCTGCTCCTCAATGGGCATGATGACCGATTTCATCACTGCGTTGGCATCGGCACCGCTGTAGTATGCCGAAATCGTCACCATCGGCGGGGCAATGTTAGGGTACTGCTCGATAGGGAGTGTGAAAATGCTCAACAGACCTACGAGGAGGATAATCACACCGAGGGCGAAAGCCGCCACCCAGTGTTTTACAAAAAACTTGGTTTTCTTGACTTTCTCTTCCATCGCTATCTGATTTTCATGCCATTAGAAAGTTTACGCACTCCGTTGGTGACAATCTCGTCACCCACCTTGAGACCGTCTTCGATGTAATATTCCGTACCATCGTTAGAGGGGAAGACATGGCAGAGGACACCTTCCACGGTGCCGTCTGATTTGACCCGATAAAACATCATCTGATCTTGGAGGCGCACGGCGGCCGTCTGCGGTACGCACAGCACGCTGTCAGAGGAGAGGGGTATCACGATGTTGGCCGACAGTCCGGAGCGGAGTATGCCGTCGGGGTTGGGGAACGAGCCGGTGCAGGTCACCGTACCGGTGCTCTGTTGCACGATAGCGTCCATTTTGGTCACCTTTCCCTCATGTGCGAACATGGAACCATCCTTGAGCTGCAGTTTCAGTGCAGGCAGGGCATCGCCAATGAGCTTTCCGTTAGGTCCCTCCAATCCTTTGTTCGTCACTTTCAGATTGAACTCCTTGGTGATTTCCAGCAGTTGGTTCTCGGTGATGGAGAATTTGGCATCCACCGTGTTGTTGTCGCTGACTTGGCAGAGATAGGCGCCGCGCGAGGCTAAGTCGCCGACATCGAAGCCGTTGCTGGCGATGTACCCGTTCAGGGGCGAGGTGACGGTGCAATAGCCGAGGTTGGTGCGGGCGATGTTCAGCTGTGCCTCCGCCTGCATCACCGCCGCTTTGGCCGCGTTGTAGGCGTTCAGGCTGGTCTTGAGCACGTAGTCGCTGATCACCTTCTTGGCATACAGCTCCTGGTTCGACTCGTACTGCAGCTTCGTGGTCTCCATCTGCGCCTTGGCCGCGCTGAGGTTGGCCTCTGCCGATTGCACACCTAACCGGTATTCCGTCTGGTCGATGACGAACAGGGTCTGACCTTTGTGCACGCGGGTGCCGTTGGTATAGTTCTTGGAGCGGATGATGCCCTCCACCTGCGGATAGACCTTCACTTCCGAAGTGCCTTCCAAAGTCGCTGGAAACAACATGTTGTAGGTGCGGCTTTCATGTTTCAGCACCTTTGTTTCGAACTTGGCTTGTGGCATTGCGGCTTCACCGTTTTTATTGCCGCAGGAGGCGAAGAGGCCGGCGGCCAAAATTACCGCCATACAAAAGAATAAATTTGACTTGCTCATATTGCTTATTTGTTTATATATACTCAATGTTTTTCGATTTTACAGGTGTGCGTTTTCGTCCCTTTGTCGTAGTTCACCCCCACGAGCAGAAGATTACCTGCATACTGTTCCAATTTCGCGGGGTATTGTTTCCGCTTGATCTGGTCGATGGCGGCGTCGGCGTCGCGATTGAACTTCAGCTCCACAACCAAGGCAGGCGAATCCACATTCTTGCGCGGAATCATCACGATGTCGGCGAAACCTTTGCCACTCGCCAACTCGCGATGGACAATGTAGTGGTTGCGGGCGGCATAGTAGGCAAGGCTGATCACACAGGCCAAGGAGTTTTCGTTGTTGTAGGAGAGAATGCTGGTGCTCTCGTCGTGGACGGCATCCACCCCTCTCGCCACCGCCTCTTCGTCGCCCTCAAGGGTGGCCTGCAGCAAGTCCTCCGACTGCTTCAACGCCCGGATGACCGGCGTCCAGTCTGTGGACTCCACCGCGTTGGTCAGCTCTCCGGCCACCTCGTAGTTGGGGACGTAACACTCCATAGTCCGCCGGTCATAGGCTAAATAACCTAAGTGAATCAGAACAGTCAGAGCATCGTCTTTGGTCCGGATGATGGACATGTCGTTCTGAAAACCAGTGGGATTCACCTTGCATCTCCCTCCGGAAAGCATGTAGATGATGTCATCTTTCAATCCTTCGAAGTTCATGCAGATATAAGTCGAAACCGTATCGTAGGCACCGGTCTTGCCCCAGTAGCTCTCACACCATTCGCTATAGAGGGCCTGCATCACCGAATTGGGGTTGAACATGGAGGGCTCGCCGCCGATTTGGTAACCGTCATACCATTTCTCCAAATCGTCAAAGTTCATGTCGAAACGGGAGGCCAAAGTCTTCACTTCTTCTTTTGTGAAACCGAAGAAACGCGCCATGTTCCGGGGGGTGACCATCGAATATTCGATGAAGTTGTTCATGGCCGACTGCGTTTTGTATTTCTTCACAGGAAGAATCCCCGTCATGTAAGCGCCGGCAAACACATCTAAGGCATTGACGGTCTTGAACATCCGGCGAAGCCAGTTCAGGTAGGCTTCCATCCCTTCAGATCCGGGTTCAAATTCGCGACAGATGGCATCCCATTCGTCAATGATGAAGAAAAACAAGTCGCCTGTGGCATTGTGGATGCGCATTAAACAACCCATCAAGTCATTTGAATCCTCAAATGTCAATTCGGGATACGCATCGCACACATCCGCCTTTATCTCTTCGTCAATGTGGCGCACAATGCTTCCGTCTTTGAACCGGGTAATGAAATCTGTCATGTCCAAATAGATGACCCTGTATTGGTTGAGATGTTTCTCGAATGAAGGCTCCTTGGCGATTTCAAGGTCGGCGAAAAGCTCCCGCGAGTTGCAACTGCAGTCGTAGTAGGCGGCTAACATTTTTGCCGCCATGGATTTTCCGAACCGTCGGCAACGCGAGACACAGCTGAACCGCTGCTCCGTGAAAAGCGTCCGGTTCACCGCGGCAATCAGCTCCGTCTTATCGACATACTCGCTGTTTCGGATCATCCGAAAACCGTTGTTGCCTTTATTGAAATAAAAACCCATAACGTTTCTTATTCTTTACATCTACCGAGCTCTTACTCCTACAGGGTCGCTCAAGGAATCCTATTTACTGTTCACAAATCACAAATCACTAAACTAATACACAAATGGGAACACCCGCTTAAGGTGCTTGCGGTCCATCACATCGCCGAACTCTGTCCGGTAGCGTTTGTAGATAGCGTTGGCGCGCGGCACCAGATTGGCGAATGTCCAGATGAAGAAAACCAAGCCGGAAATCGACCAGGTGAGAATGGCGAATCCCAACCACTCCGTCAGTTCACCGAGATAGTTGGCACTCGTAACATATTCAAACATAAAGCCTTCCGGAAGATAATGCTTCGTGTCCTCGTCGTTTTTGCGAAGATGGCGGATGATGTAGTCCGAACGCAGGTTGATGTAAAATCCGAGGAGGAAGATCAGCAGGCCGACGATGAACTGTGGCGACCACAGCCATGCCGTGTCGCGGTAGGATAACCCGAAGGCGTGATAGTCGCAGTTGTAAGACTCGAAGAAAATCCAATAGCCCTGCATCATGGCATTGAGGATGTTGAACGCGATGCCGAGGAACATTACACTTAACGACATCTGGCTGTTCTTGCCCTTCATCAGCCATGGAAAAATGAGGGAACGCTGGAAATAGTGGATTTCGAAAATCAGCAGAAAGACCATCGGGACGAGATCGAAACGGTGCGGCGAAAGCATCCAGATGACAAGCATGGCGAGGAAGATGGGGAACTCCATCAGGAACCAAGCCAACTTGTTGTTGATCGTCTTGCCCCATTTCTTGGAGACAAACATTCCATATCCCGCCTCTACGAAGTAAAGCGCAACGAAGACCACGCCTGCAATTCCGATCATGACCCACAAGTAGATATTAAAGGCCGTGGTGTAGAATTCTGGAGACATAACAATTGATTTTCTTGGTGGTTATTCGATGGTGAAGGTCATCGGCATACGAGCCTGCACGCCCTCGTACTGCAACATTTGTTGCATGCCGTCGAAAATATAGTTGAATTGTCCCATTCGTTGGCGCACGGCGGCATCCACTGCATCGTCTTTCATGTTGAACAGCAGGGAGAACCAGTCTTTCTGTTTGGGATAGTAACAAACGTTATAATCGTCGAGCAGGGCCAGTTCAGCGGCTTTGGCCACGGCATCGTCCAGGGAGCCGAGTTCATCAACTAAGCCGAGCCTGAGGGCGTCGCTGCCGGCCCAGACACGTCCTTGTCCGATGCTATCGACATAGCTCACCGTGAGTTTGCGGCCATCAGCCACGCGCTTTGTGAAGGTGCCGTAGATCTCCTCAATGGAGGCCTGAAGCTTCTGACTCTCCAATTCGTCCAACGGGCGGAAAAGGCTGCCTTGGTCGGCGTGTTTGTTGGAACCGACCTGGTCAATCGTGATGCCGACCTTGTTTTTCAGGAAACGCTGCACAGAAGGAATCATGCCGAACACGCCGATGGAGCCGGTGATGGTGTTGGGCTCGGCGATGATGTAGTCGGCGTTGCAGGAGATATAATATCCGCCGGAAGCCGCGTAGTCGCCCATGGAAACCACAATCCTCTTGCCCGCATCCTTGGCCTTTTCTATCTCATGCCAGATGTTCTCGGAAGCCAGTGCACTGCCGCCGGGGGAATTGACCCGCAGCACGATGGCTTTCACATCCTGGTCTTTGTATGCCTTTCGGAACTCCTTGACGAACGTTTCGGAGTAGATGCCGCGTTCGCTGTCGCCCTTGCCGTCGCTGATGTCGCCGTAGGCATAGAACACCGCCACTTTCCGGCCGCTGGTGCTTTTTTCTGGCAGCGACTTCGCGTATTGGCCGACCGTCACGTAATTGATTTTTTCGTCATTGCCCAGATTCAGTTTGGCTTTGACCAGTTTCTCCGCCTCGTCTGCGTAGCCCAGCTGATCGACCAATCTCAGGTTCAAGGCCTCCTTCGGGGAGGAGCAGAGCAGGTTGTCGGCGATATTGTTGAGCTCTTCGACGGGAATTTTGCGCGCCTTGGCGATGTCCTGCACGAAGACCGTCCACAAGGAGTTGGCCAGTGTGGACATCTGTTCGCGGTTGGCCGCGCTCATTTTGTCGAGGAAGTAGGGCTCCACCGCGCTTTTGAATTGCCCGTGGCGGAAAATCTGCACGTCAACGTCCATCTTGTCGATGAGGTTCTTGTAGAACATCACTTGAAAGGCATAGCCTTTCAGACTCAGGTCTCCGGAAGGGTTCAGCAACACTTTGTCGGCAACCGTGGCCATATAGTAGCCGTTCTGCGCATATACGTCGCTATAGGCGTAGATGAACTTGCCCGACTTCTTGAAATCCAGCAAAGCGTCACGGATGGCCTTTACAGTGGCGGGTGCTCCTCCTACTGTGCTGGATTTTAAATAGATGCCTTTGATTTTCGAGTCGATAGCGGCAGTGCTGATGGCGGTGAGGATCTTGTCCAGACCCATCTCCTGCTGTGCGTATTCCCCGAAATCGAAGGGTATGTCCACAGCTCGCTCCGAGATGGGGGTTGCGAGATCGACCAGCAGGACGCTGTTGTCCTTCACGGTGGTTGACGTGGTGTTGTCAAGTTTCTGGAAGGAGGCAATCATCCCGAGGAACATCAGGATGCCGAGGATACCTACGATGATGTTGGCGAGCACGAAGCCCACCATGGAACCCAGGACCACGCGCCAGAACTTGCGTGAGCGGCTCTCTGTCTGTTGATTTTGCGGTTGTATATTTTCGTTCATTTTCGATGAATTTGTTCGTCGTTAGATTTCAGGGCTCACTTCGCTTACCCTGTTGCTGTCCCCAGGGCTCACTTCGTTCACCCTGGGTTGACATAGGTCGGGCTTACAGCCCTTTTTTGAAGATTTGTTCTTTTTCAAAGAGCATGTTGAGGCCCCAGAAGGCATGATGGCGCAAAAATGCATAATTCTTCCATATCTTCTGCTCCCTGTCAATATTTTTTTGTAAGTTGTCTTTTTTGAAGCAGAAGGTCGGCAGGAAACGGATGTATTGGAGACTGCCTTCCACGAGCCGGAAACCCGCTTGGGCAAAGTGTTTGCGCCATTCTTTTTCTGTGCGAATGTTCTCGTTGCCCATGAGTACCTCTTTTTTCAGTTTTTCATCGTATAGGGAGATGACCCGTTGGTTGCCGCGTTGCGCGAAAAGCATGGCGCTCTTGATGAGGCAGCCCCCATTCTCCTCAATGAGGATCAGTTTTCCGTCGGGTTTCAGCGCGTTGCGGAAAATGGGCAGTGCTTCGTCTAAAGGTTCGATGTGGTGGAGCGTGTCCTGCAATATAATATAGTCAAAGCTGCCGTCCTCAATTTCTTGGTCGAAGAGGTTGGCGTAGTGGAAGGAACAGAGAGAGGCATCCCCGTACTGGCTCCAAAACCGGCGGCGGTTTTCCCATTGCTCGGGATAGTATTCCAAAGTGGTGCCGTAGAGCGGTTGGCCTTGCATGGCGAAATAGAAGCCGGTGGTGCCGTAGCCGCACCCGCAGTCCCAAATCTTCGGGTGTTTGCCAAGATCGACGTGGCGGTCTAAATATTCCAACCGCTGCATGAAGTAGGCCTTGCGAAACTGCTGGCGCGCGGGCGACCCGTCCGTCAGCTTGTAGTACGGATAGAGCTCGCGGTTCTGGCGCAGCTCCTCGCACAGGTGTTCGTAAAAGACCTCTTTCTGCATGTCTTAGTTGTCTGATGTCCGTTTTTCGGCGCGTTTGCGCTCGGTTTCGTCCAAGATTATCTTGCGCACGCGCAGGCTAAGCGGGGTAATCTCCAAATACTCGTCTTTGGCGATGAACTCCATGTACTGTTCCAAAGAGTACTTGATGGCGGGGGCCAGCACCAGCTTCTCGTCGGAGCCGGCGGCACGCATATTCGACAGTTTCTTCGACTTGCAGACGTTGATCACCAGGTCGCCCTGGCGGATGTGCTCGCCGATGATCTGGCCGGCATAGACCTGGTCGTTGGGCTCGATGAAGAATCGGCCGCGGTCTTGCAGTTTGTTCAGCGAGTAGGCGTAGGCCTGGCCCGTCTCCATGGCGATGAGCGAGCCGGCATGGCGACCCGGAATCTCGCCCTTCCATGGCTGGAATTCGATGAATCGGTGCGAAATGATAGCCTCGCCCTCGGTGGCCGTCAGCAGCTGGTTGGTCAGCCCGATCAGGCCGCGCGACGGGATGGTGAAGTTGAGATGCACTCGGTCGTTGACGGTGTCCATGGACATAAGCTCGCCTTTTCTTCTTGACACATAGTCGATTACACGGCTCGACATCTCCTCCGGCACCAATACGGTGAGTTGTTCGACAGGCTCGCATTTCTGCCCGTCAATCTCTTTGATAATTACCTGAGGCTGACCAACTTGCATTTCATAGCCCTCGCGACGCATCGTTTCGATGAGGATGGAGAGATGCAGGATGCCGCGACCGAACACGTTGAGGCGGTCGGGGGAGTCGGTCTCCTCGATGCGCATAGCCAGGTTTTTCTCCAATTCTGCGAAGAGTCGGTCGCGCAAGTGTCTGGATGTGACGTATTTGCCTTCTTTCCCGAAGAACGGGGAGTTGTTGATGGTGAACAGCATGCTCATGGTCGGTTCATCGACTTTGATGGGCGGCAGCTGTTCGGGATTTTCGAAGTCGGCCACAGTGTCGCCGATCTCGAAGTCATCGAGACCGAGCAGGGCGCAGATTTCGCCGGCTTGCACGGGCTCCTTGTATTTTTCTTTGCCAAGTCCCTCAAACACATAGAGTTCCTTGATTTTGGACTTTTGTACGGTGCCGTCGCGTTTCACCAAGGAGACGTTCTGTCCCCATTGGATGGTGCCGCGTTTCACACGTCCCACGGCGATACGTCCCACGTAGGAGGAGTAATCGAGGGAGGAGATCATCATCTGCAGGTTGCCGGGTTCCACTTTCGGGGCGGGGATGTGTTCGATGATGGTGTCGAGAAGGTAGGAGATGTCGGAGGTGGGGTTGTTCCAGTCGGGCCCCATCCAGCCGTTCTTTGCGGAGCCATAGACGGTGGGGAAGTCCAGTTGGTCGTCGCTGGCGCCGAGGTTGAACATCAGCTCGAAGACGGCCTCTTGTGCCAAGTCGGGATGGCAGTTGGGCTTGTCAACCTTGTTGATGACGACGATGGGTTTCAGCCCCAGTTCGATGGCCTTCTGGGTCACGAAACGGGTTTGCGGCATGGGGCCTTCAAAGGCATCGACCACGAGGAGCACGCCGTCGGCCATGTTGAGCACGCGCTCCACCTCGCCGCCGAAGTCGCTGTGGCCAGGAGTGTCTATTACGTTGATTTTCACTCCTTTATATCTAACGGAAACATTCTTGGATAAGATTGTAATACCCCGCTCCCGCTCCAAATCGTTGTTATCCAACACCAAATCCTGCACCTGTTGATTCTCTCGGAAAAGATGAGATTGGTATAAAATTCTGTCCACGAGTGTGGTCTTGCCGTGGTCAACGTGCGCAATGATGGCGATGTTTCTGATATTCTGCATTTTATATATTTTTAGAAAAAACCTGCAAAGATACATTTTTTTAAGATGTGAAGGGTTGCCATTGTGTCTGAAAATTGAAAATTGTCGTTATCCTTCTTCCAAGTAAAAAGATTTTATTATTTTTGCAGCGTGAAGCGAGTTAACTTAGAGAGAGCTCATATAGACAGCCATGCGGAACGCATTGTCGAAGAGGGTATTGTCGTAATCGACAATATCACGGAGATGCCTGTGTATAATGAACCCTATATTTCCAAGAATTATGTAATCGTCATTAGCCATAGTGGATACATGGAGTCGATGTATGACATGCGTCTGGTTCATTTCTCTCCGCACGAACTCGCCATAGTCTATCCTAACCATAACATTTTAGCGCACAATTCATCGGAGGATTATTGTTGCACCATCGTGGTGGTGGCGGCGGAGGCTTATCGGGATTTAAGCACGCGTATCGCATTCCGAAACCGCTTTCACTATGAACAGAATCCTGCACTCAGTCTGACGGATTTGCAATATTCGGACATCATGAAGGTGGTTGATGCAATGAGGGTGATAGGAAACAGCGGGATACCTTCCCGAAGATTGCTGATGACCAGTCTTTTGAGTGTTTTGCTGGAATTGGTGGAACATTTCCGTCACCAGATGGGTTCCGAGAAGGACAAGGCTCCGCAGCGTATCAGTGCCCGTTTTTACGAGGCTATTATTTTGCATCACAAGGAACATCATTCTGTCGCTTTCTATGCGGACAAGCTGTGCCTGTCGCCCAAATATTTCAGTGATGTTATCAAACAGGAAACGGGCAAAAGCGCCAAGCACTGGATATGCCACTTTTTGGTGACTGAAGCCAAGAAACTTCTTGTTACCCGAAAAGATTTGAACATCCAGGAAATCAGTGCGCTATTGGGCTTTGAAGATCAGGCTTCGTTCAGTCGTCTTTTCAAGAATTTCACAGGCTTGAGTCCAACGGTTTACCGTCAAGGCGATGAAAGCCGTTAGGGTTGATCGGGGTATCAATATTTTTTTTATTTTTGCCGCCGAAAAAAAGGGGTCGTAGCTCAGTTGGTAGAGCGCATGCTCCGCAAGCATGAGGTCGCGGGTCCGACTCCCGTCGGCTCCACAAAAAAGCCCGAGACGAGGGCATAAAAAAAGCACTTAACCGTTTGGCTAAGTGCTTTTTTGTTTAGTACCGAAGACCGGGATCGAACCGGTACGAGTGTTACCTCATTGGTTTTTGAGACCAACGCGTCTACCTATTCCGCCACTTCGGCTCAAACCGGCGGCAAAAATACATTTTTTTTTGATTCCTTCAAAAAAAAAATGAAGGCGGAAAAAAGGCACCCCGAATGTGGAGTGCCTTTAGCAGGATAAAAGCCTGGTTTTCGGCTCTTGGATTTGAATCTGTCAGGCTGAAAATGCCACTTATGCTTACTGGAAAGCATTCTCGCTCAGGCCGTCGCCGCTGATTGCTAAGCGCGACATGTAGGAGGGAGCCTCCTTGCCGAGGTACTTGTCGACGTATATCTTGGCGAGGTATTGGCCGAGCATGAAGCCGTGGCCGCGCATGCCGACCAACAGGCCGTGCTCCGGATCCACGATGTAGCGTGGCTCGGTGTAGTAGCCCGCCCACGTGGCCTGGAAGCTGACGTTCTTCAGTTGCGGAATCCAGTCGATGAACATCTCGGCGCACACTTGCAGGAAGTCCTGCGTGTTGTATTTCAGCTCCTTGCCGGCCTGCAGTTGTTCGGTCGCGGGCGACGCGCAGCCGATGATCTGGCCGGTCTCCGCGAACTGCTGTCCATAGACGGCGGAGAAACCTTTGTACTTCCGGCGGTCGATGAGCATGTCCAAAGAGTCGCCGTCCTTGCCCAACATGGGTAGGCGGTGCGTGATGAAAGCCTGGTGCTTGATGGGATACAGACCGAGGTACATGCCCAGTTGCTCCGCGAACTTGTTGGCACTCGGCCCGAGGGAGTTCACGAAATGTTCGCAATGGTACTCCACGTACTGTTTGTCGTGGGTCTTCACCAGTGCCATGAAGCCCTTGGCGGTCTTGCGTACCTCAATCAGTCGGGTGTCTTCCAACAGCACGCCGCCGTGTTCGATGGCGATGTTGCGGATGTAGTGGATGGTGGGGCCGGGTGTGGCCTGCCAACATGCATTAGTGATGCAGGCGGCCTGGTAGGTATTGAGGTTCGGGTTGAAGTAGGGCGAAACCTCCTTCACAAAGTCCTTCTTGTCAACCATATAGCCGTCGCTCCATTCGAGGGATTTTTCCAACGCCTTGTAGTTGGCCTCGTCGTGGGCAAACCCGACATAGCGTGTGGGTTTGTAGTTGATGTTGGTGACCTTCTGGATTTCTTCGAAGATGGCGCGGTTGTGCTCGGCGATGTCGGCGATTTCCGGCACGGAGAAGCTGGGACGACCGCCGCCGATGCAGCGCCAGGAGGAACCGCGCTCAGCGTTGCAGAGCACCACTTTCTTGCCGGCTTCGGCGAAGTAGCGGAACAGGCCGCTGCCCGTGATGCCGCCGCCCGCCACGAAAACGTCGCACTCGACCTTCTTGGTCGGGTGGCCGTTGACGTTCGTCACGAAGATTTCGGGCTGGTCGCTCGGGCAGAGCTCGCCGATGTTGAGTTGCGAGGAGAGCGGTCCGCGCGGGGTGGCGTCGCCCACGACCTCCACGCCGTGGCCGGCTAACAGGAGCTTCACACGTGGGATGCAGCGTTTGCCGCGGCACGGGCCCATACCGATGCGGGTGATGTGCTTCAGCTCATCTACGGAGATGATCTTTTTGCCCTTCACGGCTGCGAGGATGGTCTCGATGTTCACGTCGTCGCAATGGCAGACGAAGGCAGGGTCTTCCTCATTCTTGTCGAGCTTCTGCCAATTCAGCGGCTCGGGATAGTTCTCTTTCAGGATGAAGCCAGTGACCGACATCAACGTTTCGCCGCTGACATCCACGGCTTTTACGCGAGCCACGTGCGTCTTGTTCGCACCTTTGGTGATTTTTTCGATGATGCCTTCACCGACCTTTTGGCCATTGTCGTCCACGAGATAGACCTCGGCGTTCTCCTCCGCATCGTACTCGAACGGCAGGAAGAGCCAGTTTTTCGGGATATTGTAGCCGAAGAGGGCCAAGCCAGGACAGTGGTTGACGCATTTCATGCAGCCGATGCACTTGTCGTAGTCGATCTGCGGCACGTGGTTGGTGGCGATTTTGGTGATGGCGCCTTGCGGGCAGGCGAAGGTGCAGGGGTTGCAGGCGAAACCGTAGAGGCAGTCGGCCATGACGAACGGTTTCTGCAGGCGGTCGCCGCAGGGGCGGTTGGGCTTGTCGAGCACGCGCACGGGATGTTGCTGTGAATCCGCGTAGTCCTTAGTCACGGCGAGGTAGTCGTCGTAGTTGAAGCGCACGTTGAGGGCCTGGGCAATCTCCAGGGCGGCCTGTTTGCCTCGCAGCACGGCGCAAGTGCCCTCGCCCACGCGGGTGGCATCGCCGATACCATAGGTGTTGAGCCCGAAAGTGACCTTGCCCTTTTCGAGGATGAGGTTGTCGGGCTTCAAGCCGGTACATATATTAATAAGGTCGATGTCTTTGATAACCTGTTCCGTGCCGGGCACGGGCTGGAAGTTCTTGCATTCGGCGATGACCGCGCCGATCACGCCGGTGTGGTCCTCATTGGGGATGGCTTTCAGCAGTGTGTGGGAGGTGATGATGGGGATGCCGAGACGGCGCACGCGGTTGGCCTGCACTGGGAATCCGCCTTCATGGTCCATGGCCTCGACGATGGCCACTACTTTTGCGCCTGCCTGAACTGCTTGGTAGGAAGTTAGATAGCCGATGTTTCCGGCACCGATGGTGAGGATGCGCTTGCCGAGGAGGGTGTGCTGCAGGTTCATCATCTTCTGCACGACGGCGGCGGTATAGACGCCCGGCAGGTCGTCGTTCTCGAAGGTGGGCATGAACGGGAACGCGCCGGTGGCCACGACAAGGAAGTTGGCATCGACGAAGAAGAGGCTTCCGTCCTCCATGTTCTTGGCAGCCACGCGTTTGCCTTCGAGGATGTCCCACACGGTGCTGTTGAGCAGGATGCCTGCATGGTCGTCGCCGGCGAGCGTCTTGGCGATGTCGAAGCCACGCATGCCGCCGTATTTCTGCTCCTTCTCGAAGAAGAAGAACTGGTGGGTCTGCATAGTGAACTGTCCGCCGATGCGGTCGTTGTTGTCGATGACGATGTTGGAGATACCGAACTTGTTGAGCTGCTCGCGGCAGGCCAAACCGGCAGGACCCGCGCCGATGATGGCCACTTCGGTTTTATAGACTTTCGGGGCGGCATGGGCCTTGTTGTCGGTTTCGGGGAGGTAGTTATGGGGAATTTCCTCCACTTTCCGCACACCGTCGGCGAGGGTGACGCAGATGCGTTTCACTTCACCGTCAACCAGCATTTCGCACGCGCCGCACTTGCCGATGCCGCAGTCCATGCTGCGCTCGCGGCCCTTCAAGCTGTGGCTGTGGATGGGGAATCCTGCCTGGTGCAGGGCGGCCGCGATGGTGTAGCCCTTCGCAGCCTTGATCTGCTGACCCTTGTATTCAAAGGTCGTGATATCCCTTTCGGGGATATCCAAAATGGGATGATGTGAAATCGGATACATTTTCTTGTTCTTATATAAAAATGACTGTTGTTAATTCCAACAATTTTACAAGTCGCAAA
This sequence comes from uncultured Bacteroidales bacterium, assembly GCA_947165685.1. Lineage (GTDB taxonomy): Bacteria > Bacteroidota > Bacteroidia > Bacteroidales > WCHB1-69 > F23-D06. The sequence goes on along the minus strand of CAMVBK010000027.1, from coordinate 15,030 downwards.
AATAGTTTTTTTTCATTATTATTGTTTCAGCAAAAAAAATCGGGAGAAAACAGAAAAGTCCGGAAAACAAGATTGGGCGTCTTGTCTGCCGGACCTATTCGGATGTTTGTGCTTGGACAGTGGGTTACTTGTTCGGGTAGGGCACCACGATGTCGTCGCAGTATTCGCAGCGGTAGGAGCGTTTTTCCTTGTTGACCAGATGGAAGACGTGCGGGAAGTAGTGCTCCACAGAGGTGACGCAGCGAGGGTTCTTGCAGCGGATGATGTTCTCCACCATTTCGGGAACTTCCAACTTCACCTTCTTGATGGTCTTCCCATCCTCGATGATGTTCACTGTGGCGTTCGGGTCAATCAGCCCGAGGAAGTCGTAGTTGATGTCGATGACATTGTTGATTTTGATGATGTCCTTCTTGCCCATCTTCTCGCTGTAGGCGTTGCAGATGAGCGCGACATTATAATCGGCCTTGTCGAGGTTCAGATAATTGAACACCTGGATTCCATATCCGGCGGTAATGTGGTCGATGACAATACCTTTTTCTATGCTGGTGATTTCTAACATGACGTTTTTTTTTTGACTTAAACTTAGACTTAGGACTTAAACTTAAACCAGAGACCGTTGATTTTGTCCCTCCTTACATACACACAAGTCACTGATTACTGGAAACTTAATAAATCCCCAATAATTTCAGTATCAGAGCCATGCGGACATACATGCCGTTTTTGGCTTGCTGGAAATACTGTGCTCTGGGGTCGTCATCGACTTCGGTGCTGATTTCGTTCACGCGGGGTAGCGGGTGCAGAATGTAGGTGTCGGGACGGGCGTAGGACATTTTCTCCTTGTCGAGGATGAATCGGTCTTTCAAGCGGATGTAGTCCTCTTCGTTGAAGAAGCGTTCGCGTTGCACGCGGGTCATGTAGAGGAAGTCAAGCTGGTTCATGTAGGGTTCCATCTGATCGACCTCTTCGAAGGGAATGCCCTTCTTGCGGACCACCTCCTCGCGGATGTATTCCGGCACGCGCAGTTCTTCGGGGGAGATGAAGATGAAGCGGACGCCTTCGTAATTGCTGAGGAATTTGACGAGGGAGTGCACGGTGCGGCCGAATTTGAGGTCGCCGCAGAAACCGTAGGTCTTGTTTTCCACGCTGCCGCGCAACCGTTCGATGGTGAGAATGTCGGTGAGGGTCTGTGTGGGATGCTGATGGCCTCCGTCGCCGGCGTTGATCAGCGGCATGTGGATGTAGTGGCTGGCCAAGCGCGGGGCACCCTCCTTGGGATGGCGCATGGCCGCGATGTCGGCGTAGCACTCCACGGTGCGCAGCGTGTCGGCGATGCTCTCGCCTTTGGCCGTTGATGAGGACGCGGCCTCGGAGAAACCGATGACCTGGCCGCCTAAGCGCAGCATGGCCGTCTCGAAGCTCAGGCGCGTGCGTGTGCTGGGCTCATAAAAAAGAGTTGCCAGGATCTTGCCTTCGCAACTCTTGCTGTACTTCGCCGGGTCGGCGACAATCTGGTGACCCAAGTCGAAAATTTCGCGAAATTCCTCGCGCGTGAAATCGGACGGGTCAATCAAACTTCTGTTCTTTAACATAATGAAACCTCCTATATTTTTAATTATTAACTACTTCCATCTTTTTTAGCATCGCTTTTCCTCTCCCATTTTACCAAATTCAACTCAAATCGCCAACCCTACAGTTTACAGCCGCAAAAATAAACAAAAAAATAATATGAAGAAATCTTTTCATTTCTCAAGAAATGGATAACGCACTTTTGTCAAGAACAGGGCATGAGCCGGCACGGAAGTCCTCGCGGCACATCGGTCTTTTTTGTTGATGATGTCCTGAAAGCCTTCGACAGAGATTTTCCCCATGCCGACTTCTAATAGGGTGCCTACGAGCGCGCGCACCATGTTGCGCAGGAACCGGTTCGCCGTGACGGTGAAGATGAGCTCGTTGCCTACCACGTCCCAATGCGCCTCCGTGACATGGCAGATGAAGTTGTTGACCTGCGTGTGCACTTTGGAGAAGCTGGTGAAGTCCTCGTTCTGGAGTAGCAGCGCGGCCGCTTCGTTCATCTTGGCAACGTCCAACGGCTTGTGACAGCGGTAGGCGAACTGGATCTTGAAGGGATCTTTGCGGGTGCAGACGTGGTATTGGTAGGTGCGGCTCTCGGCGTCAAAGCGGGCATGCTGGTCCGGGGCCACTTCGAACAGGTCGAAGATGACGATCTCCTTTGGCAGGAAGTTGTTGAGCTTGAACGTCAGCTGTCGGCATTCGTTCGGGGAGAGCTGCTTCTCGGTGTCGAAGTGGGCGTAGTAGGAGCTGGCGTGCACGCCCGTGTCAGTACGTCCGCAGCCGGTCACGGCCACGCGCTCCTCATGCAGCAGCAGCGATAGGCAGCTTTCGAGGGTCTCCTGCACAGACGGGTGGTTCGGCTGTATCTGCCAGCCGAAAAACGCGGAACCGTTATATGCCAGATGGAGGAAGTAGCGCATCTTTTTTTCAAAATGCAAAAGTACGATTTTAATCTATGCGAAACAATATAAGTTGTATTTTTGCCGCATCATTTAAATTCTGTTATTATGAAAAAAGGTATCATCATTTGTCTGTGCGTGACCGTAATCGCCATGTTTTCGTCATGCAGCAAGAACGACGGGGTTTATGAACCCGCAAAGAAAATCCAGAAAATCTACACCGTGAACGATGGCGGGGAGAAAGTGCTCGCCGAAGCCTGGCACTGGGACGGGAACACGCTCACCTCCATTGACCGCTATTACGAGGCGCTGACTTTCACCGACCAGTTCTCCTACGACACCAAGAACCGCCTGATTTCGGTTGAAAACGCCAATGCGACCGTGGAGATCACATACGACGGCAACAAACTGGACGAAATCAAGGAATACGCCAAGGGGGTGAATACCATAGAGCCTGCCGCCAAATACGATTTTGAGTACAAGGGGAATAAAATCTCCAAAATCGAGATGGAAGTGAATTTCCCCTTGTGGGACAAGGAAAAGTCGAGCAACCCCTTGTGCTACGTGTTGCCTGAGCTCGTCCCGGCGGTCGACCGTTTTGTCAAGAAATATCCCAGCGATGCCAAGAATGAGAAAATTACGATGCAGTTGACCTGGGATGGAAACAATGTAAAGTCCATGGATATCACGATAACCGGCTTCATGCCCGTCTCGGAGACGATGGATCTCACTTACGACAAAAAGAACAACCCGTTCTACGGCATGGTGTCCCAAATGGGCAGCGAAGGCGTCAACAATTTCTTCCTTAACAAGAACAATGTTCTCACGATGACGACGCGGATAGGCGCGGTGCAGGATATGAATGTGGAATATACGTACGAATATGATGGCAAGTATCCCACTTCAGTGACCTCGCTTACGACCGATAACGAGGGAAATGAGGATATGGAAACCACCATTTACGAATATTGATAGTTTTCGCATTAGAAGCCTACAGCGACGTACTGCGGTGCGTCGCTGTTCGATTATAATATGTTTTTATCCTGAATGGGTTTGCCCTGTTTGGGATAATTTTTTATTTTTGCCACCAAATTATTGGTTTTAAGACAGATGCAACTTGCTGAAATTATAGCGTTTATCAATCCGGAGGAGACCATCCTCGGAACGCCTGAATGCCAGATTACGGAACTGGCTATTGACAGCCGCAAGGTGACGGATGCGGAACACACGCTCTTCTTCGCCATCGAGACGGAGAAGAACGACGGACATCTCTATGTCCCCGAACTGTATCAGCTCGGTGTCCGCAATTTTGTGATTACCAAGGTAATGGAAAGCTACTCGGAGTGTACGGCGGCGAACTTTCTGTTTGTGGGTGACTCTGTGGAAGCCCTCCAACTTTTGGCCATGAAGCACCGGCAGCGGTTTCACTATCCGGTCATCGGCATCACCGGCAGCAACGGCAAGACCATCGTCAAGGAGTGGCTCTCCTCCATCCTCGACGACAAATACAAGGTGGTGAAGAGTCCCGACAGCTACAATTCGCGTCTCGGCGTGCCGCTCTCCGTCTGGAAAATGTCTGACCGGCACGACATCGCCGTCTTCGAGGCGGGCATCTCCCGTCCCAACGAGATGCGTGTCTTGGCCGACATCATTGACCCCACCATCGGGATTCTCACGAACATCGGGGCGGCGCACGGACAGTTCTTCCAGTCTAATATCCGCAAAATCATCGAGAAACTCAAGCTTTTCCAGCATGTGGAGGTGTTGATCTATCATGATGACAACGAGGAGGTCAACATGGTGCTGCAGTTGCCGGAGTATGCGCACTTGCGCAGGATTTCCTGGGGAAGCGCCGGCAGCACCTATCCCGTTGCCATGCGCCCGGCGGAGACTGGCGGCACCGTCATCACCCTCGGCGGCTTCGACTACACCGTGCCTTTCATCGACAGTGCCTCATTGGAGAATGTCACCCACGTGATGGTCACACTGTTGCATGTCGGATTCACGCCGGAGGAAATCAACAGCAGGCTTGGACGGCTCACGCACATCAGCATGAGGTTGGAAATCATGGAAGGACGGAACCATTCGGTGCTTGTCAATGACACATATAGCTTAGACACCAATTCGTTGTCGGCGGCGTTGAACTTTTTGGACACGCAGACCCAAATGGGGAAAAAGACGCTCATTCTATCGGATTTCGAGCAGGTTGGCAAGATGACGGAGGAGGATTTCCGCCGGTTGAACGCACAACTGAAGAGGCATGGCATCTCGCGTTTGGTTGCGGTCGGCAGCAGCTTTGAAGGCCACAAAGGGGTTTTTGATATAGGCGAGCAGCTTTTTTTCCGCGACACTGCCGACCTGCTGTCCCGTCTTCCCGACTTGCCTATCTCCTACGAGATCATCCTGGTGAAGGGTGCCCGCAACTTCCATTTCGAACAGGTGGTGAAAGCGTTGCAGCACAAGACGCATCTGACCATCATGCAGGTGAATCTGCCCGCGTTAGCCTACAATCTCAACTTCCATCGCAATCGTTTGCGCCCAGACACGAAGATGGTGGCCATGGTGAAAGCCTCTTCGTATGGGCTGGGCGATGTGGAGTTAGTCAATACGTTGGTGAGTCAAAATATTGATTACCTTGCAGTTGCCTATACCGATGAAGGCGTGCGGCTTCGCAAACGCCGTATCGACACACCGATTATCGTGCTCGGGGCGGAAGCGCACAGCTTTGAGGTGATGGTGAACCACCGTTTGGAGCCGGAAATCTTCAATTTCTACTATCTGCAGCAGTTGGAGGAGGTCTTGGCGCGCCATCCGGAAATCCCGCAGTTTAACATCCACGTCAAGATGGATACTGGAATGCACCGTTTGGGGTTCGACTTAGATGACATTCCGCGACTGATAGACACGGTGAAGCGCAACCCGAAACTGCACATCGCGTCGGTCTTCTCGCACCTTGCCGCCGCCGAAGACCCCGCCGAGGATGCGTTCACACGTCGCCAGATTGCCCTGTTTGGTCGCATGACCGACCAGCTGTGTGCCGCCTTCGACTACAAGATTCTGCGGCACATCCTCAACAGTGCCGGCATCACCCGTTTCCCGGAGGCGCAGTTCGACATGGTGCGTCTCGGCATCCAACTCTATGGCTGTTCCGAAATTCCGGAGGTTATCGCGAAACTGCATAATGTGGTGACACTCAAGACAGTGATTACACAAATCAAGAACATCCCGGCCGGTGAGACTATCGGTTACAACCGTTCCTGGCGGCTGCGGCGCGACACGCAAGTGGCCATCATCCCCATTGGTTATGCTGACGGCTATCCCCGCGAGCTCTGCAACGGGAAAGGCACTGTGCTCGTGCAGGGGCAGAAGGTGCCGGTTATCGGCAAAATCTGCATGGATATGTGCATGCTTGACATCACCGGGCTGCGCGTGCACGAGGGCGATGAGGTCATTGTCTATGGTGAGGGCAACACCGTTTCGGAGATGGCCGAAGCCGCCGGTCTGATCAGCTACGAACTGATGACCCGCATCTCGCAGCGTGTGCCGAGGGTGTATGTACAGGAGTGAGAGGGGGTTATATGGTTAGAGGGTTACGAGGTTAAGGGAGTTTTGGAACCTGAAACTTTGAACAAAAAAAGCGTGCCGTTTCCGACACGCTTTTTTTATGTGAAAAGCACAAAACTACTTCGCCTGGATGTTCGTGCCACAGTCGCGGACAATCATACGGTACCAGTTGTCGGGCCATTTGGGCTGTTCGGGAAAGACCACTTGAGGTTTCTCGTTGCCGTTGGTCTCGAATTTGCCGTTTTTCTCTTTTTTTACGTTGCCGTCGTGGTATTTCACCAGCAAGTATTCGAACAGGCGGTTCCAATCCTGACAGACTTCTGTTGCCGCGCGTTTGGAGTAGGCATTGAGTTGTTTGCGTGCGTTCTCGGGGTCTTGTGTGCACAGATCTTTCATTTTTGCGGACATCTGGTCGATTTCTCTCACGAATTTACCTTCCCATTGCGCTTGTTTCTCGTTGACATGCTTGATCATGTCGCTGTAGCGGGTATAGACAAAGTTGCTGACCTTGGTGAAGGTCCAGAATGCGGAGGTGGGGGAGTATTCGACCATGGAGCCATTTCCTTCGGCGTATTCCTTCGGGATTTCGGTGATGCCGCAGAACATCGGCACGAAGCAGTTGCTTCCGGCATCATCCACGCCGAACCAATAGACGCCGCCGAACATGTCGGGCAGCCAGTTGCGGCATTGGGCAAGGAACACGAAGCCGGTCTGTTGGGTGGCCGTAGCGCGTTCGTGAATGTAATTCTTGCCATCCACCGACCAGGTCATCGGGCGCCAGCGGTACGGGCATGCGTAGGGGCCTGCGCCGAGGTCCTTGGTCATGTCCATGGAAGTGCCTTCGTAGTGGTCACGCATCATCCGCATCATGAACTGTGCGTCGATTTGGTTTTTGTTGGCGGGTTTGATCCACAGCGGCATACGGTGTTTGAGATTGTCGCCACGTGCATAATCCTCATATTGAGCTACTTCTGCATGGTTGACATGATTGAAAAAGGCCCATACGCGGGCATCGCAGAAGCGGGCTCCGTCGAAGGTGATGGGGTTGTAGGTGTCGCAGAAGCTGAATTGTGCATCGGGAGCCGCTTTTTTGTCTGCCGGATAAAGGCCCTTCATTCTGGCAAAGGAGATGACATCGGCGGAATAGACCGTCTCGATGCCGGGCAGGAAAATCTTGTCTAACTCCTTGTTGGTGATGGAGGTTTTGCCGTCACGCAACGGGAAGGAGGTGATGCGCGACTGGTTGGCGTGGCCGCATACATAGCCGTCGGGAATGCGACGGGCTACCCAAACGGCGCCGTTGCTCCATTCTTTCGCTACCTTGCCCTTGGCATCCACCACTTTCTCACCCTTGCCGATGAGGTCCATCACCCAAGCCTCGTTGGGATCCACGATGGAGAACGACTCTCCCTCGCTGGCGTAGCCGTAGGCATCGAGCAACTCCGACATCACCTTGATGGCCTCGCGGGCATTCTTAGCCCTTTGTAGCGTGATGTAAATCAATGAACCATAGTCAATTAATCCTTGCCCATGCATCAGTTCCTCAATGCCGCCGTAGGTGGTCTCCCCGATGGCTAACTGGTGCTCGTTCATGTTGCCCACCACGGAATAGGTGTGCGCCACCTGCGGGATTCGGCCGAGCTTCTTGCCCGTGTCCCACTCAATCACGTCTAACCAGGTGCCGGCCGGATAGTTGGCCGCCGGACGATAGTACAGCTCGCCGTACAGTTGGTGCGAGTCAGCCGCATACGTCAGAAAGCAGGAACCGTCTTTGCTGGCTCCCTTTGTGACAATGAAATTTGTGCATGCCAGGGCGCTGCTCACGGCCGCCAGACAGCACAGCAATGTGAATACGAAATTTTTCCTCATACTATTTTTATTTGATTTGATACTTCGATTTAACGGGAGGCAAAAGTACATTTTTTGGCAATACGAACGGATATTAAATGTATTTTTGCGGCCGAATAATCGAATGATTGTCGTTGTTATTCCTAAAGAAACTTGAACCTGTTAAAAATGAAGAAATTAAGCGTTTTGTTTGTGTCGTGCGTGTTGATGCTCGGCTTCTTTTCCTGCCAAAAGGATAATTTGGGCGTTTTTAACCCTAAAATGAAAATCAATAAGGTTTATAGCGAGGCAGACGGCCATTATCTGCAGGAACAGTGGTACTGGGATGACGAACAATTGCACCGTATCGATTTCTACCGAAAGAATGGCGATGTTAACCGTACCCAGCGTTATTTTTATGAGAATGACATGCTTTCAAAGATTGAATCCGGTGATGAATATACGGAGTTTCTCTATGATGGCAAATTGTTGACCACGATTAACACCTATCAGAAGGACCAGCTTATGGAGACCTATTCGTTGTCGTATGAAAAAGGCAAGATTTCAAACTTGGTCGTGAAAAAAACGACGAAAGAGGCAAGAAACGGTTCGTTGCTGACCTGGTTTTTGCCTGGAAACGGCTGTGAGTGGAACTCCAGGGTTGTTTCTCATGGTGAAAAGTCCGAATCCTACAATTTTTCCTCGGCAAATATGGATTTTCAATGGGATGGCGAAAACGTCAAGTATGTGAAAATGAAGATTGATAGACCCGATAGTGTCCAAAAGCTGACGTTTTCCTATGTGTATGATGACAAACTCAACCCTTTGAACCGTTTTCTCGGCTTGTATCTTGACCATCAGCTGCTGAATGATGCACCGCAGTATTGTTTTTGTAGCAAAAACAACACCGTAGGGGTTTCGGTGACGGATGAGTATGACGTTTTTTCAGACACGGAATCGTTCACCTATTCCTACGACTATTACAAAAAATGGCCGACGAAAGTCTATTCGACATTTGTAAATCGTGAAACGATGAACGAGGATAGTGTTTTGCTCTATTCGTATATATACTTGTAGATGATTGACTTAGACTTAGACAAGTGACTTAGACAAGTGACTTAGACAAGTGACTTAGACAAGTGACTTTGGCTTAGTCAGGGTTTTATTGCCGGCCGGTGCGCAGTTGGATGCGCATTGTGGTCCCTTGGTCGATGACGGAGGATTTCACGAACAGTTTACCTTTGTGGTAGTTGTTGATGATGCGCTTGGCTAAGGTCAGTCCCAAGCCCCATCCCCGGCTCTTGGAAGTGTAGCCTGGGGAGAATATCCGTCGTTGCATCTTGGGCGGGATCCCTTTCCCCGTGTCGGTTACATCTACATACACTTTGTTCTTTTCTTCGCTGATGGTGACGGTGATGTCGCCTTTTCCGTTCATGGCGTCAGCCGAATTTTTGCACAAGTTTTCAATGACCCACTCGAAAAGCTGCTTGTTGAGCGGCAGTACGACGGGATGGTCAGGCTTCTCGAAGTGTATGCGCACCATAGAAGAAATGCGGGTCTGCAGATAGCCAGTGAAATCTTCGATAATAGGGACGATGTCGGTGCTCTCCAATACGGGAACGGATCCGATTTTCGAAAATCGCTGCGCAATGGTCTCCAAACGATGCACATCTTTGCTGATTTCCTGAGGAATGGACTGATCAACGGGCATCTCTTTCAACAGCTCCGTCCAGGCCATCAGCGAGGAGATGGGTGTGCCTAACTGGTGTGCCGTTTCCTTCGACATGCCCACCCAGACGCGGTTCTCCTCGGCCCTCCGGGTGACGCTGAACAGCAGGTACGCAATTAGTACGAAAACAAAGATGATGCCGTATTGGATGTAGGGGAACAGGCGCAACTGTTTCAGCACTGACGACTCCTCGTAGAAAACATAACATTTCCCGCGGTCCAGCCAGTCTAACACGATGGGCTCATTCTCTTCGCGCATCTTCTCCAACCGTGCGTTTACCTTGAACGGCGCTTTGATGACGGCGGAGTCGATGTTACCCGCTGCGATGACATTGATTTGGGTACTGTCGGTGATGATCACCGGTACTGATGCGGAATTGATGACCGTCTCCTCGAAGAATGACTCCAGAAGATTGTCAATCATTTCCCGGAAATCTCCGTAAATGTGCGAGTTCTTGTAATAGACCATCACGTAATCGCGGTGGTAGTAGGGGAGCTTTAGGCTGTCAAATTCGTTGAGTTTACTTCCCAATTCGCTGACATTGCGCATGTTGAGGATGCTGTCGGGCAGATTGATGGCTGCGTCAATGTCGCCATGCCGACTGGCAATGATGGTCGGTACGGTCTTGTTGGCGGAGATAATGTCTTGGTAGAATGTAATATCCTCATATAGAGATGCTTCCGCAACTTTTTTCACGGCTTTGGCGAAAATAGTTGCTTGGTTGCCCTCTTCAATGCGGATGGAGTCAAAGAACCGCTCGGTTTCGTTGATGATTTGCGTTTTGTAGGTGATGGCGCCGGCCCAGATTTCAATGCGCTGGCGCTCCTCATCGGCGATTTTGCGGATCAGTTTGTTGGAATAGATGATGATGACCGCGAAAATCACGGCGGCGGAGGCAAAAAGAAGCCACTTCCAGAACGGTTGTCGCAGTCTGTTCATCGCCTATTGGGTGTCGGCGGCCGTCAACAGCTTGTCGATGATTTGCTCAATCGTGATGCCTTCGGCTTCCGCTTTGTAGTTCTTGATGATTCTGTGGCGCAAGATGTTGTAGGCCACGGCGCGAACGTCCTCAATGTCTGGCGAATACTTGCCGTTGAGCACGGCATGCGTGCGGGCGCCGATGATGAGGAACTGCGAGGCGCGCGGACCGGCACCCCAGGAGAGGTAGTCGTTGGCCCATGGATGCGCCTGCGACGTGCCCGGGCGGGTCAACGTGGAGAGGTTCACGGCATAGCGATAGACGTTCTCCGGAATCGGGATTTTCTGCAGCAGCTTCTGGTAGAAAACGATTTCTTCGACCGTCAGTACGCGTTGCGGCTCAACCATGTCGCCGTGGATGGTACGCTTCACAATCTCCACTTCCTCAGTCTTGGAGGGATAGTCCAGCATGATGTTGAACATGAATCGGTCCTGCTGGGCCTCGGGCAGCGGATATGTGCCTTCTTGCTCGATGGGGTTTTGCGTAGCCAAAACAAAGAACGGGTTCGGAAGGTCGTAGGTGGTACCGTTCATACTCACCGAACGCTCCTGCATCGCCTCCAACAGCGCCGATTGCGTTTTCGGGGGCGTACGGTTGATCTCGTCGGCCAGCACGATGTTCGCGAAAATCGGACCCTTTACAAATTTGAAGTTCCGGTTGTCATCCAGAATTTCCGCACCCATGATGTCGGACGGCATCAGGTCAGGTGTGAATTGGATACGATTGTAAGACATGTCCACTGCTTTCGCTATTGTTGTGATCATCAATGTCTTGGCAAGTCCAGGGACACCGATGAGCAATGCGTGGCTCCGGCTGAACATCGCCATCAACACGTTTTTCACCACATCGTCTTGACCCACAATCACCTTGGCAATCTCCTGCCGAAGGGTTTTATATTTCTCCACAAAAGACTCTATCGCCTCAATGTCGTTTTTCTTCTCTAAATCCATATATATGTATTCAATTTAAATTCCAAATTCTCAATTCTCAATTCTCAATTCTCAATTCTCAATTCTCACGGAATCTGCCACTTCGTAACGAATGGACAGTATTTATATTGTTCCGATATTTTGATGTTAGTCACTTTTACTTTCTCTAAAACCCATTTTTCCATGGCATCCAGTTTTTTCTGTTCCAGGGCCGCGTTTTTGATCATGTCGTAGTCTTCCACCAAGTTTGCTCTGTGTTCGGCCACTTTTTCTTTCAGATAAATCAACCGGTAGGCCATCACGCCGTCATCGTTCACGAAGGGGACGCATTCCGAGAACTCTCCGGGAATCAGTTTCCCGATGGTTGTGAAGGTGGCGTCGTCGAGCGATTGGCGGTCGAACGACAAGGAGTTGTTATAGGGGTTCACCACCATGCCGCCGTTCAGCCGGGTGCTGCCTTCGGAGTATTTTTTGGCGGCCTCTTCCAGCGTGAGTTTTTCATCGATGATGATTTTGCGGACGCTGTCCAAGTAAGTGATGGCTTTCACCTGCTCATCGGTGGAGGGTTTCGGCTGGATGAGGATGTGCGCCACGCGGATGGATTCGCCTCGCCGTTCGATCATCTGGATGATATGGTAGCCGGCTTGGGTCTTCACCACCTGCGAGATCTCGCCGGATTTCAGATTGAAAGCCACTGCCTCGAACTCGGGATACAGCGTGCCGCGCTCTACGAAGCCGAGGTCGCCGCCTTTCGAAGCACTGCCCGGGTCGTCGGAGTAGAGTCGGGCGATGGCTCCGAACTTCTCCCCGCGAAGAACGCGCTCGCGGTAGCTGTTCAGCCGTGACTGCACCTCCGCAATTTCCTCGTCGCTGACAGGCGGTATCTTCACAATCTCACCGAACTGGTAGGTGGTGCTCACGATCGGCATGCTGTCGGGGTTGATCTTGGAGGCAAACTGTTGCACCTCCGACGGGGTCACGGTGATGCTGCCCGTGATGTTTGACTGCACCTGCTCTGTCAGGGCCTGTTCGTACATCATCTCGCGCATCTCCTTCTTGATTTCAGACATCGATTTGTTGAAATAGTTTTCGATGTATTTCACGTCGCCGCCGGTCTGTTGCAGGAAATACGAAATACGGGAGTTGAGACGGTAATCCACCTCTTCGTCGCTGACCTCGATGCTGTCGAGTTCTGCTTGATTGACCATCAGCTTGGTGAAGACCAGGTTTTCGAGGATGGAGCAATATATCATGTCCGGATCCTCTACAGTTTTGAACTGCGTTTTGTAGTCGTTGAAGTGTTTTTCCAGATCGGAGCGCATGATGATGGACTTGCCGATGACGGCCACGATGCCGTCAATGGGCACTCCGCCGCCTTGCGCGAACGTTAGAACGGCCGCGCAAGTCAGCAATATACTCAATATTGTTTTTCTCATTCTGTCCTTTTTTTTGTCGCACATAAAAAAATGGCGAAAATACAAAAAAAAGAAGACCAACGCCTTCTTTTTCCTACAATAATCCCTTTTCCTTTTGGATTATTTTCTTCCCAGACTTTCATCAGACACGGTGAGTTTCTTTCTGCCCTTTGCTCTGCGAGCGGCCAGCACTCTGCGGCCGTTGGCGGTGGACATTCTCTCTCTGAACCCGTGTTTATGTCTGCGTCTCGTGTTCGAGGGTTGGTATGTTCTTTTCATATTATTATTGTTTTTTTGTACTTACTTTTTTGAGGGTGCAAAAATACATTTTTTTTGTTTTCAACAGATAACTTTTGAAAAATATTTCGACTTGTTTTTGATGATATTGCAAATTACTAAAAATCAGATCGTTATATGATTTTGCGATTGTCGCTATCGTCTGTAATGTATTTTTTTGCTTCTTTTGGGTGGCCGTTTGTTGGAGCAACGTGCCCGCTTTTTGGAAGAATGTGTCGTTTTTTACAGCGGGATCAGTTGCGAACGTCCATGGCATCTCGCAATGCATTGCCGATAAGCATGAACGAAAGTACCAACAGCATGATGGCAATGCCAGGCACAATGGCTAAATAGGCGTTGTTGAGGACGATACAGGCGTAGTTCTCCTTCATCATGATGCCCCACGACGGGGTGGGGGGCTGTACGCCGAGCCCGAGAAAACTTAAACCTGCCTCCATTAGGATGGCTGACGAGAAATTGGACGCGGCAATCACAATGAGTGTGCCGGTGATGTTGGGGAGAATGTGCTTGACGATGATTCGCAAGTTACTGTATCCTAATGCTCTTGCGGACTCTACGAAATCCTGCTCGCGTAAGCTCAGGAACTGTCCGCGCACGACGCGGGCAATGTCCACCCACATGGTGAGGCCGATGGCAATGAAAATTTTCCAGAAACCCTTGCCGAGGGCGAAGCTGATGGCGATGACAAGGAGCAGGGTGGGGATGGACCACACCACATTGATGAGAAAGGTGAGCACGTCATCGACCCAGCCCCGGAAGTAACCTGCGGCGGCTCCGACGAGTGTCCCGATGAACAGGGCGATGAAAATGGAGAGAAATCCGACGGCAAGGCTCACGCGTGCCCCAATCATCAATTGGCTGAGGACATCACGACCGTAGCGGTCGGTGCCGAGCAGGAATCGCTGCTGTTTCACCATCCGAGGAGAGAGATGGGATTTCGCGTATGTCTCGTGGTAGTTCTGTTGAAACAGTCTCACGGTCACGGAGTCGCCGGACATCCTGTAGGAATCTATCGGGATAGTTTTGTATTCTGCGGGTTGTCCGAAAAGCATCTTATGGAAGAAGTTCACTTTTTCAACTTGCTGGTCGGGTTGGATTTCCAAAAGCTGTACTTTGAAGCCCGGTTTCTGAAGGGCGATTTCCAATTGCTGGTGGTTGCAGAAAGGGGTGTGGTCAGGGGTGATTATATAGCCCAGAAGGGCGATAATCACTACGATGCCGATGTAGGCAAGCGAAATGACCGCCTGGCGTTCCCTCTTGAAGCGCTGCCACGTGAGCGCCGACAAGGATACCGCGCGCTCTTCTCTTTTCTTGTTTTGCCTTAATTTCATTTCGGCGGCAAAAATAATAAAAAGGTGGCAAAATAACGAAAAAAAGTGTACCTTTGCCGCCCGAAAAAATGCGGATGTGGCGTAATGGTAGCCGCGCCAGACTTAGGATCTGGTGGCGTAAGCCGTGGGGGTTCGAGTCCCCCCATCCGCACAAAGCGAGGAACGAGGGTCTTTACCTTCGTTTTTTTTTGTCTCCAATGCCAATTGAACCTTGTAGCATCGTTTTTCTTAAATTCGTCTTCTCATGTCTATTCATTTATTAATTGTATATATAATAATATTGTACTAAGAAAAATAGTCTAACATATTGATAATTAGCAATATATGGAATGTTGATTATCGTAAATGGTTGTATATCAATTTAATATCATGTAATCTCGAAAAAAATAGGGGTTGAAAGGCCTTGAGAATTTCGATTTTTGCAGCGAAAGTGCGAAAATCTGCGAAATTTTCCGTCGTCGGGGGTGCCGGAGGGGCGGAAAAAGGGC
>CAMVBK010000026.1:0-43297 GCA_947165685.1 uncultured Bacteroidales bacterium | reverse complement strand
TGAAAGGCGCACGGTTTGATTTGGGAAAGGCGCACGGTTTGATTTGGGGATTATAAATTTCTACCAAAAGCGTACTCTTCTGAAAAAAATACCAAGAGAAACAAAAGGAACCTCTTAAAGTGGAAGAGCCAAAGTTGCCTTACGGCGTAAAAAAAAATTCCGAAACACCTTCCCTGCAATCTTCACGCAAGGCAAGAATTATGGAGAACACGGTATCTGTCGATGAATTTTTCGATGATTTGATCTCTTTGGTTCGCTCTGACTATGCAAATATTTGAAGCTTAGAATTAGTCAGTAGGCGTTCAATGATGATACGGCTCCCCGCGCAAAATCGTGCACGCCCGATAGAGTTGCTCGGCGAAGATCAGGCGCACCATGATGTGCGGGAAGGTGAGCTTCGAAAGGGCCAACTGCGCGTTCTGGCGGGCATAGACGGCCTCGGAGAAACCATACGCGCCGCCAATCACGAAGGTGAGCGTCTTCAATCCCGAATTGGCGCGCTGCTGGATGAACTCCGCAAACTGCACGGAGGTTTTCTCCTTGCCGCGCTCGTCCCACAGCACTACATATTCGTCCGACTCTATCTTCTTGAGTATCAGTTCACCCTCGCGCTTCTTCTGCTCCTCCACCGGCATCGACTTGGCATTTTTCAAATATGGAATCGCCACGGTTTCATACGGGATGTAGGTCGCAATCTTGGCCGTGTATTGCCGGATGGCCTCGTCAAAGACATCACCATCGGGCTTGCCAATCCATATCAGTTTGATTTTCATAGTGATTAGTGAATGGTGATCAGTGAATGGCGATTACTGGCCGCTCAAAAGTAATAGTTTAAGTTATAGTTATAGTTATTGTCATTGTCAGAGCTAACAGCCAACAGCCAAAATCACTCCTCCAACGTTATCGGGAACAATATGTTGTTGTTCAGCATACATTGGGCGCAAACGTTGAGTTCACCCTGGAGGCGGTGCTGCACCATGTTGCCGAGACGGTCGCGGAGGGCTTCGATGGCCACGTTCTGCACAATTTCGTTGGCGAAGGCGAACATGAGCAGACGGTTGGCCGCCGCTTCGCCGATGCCGCGGGTGCGCAGATAGTACAACGCATCTTCGTCCAACTGACCTACCGTCGCGCCGTGACTGCACTGCACATCGTCGGCGTAAATCTCCAAGAACGGTTTTGTGGTGACGTGCGCCTTGTCGGTCAGCAGCAGGTTCTTGTTGGTCTGGAAAGCCGCCGTGCGCTGCGAATCTTGCGCCACCAAAATGTGCCCGTGGAAGTTCGCAGAGGCCTCATCGTCCATGATGCCCTTGTAGAGTTGGTAGCTCTTGCAATCGGGCGCGGCATGGTTGACGAAGATATGGTTGTCGCAAACCTGCTCTTTGTCAACAAGATACAGACCATACAGCTTAGCTTCCGCCATCGGCTCATTGAGGTTGACGTGGAAGGTGTTGCAGATGTAGCCCGCGTTGAACGTAATGGCCGTGGAGGTGAAGGTTGAATAGCTCTGCTGATGTACGAAGACATGGTTCAACAGCATGGAAGCGGCATCCTTGTTCTCGGTTTTGTAGTAATGCAGATGCGCATTCTCTCCCAAATAGATTTCCGAAACGATATTGGAGAAGGAAGATTCCTTTTGGATGGAGTCATCGCACTGGATAACAGAAAGTTCCGCATTCTTACCCAATATGATGAGATGGCGGTTGTTCACCAATAGCGGGTCTTCCGTGTTCATCAGCGAGACAATTTGCATTGGCTTCTCAACTTTCACATTATCAGGGATATAGATAAAAGCACCGTCGTTGAAAAGGGCTTCGTTGAGGGCCACCAAACCGTTTTCTTTCTCCAAGTTGGAATGTGCCAACAGCGGCAGCACCAAGTCGGGGTACTGACGGATGGCCGCAAACAGACTACCCGTTATCACGCCTTGTTCGTCAACGTTAACTTCTTGCTTTTCAGAAATATACCAACCATTGCTGATCGGAAGCACCGTGGGGTGCAAATCCTGCACACGGCATTGGAAATATTCCGCCAACGGACGGTATGGATCCGGCTGCAGCTTCTGGATGTAGTCGGTTTTCGCTCTTTTGTTCAGCACCGACTGCTGCCAGCCCTGTAAACGCTTGTCGGGCAATTCTTTTTGCAGAAAAAGGTCCATCGCTTTTTGACGGAGGTCGCGGATAGCCGCCTGTCCGCCGTCAGGATATTGCGCATAGTTTTCGTTGAAAAGCCCCTGGATGAATTGTGTGAACGCTCTCATAACTTGCCCTGTTCGTATTCTTCCTTAATCCAGTCATAACCGCGCTCTTCCAGTTCAAGTGCCAGCTCCTTCGGACCCGATTTCACGATTTTGCCATCGAAAAGCACATGCACCACATCAGGGACGATGTAGTCCAACAGTCGCTGATAGTGGGTGATGACGATGATGGACTTGTCGGCGCCGCGCAGGTGGTTGATGCCGTTGGCCACGATGCGGAGAGCGTCGATGTCGAGGCCGGAGTCCGTCTCGTCGAGGACCGCCAAGTAGGGGTCGAGAAGCGCCATCTGGAAAATCTCGTTGCGCTTTTTCTCACCGCCGGAGAAACCTTCGTTCACGGAACGGTTGCTAAGTTTGTCGGTCAGCTCCACCACTTTCTGTTTTTCGGCCATCAGCTTGAGGAACTGGGCGCCGTTGAGCGGGTCGAGGCCGCGGTATTTGCGCACTTCGTTGAGGGCGGTGCGCATGAAGTTGGCGATGCTCACACCCGGGATCTCCACCGGGTACTGGAAACCGATGAACACGCCTTCGCGGGCACGGTCCTCAATGGACAAGTCGAGCAGGTTTTTGCCTTTGAACCAGATGTTTCCCTGCGTCACCTCGTAACCGCTCTTGCCGGCGATAGCGGAAGCCAACGTGCTTTTCCCGGTGCCATTCGGGCCCATGATGGCGTGCACTTCCCCCGCTTTCACCTCCAAATTGACGCCCTTCAATATTTCTCTGTCCTTGATGGACACGTGTAAATCTTCAATCTTTAACATATTCAAAAATTAGGGCGCAAAAGTACGCTTTTTTTTGATGCAGTCGGCATTAATGCGCGTCTGCGACAAACAATTGAAAGTCATTACGCATAGCAACGAAAAAAAATAGTACTTTTGCGCCCCAAATCAGAAAGATTATGACATCAAACGAAATACGCTCCGCTTTTTTGGATTTTTTCAAATCCAAGGGACACCATATTGTGCCTTCTGCGCCGATGGTGGTCAAAAACGATCCGACATTGATGTTCACCAATGCCGGCATGAACCAATTCAAGGATATTTTCCTGGGCAACACCCCACGCGAATTCCTGCGCGTGGCCGACTCGCAGAAGTGCTTGCGCGTTTCGGGCAAGCACAACGATTTGGAAGAGGTTGGCCGCGACACCTACCACCACACCATGTTTGAGATGCTCGGCAACTGGTCGTTCGGCGACTATTTCAAAAAAGAGGCCATTGCATACGCCTGGGAATTCCTCACCGAGGTGATGAACCTCGACAAGAACCGTCTCTATGCCACTGTTTTCGCCGGCGACGAGAAGGACGGCACCGCCTTTGACCAGGAAGCTTACGATTTTTGGAAAGCGCATTTGCCGGAAGACCGCATTCTGAAAGGCAACAAAAAGGACAACTTCTGGGAGATGGGCGACACCGGTCCGTGCGGCCCCTGCTCAGAAATCCACATCGACCTGCGCGACGATGACGAGCGTGCCCGGGTGCCCGGCGCCGAACTGGTCAACAAGGACAATCCGCTGGTCATTGAGATCTGGAACCTCGTGTTCATGCAGTTCAACCGCGTGGTTTCCGGCGAGTTGCATCCGTTGGCCGCCAAGCATGTCGATACGGGCATGGGGTTCGAGCGACTTTGCATGGCTGTACAGAACAAAAAATCGAACTACGACACCGATGTCTTCCAACCGATTATCCAAAAGATAGCACAGAACGCCGGCGTGAAGTACGGAGAGAAACACGATACGGATGTGGCCTTGCGTGTAGTGGCCGACCATCTGCGTGCGGTCACCTTCGCCATCGGCGATGGGCAGCTGCCTTCCAATACGGGAGCCGGCTATGTCATCCGACGCATCCTGCGCCGCGCCATCCGCTACGGATTCACCTTCCTCAACTTCAAGGAACCCTTTATGCATACGCTGGTCGCCGACTTAGTGGCGCAGATGGGGCACCAGTTCCCGGAAATCAAAGCACAGCAGCAACTCATCGAAAACGTCATCCGCGAGGAGGAGACCTCCTTCCTCAAGACCCTCGACTCCGGTATCCTGAAATTCGAGAACTACGTCAAGAAGATGGCCGACAAGACGGTCATCGACGGTGATTTCGCCTTCGAACTGTTCGACACTTATGGTTTCCCCATCGACCTCACTTGCCTGATGGCCTCCGAAAAGAACCTGACGGTCGATATGGACGGTTTCGCAGAGGGATTGCGCCAACAGAAAGCGCGTTCCCGCGCCGCCACTTCCATCTCTGCCGGTGACTGGACGGAACTGCTCCCGCAGGAAAATCCCACCGTTTTTGTCGGCTACACGAAGACGGAATGCGCCTGCAAAGTGGTAAAATACCGCCAGGTGACCGCGAAGGGCAAGACCTATTACCAGATTGTGCTCGACAGAACTCCATTCTATGCCGAAGCGGGCGGCCAGGTGGGCGACACCGGTGTGCTGACCGACGGCATCGACACGGTGGAAATCTACAACACCACGAAGGAGAACAATCTGACCATCCATCATACCAGCAAATTGCCGGGAAATATGACAGCAGACTTTACGGCGAAGATTGATGTGGCAAAGCGCCAGAGAACAGCCAACAACCATTCGGCCACGCACCTCTTGGACCACGCGCTGCGCAAGGTTCTCGGCACGCATGTGGAGCAGAAAGGCTCCATGGTGGCCTCAGACCGCCTGCGCTTCGACTTCTCCCATTTCGCCAAGGTTACCGATGATGAGCTCCGCCAAGTGGAAAGAATGGTAAACAGCTTGATTCGCAAGAACTTACCGCTTCAAGAGCATCTTGACGTACCGATAGAAGAGGCTCGTGAGCGCGGTGCCATCGCCCTGTTCGGGGAGAAGTACGGCAAGACCGTGCGCGTGATCCAGTTCGGCGACGCTGTGGAGCTCTGCGGCGGCACGCACACTTCTGCAACGGGCAACATCGGCCTGTTCAAGATCGTGTCTGAAGGCGCGGTGGCCGCTGGCGTGCGCCGCATCGAGGCAGTGACAGGCGAGGCCGCCGAACAGCTGGTCTATGCCGATCAGGACACCCTGGCGCAGCTGAAGTCCATGCTCAATGCCACCAACTTGACACAATCGGTGCAGAAGTTGCAGGACGACTGCCAGATGCTGCGCAAGAAAATGGAGGACATTGACCGGCAGATGGCCTTGGAGTTCGGCAAGTCTTTGATGGAAAATGCCGAGGAGGTCAATGGCGTGCTGTTCATGTCGAAGGTCACGGACTATTCCGCGGACATGCTGCGGCAAGTCGCTTTGCAATTGCGCGAGGGCGACAACCACGTAGTGGTGTTGGGCAGCGTACACGACGGCAAGCCGAACTTGGCGATTGCCATCAGCACTAACCTGACCGACAGAGCAGATGCTCCAACGCTTGTACGGGCTGCCGGCAAGCTGATTCAAGGCGGCGGCGGCGGTCATCCGACGCTGGCCATGGCGGGCGGCAAGAACCCCGACGGAGTGGCAGCGGCTGTCAACGAGGCCCTGAAGATAGCGAAGGAAAAGTTACAATAGCATGAATAAAGGAAGACGGCGGCCGGACGGTCGCCGTCTTCTTTTGAGGAGGATCAGAAGGGAAGATCGTCGGAGAAACTCTCTTCTGGCATCTTGGATTCCGGCGGCACAGGCTGCGGTTGAGGCGGTGCCACCACGACTGTTTTGTTCGGCACCTGCGTCACCGTAGGACCTCCACCTTCCTTCGGGGAGAGGAACAGGAACGTGTTGGCCTCCACTTCCGTGATGTAGTGTTTCACGCCGTTCGCATCGTCCCAGCTCCGGGTGCGCAAGCGACCTTCCACATAAATCTGCCGGCCTTTTCGGAGATACTTCTCCGCCAATTCCGCCAAGTTGCGCCACATCACGATGTTGTGCCACTCGGTCAGCTCAATACGGTTGCCGTCCTTGTCCTTGCGGTACTCGGTCGTCGCAAGCGAAAAATTCGCCACCTTGCTGCCGTTCTCAAATGTTCTGATTTCCGGGTCTTTTCCTAAATGACCCACGAGGATTACTTTGTTAATACCTGACATAATATTAAGTTTTTAAGTTCACGGCAAAGATACATCCGTTTAATGCATTTTCAACATTGCTTCTTAAAAACTTATCAAGTGTTAATTGTTGATAAAGTTTTATTTTTCTAAAAATCAAACGCTTAGTTCGGCTTATACCCCGATTCTTTCAGGAATTTCTGGCTATCTGTCATGGCCATGAGGTCCTTCAATGTAGTTCCAGGATGGCTTTTCATATAGCTTTGAACAATCTGATAGCCGATGAAAACACCCAAACGTCCTGGAGAATCGTTGCCGAAGTCGCGGGTGAAGGGGGTCTCATCCATCATCCGGCGGATTACATCCTCTGAGTTGTCGTACACTTTGTTCTTTTCGATGAGGGCGTGCCAGACAGCGGACTCATGCGATGTCGCCCATTTGTACTGTTCTTTGCTGTAGCCTAAGATGTCCTGCGCAGGAGTTGTCGGGAACATCGTCTGGGTGAACAACATTTTTTTGCCGGCATCCACCATGTTGTCCAAAAGCGTAACCAACGTCTTATCAGGCAGATGCCTGTAAACCAGTGCCTTTGAAAAACAATCGGTGGCCATATACTTTTTGTCGCAGCGGGCGGCAATGTATTTGGGCATCCCGGCTTGGGCATATTGCTTATAATCCTTGCCCAAATACATGTCCAAGCAGATGAAGATGGTGTTTTCGTAGCCGAAAACCTGCGGCATCTGAAAATCAATACCCGAAACAAGCGTGCAGAAATCAGGGATTCGCTCATTCGGAAAATGCGTGAGGTAGAGGGTCATCGCTGGTGTGATAGCGTTCTTAAATTCAGACAGATCCGAAAATTGCTTCTGCGTGTCCTTGTATATCTCCGTGATGACAGGATCGCTGATAAACCCTCTGATTGACTGCAGCATTTCGGTGTTGTTCCAAGAACCTTTGGCAATGATATTCTCCGGATATTTGCCATACATGGAAGCAAAAGCAGCCGACATATTGCTTTGGTCAATGTTGAACAAGTCTTGTTCGTATCGCAGAATATTGATTTCCACGTTTTTCGAGGTCTCGACCTGTTCCGCCGTCAGTTTCGGCTTCGTTACTTCCACAGGAGTGTTTTTCTTCCTGCATCCAACCAGCATCGTACAGATTATCAATACGATGCAGATAATGCATAAATTGTTTCTTCTCATTTTCCTTGTCGTTTTTGAAAGGGGCAAAAATACGATTTTTTGGCACTTATTCCTTCACAAACGGCTTGGTAACCATTCCAGCTGCCGAACTCAGACGCACAAAATACATGCCACTCGCTAAATGGGACACATCAATGCGGACTTCCGACGGCAAACGGTCTGTTTCCACGTTTGTTACATCAAGAAGTTTGCCATAAACATCATACAGCTCAATCTTTGCCGCCTTTATAGAGAAAATGTCGGTCATAAATTCCACATGCAGTATTTCCTTTGCCGGATTTGGATATAACTCCATTTCGAAAGCATCTGCACTGTGGTCCGCTATTCCGGTATTCACAGTGACCGTGACGCTGGCAATAGTACTACAGTTCCCGTTATACGCTGTCACAGTGTATGTTGTGGTGACATCGGGCCACACAATTATCATGTAGCTGTTCTGACCGGTATTCCAAAAATATTCGTACGCACTATTGTAAGTAGCTGTCAACATGGCACTTTCTCCGACATTGATGGTCGTATCACCGCTGATGGTGACCACTGGCGGTTGCTCGATGGTCAAGAACAGGGTATCAACTTGTGTACAGCCGTTGGCATCGTCGTGCGCATACATGTAAACACCGCTCTGCGTGTAAGTTTCGCCGCTCCCACTGGACCATGTGTAGCTTTCGCAGGCGGTTTCAAAATAGCGGTCAGGATGCGGGTGATGGATGGTCAGATGCAAAGTCACCACACTGTCGTAACCCAATGTGGATGCGAATGTCTGGGTATAGTCGCCGTCATTGGTCAGAATCTCGCCATTCCAGTCGTAACTTTCGCATGCGCTGACATTCACCTCGGAAGTGACCGCCACGCCGTTATAGACAATGTTGGATCGGGCGCCCGTCAGCGTGATGTCTCTCGTCTGCTGCACGCATCCTTCCGCCATCACCACTTCGATTTGGTAGAAAAGGGCATCGCCGGCTGGATTATTGTCAGTGAAGGACGTCAGTGTTGAGGGCATTGTCTGGATGAGCTGCAGATTGTTGTTCGCCGTGCCGCGGTAAAGCTTGTAACTGGCAAATTCAAATCCCTCGTAAGGTGTCCAAATAAGATTCCAGCTATTTCCAAGTCCTTGGTTGATTGTAAGATGTACGGTTTTATGGTAAGTACTCATCGGACTTTCACCACCACAGGAATCCAAAGCAGCAACTTTGTAACGATAAGCTCTCACTGACGGATCTGCGGTTAAATCCTCGTATGCGTTGGCACCGGCAGCCGGTATCGTAGCCAATGGTTCAAAGAGATTGGCAACGACGTTCTCACGATAAATGCGATAGTGCTTCACGTCCGGATCGATGAGCTTTTCCCAAACAACGAGGTTGTGGTTACCTTCCACCCCTACCATGCAGATGGACGGAGTCTCCTCAATCAGTTCACTAAGGCCCAATTGGACAGGTTCGGAAATCCCTTGGCAACCATTGGTATCGGTGACCGTGACCCAATAGAGTCCAGGCTCAGTGACCGTGACGAATGTCGATGTGGAGTTGTTAGACCAAAGATAACTACTGTAACTACCATCTACAGAAATAGTTGCCGAACTTGTTTCACACGGCGAAAGGGTTCCGGCGACACTGATTTCAGGAGTAAAAGCAGGAACGACCGTCAAATGCAGCGTGACCGTGCTATCGCAGCCATGCACTGTTGAAAGGTGGAAGACGGCCGTGGAGAGAGACGGGGTCCCAAGTTGGAAAATGGTGTCGCCGTAGGAATAGGGAAGCTCGTTTTCGCAAATGGTGAGAAATTCATCAGTCGTCACGGAGGAGTGGATAGTCAGATGCAGGGTCACCACACTGTCACAGCCCGTCGCACTGGCAAATGTTTGGGTGAAAGTCCCGGTTTCGGTATAGGTCACACCACGCCACGTGAAATCGTCACAACTGGTAGCGGCGAATGCTGATGCAGTCGACGAGTTGATGGTCAGATGCAAGGTCACAATACTGTCACAGCCCGTCGAGCTGGTAAAAGTTTGCGTGTAGTCACCCGACTCATTGTAGGTCACATCGTTCCAAACGTATTCGTCGCAAGCAGTGGCAGAAAATGATGAAGTTACCGTGGGGTGAAGGGTCAGATGAAGCGTCACAATGCTGTCGCATCCAGAAGCGGCCGTGAAAGTCTGCACTTTGTCGCCGCTATTCGTATAGGTCATACCATTCCAAATATAGCTGTCACAAGCAGTATCGGAAAATTCGGAGGTGATTGCCTCCACAATGGTCAAATGCAGGGTGACGATGCTATCGCAGCCTTGCCAATTGATCAATGTCTGTTGATAACTTCCTGATTGCGAATAAGTAATGCCATTCCAAACATACTCTTCACAAGCGGTGGCGGAAAACTCAGCAGCGTTGGAATGGTGTATCGTCAGGTGCAGCGTGACGACACTGTCGCACCCTGTGGATGCGGTCAACGTCTGTATGTAATCACCTGTTGCATAATAGGTTGCCTGATTCCAGATAAATGAGTCACAAGCAGTTTGACTGATACTGTTATAAACAATAGGGGTAACGGTCAGGTTGAGGACCACGGTGCTGTCACAGCCGGAAGAGGATTGGAGATATGCCGGGTATGTGCCTGTTGCGCTCAGTGTCTGTCCGTTGAAAGAATAGGTCTCGCCCTCGCAAATATTGGCAGATACATTAATATTATATATGTTGTTCACCATAATGTTGATATAGGCGATGTAATCTGCACCTGCTTGGTTGTAAATGAACGTATCGCGGAACATGCCGGGCGTCTCCGGATAGACAAAGTAGTCATTGTAGAAGAAGCTCTCTCCGAGACAGATGGTGTCGTAGATATTCTGGCTATTGACAGGGCCGTGCTCGTATGCACCGATGTCTATGCGGTTTTGCTTGATGCGCAGGGAGCCGCCGAGGTCGTAAAGCGGCAAGTTGAGTGAGGTAGTGTTGGGATTGCCCGCGTTGACGCAGGCTGAACCTGGCGCCAGATTCCAGTCAACATCGGCCTGCGAACTGACCCCCGCCACAGATGTCGGGTTCACGAATCGCACGTATGAGGCTGCGGCGTTGCTGCCGTTGTTGAGCGTGTCAAGCGCGATGTTGGCGATACCCGATTGTCCACCCTCGATGGCACAATAGGAAAAAGTCCCGTTGCCGTAAAGATTGCCGGTTTCCTCATACGATTTGTTTCCCCAAATGA
This sequence comes from uncultured Bacteroidales bacterium, assembly GCA_947165685.1. Classification (GTDB taxonomy): domain Bacteria; phylum Bacteroidota; class Bacteroidia; order Bacteroidales; family WCHB1-69; genus F23-D06. The sequence continues at coordinate 32,659 of CAMVBK010000026.1, read as the reverse complement.
TGCAGTTGGTGTATTCGTTGTCGCTGGTGTAGTTATAGACGCCACCCCTGACATTGCTGCTCCCGCTGTAGCTACTGGTCGCTTTGTTGTTGACAATGTTGCAGTTAACGAAACGGGCATTGTTTCGCGCCAACACACCGGCAGCGCTGGCTGAGGAATTCCTTGCCGAGCTGTTGTTGGCGATGTTCATGTTCACATACAGACCGCCGTTCGCATAAAGTCCCGAGCAATGGTTGTTTGTAACAGTGCAGTTCACAATCTGCGCCGAATTGGAACTGTAAACGCCGAAGCTTTCGGAGGTGGAACCGGCGACCCCGTTGTGGTGCACAAAACACCCATTAGATTTCCCTCCCGACAAATACAATCCAGAGCCATTATGGCGGATCTCGCATTCGGAAACGGTGCTGTTGTCGGTGACATACATGCCATAGTTTCCATTTTCCTCAGCCACACAATTGCTGATATTCAAAGATTTACCATACAATCCATATCCATCGTTGCTCGTGAAAACGCAGCCGGAAAAGACACAGTTCTCGGCGTGAACGGCCTGACTGGAACTACCTGTATTGCCATGGTTGTCGGCGAACACACAGTTCTGCATTTTCGTGTTGTCCAACAGGTAGGCGCAGGTGCCGTAGCCATCAGCGCTATACGATGCATAGCCGTTCCGGAAGGTGAGTCCGTCGAAAAGGCTGATGCCGATGGGGAACGGGGATGCTGCCTGCTCAGCGATTTCCGAAATGTCGGGGGTGCAATCGGAACAGGTGAAGTGAATCTCGAAGCCGGAATTGTTCGCACTGGCATCGGAGGTGAAATTCAGTACCAAGATGCCGTTGGTATCGGAGGTCAGGTTCAGGTTTCCAGTCCCGCGAAACGTGCCCAACAGATTGCCTCCGACACCGTCGTAAACATAAAGTTTGTCACAGCAGGTTTCCGTGTGGTAAGAACCGCTTAGCGTGATGGTGGACCCTGGATTGTAAGAACGGAGGATGATGGTCCCGTTGCAATTATTAGCGTAGCTGCCCGATGCGCCGCCGTTGTCGTAGATGACACCTGAACAGGCGGTCACGTCCAGCGTGCCCGAGACAGGCATCAAGAGGGCCGCCGGTTCCGTGAAGTATTCGGTCTCAGTTGTTCCGACATTTCCGGTAAAAGGACAGCTCATTTGCAGCACACGGTGTGCGGAATCACCGTCGATTATGGTGGCGTGTGCTGTGAAGTTGCGCTGGGAAAGGTCGTAGGTATAATGCTCGTTGCCGACGAATCCGCCATAGACGGCCACATCAGGTTGCACGATGAGCGGTTTGCCCGGCAAGTAAGTACCGCCTGCCACCCATACCGCAGCCACCGGATTGCTGTTCATGGCCACATCCATGGCGTATTGGAGGTTAGAAGTGGCGTTTGCCCACGAGGATCCGTCTTGCGCCCCCGCGCCTATAGTGGTCACGTAGATGATATTGCTTCCCGCCTCCGGAACAATCGGGAAGGCCATGCTATACGCGGACTCGTATGCACCGATATCGGCACGCGCCTGCTGAATGCGGGTGTTGCCCGCCAAGTCCATGGTACCGCCCGCCATCGCATTCCGCCCCATGTCGGCGCAGACGGAACCCGCTTGGAGCGTCCAGTCGCCGATGGAATTGTACACATCCACACCCGCTTCAGCCGTCGGATTGGTGAATCTTGGGTAACCGATACCGATGCCGCTGTTTTCCGCTTCCAACGTGATGGCTCCGCTGTAGCCCCCCTGCACGGCGGAAGACACACAGGTAAAATATCGACCACTATAGTTGGTGGAAATCTGGTTGTCGCTGGTCCCCACCTTGTTTCCCCAGACAATCGTGTTCTGTAGCGTGCTTCCGTTGAGGGAGTGGATGCCGCCGCCGCTGGTCACGGCCGAATTGCGCACAATATCACACGAGATAAAGGTCGAACGGTTGTCATACACACCACCACCTGAAGCTCCTGCTGCATTGTTGCCGATCAGGCAGTGGTTGAACCGGCTTCCGTAGTTGTCGGCAAAAATCCCTCCGCCGTTGCTCCGGGAGGTGTTGTTGCTGATGACGCAACGGGTGATGGTGGAGCCGCTTTGCAGGTACAGTCCCCCGCCCAAGGCCGCACTGTTGTGCGTGACACTGTTGTCCGAGATAGAACTTCCGTCTTGGGCATCGTAGATGCCGCCTCCCCTGACTTGCCAATTATTGCCGTTGCCCTCATAGACGGCCACATTGTCATGGATATTGCAGTCCGTGACAAGGCCGTTGTTGTTATACACACCCACGCCATACACGTTGTGGCCGACTCCAGTGCCCGACAGATTGACAGTATTGTGGTGAATTTCGCAATTGCGGAGAGTGCCGCCGTTATTATAGACCGCCACTCCACTGAAGGTGACATTGTTGACCGATCCTGAGATAGCCGCATTGTTGGCAGTGACGACGCAGTTCTGAAGCGTGCAGTTTTTGCGGATGTAGGCGCCGCCACCCTCGCCGACCATGTTCACAGTGCCACCCCGAATGGTGAAGCCATCGATGAGGGTGGGCTGACTGTCAGGGAAGTTTTCGATCTGGTAAAGCACACGGCGGGCGTTGGAACCGAACAGAATGGTCTGGCTGATGTTGGCTTGCGTGCGGCCACTCACGTCGTAATCGGCGGGCTCGTTGCCGTTGAATCCGCCATAGGCCGTCACATTGGGCTTGAGTACGAAGCTGTTGTCGGATGAAGTACTGCCAGTGTAGGTACCTTTCTTCACAAAGAGAACCGGTGTGCGGTCGGTGATGAGAGATGCCGCATCCATGGCCTCTTGCAACTCCATGGCATTGCTCCATGAGCTGCCGTTGTGGGAACCGGAACCCGTGGTGGTCACGAACAGAATCTTGCGCACAGAAAGATGCAACGTCACCAAACTGTCGCATTCATCGCTCACGAACCAACGATGGGTGTAAGTACCTGGCTCACTGACCGCAGTGCCGTAGAAATCGTAGCTGCTCCCTTCTATAATAGAGACCGATGCCTCACGCGTGAGCGTACACATCCCGCCGCCACAAAAACGCATGTTGCAACGTTGTTGATAACGCGAAATATCGCCCGGATTGTCTATGTTAATGGAGGATGAGTAGGTGCGCTCCAGAGCCATAATCTGGTTTGTGCTGTGCATGTAGGATACGGATGTTCCGTTCTCGACACCGCTGTTGTTCAAGATGGCCACCACTAAATTGGAAGTGCCGTCCCAAATGAACGGCGTGTCAAAAGAGATGGTCGTCCATCCGTTTTCTAAGGTCACGCTGCCGCTATAGACAAGCTGCATGGCGGAGGAAGGAATCCATGTATATTCGTAGCCCATGTCGGGCTGGGTGGTGTTTCCGAGATAGACGCTAACGGGCGACTTGGTCTGCGCTGTGCCGCCATACTGGAACGAAATCGAAGTGATGCTGCCCTGCACGCCTTGTGCCGCCAGCTCCGCAGCCGTGAACAGCTGCTGGGTATAGGTGTACTTCCAATTGTTGCTGGAATACCAGCCCATCGGGAAAATTTGGTTTTCGATAGTGCCTTCGCCAATCTGGGCACAGTCGAAGCCGCCTACTGGAACGGAGACACTCACCCAGTCACTGGTGTCACTCCCGCAGTTCGACCGCACATAGAAGTCGTAGGTGCCGGCCGCCAACTGCGAGACGGTTAGTTCCGGAGTACCATGCACGACCGCGGAAGTACCGTCGCCCCGCGCAAAGCCATGAGGGCCGTACTCCACATCCCACGACGTTTCCTGGTACCCGGGGAGCCATTCGACCTTCACCGTGTGACGATTCACTTCCGTGTAATTCAAATGGGATGGACGCAGACAGTTTTTCTGCAAACAAAATCGCATGATTGGAGTATAATTCTCTTTATTCCAGGAGCTTGGATAATCCATAGGATTGAAGCCGCTATCAAGATTACCATAGATGGAGTAACATAAGGTTCGATTGCTGTACGATTCGTAAAAGCAGTTGAAGCTGACGGAAAACGTTTGGCCGCTGTCCACGAATGCCACCACCACGTTGCTTGTGCCGTTCCAGACGAAGGACGTGTCAAAATCGAATTTTTCCCAACCATCGGCTTGAATATCATGAAAAACAACAGGCTTGAAAGGGAATACATTGGTCATGGAAGAGAGGGGAATCCAGGAGACTCCGTCATAGAAATTCTCCAAAGCGGTGTGCCCGATGAATATGGCAATCTTCCTTGTTTTGGAATTTTGTGACAGGCTGTTGTGGTATTGGACGGCAAGGGAGGCAAGGGCATCGCCGGCTTCCAGCCCCATGGCGGAAAGCTCCGCAGCTGTGTAGATATGCTGCGCCCAGCTTGCGGCGGCATCCGGGTTAAAGGCCACGTCGTAGTAGTAGCTGTCACTCTGGTTGCTCGGGACGGCACCGTCGAGGCATTCCATCACCATGCTTGTCTTGAATGTTACAGGACCGAGCGTATTCGTCTGCCCGGAAGCGCACGTATAGGTCAGGTAGGCATCGTATTCCGTTTCGGCCTGCAATCCCCCGATGGAAGCAGTGGTGCCGGACGCGTTCACGGTGATGCCGTCGCCCGGCGTGAAACCATGCAGCCCGTATTCTATCTGCCAGTTGAAATCATGGGTCGCGTAACTTGCCGACTGGAACACCTCCCAGGCGAAGTCGGCGGTGCTGTAGCCGGTCCCCGTGCAGGTCAGGTCATATACCATCGGCAGACACGCCACTTCGTTAACGCGCAGTAACAGCTTGTTGTTGACGTCACCCACGCCAGAGGAGACTATCGTAATGGCGCCGGCGGTGGACATGACCGGGTCTGATGCATTGCCGTTGGTGATGGACATCAAGAGAGGGCCGCCGGTCCCTACGCCGTCATACACATAGATACGGAAACCGTTGGAGTAGTTGTTCTGGTAGATAATTTTTTCCAAAAGAAGTTGCCCGCCAGTGGTTTTCGGATAGAGCACCAGCGTGTCGCCCGAAGCAGCACCCCAATTGGCGTAAGTGAGTCCGTCGTTGTAGCCCAACGGATGCGTGATTTCCAGGATTCCATTGACAACCATGGTGGAAGTTCCTTCGTCGTTGAATCGGTATTGCTGCACACCGGTTGTGCGCGGCTGCAAAAAGATGACCGTGTTGTAGTTGTTGTAGTCATCACCTCCGGGTTCAAGGCTCCCGATGGCGAAATAACCATCCAAGTAACCGCCCCAGCCCCAATTGAAATGAAAGAGATTGTTGTTGTCGTAGCCGTCGCAAACGAAAGAGTGTCCGCTGTTGCCGTTGTCGTTATCACCACTGTAATAGATGGGGCGTTGAGCGTCAAGCTCTGCTTTCAACATTGAGCGCCACGTTTCATCGTCGTAGTAGGTATGGTTATTCCATGTTCCGATAATAACGCCTGGTGTCCTGTAGGATTTGCACGCTATCCTCGTTTCGTAGCCGAAATAGCTGGCGAGAGCCGTTTTGGCGCACATGTTATTGGCTGAGCTGCCGTATGGGCCGTAGCTCATGTTCACCGCGATGCCGCAGTCGCGCATCAACGTTGCCACAGCATTCACCTGCGCGGAACTGCTTGAAGAAGTCAGTTCATTGGGCATCAGTGCGTAAGAGTATGCTGTGTTGGCGAAATCAGCCGTCAGGGTTCCGTAAGCGTCATGGGTGTAGGTGTGGGTGCCGAATCCTTGCGCCGGCCACTGGTGGTAGCGGATAAGCTGCGCCATGGCCGTGGCCACGCAGCCTGTCCACACATGCCCGCTATTGTGCCCGTTGTCGGCAGGACAGAGGCTGTTGTAGTATTGCCCCTGGTCCCACGTGGTGGTCAGTAGCGGCTGCACAGCGGTGACGCTACGCATTGTAGATGCCGGGGTGTCGTGCAGCAGGCACTGCCATTCCGCTGAAAGGGACGGAGACGCATCGTAATCCTCTCGCATGAGAACATGGACAATCTCGTCGGCATAGCCCTGCAGCCACAAGCGGCAATTTTCCGGCATCCGATCCGCTGAAAACGAACCGTTAAGGGAGTAGCCCAGAACGGGGGTCACCGCGTCATCGCCTGCAATGATGACGAAGCCGCCCCCGACGTTGAAAACGTAGAAAACGACATCCGCGCTCCGCGAATCGATATGGGAATAGGCCAACTCGCAGACACTGTTTCGGGTCACGGTTGGCATCGTGCGCGACATGAAGCCCAATGCAGCGGAACGGGCTTGGTTAGGAGATACGGGACCGGCTGTCAACATTACCGACAGCCATAAAAAACACAAACTGGCAAGGAGAAATTTCTTCATTACTAATATATTATATGTGCGGCTGCAAATGTAACATATTTTTAATATAACACCATCTTGAAATCCGAATCTTTTTTTTTCAGATAATTTTGTATGTTTGCACCGCCTTTATGTAGGTTGGTTTTATCCCGAAACTCTCTTTGCACAAAGGCGCTTTGTAACGATAAAACTGGAAAATATCATGATGTATCCGAAAATTGGAATCCGCCCCACCATCGACGGTCGTCAGGGCGGTGTTAGAGAAAGTCTCGAAGAGAAGACGATGGCCTTGGCTCATGCTGTGGCCGATTTGATTAGCAATAATTTACGTAACGGCGACGGTTCTCCCGTGGAGTGTGTCATCGCCGACAGCACGATCGGGCGCGTGGCCGAAACCGCCGCCTGCCAGGAGAAATTCGAGCGCGAAGGCGTCGGGGCCACCATCACGGTGACCTCTTGCTGGTGTTATGGCAGTGAAACGATGGACATGCACCCGCACTGGCCCAAGGCGGTGTGGGGCTTCAACGGCACGGAGCGTCCCGGCGCAGTCTATCTCGCCGCCGTCCTCGCCGCCCACGCCCAAAAGGGACTGCCCGCCTTCGGCATCTACGGCCATGACGTGCAGGACCTCGCCGACAACACCATCCCCGCCGACGTGGCCGAAAAAATCCTCCGCTGGGCGCGCGCGGCCATGGCTATGGCCACCATGCGCGGCAAAAGCTACCTCTCCTTCGGCAGCGTCGCCATGGGCATCGCCGGCAGCATCGTCAACCCCGACTTCTACCAAGAGTACCTCGGAATGCGCAACGAGCAAGTCGATGAAACCGAAATCTTGCGCCGCATGGACGAAGGAATTTACGACAAGGAAGAATACGCGAAAGCTTTCGAATGGGTGACGAAATACTGCAAAGTGAACGAAGGCTGGGACAAAAACCGTCCCGAGAAGCAGAAAACACGGGAAGAAAAGGATCAGGACTGGGAGTTTGTGACGAAGATGTACCTCATCATGCGCGACCTGATGCACGGTAACCCGAAACTCCGTGAGATGGGGTTCAAGGAAGAAGCACTTGGCCACAACGCCATCGCGGGCGGATTCCAGGGGCAGCGGCAGTGGACCGACTGGAAACCCAACGGCGACTTCGTGGAGGCACTGCTCAACACGCAGTTCGACTGGAACGGCAAGCGCGAGGCGGTGATACTCGCCACAGAAAACGATGCCCTCAACGGCACGGCCATGCTTTTCGGCCACCTGCTGACCCAACGCGCCCAGATCTTCAGCGACGTGCGCACCTACTGGAGCCCCGAGGCGGTGAAGCGGGTTACCGGCAAGGAACTCACCGGCAGGGCCGCCAACGGCATCATCCATCTCATCAACTCCGGCGCCACCACCCTCGACGGCAATGGCTACGCCACAGACAGCGACGGCAATCCGACGATGAAGCAGTGGTGGGATCTGACCGATGAAGACCAAAAGGAGATACTGGCACATACCCATTGGATGCCTGCCGACCGGGACTATTTCCGCGGCGGCGGCTTCTCCAGCAACTTCCTCACCCGTGGCGGAATGCCCGTCACGATGATGCGTCTCAATCTCGTGAAAGGCCTCGGCCCCGTGTTCCAACTCGCGGAAGGCTGGACCGTTGACATCGATCCCGAAATTCACAAGGTGCTCGATATGCGCACCGACCCGACCTGGCCGACCACATGGTTTGTGCCTCGCCTTGATTCCACAAAAGACTGTTTCAAAGACGTTTACAGCGTAATGAACTGTTGGGGTGCCAACCACGGAGCCATCAGCTATGGCCACATCGGAGCCGACCTCATCACCCTCTGCTCCATGCTGCGCATCCCCGTCTGCATGCACAACGTCCCCGATGACAAGATTTTCCGTCCCGCCGCCTGGAACGCCTTCGGCATGGACAAGGAAGGCGCTGACTTCCGGGCCTGCGAGAACTTCGGCCCGACGTACAAATAGTTGGCGATTAGCAGTCGGTCTGTTAAGAAAAAAATCCCCGGAATGGGGATTTTTTGTTATGCGTATGTCAGAAAATTTCAATGTGTGTTTATGGAGGCTATTGTATCGTCACCTTCCGCCCATATTCCTTCCCCTCCCTGTCCGTCACGCGCAGAAGATACACGCCGGCGGGGCGGACGATGAGGCGGGCGTTCGGAGACATTTCCACTTGACACGAAATGGTCAGTGTCACCCCAGAATCCACAATCACATTCTGGTAGTATCTTCTCGAATAATCAACCAATTGGTTACGGGTGATATGCAAATCGGGCGGATTCTCTTCACCGTATGCGAAATGCCTCAAAGAGGAGACCTGCAGGGCGCGTTGGATGCGACCGCATTGCAAGGCGGAGAAATGTCGGCTGTATGCAGTTCCTCCCATGATGTTGTTGGTACATGTGTTCGTGGAATCAAAAGGGTCGCAGTCCCAGCCCGCATCATGAAGACAAACACGTTCAGGAGGCATGTGCTGGCACCAGGGCTGTTGCTCCCTCCCAAAAACATCCCATAAAAACTCCGTCCCTCCCGTATGATTTACCTCAAGAGGATCTTGAACGTACGTGTGTTCCAATCCGAAATTGTGTCCAAATTCATGTGCCATGTGAAGCGCAAAAGAATAAAGGTGTTGAGGCCTTTGTTGACGTGTTGACACAATTGATGGATAGGTACTGTCATAACCTGACGAGCACCCATGCCAAAAAGCGGTCGTATCTATTGACAAGTGATAAGCAAATTTTTTGAGACGTTCAGGGTGATTTTGTAAAAGATATTCCACAAATGGTCTTATTTTATTTTGATAGGCCATTGCCGTATGGTTATAGTAATAGACTGTGTCTATCAAAAACCGCACTTTGGTGTCTTCAATAAATTGAGTGTTAGGGATATCAAGGCTATATGGGACATTGTGTGCGTATATAAAGTTCAAATAGTCGAAGGCCACTTGCAGGCTGTCTCTGAATGCAGGGGTGTCCTGCCACCAATTGCCTGTGCCGTCATCCTTTCGCCATATATGGATATTGACAGGTAAGGTGATTATAGGGGTGTTTTCGCCGGGAACAAACGACAAGGCCAAAAGGGCTGTGTCATATATATCTGTAGGTAAAACACGCAAGCATCCCGTATCTACATCATAAATACTTCCCCCTCTTTCTCTATAACAATCGCCTTGGCTTTTAAGCTGGGACATGATGCAAATAACCAAAGAAAATAGCACTATTTTTTTATAATTTTATGATTTTACAACAATTTTTTTTGCTTGATTGCTGTATTTGAAGTATATACAATCCCTTAGGTAGTTGCTTCATGTCTATGGCGGTTTCACTAATGGAATCCGTAAACAATCTTTGATACACACAAGAACCTGCAATATCCAATATCTGGACGGAAGACAAGTCGTCGCATGGCCACAATGTTGAAATAATCAACAAATCTGTTACAGGGTTTGGATAAACCCTGATATTCAATTTTTCCCTCTCCGGCACGTCTCCGCCGAAACCGTTGGTGAAACAGTCACCAGAATCGTCATCGAAGTCAAACCCGGATTGAAATGAAGCAGCTGTACTATCGGCAAAGCAAAGGAGGGTACGGTATCCGTAATCCGACAAGATTACTTGTGTCCCTTCGTCAAAACCGCGGATGCTGCCAATGCCCTCTATCCAGACACCATCCGTTGCATTATAGGTGAGTGCGTGCAGGAAGATTTGGCTTCGGGTTGTATTGTCCGAAAGAATAATACTTGTATCGCTTTCGTCATAATGGTGATGGACAGAGGAAAAGCCCTGCCAGCCGACAGAAATGTCCGCAGTAGTTTTACGGACAGCGGCACATTTGACTATGTAATCTCCTAAGGTATAATAAATTGTTGTATCTCCTGGTTTCAAAGAAAAATCATAAATAAGAACATCCATCGCCGTGTCTGAATGAATGGTTGAATGATTGATGACATCATATATGCCAATTCCTGCCGGCAGGTACGCATACACCTTCCTTTCCGCCGAGTCGTCGCGGATGGCGGCGAAATACTCCGCATTCTCCAAGGAGAACTCGAAGGGCTGGTTTTCAACCTGCCGGTAGAGTTTCAGGTAGGTTTTCCCGTCCAGCACGGTGTCGCCAGCGGTCATGTATTTCTCGTTGCTCACCGACCAGGTGCATCCGTCGGTGATGGGGTGGTAGGTGTTTTGCGCCATCGCCGTTGTCCCGGCCGCCAAGGCCAAGGCCAGAATCAAAGTTGACTGTAGAATTCTTTTCATAACCGTGGTTTTTATTCTGATGTTATTTTGCTCGCTGAAATACAAATAATTTTATCAACGTGTTTTACAGAATAGCCATATTCAACATGGGAGGACAACAAACATTGTACTTTTATTGGAACATCAGGGAGTTGCCTAAATTCTTTTGGAATAGAACCGTATATTTCATGAGCTAAAATTTTAATATATCCATCCATTCCGTCGTTATTTATCATATCAAGAGTTAGTGTATCAATATTATATAGTGCATCTTGTTGTGGAATAAAGTATGCACGAATCCATTTGTCATCTACTTTATATGGATTGCTTAAATATATAAAGTAACCTTCGACACCTGCCTCGCAAGTCTTCTTTCCACAGGTCGAAAGCACTATCCCAATCAATGGAATGCTAAAAAAAAGTAACAATCTGAAAAAACGTTTCATTTTTTGCTTGTAGTGGACTTCCAATTTTTGATTTTTCACGTTGTTCCTATCCTTGGTGCGAAGTCCGTTAGACATCAAGATAAGCAAACAACGCGGCGAAATTACACATTTCCCGTTTACGTCCGGATTCGGGGAGCCGTCTGCGGCACGGGACATGCCGCGACGGCACCCGCCATCATCCGAACTTCCTGTATGTTATGCCGTTGTGCATGGGATTAGTGATTGGTAATTTGTGACGTGTGACTTTCGGTTCGGTGTTCCCAAAACTACTAACTACTAATTACTAACTACTAATTCCTAATTGTTCGCGTACGCCGCCGTGTCGCTGAAGAACAGCCCCGTGAACGTGAACTGCTGCGTGACGCTGTCCCGATAGACCATCTGCGCCGGGATGTTCAGGAAGATGCGGTTGTTGTTCTCGTCCGTGTAGTTCAGCGAGCGGTCGGGCATCACGAAGAAGTCCTCCGAGGTCAGACCGAAAGTGTCCGTGGTCGTGGCGGTGACACTGGAACTGTCTATGGCGAGATTCACCTTTGTTACAAATCTACAATAGTTGCCATGATGCATGCAGTCGCGATGAATCCGTTTTCCATGATACATGATGCAGCCAGGACAACGTTTGCCGTCGTGGCCGATTTCTGTGGACAGCCAGTGTTGGCCTACCGTCTTGGTGTCTGATCCCTGCTCTGAGATTACTCGGTGCGGAGAAGGTTGTTGCGGCACGTCCGATTCGTTTTTGTGGCATGAAACCAGCGAGAGGAGCACTAAAAATGCCCCAAATAAAATGTAATTCCTTTGTATTGCCATATTTGTTGAATTTGATGAAAGCAAAAATATGAAATAATTCTGTAACAAACGAATTTTGTCATCACTGGATTTTGATAATGTGACGAAAATATGACGAATCTGATATTTGAAACATCTTTTTGATAAATTAAATGATGCCAATCCACAATCTATATATATACTATAACATGTTGATTATAAATAGACTATTATTAAATACATATATAAAGCTGATGTTTGTATATTATGTCATCGAATTTTCAAGATATTCAATCAATTATTTTAAAAATGGGACGAATCTATTATTTTTGGTTGGATTTTGATACAATAAATACTTTTTGCTTGTTTGAAAAAAAGGTATATTTGCCGCAAAAAATCCTCTATGAACCATAAAGTCAGAACTATTTTCTTTTGGACACTCCATGTTGTGTTCTGTGTTTGCCTTGTCTTCTTTTTTGGAAGAAATTGCATACTGCGCCCGGCAGCTTGCAATCACATCTACAAGGAGTACCTTTCCGGAATGGCTGTTCTCTTTATCATATACATCAACCATTTGGTTTTGTTTCCAAAGCTGTATGCGAAAAGTCGGATATTGGAATACATTCTCGCCACTCTTTTCAGTGTAGTGTTCGCTTTTTTGTTCGAGATGGTGTTGGTGGCGCCAGACATATTGGACTACATGTACCCCCAGCCCACCCCCAACAAATCAATCACGTATTTGGCAATGGACGGTTTTTTCGTTTTTCTACGCGACATGTCCTTTGCGCTTGTGTCTTTTTCTTTGACATCTTTCCTTTACTACAAAGAGCTAAACCATGACAAAGAGTCTTTCCTCTTCAACGAGTATCATAAAATAGAAACCAATTCTTTCGATAAGAGTAAAAAGAAAATCTTTGTTTCGATAGAAGACATTTCCTACTGTAAACAGCAGAAGAACTACACTCGGCTTTATCTCACAGACGGGAGCAGTGTGCTTCGTTACGGCACCTTAACGGCAATTATGGAGCTACTGGGCGAGTCATACGCTGTACAAGTCAGTCGCAGTATCATAATTCCTTATGCCAACATAGTGGATTATAACAAGTCCGGTGTTGTGGTCAAATCCAATATAGAGAACACCATGTTTTCTTATTCGGATAATTTAGCCACTCACGCCTACAACCTTATTTCCAAAAATGTCAAGAAAACCAAAAAAGGGGATATCGAAATATCCTGGGAACAAAACACCAAGCCGAAAACCGTCAGACAGAAGAAATCACAGCAGCGAGACCTTCTTTATGCCTTCATTGCCGAACATCCAGGCTGTGCTGCCGCAGAAATAAAACGAAACAGGAGTATCTCCCAATCCACTGTCAATCGCCTTCTTGCCCAGCTCAAGGAGGAGGGGAAGATTGTGTATACCGGCAGCAAAAAGACCGGTGGGTACCATGTGGTCAACTGCAATGTGGTGGATGCGGAGTGAAGATGTTTGATCCGTGATCCATCAAAAAGTGTATCTTTGCTCTTGAAAAAAAAGAATAACGATGATTACCGACAAGCATATCCAGACTTTCGTGGCTCAGGCGCACCGTGTCGGCGAGCTTGGGCTCACAATCTGCTCCAGCGGCAACCTCAGCTGGCGCATTGGCGACAAAGCCCTCATCAGCGGCACCGGTTCGTGGGTGCCCTCGCTGCGGGAAGATCAGGTGTCCATTTGCGATGTGGCCACCGGCGAAGTCCTCAACGGCGTAAAGCCCTCCATGGAGAGCGTTTTCCACCTCGGCGTGATGCGCCAGCGCCCTGACGTGGGCGTGGTGCTCCACTTCCAGTCGCCCTACGCCACGCAGGTGGCCTGTTCGGAGGTACGCCCGAAGAGCTACAACGTCACGGCGGAGATTCCGCTGCACGTCGGGCGCGTAATCCCCGAAATCCCCTTCTACCGTCCCGGCAGTCCGGAATTGGCCGAGGCGGTGGTCAACGCGCTGAAGGACCGGAACTCGGCCCTGATGCTCCAGCACGGACAAGTGGTCTGCGGCAAGGACTTCGACGACGTTATCCAACGCGCCATGTTCTTCGAGATGGCCTGCCGCATCTGCGTCCTCGCCGACATGCGCCCCGCCGTCCTCTCCGAAGAGGAGGTCGATGCACTGGAAATGCACTTTCTGGGCCGCAAATCCTAAAAGGAGATTCGCAGCGACAAACGGATGCCGTTTTTCTCCCACTTGGAAAGCCCTTTCGTGTAGGTGAGACGACGCACGTAGTCGATACGGAGAACGTGGAAGATGTTTTCAATGCCCGCCGTGATCTCCATGTAGGGCAATTTCCCTAACTGTCCGCACCCATCCGGGAACAGGAAAAGGCCCGGCGTGTTGGCACTGGGAATGTTCTTGGCTGAAAGCCCGCCATAAACCCCACTGAAGGAGATCACCTCGCGAAGATTCAGCCTGTTCCAAAGCGGAATCCGGTTGAAGATCCATCCTTTCAGGAAATAGGTGGCATACAATCCCACGTATTTGTCCATGATGAACTCCATGGGCTTCATCAGGCAGAAGGTGTTGGGGGTAAGGAAGAGCGACTGGTTGCTTTGCGGGACGTACAATTTCGGAAAGGGTGCGGCGTCCCAGACAATGCCAGCCTGCAACGTGGCATCAATGTGCCCGAAAGCGGAAAGCCAGAACCGCTTCTCCACGGAAAAATCCGTCCGGTTGTACCAAATCCGGCGATCCATGATGCCCGCAGTGTGTGTCAGGCGCAGTACCGGCGCATTCTTGGACATCCGGATGAGGTTGTCCTTTCCCGACTGGTTGTTGTAAACCCGCTCGCCTGGCGCCCAGCGAAGTTGCAAATGCCACTCCATGTCGTTGAAATCCCTCACCTGCACCGCAGTGCCATCCCGGTTGACCCGCCAATAAGACAATGCGCCGGTAGCCTCGTTGTTCTCATATTGCAGCCAAGTATCGACACTGAACCGGCTCGGCCACTCATGCTCGTAACGCACGCGGTAGCGACGCACATATTGCGCGTTCTGCCTCGCATCTCTGGCATCGTATGACATCAGCAGGTTGTCGCGGTCCATGTATCCGTAACTCTGCCCCGGCATCTCCATGTCGTACCAAGCACTGAACGTCAAGGCGTGTTTAGGGGATTCGTTGATATGACGTTCTTTTTTCACAAAGCTGTGTACCACATTTGCGTTGTACTTCAGCTTCAAGTCCTTGCACCCGAAAGCGAGATAGCCGTTCAGGAACCAGCGGTCGTGCAGCTTGGCAGTGGTCATCCCGCCGACACGCAACCGCAACCCTTCCGTCGGGTTGTAGCTGACCATATTATAGATCGGTCCGATGTCGAAACGGCTCAGTTTCCGATCTTTGGCCGTGGCAATATACCCGGTGGCGAAAACTTCCGCTGTCTTCTCCAATACTTTGTATGAGGGAAGCCGCCGGAGCTCCGTCGAAAGACTGTCGATGAACGACTCTTTGGCAGTCAGGGGATAAGGCCGCGTCTTCTTCCACCGCCCGCTCTTGTATTTCGAGACGTTGGGAGAGACGGCCTCGTTGCCCGACAGTAGCGCGTCCACGGAGTCAGGAATGGCGACACCCAGTTCATACTGGTACCATTGCATGTCTTGACGGACAAACAGCTGTCGCGCTTTCTTCCGCTTAATAATGGCGAACGAGGCGAATGTCTGCGCCGTTTTCGGTGCCCAAAGACCGTCTTCGGTTCTGAAAAACTCCTGCTCGATGCGCAATTGCTTCACAAAATTCATGTTGATGTTGACAGGCACGTTGATGGCATACCTCTTCAGGGTGTAGGTGCTGTCGTTCACAACATACAAGCGACCGGTAAAGCCGAATGTGCGACTGTTCACCGGCGCAAAGGAGAGTTCAATACAAGACACTCCATCCACCTCCACCGTGTCGGTGATAAAATAGTGGTAATACAGCGTGGCCAATGTGGAAGAGAGGGGGCTTACAAACTTGTTGAGCATCAGCTCAATGTCATTGTCAAAGATGTTGATTTCCGTAAACATAGCGTTAAGGTTGTTACCTTTTCCTTCCTCGTCCAAAACCTCGTCAATCCCTTGCATTCGTCTGGCAATCAAATAATTGATATGTTTCCGGGGCGACCGTTGATAGTAGTGGTCGGAGAGAGACTCCCTCAGGGAAATGGTCAGCACGGGCACAGAATCCTTCGAAAGGGTGTCGATATACTTCTCCAGAAAAGCGAGCTGCCGATTGAAACTGTTCTTTTGGAAGTCCATGTCGAACCGTCCGAACAAGATGACCATCTTTTTGTAAATCTTTGATTTATAGCTTTCCGCTGACTCAATTCGATATTTGTCCTTGTTGCCGATTACCTTTTCCACCAGCTCAACGGCAGGATTCCCTTTGCGGACATATTTGGGCTTCTTTCTCTTGGAAATCACCACCTCCTGAAGCGACTGGGATGTACTGATAATGAAATCGCGCTGCCTTTTGCGCCGATTCACAACAACAGTGTCGGGTTTAAAGAACGAATATCGGACAATCAACGTGTCCGTGTTCATAAATGGAATCTTGTAGCTGCCGTCCACTTCCGAGAAGGTGCCCACCGTCGTGTTCTTCCATTGGAGCCGTGCCATATAGACGGCCACCGTGTCGCCCTTTTCGCCAATGGTGAAAATCCTTCCCGACAGCGTTTGGGCTCCGACCCGGACCGGAAAAAAGAAGAAAAGGAGTATATTAACGACAAACAGTCTCCGAACGTTCCGAGACAATTTTCTTTCCGATACTCCTATCTTATTCATTCAATGTTATTTATCAAAATTGCCTTTAACGCAGATACGCTGTTTTTATTTTGAGGCAAAGAAACAAAAATAGTGATTTGCATACAAAAGAGAAGTTTATTTGCCATTATGCCATTCAACTATTAATCGGTAAAAAAAACGAATTAAAGCATCGCCATGATTTCTTTTTTTGTGTATCTTTGCATTTCTTATGACACTATCGGAACTGACATACACTGAGGGAAAATACAATCTTGAGGAAGATCTCAAAAAAGGACGCTTCTTGGGAATCCCCATGTCGAATGACACCGCCACCATCGTGCTCAACAATGGCGACAACCCATCGTCCGTCTATGGCGACACCCCGTTAGACAAGTCCGCGAAACTTCATTCCCAATCCGGACAGGACGTGCCGGAGAAGATTCGCGAGATGATGCGACTTTATGACTACGGCGACGGCTCTTTCCGGCAGAAATGCCTCAACTTCTACAATCAAGGAATGTTCATGCAGGACTACACGGACGACCAACCGTGGGAAGGGAATTTCAAGCATTACTTTCCTACTTATCACGACCTGAATATCAAGCAGTTGCGTGGCTATTTCACTTGGCGCACCGAAGCACGGAAAGGAAATTTTCTGCCCACGCCGACCTCTTTCGCCTACCTTTATCTCTACGAGCTGCTGAACGGCATCGGCACCGCCTCCGTGGAAGAGAGCCTATGGAAAATGCAAGAGTTCGAGACGGACTACTTGGACGAATATTTTGCCGACATAAGGATGGAAGAGAACCTGCGACGTTGGATGCTGGAGCTCGCCATCATCCACCGGCTTCCCCAGAAAAAAGTGGACGACTACGCCAACCCGAGGCTGACAGACCGCGACCACCACATTGCCGTGCTGCGCGCCCCAGACAACCGGACCGACAAGGAGGTGTTTCTGGCCCTCAGCCGTTTCGCCACCGGAAACCTCGAAGCCTCCCCCGTCATCATACAGAAGAAAGAGGTCGGCATGCACCTCTTCGCCGAAATCTGGCGACACACACTGGCCCACTATCACGAGAACGGCATCGACTTCATGACCGCCTGTTTCGGTCCGTGGAAGCCTCTCCCCTGGTACCCGCTCGCCAACGCGGTCTATTTGGAACGACGGGAGCTCCAGGACTTCGAATACCCGCTGAACGAATGTCGTATCTATCTCCACCAGGGCGGAAAATGGATGGTGAAGAAGTACGAAGAGCTCTATTTCGACAAGAAGCGAATCAACGCACTACTGCACGAGGCAGACCGCAAGCTGCGCCTCTATCTGAACCTGAAGCGCCCCCTGCGCGAAAGGGCCGATGACGCCTGGGCCACCCCTTACGTGGACGCAGTCATCGAGACCGACCGGCAGGCGCGCCTTGAGGCGGCTAAACCGAAAGTGCACATCCACCTCGACCGCCTCGACCACATCCGCGAAGAGGCCGTGGTCACCCGCGAAAGCCTACTCACTGATGAAGACCTGGCGGCTGACGAACCGCAGGAACCGTCCATCAACACCACTACGAAGAAACAAGCAAACATCTCAGAATCAACGATATATCTGGAAACCAGCCCCCTACTGGCAAAATTGGACAGCCTTCATGCGCAGATCCTGCAAACACTGATTGCGGACGGCAACGCCGACGAACTGATACGGTCGCACCATCTCATGCCCTCCGTGGTCGCCGACACCCTCAACGAAGCTTTCTTCGAAGAGGTCGGCGACAGTATTCTCGACTGCGACGGCGACCATATAGAACTCGTGGAGGATTATATAGAGGATGTGAGGACAATTGTCGGTGCTGCGTCCTCTGGCGAGGCAAAGTTTCCGTCCTCCTGACATCGGACGAAATGACAATGACATTATTGATAAAACAGACATTCCAAAAAGGGCTGAAAGCCCGACCTATGTCAACCCAGGGTGAACGAAGTGAGCCCTGGGACATATAACGAAAAACTATGAACGAAGAGAACAGAAAAGTACCCAAAAGAATCTCCCAGACGGTGCTCAACTCGCTGAAAGGCGGAGTGGTGCCGAGAATCGGGCTGCCCTACATCACCGTCGGGCGCAAGAGCGAAATCGAAGCCCTGCTCCACGATGTCGATATCATCAGCGAAGGGGGTGCCTCGTTCCGTTTCATCGTGGGCCGCTACGGCTCCGGCAAGAGTTTCCTGCTGCAGACCATCCGCAACTACGTGATGGACAAAGGATTCATTGTCGCAGATGCCGACCTTTCCCCCGAGCGACGGCTACAAGGCACGCGCGGGCAGGGATTAGCCACCTACCGCGAGCTCATCGGGAACCTCTCCACCAAGACTAAACCCGAAGGCGGTGCCCTGACCCTTGTGCTCGACCGCTGGATCAGCAACGTGCAGTCGGAGGCCGTACAAGAAACCGGGCTTGCACCCGGCGACCCGGCTCTCACGCAAACGGTGGACCGTAAAATTTACGCCGTCACCGCCTCCGTCAGCGAGCTCGTGCACGGTTTCGAGTTCGCCAAGCTGATTTCCGCCTACTACCACGCCTATGTGGAAGGCGATGATGAAACCAAAGCAAAGGTGACCCGATGGTTCAGAGGGGAATACAACCTGAAGAAAGAAGCCAAGGAGGAGCTGGGCGTGAACATGATCATCACCGACGACGACTGGTACGACTATCTGAAGATTTTCGCCACCTTCTTCCGTCTGGCGGGCTACGCGGGCATGATGGTTATGATTGACGAACTGGTGAATCTCTACAAAATCCCGAACACCATCACCCGACAATACAACTACGAGAAGATGCTGACCATGTACAACGACACGCTGCAGGGCAAAGCAAAGTATTTGGGCATCATCATGTGCGCGACCCCACAGGCCGTGGAAGACAAGCGGCGGGGGGTCTATAGCTACGAGGCGCTGCGCTCGCGCCTGGCTGAGGGCAAGTTCTCGCGCCCGGGCGCCCGCGACCTGCTCGCGCCTGTCATCCGATTGGAGCCGCTCACCGCCGAGGAGATGCTGGTGCTTTGCGAGAAATTGGCGCAGATGCACGCCGACCTCTACGGCTACCCGCGCCGCGTCAGCACCGACGACCTCGTGACCTTCATCAAAGTCGAGTACGGCCGCATCGGCGCCGACCAGAACATCACGCCCCGCGAGGTCATCCGCGACTTCATCGAACTGCTCGACCTGCTCTACCAGCACCCCGCGATGACACTCGCAGCCCTACTCCAAAGCGAAGAGTTCAGCTACGCCAAGAGCGAGGCGGTAAGCGACGAGGCGGCGGATGGGTTCGTGGAGTTCACGATATAGGAAGCTGATAGATTCTCCTCCCCACATATCGACCAATCGCTCCATAAAAAATAGTATCTTTGCCGCAAATTAAATCCGATGGCGGATTCGCAATTATAGCAAAAAGTAAACAATATATAATTATGGAAATCAATAAGTTACAAGAAGTTGCAGCGCAGGTGCGCAGAGACATTATCCGTATGGTTCACAGCGCAAAATCGGGGCACCCGGGCGGTTCGCTGGGATGCGCCGACTTTTTGACGGCCCTCTATTTCGACACGATGGAGATTGACCCCGAACATTTCACCCGCGAGGGCAACGGCGAAGACATGTTCTTCCTCTCCAACGGCCACATCAGCCCCGTGCTCTACAGCGTGATGGCACGGCGCGGCTATTTCCCGATCTCGGAACTGGCCACCTTCCGCAAGTTAGGCACCCGCCTGCAGGGCCACCCCACTCCCGTGGAGGGACTTCCCGGCATCCGTGTGGCTTCCGGCTCCCTCGGACAGGGACTCTCCGTCTCCATTGGCGCGGCTTTGGCCAAGAAAGCCAACCAGGACAAGCACCTCGTCTATACGCTTACCGGTGACGGGGAACTCGAAGAAGGACAGAACTGGGAAGCACTGATGTTCGCCGGCTCAAAACACGTTGACAACCTGATTGTTACCGTTGACTACAACAAGAAACAGATCGATGGCAGCACGGATGCCGTGATGAACCTCGGCAACCTCCGTGCCAAGTTCGAGGCTTTCCAATGGATGGTCTTGGAGATGAACGGTAATGACATGAAGAGTTGCATCCAGACGCTGAAACTGGCCAAGACCCTCTCCGGCAACCAGAAACCCATCGCCATCCTGATGAAGACCGAGATGGGCCAAGGTGTGGACTTCATGATGGGCACTCACAAGTGGCACGGCACGCCGCCTAACGACGAGCAGGCCGCCGCCGCATTAGCGCAACTCCCCGAAACCTTAGGGGATTACTAATCGCTCCCTCTCGTGAAAATCGTCAACAAATACCTCTGCAAGAATTTCTTAGGTCCCTTTTTCCTGACCTTCTTCGTGGCACTCTTCGTGCTGCTTATGCAGTTCGTCTGGAAATGGGTGGATGAGCTTGTAGGTAAAGGTCTGGAAGTGTCCGTGATGCTGAAACTGCTGTTCTACGCAGCCGTCTCGCTCAGTTCCATGGCTTTCCCGTTGGCGGTAATGCTGGCCTCCCTGATGACCTTCGGCAATATGGGTGAACGCTACGAAATCGTCGCCCTGAAGTCGGCAGGTATTTCCACGCGCAAGATGATGACCCCACTGGCCCTGCTGACCGTGGTCATCACCATCGTCTCTTTCTTCGTCTCCGACCAAGTCATCCCACGTGCATCCCTGAAACTCAGGATGTTGCTTTATGACATCCAAGAACAGAAACCCGCCCTGAACATCGAGGAGGGTGTTTTCTACGACGGCTTTGACAACTACTCCATCCTCGTAGGCAAGAAAATGCCCGACGGCGAAACAGTGAAAGACATCCTGATTTACGACCATTCGCGGCGACAGGGCAACACCTCCGTCACCTATGCGGAATCAGGCACCATGACGGTAACCCCTGACAAGCACTACCTGCTGTTCACCTTGCACAACGGCTCCTTCTGGGACGAGACCTCCTCCATGGGTGTGAGCCGCGGAAAAGCCTCGCAACTCCCACTGATGCGGGCCAACTTCGACAAACAGTACAAGCGTTTCGACATGTCCGATTTCTCCATGAGCCAAGTGGATGCCGAACTTTTTGAAGGGCATTCCTCCGCCATGACCAACAAGCAGTTGAGTACCCAAATCGACAGCATGAAGAAACAAATTCGCGCCAATGAAGAGAATACCGCCAACGTTTTTTTCGGGAACCTTTACTATTACAACAATTTCGTCCGTAATGACGAAAAATTCAAGACCCAAGACACCTCATTGGCATTCGACCTCAACGCTTTCAGCCCCGAAATGCGCAGCCTTGTGCTGAACCATGCCGAAAACACCTCCCGCTCATACATCTACTCCATGCAGTTCAACTATACGGATGCCGCCTACCGAACCTCCTACATGTGGTCGTACCAAATAGAACTCCAGCGGAAATACCGGCTGGCCGTCGCCTGCCTGCTCTTTTTCTTCATCGGGGCGCCGTTAGGGTCCATCATCCGGAAGGGTGGCATTGCCATCCCGCTGGTTTTCACCGTGGTCTTTTTCGTGATTTACTTCGCCCTCTCCGTCATCGGCGAAAAAATAGCCAAGGGAAGCACGATGCCCGTGTGGTTCGGAACCTGGATGTCATCGTTCATCCTATTGCCGCTATGCGTCTTCTTGACCTATCACGCCACCATGGACACGGCCGTGCTCTCACCCGACACTTACGCCAAAATTGTGAACAGATTCAAAAACATAAAACTGTTTTCCAAGAAAAGAGATGAAAATCCTTCAACTTTGTCATAAAACGCCTTTGCCCGCCATCGACGGCGGCTGCATCGCCATTCACAATATCACGCAGTGCCTGATGGACAGCGGCATGGACGTGAAAGTGCTTGCCGTGGCCACACCCAAGCATCCTTTCGTGGTGTCGGCCTACTCAAGGGAATATCTGCTGAGCACTCGCTTCGAACAAGTCTATATCGACACCACTCCGCATAAAATCGAGGCACTGAAAACCCTTTTCACGGGAAAATCCTACCATATCAGCCGGTTTTACCACAAAAACATGGCCGCCAAGTTGACCGAAGTACTCCAAAAAGAGCCCTTCGACATCGTCCACATAGAGTCCATCTACATGGCGCCCTACATCCCGCTGATCCGGAAGCACTCGAAAGCGAAAATCCTGCTGCGCCTGCACAACATCGAGCACCAAATCTGGGAACGCCTGTCGGAGAACGAGCACAATCCGGTCCTGAAAATCGCCTATCGCGTCAATGCGTACCAGCTCAAGCGCGTGGAACGGAAAATCCTTCACGAAGTGGACGGCTACATGTCCATTTCCGAGCCCGATTTCCAGTATTTCCACAACACCGCGCCCAATGTGCCGGGCATCGTCATCCCGTTCGGCATCAATGTCGATAATTATGACATGGAAGATGACGACTACATTGCCACCGACCAGCCGAAGCTATTCCATCTCGGCAGCATGAACTGGTCGCCGAACGTGGAAGGCATCGAATGGTTTCTGGACGAGGTGTGGCCCGAAATTCAATCTGTGCACCCCAATCTCACTTTCACGCTGGCCGGCCACGACATCCCTGACCGTATCCGCAACCGCCACGACACGAACGTGAACGTGGTCGGATCTGTGCCCAACGCCAACGAATTCATGATGGACCACGACATCATGGTGGTGCCCCTGCTTTCCGGCAGCGGCATCCGCATCAAGATTGTGGAAGCCATGGCCCTGGGGCGCGTCGTCATCACCACCTCCATCGGAGCGGAAGGACTTGACGTGCAAGACGGAAAGCACCTTTTCATCGCCAACACCCCCGAGGAATTCGTGGCCGTGGTCAACAAATGCGTGGCCATGCCCGACTTGTGCAGCATCATCAGCGAAAACGCCCGTCACTACATTTCCATCCACCACAACAACGCGGTCATCGCACAGCAAATCACCGACTTCTATAAACAAGTAACGGAAAGAAAATGAGCAAGTTGCTATCCAATATACAATCGGTTGAGGATTTGCGGAAGCTGCCTGTCGAGAAGCTGCCCCAGTTGTGCGAAGAGCTGCGCCACTTCATCATCGAGCAGACCGCCAGGCATCCGGGTCACCTCGGTTCCAGCCTCGGGGTGGTGGAGCTGACCGTGGCCATCCACTACGTCTTCGACACTCCGGATGACAAGCTGATCTGGGACGTCGGGCACCAGGCCTACTGCCACAAAATCCTGACCGGCCGCAAGGACCTTTTCAACACCAACCGCTGCTACGGTGGCATCAGCGGGTTCCCGCGCCGCGAGGAGAGCGAGTTCGACGCCTTCGGCACGGGACACTCCTCCACTTCCATCTCCGCTGCCCTCGGCATGGCCATGGCCGCAAAGATGGAAGGCAACCTGAAACGCAACCACATCGCCGTCATCGGCGACGGCGCCATCGGCGGCGGCATGGCCTTCGAAGCCATGAACCAGGCCCCTTACCGCGATGTCAACATGCTGGTAATCTTGAACGACAACAAAATATCCATCGACAAGAGCACCGGCGCGATGAGCAAATACCTGCTCTCCATCACCGCCTCCCCCGCCTACAACCGGATGAAAAACCGTCTCTGGAATTTCTTCACCTTCCGCACCAACCACCCCAACCACGTCACCAATTTCTTCAGCAAGATGGGGAACTCGGTGAAAGGCTGGCTCTTCGGCGGTAGCAACTGGTTTCAAAGCCTCGGATACCGCTACTTCGGTCCCGCCGACGGCCATGACGTGATCTATCTTGTGAAAACGTTGCAAGGGCTGAAAAAACTGCCCGGACTGAAGCTGTTCCACGTGCTGACGGTCAAGGGAAAAGGGCTGGAGGCAGCGGAACAGAACCAGACCCAATACCACGCCCCCGGAAAATTCGATCCCGAAACCGGTGCCCTCATCCGTACCGAAGACAATGCGCAACCACCTAAATACCAAGATGTTTTCGGAAACACGATTCTGGAATTCGCCCGGAAGGACGAGAAAGTGGTGGGCATCACACCCGCCATGGCCACCGGCTGCTCGCTGACCATCATGGACAGAGAGTTCCCTGACCGCGTCTTCGATGTGGGCATCGCCGAACAGCATGCCGTCACCTTCTCGGCAGGACTGGCCACCGAAGACTACATCCCGTTCTGCAACATCTATTCATCGTTCCTGCAACGCGGCTACGACCAAGTAATCCACGACGTGGCGCTACAAAAGTTGCCTGTCGTATTCTGCATCGACCGCGCCGGGCTGGTAGGAGAAGACGGTGCAACACACCAGGGCGTTTTCGACTTGGCCTTCCTGCGTTGCATTCCCGACCTCATCGTCTCGTCGCCTCTCAACGAACATGAACTGCGCAACTTAATGCTCACCGCCTACCAAAACGCAAAAAATCACGGACTTCCGTTCGTCATCCGTTACCCGCGCGGACGCGGTGTCCTCACCGACTGGCACAACGAACCGCAAGTGTTACCTATCGGCAAAGGACAACTGCTCCGAAAAGGCGAAAAAGTCCTGCTCCTCACTCTCGGGCCATTGGGCAACGCCGTGGAGAACGTGCTGCAGAAACTGGAGAAGGAGGACATCCACGCAGGACATTTCGATGTGCGGTTCCTCAAACCGTTGGACGAAAGCGCATTGGCAACATTTGCAGACCAGTATCCCGTTTGGATCACCGTGGAAGACGGCACCGAAAAGGGCGGACTGTTCTCCGAAACAGCAGAATTTCTGGAAAAAAGAGGATTTCGTAACCACCTGCTGCACATCGCCCTGCCCGACCGTTTCATCTCGCATGGCGACATTCCGCACCTATACAAAGAGGTAGGCTTTGACGAAGAGACCATAACGAAACGGGTGCGCGAGGCTTGGAAAATATAAATCGCCTGAAAATTATGCCCAGTACAAGTGAACATACAAAATCAAAAGTGACGAAAACCAGAATCCTTTTTGTATGCCACGGCAACATCTGCCGCAGTCCCATGGCAGAGTTCGTAATGAAGCAAAAGGTGGCGGAGCGGGGACTCTCCGCGCAGTTCGAGATCGCCTCCGCCGCGACGAGCCGCGAGGAGATCGGCAACCCTGTCTATCCGCCGGCCCGCAGGATGTTGGCGGCGCATGGTATCTCTTGCGACGGCAAGACCGCCCGCCAGATGACCCGCACCGACTACGACTATTACGACTACATCATCATCATGGACCAGAACAACCGGCGGAACATCCAGCGCATTGTCGGGCAAGACGTGGACGGCAAGATTTCGCTGTTGATGGACTACACCGGACACCCACGCGACGTAGCCGACCCCTGGTACACCGGCGACTTCCAGGCCACCTGGGACGACGTGCAGGAGGGCTGCGACGGGTTTCTTTCGGCTATTGGCTTTTAGCTATTGGCTGTTGGCTTAGGTGGGAGAAGACACTTCCAGCGTCTCCAATCGCATGCCGTCAGGTGTGCGGGGAAAGAGAACACTTCTCCTTAACCCACAACGTTAAAAACGATAGGCAAACCAGACACCTGCACTTGTTGCGGTTATGCCAAAAGCGATTTCGTACCCAAATTGTGGTTCAAAAGAGAATGTGAAATTGTCCGTTCTTCTCAAATTGGCGACACAAAGTATTAAATCGAATCTTTATTTGAGATTCTGCGGTTTCATTTTTGCCAAATATGCAAATTCGATAAACTTTATTATTCTCTGTCACAACGGATATGAATACAGGCTGACCATTGAACTCTCCTCCTAGCATATCAAGTGTTGCATCGTATGTAAAACCTTTTGCTTTCAATTTTTGAATCATGGCAGATTTTGTTCCGATTCCCATATTCTCACGTCTCGCGTCCTACGTCTCACGTCCAAAAAAAATCGTATCTTTGCCGCTCAGATTCATATAAAATATAGTAAGAGAATATGAGCGAATGTAATCACAATTGTCAGGAATGCAGTCAGAAAGACTGCGGAAGCAGAGATTTGCACGAGAAACCGAACGCATTGAGCAATATCAAGAAAGTCATTGGCGTGGTGAGCGGCAAGGGCGGCGTGGGCAAGAGCTCCGTCACCTCGTTGTTGGCAGTGGCGTTGCGCCGCAAGGGCTACCGCGTGGGCATCCTCGACGCGGATGTCACCGGTCCCTCCATCCCGAAAATGTTCAACCTCCACGAAATGGTGCGCGGCAGCGAGCAAGGAGTTTATCCCGCCGTTACCGAAACCGGCATTGAGGTGATTTCCAGTAATTTGCTGATTGCCGACGAGAAGTCGCCCGTGCTGTGGCGCGGTCCGTTGGTCGCCGGCATGGTGAAGCAGTTCTGGACCGAAGTGATCTGGGAAAACATCGACTTCCTGCTGATTGACATGCCTCCCGGCACCGGCGACGTGCCGTTGACCGTCTTCCAGACCATCACCCTCGACGGCATCTTGATGATTACCTCCCCGCAGGAGCTGGTCTCCCTCATCGTGAGCAAGGCCGTCAACATGGCTGGCATGATGAACATCCCCATCCTCGGCCTCATCGAAAACTACAGCTACATCACCTGCCCGCACTGCGGCGAAAAGATTTCCGTGTTCGGCCAAAGCAACGCCGAAGAGGTAGCCAAGGAATTCAACATCAAACTGTTGGATCGCCTGCCCATCAACCCTGAAATGGCCACCCTCTGCGACAAAGGCCAAATTGAAAAAGTCAAGGAGACCCGTTTGGAGAATGTGCTCGATGTGCTCGAAAGTCTGGAAGTCCCCGCGTGACGTATGACTTGTGACTGATCACTGATCACTATTCACTAATCACTAATCACTAACAAACTCAAAGATGAAGCAGTACTTAGACCTGATGCGCACGATCCTTGATGAGGGTCACTACAAGGCCGACCGAACAGGTACGGGCACTTACAGCATTTTCGGTTACCAGATGCGGTTTGACCTGCAGAAGGGCTTTCCCTTACTGACTACCAAGAAGCTGCATCTGCGTTCCATCATCTACGAGCTGTTGTGGTTCTTGCGTGGCGACACAAACATCCAGTACCTGCACGACCACAACGTGACGATTTGGGACGAGTGGGCGGACGAGCGCGGCGACCTCGGGCCGGTCTATGGTAAGCAGTGGCGGTCGTGGGAGGCTCCCGACGGCCGCGTCATTGACCAGATTACCAACCTGATCGAGCAGCTCAAACGCAATCCGGATTCCCGGCGGCTTATCGTGAGTGCGTGGAACCCGGCGGATGTCGATCAGATGGCGCTACCTCCATGCCACACGATGTTCCAGTTCTACGCCAACGACGGGCAGCTCTCGTGCCAGCTCTACCAGCGAAGCGCGGACGTTTTCCTCGGCGTGCCCTTCAACATCGCCTCCTACGCCCTGCTGACGATGATGGTGGCGCAAGTGTGCGGGCTGAAGGCCAAGGACTTCGTGCACACCTTCGGCGATGCGCACATCTACTCCAACCACGTGGAACAGGCCAAGTTACAGCTCTCCCGCGAGCCGCGTCCGCTGCCGCAAATGCGCATCAACCCCGATGTCAAAAGTATCTTCGACTTCCAGTATGAGGACTTCACGTTGGAAAACTACGACCCTCACCCGCACATCAAGGCGGATGTGGCGGTGTAAACCAAATCTATTCAACAACTTAAGACCATCATCATGCATGTGACTAAAACCAAAATCGAAGGATTGCTTGTTGTGGAACCGACTATCTTCAAAGATGATCGCGGATATTTTTTTGAAAGCTACAACGAACAATCATTCAAGGCGTTAGGTATCACCGACAAGTTCGTCCAAGACAACCAGTCCTGTTCGCAAAAAGGGGTCGTCCGCGGATTGCATTTTCAGAAGCCTCCTTTCGCCCAAGCCAAATTGGTGCGAGTGCTTCAAGGCGCTGTCCTGGACTTTGCCGTTGACATCCGAAGAGGAAGCCCTACATACGGACAATATGAGTCCGTTCTCCTCACGGCCGACAACTTCCGGCAATTCTACCTTCCTGTCGGCTTTGCCCATGGCTTCGCCGCTTTAGAGGACAACACCGTATTCGCCTACAAATGCTCCAACTTTTACAACAAAGCATCTGAAGGCTGTATCTTATTCAACGACAAGGATTTAAACATCAATTGGCAGGTTGACAACCCCATCACCTCCGAAAAGGATCTTCGCGGTGAATCGTTTTCTTCCTTCCTCTCCCCTTTCGACTATTGAAACTTGCTTCTTCAAGTTTCTATGTTCAAAATAAAGACAGAAAAAGTTGCAATTAGATCTAATAAAATAGACGTAATTGCAACTTTCAAGTAATGTATCCGTAAAAAAACTTCATATTGCCAAAACATAGTGCAATATTTTGTATTTTTGCAAGTTATTCTAAGATGTTGAAACATATTTCGGGTATATTGACACTGGTCCTATTGTGCGGAATGACGGCTTTCTCTCAGAAAAAGCCCGACTTTCGCATGTGGGAAGACAGCCTCATCCATCTGCGTGACCAAGTGATGGCGGAACCGGACGAAACATCCCGATTGGCGCTGAACGAGGATTTCATGTCGCTGCTCGAAGAGGTGCTGCAAATGCCAGATGCTTACAAACACACCTGGGATTCCGTCCATAATTTCAGCGTGCTGGCCTCCCCCGATAATGTCTTCAAAGTCTTCACCTGGTATGTGTTGAAAAACAACTACGACATCGAGAATTTCGGCTTCATACACGTCTATAACGACAACCGGAAAAAATATGTGCTCTATCCGCTGTACGACAAGCGCCAGAACATCGACTATCCCAAGACGCTCGTCGGCAACCACAACCGCTGGTACGGCGCAGTCTATTACAAACTGATTCCAGTGAAGGAAAAGAACACCACCTACTACACGCTGCTCGGCTGGAACGGGAATGACCTTTTTACAAACCAGAAAATTATTGAAATCCTGCATTTTAACAAAGAAATGACCCCGATCTTCGGAGGCCGTGTATTCAAAAACTATCCCGAAAAAGTGGCACGGGTCATCTTCGAATATTCCAAGAACGCCTCTATGTTGCTCAACTACGAGAACCAAGAATATCTGGTCAGCACGGGGAAATACAACCCCAAGACGCACGATTACGACTACAAGCGGATGCGCTGTGACATGATCATCTTCGAGGAGCTGATTCCGATGGATGAATCCATGAAGAACGTGCCCGCCTACATGGTGCCGGAATCCAGTCTAAACCAAGGCTTCATCGAAGAGGACGGCAAATGGGTGTTCCAGAAGAACGTGCGCGGCTCCAATCCCGACAAGCCGATGCCCGACTACCAGCACAAGAATCGAAACTATTATTCTGCACAATAAAATATGACAAATCTATACCCTTTGAAATTCACGCCCATCCTGAAGGAAAAGATCTGGGGCGGCAACAAAATCGAAACCATCCTCAAACATAAAATCAGCCCGTTGGAAAACTGCGGTGAAAGCTGGGAAATCTCTGGTATCGTGGACGATGAGTCGGTGGTAGCCAACGGTTTCCTCGCCGAAAACAATCTCAACGAGCTGCTCGAAATTTACCTCACAGACCTGGTGGGCGAAAAGAATTATGAAAAATACGGGCTCGGTTTCCCCCTGCTCGTCAAATTCATCGACGCACAGGACAATCTCTCCGTGCAGGTGCATCCCGATGATGATTTCGCACAGGAGCACTACGGGCAAAACGGAAAAACGGAAATGTGGCACGTAATCCAAGCTGACGAAGGCGCAGGACTGTATGTCGGTTTCAACAAGAAAATCACCGCCCAACAATATCTGGATGCCGTTGAGCAGGGCACATTGGAAAATTTTCTCAAATTCTATCCCGTAAAACCCGGTGACACGTTCATGATTCCCGCCGGAACTGTGCACGCCATCGGCAAAGGGGTACTTTTGGCGGAAATCCAGCAACCTTCCGACATCACCTTCCGCATCTATGACTGGAACCGCGTGGATGACAACGGCAACAGCCGCGAATTACATACCGAAGAAGCTTTCGAAGCGATTCATGCCGAAAAGAATCTGGATGATTTCCAAGTACATTACAAGCACGAGATGAATAAAACCGTGACGCTTGTGCAGTCCCCCTTCTTCAACACCAACCTGTTGGAAATGGATATGCAAGTTCAGAAATCATTTGTCAATTTAGATTCGTTTGTAATATATATCTGCCTGGAAGGCAATGCGTTCATGGTGTCCGATGCTTTCAAAGAACGGTTAGGGACAGGCGAGGTGGCACTGGTGCCCGCTGAAGTGGAACAGATGCAGATTGTACCTGACGGGAAAGCAAAACTGTTGGAGGTTTATTGCTCGTAAATGTTTCATTTCAAGCGTTTTGATTTGTCCCATGAACGGTGTACGCTGAAAATCGGGACGGATGCCGTGCTGTTGGCTACGCTCACGCAAGCACCACCAGCACTCAACATATTGGACATAGGATGCGGATGCGGGGTTATAGCTTTTTGCATCGCACAGCAACTTGTTGACAGACAAACAATTCCTAAAATTATCGGCATCGATGTGGATTCAGACTCCATTATTGAAGCACAAGAAAATGCACAACAGTTTCCGCTGTTGCCGCTTCATTGTTTCCGCTTCGAGAAAATCAGTCTGCAAGAGTTCGCCAACCAATGCGACGCAACAAAATTCGATTTAATCGTAAGCAATCCTCCGTTTTTTCACAACAACCTGAAACCCAAAGAAAAGGGACGCTTGCAAAGCAAGCACGGTGATGGGCAGCTTTCGTTTGACGATTTAGTGGACGGTGTCGATAAACTGCTTTCCCAAAATGGTCGTTTCGCACTGATTCTGCCGCCAGCGGAAATGGAAGAATTTCATGCGCTCACAGTGGGCAAATGGCATGTCCGAAAATCCGTTTTCATTCGGCCGACAGCTGCCAAACCCGTCAGTCGTATCGTGCGGGAGTATGGCCGTTCACCGCAAATGGAAACAACAACGACACTCTCCATTCGCGACGCAAAATCACAATACACACCTGATTATCTGAAACTTGTGAAAAATTACTTGACCATCAACAAGACCATTTCACCCAGCTGAGCCAATTCCAAACCACTATTCACAATACACCGCTATCCACCCCCCATTTCCAACTGATTTCTCACCAATTCGAAGTACTCCCCGCGCAGGGCAGTCAGCTGCTCGTGCGTGCCCACCTCAACGATACGCCCGTGGTTGAGCACCACAATTTGGTCGGCGTTCTTTACCGTGCTCAGGCGGTGCGCCACCACCACCACCGTCCTTCCTTTGAAGAACTGCTGGAGGTTCTCCATGATCACTTTCTCGTTGTTGGCGTCCAAGGCGTTGGTGGCCTCATCAAAGAACAGAAAGTCAGGATTCTTATAGACGGCGCGGGCGATGAGGATGCGTTGACGCTGTCCCTGGCTGATGCCCTTGCCCTCCTGCCCGATTTTGCTGTTGTAGCCCAACGGTAACCCATCTATCATTTCCTCAATGTTAGCCACCCGCACGGCGTTGAGCAACCGCTGACCGTCAATACGTTCCTCTCCCACTGCGATGTTGCGGGCGATAGTGTCCGAAAAAATGAAGCCGTCCTGCATCACCGCCCCGCAACGCGCCCGCCAGTCTGACGGCCGGATGTTTTTCAAATTCATGCCACCCGTCAGAATCTCCCCTTTTTTCGGCGGATAAAAGCCTAACAGCAGCTTCACTATCGTGGTCTTACCGCTGCCACTCATCCCCACGATGGCCGTCACCTTGCCCGCCGGAACCTCCAACGTAATGTCTTCCAACACGTTGTCCGACAATTCATCGTAACGGAACGTGACGTTTTCCATTCGTAAATCCATTGGACGTATGCGATACGTCCCTACGACATCGGAATTCGACATATCCCCAATCATTGTACATTGTTCATTGTACATTGTACATTGAGATCCCTCGTCCTCGCGGTTGTGGATCTCCCCCAATCGTTCCAGGCTGATTTTCGCATCCTGCGCCGACTGGATGAATCCGATCATCTGGTTGATGGGGGCATTGAGCTGACCAATGATGTATTGCACGGCGGTCATCATACCCAAGGTCATGTCACCCTTGATGACGGCGGCGGCGGAGACAAACGAGATAAGGATGTTCTTGGTCTCGTTGATGAAGAAGGCGCCTGACTGCTGGAACTGGCTGAGTGCAAGCCCCTTAATACTCACGCGAAAAAGCTTGGCCTGTATGTTCTCCCATTCCCAACGCTTCTGTTTCTCGCAGTTGTTGAGCTTTAT
>CAMVBK010000025.1:0-46051 GCA_947165685.1 uncultured Bacteroidales bacterium | reverse complement strand
AATTCAGGGTTATAATGTTATCATCTTGATAATCTGCCATATCACTGTCTTACAATTGTCAAATCAGTTTTTTCCGGTCTGCAGAGACACCATGCATTGCGTCTCTACGAGGGGTTACATAATGGTTTTGCCGCATTCTTGAAAATGCGGTGCAAAAGTACAAAAAATTCAGTTTCTTACGGCGGGTCAATCATTGCTCCCCATCCACTTGATACACCGTGTCCGACACAATGGTGGTGTCGCGGATCACGACGGTCCGGCGGACGGGCACCTTTTGGGTGATGATGACGGGGGCGGGATTCGTTGTTTCTTCCATTTTCAGTAAGGTGTCGGATTGTGTCACGACAACGGTCGCGGGTGACGTTTCGGTGTGGGTCCGTAGAGGCGAATAATTATTCGCCCCTACAACAGATTTCGCCCCTACAACGGAATTTGTTCCTACAACGGAATCTGTCGCCACAATGGGTTCCGTCAAGGTATTCGTGTCCGGAGACGCCACCGTGTCTGGAGACATTGCGCGCACCGTCTCTACCATCGGGGACGGATCATTGGCCGGGTTCGGGGCGACGGGGTGGTGACGACCCGCCTGCCAACCGACGGCGCCGCCCGTGACGCCCGCGGCCGTGACAAGGAGTAGGGTGGCCTTGTGCGCCGCGATGGCGGTGACGAATTTGCCCGGGGAGGTGGCCGCCGTTTGGACGATTCCAGCGGCGGATTCCATCCGCAATCCCGACAATTTGGAACGGTACAACCGGTCCAACCGGCGGGAATCGGCGTTGGTTCGTTTCAGGATAAAAAGCAGGGGTATCATAAGCAATCCTTTCCTCTTGTTCTCTTTTTGTTTGTATTTGTCTGTGAGCATTTGGCCCAGACGCACGCGGGCCCGGTGGTGCAACTGCTTGGAGTAGGCCACCGAGATGTCGAGCAGTCCCGCGATGCGCCGGTGCGAGTATCCTTCGATGGCGTAGAGGTTGAAGACCGTCCGTTGCTGTTCCGGCAGCTGTTGGACGGTTTCCAACAGCTCCTTCTCTGTGAAGTCGGCGGTCCAAATCGGTTCGGTGTCTTCGTCTGGGCGTTCGGCGGCGGGTTCCGACTCCAAGACGATGAAATCGGGCTTCTGGCGCAGGTAGTCGATGCAGTGGTTCACGGCGATGCGGGTCAGCCAGGCGTCGAAGCGGCCGAAGGCGCGGTAGGCCTTGAAGGTTTCCATTGCCTTCAGGAACACGTCCTGCGCCAGATCCTGCGCCACCGTCCAGTCGTTGACATAGCGGTAGCAGATCCCGACAATCCTGCCGTGACCCCTCCGGTACTGCTTCTCCCAAAATTTCGCCTTGTCCATTCGATACGGTTACCGACTGCCTGCCCACCACTCACTGATCACTGATCACTAATCACTAATATCATAACGTGAAAAAGTGAAAAGGTGACAGTCGGGGGCAAAAATAAAAATGTTGGTCCGTTCACGTTCACTACAACTGTATTTCAAACCTGAAGCCAAGTAATGGTATCGCAATGAAAACATATCCAAAATCGACAGTCCAGCTTGCCCCGAACCACAATTGTTTGTTGTTCCGGTATCGGTAGCTGCAACCAAGATAATTGGATATATAGCCACCCCATCCCCAATAACTCTTGAATTCTCCATCTTGTAACGGGTAGGAAGTCAATTCTATGGACGGACCACCTGCAATGCCTATGACAGGACTCCATTTGAACCTGTTGAACCAACGGTATCGGAAGTCCAAACCCAATTTGAAACCGACGTTTTCAAAAGACCTGAGGCCGTTTTTGGAACCGTTGGAGATACCTTTCATAGGCATAACGAATGTCAAATCTTCGTCGTAGCCATGCGTGTATGCAAATTGAAAATCCAGCGAAAGTATCAGCCAAGGGTTAAATTGGATACCGTTCAGTACATGCAAACGAACCCCCATTTCGTAATATTTCTGATTGTCATACTCCATCGCAAAGGGTTGAAGGACATAATCCACCCCAAGAGCATGATAATAGCTGACTTTTGATTTCCGTTTTTCGGGTTGGTTTTTGTCCGTCTGCATCGGGACCAACGTGTCGTGCACTCGCAGCGTGTCGTGCACGAAGAGGGTGTCATAGACCGGCTCTTCCTCCACCACGTACAGGGTGTCGCGGTGCTGGGCGGAGAGGGGAGAGGCGAGGGCGAGGAGGACGACGATGATGAGGGACAGACACACACGTATTGCGCTGCGCGTACCGGTATCGCTGTCTCCGCAGTCCGAACTTGTCATCGGTGCCAAGCCCCACACTGCGCTGCGCTTGTGTGGGGTTAATTGCACTTCGTGCGTTTTGCCTCTTCGGGGCTGCTTAAGGAAGTAGTTTCTAATATACATAGCCATGTCGGTTTATCACTGTTCACTATAATCATAACGTGAAAAAGTGAAAAGGTGACAGCCGGGGGCAAAAATACGATTAATTCGCAATCACCGCTTTGATCTGATTTTCATAATCTTACTTTTTTTGTGTTTTTTCATTTTATAAACGTAAGATTTTGGATAATTCTTGGGATAGGATAAAAATCCAAAAAAATTGTACCTTTGCGGCCGTTTTTTTATTGATTATAATATTCCTATCAAATATGTATAGAACACATACCTGTGGCGAGCTGACGCTTGAAAACATTCAGCAGACCGTGACGTTGAGCGGTTGGATTCAGAAGATCCGTCATCTGGGCGGCATGATTTTCATTGACTTGCGCGACCGCTACGGCATCACGCAATTGGCCTTCAACCATGAAGAGCACCCCGAACTCTGCGAGCGCGCCGAGAAACTAGGCCGCGAATGGGTCATCCAAGTGACCGGCACGGTCATTGAACGCTACAGCAAGAACAAGAATATTCCCACCGGCGACATCGAAATCGAGGTGCACGAACTGAATGTGCTCAACGAGGCCGAAGTCCCGCCGTTTACCATCGAGGACGAGTCCGACGGCGGCGACGAGCTGCGCATGAAGTACCGCTACCTCGACATCCGCCGCAACCCCGTGAAGAACAACCTCATCTTCCGTCATAAACTGGGTCTGGAGATCCGCAAATACCTGAGCGGACAAGGATTCCTCGAAATCGAAACGCCGTTCCTCGTGAACAGCACCCCCGAGGGCGCCCGCGACTTCCTCGTGCCCTCCCGCATGAACCCCGGCGAGTTCTATGCCCTGCCGCAGTCGCCGCAAACGCTGAAGCAGCTGCTGATGATGGCTGGCATGGACCGCTACTTCCAGATCGTGCGCTGCTTCCGTGACGAAGACCTCCGCGCCGACCGCCAACCCGAGTTCACCCAAGTCGATTGCGAGATGTCGTTCATCGAACAGGAGGACATCCTCAACCTGTTCGAAGGTCTCGTGCAGCATATCTTCCGCACTTTCAAGGGAATGGAAATCGGCAAGCTGGAGCGCATGACCTGGCACGATGCGATGAAATTCTACGGCTCCGACAAGCCCGATGCCCGTTTCGGAATGCGCTTCGTGGAGCTCAACGATGTGCTGCAGCACAAGGATTTCAAGGTCTTCAACGAGGCCGAGCTCATTGTCGGCATCAAGGCCGAGGGCTGCGGCAACTATTCCCGCAAGCAGCTCGACAACCTCACCGAGTTTGTGAAGAGTCCGCGCGTGGGTGCCGCCGGCTTAGTCTATATCCTTTGCAATCAAGATGGTACGTACAAATCCTCCGTCGATAAATTCTACACGCAGGACGATCTGAAAGTGGTGGCCGAACGTTGCGACGCACACGCCGGCGACCTCATCCTCATCCTCTCCGGCAAGGCCATGAAGACGCGCAAGCAGATGTGCGAGCTGCGTCTCGAAATGGGCAACCGTCTCGGGCTGCGCAAGGCCGGCGAGTACAAGGCGATGTGGGTGGTCGATTTCCCGCTCTTGGAGTGGGACGAGGAGACGCAACGCTACTACGCCATGCACCACCCGTTCACCGCGCCGAAGCCGGAGCACGAAGATTGGCTCGAAAGCCGTCCCGGCGAGGTGCTGGCCAATGCCTACGACCTGGTCATCAACGGTTCGGAAATCGGCGGCGGCTCTATCCGTATCCACCGTCCGGACTTGCAGAAGCGCATGTTCAAGGCCCTAAACTTCACCGAGGAACAGGCGCAGAGCCAGTTCGGATTCCTCATCAACGCCTTCAAGTACGGCGCCCCGCCTCACGGTGGCATCGCCTTCGGCTTCGACCGTTTGTGCGCCGTGCTCAGCGACAGCGACAGCATCCGCGACTTCATCGCGTTCCCGAAGAACAACGCCGGCCGCGACACCATGCTGCCCGCTCCCACCCCTATCGATCCCAAACAGTTGGACGAACTGAACATCAAACTGAAGTAAATGCTCCGCAAAGCCATCGCCACGTTTGGCGAATATCTCATTTTCCTGCGCCAGGTTTTCAGCAAGCCGACCAAATGGTCTGTGTTTCTGAAAAAATGGCTTTTCGAGATGGACGCCATGGGCATCGGCTCCATGCTGATTGTCAGCATCGTGTCGCTCGCCATGGGCAGTGTGATCACGATGCAGACGGCCTTGCAGATCGAGAGCGGTTGGATTCCTTCCTGGACGGTGGGCTTTGTGGCCCGCACCTCCATCGTGATGGAACTCTGCCCGACGATTATCAGCCTGCTGTTGGTGGGCAACCTCGGTTCGCGCATCACGGCGGAAATTGGCAGCATGCGCGTGACGGAACAGATTGATGCTTTAGAGGTTATGGGCATCAATCCCGCTTCGTATTTGGTATTGCCGAAAGTATTGGCCTCCGTTATCGTGAATCCCATTCTTTGCGTGTTCAGTATCGCATTCGCGCTCACAGGCGGCTATGTCACCGTCTGGCTCACCGGATGCACCACCACGTACGCGTTTATGGACGGGCTCACCTACTGTTTCCGCGTCTATGACGTCGTTTATGCGCTGACCAAGACCTGCGTCTTCGCCTTTGTCATGTCCACCGTCGCCTCCTTCTACGGCTACCGCATCGAGGGCGGCGCCTTGGAACTCGGCAAGGCCAGCACGCAAGGGATTGTGGTGTCAAGCTTCATTATACTGATACTCAACGTGTTGATTACGGATATCATGTTGTAAACAATGAGCAGCGTGGGGCTCGACAGTTTAGATAAGAACCATGCTTTTTTGGTTGACCAATGTATGATGCCTGAATCCTTGTTGGGTTTGGAACGGTGAAGGTTTGTGTCGGCGATAAAAAAATTGCAATAACACGAAACGGATATGACTGACCGACTGAAAAACGAACTGGATCGGCTGCCTGTGGCGGCGATAGCGGCGGCGCTGAACGAGACGCTGCGGACTTCTACGGCGGCGATCGTGACGGCGGCACCAGGCGCGGGAAAATCGACGCTGCTGCCACTCACGCTGCTTCAATCGCTACCCACCCGTCTCCAATCTCAGAAAATCATCGTGCTGGAGCCTCGCAGGGTGGCGGCGCGGCAGATTGCGTCGCGGATGGCATGGCTGTTGGACGAAAACGTGGGTAAGACGGTAGGCTATCGCATACGGTTCGAGAGCAGAGTCTCCGAACAGACGCGCATCGAGGTGGTGACCGAAGGCGTGCTTACACGAATGCTGCTCGACGACCCTGCTCTGGAGGGCGTAGCGGTGGTGGTCTTTGACGAGTTCCACGAGCGGAGCCTGAACACCGACGAGGCGTTTGCCCTGACCCGACAGTGCCAACAGCTGCTGCGCGACGACCTGCGCATCGTCGTGATGTCGGCCACGATAGACACGGCGGCATTAAAGGAGGCGCTGCGTTGCCCCATGTTGGAGAGCGAAGGAATGATGTTCCCCGTGAAGGTGATACACACGCAGGAAGAGGCTGACATCATGAATGTTTCGCAGCTGACGGCGAAAACAATATTGCAAGCCCACCGCGAGCACGAGGGCGACATTCTGGCGTTCCTGCCGGGCGAAGGCGAGATACGCCGCGTGGCGGAACTCCTTTCTAACAGTCTCGGAGATACAAAGATATACCCGCTCTACGGCTTATTGTCCAACGATGAACAGGCGCGCGCCATCGCACCGAGTCCGCCTGGCGGACGGAAAGTGGTGCTGGCGACACCCATCGCCGAAACCTCGCTCACCATCGAGGGCGTGCGCGTGGTGGTCGATAGCGGACTCTGCCGCAAGATGATGTTCGATGCCCGCAGCGGACTGAACCGATTGGAAACGGTGCGTATCTCGACGGACATGGCCACACAACGCACAGGACGTGCCGGGCGCGTGGCACCAGGCATCTGCTATCGGCTGTGGTCGAAGGCTTCCGAAGTCCGCATGGAGACGGTGCGCAAGCCCGAAATCTTGGATGCCGACCTCACGTCGTTGGTACTTGATGCCGCCATCTGGGGAGAGCGCGAGGTGGAGCGACTGCCTTGGTTGACACCGCCACCCAAGTCGTCGCTCGTCCACGCCCGAATGCTTCTGCAATCACTTGGGGCACTGGACAATGAAGGCAAAGTGACGCGGCAAGGAAAGTCCTTGTCGAAACTGCCCTGTCACCCGCGCATCGCCCGTATGCTGCTCTCGGCAGACAGCCCACAGCGAAAATCATTGGCTGCCGACATCGCAGCCCTCTTGGAAGAGAAAGACCCGATGGCAGGCGAGGGAGATGTATCAGCGGCCACTCGACTCGATGCCCTGCGACGGGAACGCAAAAACGGACAATCGGGCCGCTGGGAACGAATCATCAAAATTGCCAACCAGTATGGTGAAATGATTCATTGCCGTGAGGACAATGCGCCTGTCAATCCTTACGAGGTGGGGACCTTCTTGGCCTCGGCCTATCCGGAACGTATCGGCAAAGTATGGAAAAATGGCGCAGGCATATTTCAACTGTCTGGTGGCGAATTGGTTGCCGTAGAGACTTCGGATGCGATGGTTGGAGCTGAGTGGATTGTCGCCGCCTCAATGCACCGAAAGGCCGGTGGCACAGGCAAGGTGTTTTTGGCCAGCATTGTCGATGTCTCTGACCTGCACCCGTATGCCACTGACCGAGAAAGCATCTTTTGGGACGGCAAGTCCGGCTCGGTGGTGGCCCGCCGCGAACGACGTATCGGCAATATCCTCTTGGAGTCGAAACCGCTCTCCGGCGACCACCGGGAGGCTGTGCAACAGGTCATCTGCGAGGCCATCGTCAAAGACGGTCCCTCGATGCTGTCGTTTACCGACGAGGTGCGGAATCTGCAGCGGCGCATCGCCTTCATCGCCACACGACATCCTGAGCTTGGACTTCCTCCCGTGGACAATGATGCCATCTGCCAAAGTGCCCCCGACTGGGGACCGCTCTACATCGGCAAAGCCACCACCACGGCCGAACTGAAAAAACTCGACCTCTGCGAAGTTGTCTGGAGTCGTCTCACTTACGATCAACAGCAGGCCGTGGACCGCTTGGCACCGACACATGTTGTCGTTCCCACTGGCAGCCGCATCCGTCTGGAGTACCGCATCGGGGCTGAAGCTCCGGTGTTGCGCGTTCGCCTGCAGGAGTGCTTCGGTCTGCTTGACACCCCTTTGGTTGACGGTACCCCTGTCCTAATGGAGCTCCTCTCACCCGGTTTCAAGCCCGTGCAACTCACCACCGACCTCCGAAGTTTTTGGAAATCAACCTATTTCGATGTCCGCAAAGAACTCCGCCGCCGCTACCCCAAGCACGCCTGGCCCGACAATCCGCTGGAGGCCGAGCCGGTAAGAGGCACGAAACGAACTTGAAAAAAGTACTTTCCGTACCCGAAAAAAAAGTACTTTTGCGGCCAATTCGGCAAATGGCCGGTCAAAATCAGTAGATAACCTATGATAGAAGTCAACAACGTTTCCAAGTATTTCGGCGAGAAGCAGGTGCTTTTCGGCATCGACACGCAGTTCGAGGAGGGCAAAGTGAACCTCATCATCGGGCGGTCCGGGTCGGGCAAGACGGTACTGATGAAGTGTCTGGTGGGTCTGCATACACCTGAAGAGGGCAAAGTGCTCTACAGCGGCCGCGAGTTCCACAACCTTCCGGAAAAGGACAAATTGCTGCTCCGTAAGGAGATGGGGATGGTGTTCCAAGGTTCTGCGCTGTTCGACTCCATGACCATTGAGGAAAACGTCACCTTCCCGCTGGACATGTTCACGGACATGAGCGAGAGCGAAAAGCTCGATCGCGCCAACTTCTGCCTCGAATGTGTCGATTTGGTGAACACCAACAACCTGTTCCCGGCGGAGCTGAGCGGAGGCATGAAGAAGCGCGCCGCCATCGCCCGCGCTTTGGCCTTCAACCCCAAATATCTCTTCTTCGACGAACCCAATTCCGGCCTTGACCCCAAGACCTCCCTGCTCATCGACGAGCTCATCACCAAAATCACCCACGACTTCAACACCACCACCGTGGTCAACACTCACGACCTCAACTCCATCATCACCATCGGGGAAACCATCTCCTTCATCTACCAGGGCCGCCTCGCCTGGCGCGGCAGCAGCGACAACATCCTCACCTCCGACAACCAAACGCTGAACGACTTCATCTACGCGCAGCCGCTGACGCAAAGGTTGAAGAAAACGTTGTGATTTCGGCTGCTGGCTTTTATTGACACAAAAAAAGGAGACCATGAAGGCCTCCTCCTTATATAACAAACACTCTTGACTAAAAAATGATTGGTCAGGTCGGTTTACTTTACCAAATCGACGATGGCCTTGAATGCCTCAGGATTATTCATCGCGAGGTCGGCGAGAGCTTTGCGGTTGAGCGCAACGTTCTTCTTTGCCAAATTGCCCATCAGGACAGAATAGGACATTCCATATTCACGGGCGCCCGCATTGATACGGGTGATCCACAAGCTTCTGAAATTTCTCTTTTTCGCTTTTCTGTCGCGGTAGGCGTATTGCTGGCCTTTCTCCCACGAGTTCACCGCTACGGTCCAGACGTTCTTGCGTTTTCCGAAGTAACCGCGGGTGCGTTTTAAAATCTTCTTTCTTCTTGCTCTTGAAGCAACGTGATTGACTGATCTTGACATAATTTCTTTTCCTTTCCGTTTACGTCAGTGGCACGAGGCGCTTAGGGAACTGCGCGTAAACATTTGATTTTTTTTGTGATTAACTTAATTTAGCACTGTCCGAGCATTTGCTTGAC
Organism: uncultured Bacteroidales bacterium; assembly: GCA_947165685.1. Classification (GTDB taxonomy): domain Bacteria; phylum Bacteroidota; class Bacteroidia; order Bacteroidales; family WCHB1-69; genus F23-D06. The sequence goes on along the minus strand of CAMVBK010000025.1, from coordinate 36,920 downwards.
GGTGCGATCCAGATTTTGTTCGACAATGGCGCTGTAAGCCAGATTACGTTTTCTCTTTTTGGTCTTTTTGGTGAGAATGTGGCTGTGGTAAGCGTGATGTCTCTTGATTTTACCGGTGCCGGTCAGAGTGAATCTTTTCTTGGCAGCGGATTTCGTTTTGATTTTCGGCATTTCTTATTATTTTAAAGGTTTATATGTAAGTGTTTGTATATATTCTACGATTTCTTCGGCTTGGGCACCATGAGGAGGGTCATGTTGCGGCCAGTGAGCACGGGCATTTGGTCAACCTTGCCATAATCCTGGAGGCGTTCGGCGAATTTAAGGAGTTCGAGTTCGCCGTTGTCCTTATAGATGATGCTGCGCCCGCGGAAAGTCATGATGATCTTCACCTTGTAGCCGTCCTGCAGGAAGCGAATGGCGTGGTTGCACTTGAACTCCACATCGTGATCGCTGATCTGCGGGCTCAGCCGGATCTCCTTGATTTCCGTCTTGGCACTGTTGGCCTTAATTTCCTTCAGCTTTTTCTTCTGTTCGTACAAGTACTTCTGGTAGTCCATCACCTTGCACACGGGCGGGTTGGCCTGCGGGGAAATCTCCACTAAGTCCACACCATGTTCGTCGGCAATTGCCAACGCTTCGCGAAGTGACACGATTCGGGGTTCAATGTCGTCTCCCACCACACGCACGACTTGTGCCGTGATATATTCATTGATTCGGTGTTGGGCGTCTTTCTTGTTTCTCGGGCCGAAAGACCTATTGGGCCGGTTGTTCTGAGCGATGATCAAATCCTTTCTTTTTAAGTGTAAAAACTTTACTTCTAATTTTTTGGGCGGCAAAAATACACAATTTTTTATTGTAAGAATCGTTTCTGCATTTTTTTTATTTTTGCAGCCTTTTTAGCAATGTATATGAAGAATAATATTTTAACGGTAATCGGGGTGTTTCTCCTGACATGGGGAGGGCTTTCGTTGCGCACATTGAGCGCGCAGAACTCGGAGGTGGGTGCCTGTGTGGGCACAACGTTCTACCTCGGGGAACTGAATCCCTCGAAGCTTTTCGCGAACTCGCGGATTGCCGGCGGCATCGTCTATCGCTACAACATCTCCCCGCGATGGGCGTTAAAGGCGGACTTCCTGTTCGGCGAAGTGGCCGCCAGCGATGCCGCCACCAACAGCGGTTATGAGCGAAACCTCAGCTTTTTCTCCCCCATCACCGAATTTTCCGTCGTGGGCGAGCTGAACTTCCTGAGACTTTACAATTCCGTGGGCAAAAACCACTTCACCCCTTACATTTTCGCCGGACTCACCCTCTTCTCGTTCGACCCGATGGCGCAATACAAAGACGGCACCGTGTATGAACTACAAAGTCTCGGCACCGAGGGACAAGGGTTGGATGGGGAACCCAAAAAGTATTCGCTGACCCACGTCGCCATCCCCTTCGGCATCGGACTGCGCGTGAACATCGGCAAATATGTCTGCCTCGGCGCGGAATGGGGAATCCGCTACACTTTCACGGACTACCTCGACGATGTGGGCGGCCGCTATTACGACAACGACTTGCTGCGTGAACGGCGCGGCGACATCATCGCCGACATGGCCGACCGCACCCCGGAACTCCTTGACGAACACGGAAACGCTCTCCCACTCCACCAGGCTGGCGAACAGCGCGGCAACTCCACCACCCACGACATCTATTCCTTCGCCGGAGCAACCTTGACCGTCAAGTTTGGCAACCAAGACAGAACTTGCGACCTCAAGAAACCGCGTAAAAAAAGATATTAGAATGACCAATAACGAACATAAAATCAAACATATAGCCATCATCATGGATGGTAATGGCCGCTGGGCGCAACAACATGGCCACGAGCGGACTTTCGGCCACCAACATGGCGTGGAAGCCGTACGCAGCGTGGTGGAGGGCGCCTGCGAACTCAATATCCCTTATCTCACCCTCTACACCTTCTCCACGGAAAACTGGAACCGTCCGAAGGAGGAAGTCGATATGCTGATGCGGCTGCTCACCAAAGCCATCGCCGAAGAGGTGGACAAACTGCACCAGAACGGTGTGCGGCTGCTGACCTCCGGCCGCCTTGAGACCCTTCCCGAAGACTGCCAGGTTTCCCTGCGCGAGGCGATGGAAAAAACCGCCGGCAACCGCCGGCTCACCCTCATTCTCGCCCTTAGCTACAGCGGACGGGCCGAATTGACAGACGCCATGAAGAAAATTGCCCGAGAAGTGCAAAACGGAAATGTAACCCCCGACGACATCGACGAAAAAACAATAGAACAACATCTCTACCGGCCTGAAATCCCCGACGTGGACTTGATGATCAGAACAGGTGGAGATCTGAGAATCAGCAACTTCCTCCTATGGCAGATTGCCTACGCGGAACTATCCTTCACCCCTATCCTATGGCCCGATTTCCGCAAGGAACACCTTCGCGAAATCGTGGCGCAATTCGGCACCCGCGAACGCCGTTTCGGAAAAACAGGCGAACAGGTCCGTTCACATTGAAAATTTCACTATCTTTGCCGACTTTTTTTGGAAGAATGCAATTGATACGAAATATCACCTTGTTGTTGTTGATCTGCCTCGGCACGCTGGCGGTTCGCGCCCAAGTAATTGTGGGCGGCGACACCCCCGACGAGCCCGTGAAAATTGACTACTCCTCCCCGAAAACCTACGAAATCGGCGGCATCACCTCCTCCGGCACCGCCCCTTTGGACCAACGCCTGCTCCCGTTCCATGTGGGCGAAGTCATCGAGGTGCCCGGCGACAAAATCTCCAAAGCCGTCAAAAACCTGTGGAACACCGGCTTCTACGAAGATGTGGAAATCACCGCCACCCGCGTGCAGGGAAACCTCATATTCCTTAATGTGCGCCTCGAAGACCGCGCCCGGCTCAGCGCCTTCGGTTTCAAAGGAACCACCAAAAGCGAAGAGAACGACCTGCGCGAGAAATTAGGCATCTCCCAAGGCAACATCGTCAACGACAACATGAAAATCACCTGCCAGAACATCATCCGTAAATATTATATCGACAAAGGCTTTTACAGTTGCCAGATTGACGTGCAGGAGATGCCCGACGAGAAAGTCAAAAACGCCGTCAGGCTGCTGTTTGACATCAAAAAGTCGAAAAAAGTCAAAATCGAAAAAATTGCCATCAACGGCAACAAGGGCGTGACCGATGCCGTGTTGCTCCGCTCCATGAAGGAAACCAAGGAACGCTTCCGCTTCATGCCTTTCTACAAAATGGACACCGCCATCGCCTACTGCTTCAAACACAAAGGATATTACCAATCGAAGGACATCAAGGATCACCTTGACGAGTATTTTGCCGACCGCGTGAAACTGCGCATCTTCAAACCTTCGAAATTCATCAAGGAGAACTACGAAAAAGACAAGGTGAACCTTATCAATCGTTACAACGAACTCGGCTACCGCGATGCCGTCATCACCCACGACACCTTCTACGTCAAAAAAAATAAAATGTACATCGACATCGATGTGAACGAAGGCCCGCAATATTACTTCCGAAACATCAACTTTGTCGGCAACACCGTCTATCCTACCACCTTGCTGAAACAGCTCTTAGGCATCAGCAAGGGCGATGTCTATAACCAGACCTTGCTCAGCAAAAATCTGACCATGAAAGAGGACGGCGAGGATGTGGCCTCCCTCTACATGAACAACGGTTACCTTTTCTTCAGCGCCAATCCCGTGGAAGTGGCCATCGACGGCGACTCCATTGACATCGAAATCCGCATCCGCGAAGGGAAAAAGGCGCGATACAGGTCCATCAATGTGCTGGGCAACACCAAAACCAACGACAACGTGATTATCCGCGAGCTGACCACCATCCCCGGACAACTGTTCAATCGCGCCGACATCATCCGCTCCCAGCAAGTGCTGATGTCGATGGGCTACTTCAACCAAGAGAAGATGGACGTGCAGCCGAAACCGAACGAAGCGGACGGTACCGTCGATATCAACTACGTGGTGGAGGAGACCAGTTCTGACCAGCTGTCGCTCTCTGCAGGCTACGGTGCCACGGGCTTCATGCTCACCGCCGGCATCACGTTCAACAACTTTTCCACGAAAAAACTGTTCAAAAAAGAGGCTTGGACTCCCATTCCTGGCGGTGACGGCCAACGCATCTCCTTGCAGGCGTCCGTGAGTACCAAATACTATCAGTACTACAGCTTCTCTTTCACCGAACCCTGGCTTGGCGGCAAGAAGCCCAATGCCCTCACCGTGGGTGCCTATTACCAGCGGCAGAACAACGGCTACTCGCGGAGAGACAGCTCCCTTTATGCCTACACCAGCATCGCCGGCGCCTCCCTCTCGTTAGCCAACAAGCTCAAATGGCCCGACGACTACTTCCACATGTCGCACACCCTCTCCTACGAATACTATAAAGTGCAAAACTGGGGCGGATTCATATTCTCCACCGGTTACGCCCACAGCATCAGTTATATTTTCACACTCTCGCGCAACTCCGTCAACGCGCCCATCTACCCGCGCGAAGGCTCCGACATTTCGTTCACCATGCAGCTCACCCCGCCGTACTCCATCATCGGCCATAAGGACTACACCGGCGCCACCGACCAAGAGAAATACAAGTTCCTTGAGTTCCACAAATGGAAGCTTAACATGTCATGGTTCACCCGCATTTATGACAATCTTGTCCTCAATGTGCGCATGAAGCTGGGCTTCATGGGCTGCTACAACAAGACCATCGGCATCTCGCCATTCGGCAGATTCTATTTGGGCGGCGACGGCATGTCGAACTGGTCTTATGACGGCCGCGAAATCATCGGCATGCGCGGTTACGACGACCAAGTGCTTTCACCCAACGTGAACGGCAATGTCGTGGGTGCCTCCATCTACCACAAGTTCACCGCCGAACTGCGCTACCCAATCACCCTGAACCCTTCCGCAACTGTCTATCTGCTGGCCTTTGCAGAAGCAGGAAAGGGCTGGATTGACAAGCAGCAGTACAACCCGTTCGACCTCTACAAATCCCTCGGCGTGGGTGTCCGCGTCTATCTGCCCATGTTCGGCCTGCTCGGTTTCGACTGGGGTTACGGCTTCGACCCTGTGCCAGGATTACCGGCCTCTGCCTCCGGCAGCCACTTCCACATCTCCATCAACCAGTCCATCGATTAAACTTATCCCAAAACAACAGTCTTAACAATGTCATCAAAAAATTACATCGATATGAAAAAACAATTCTTGCTCACCGGATTATTCACGTTGATCATGTTTTTCGGATTCGCGCAGAAGTATGCGTACATCAATTCCGAATACCTTCTTTCGCAAATTCCTGAATATAAGGAAGCTCAGGCGGAATTAGACCGTGTTGCCGTGCAATGGCAGAAGGAGATTGAAGCGAAGTTCTCCACCATCGACTCGATGTACAAACGCTACCAGGTAGAATCCATCACCCTGCCTGAACAGATTAAGCAAAGCCGCGAAGAAGCCATTATCGCCCAGGAAAAGGCCGCGAAAGAACTTCAGAAGAAACGCTTCGGCCAAAACGGCGACCTTTTCAAGAAACGCGAGGAATTGGTGAAACCTATCCAAGACCGTGTCATCAATGCCGTCAACGACTATGCCAAAGAGAGAGGTTTCGCTTTCGTGTTTGACACCGCCGGCGACCTCACCATCATCTACGCCGACCCGAAATGGGACATCAACGAGCAGGTGCTTCAAAAAATGGGCATCTCCGTCAACAGAGACATGGACGAATAAATTTAATTAGAACATAAAGTACAGAAAATCAATGAAAAAAGTATTAATGATTTTGGCCATTGCCGGTCTTTTTTCCGTGCAGGCCGCTCACGCACAGAAGTATGGACACGTCAATTCGAGTGAGATTCTCGAAGTGATGCCCGGCATCGACTCCCTTCAAATCAAACTGCAGGCCTTCCAGCAGGATCTGCAATCCATGTACGAGAACATGATGTCTGAATATCAGACCAAAAAAGACAAATTCGACCGCGAGGTGGGCACCATGTCTGCCGCCGTGCGCCAAGTGCGCGAAAAAGAGCTGATGGATCTCGCCAACCGCATCCAAGAGTTCCAAGCTGGTGCACAGGAAGACTTGGAAGACAAGCAGTTCGAATTGGCTAAACCGTTCCAAGATGCCATCCAAGAGGCTATCAACAAAGTGGCCAAGGCCAACGGCTACTCCTACATCTTCGACACCAAGACCCTGCTGTACTACGGCACCTCCGATGACATCACACCGTTAGTCAAGAAAGAGTTGGGCATCAAATAATTGGAAAAATGAAGAAGTGTTTTGTTTTAATAGTCATCGCGATTGCCTGCCTCTCCACCGGATATGCCCAAAAGGCTAAGTTCGGCCATGTGGATTACGGCTCTGTCATGAAGGATATGCCCGGAATCGACACCGCGCAGGCAGCCCTCAAGGTCTATCAAGAGGAATTAGAGGCGGTGGGACAGCAAATGGCCGAGGAGTTCAAAACCAAGCAAGCTGATTATGCCAACCTCACCAACACCACCACTTCGTCCGCCATCCTGAAAGTGAAGGAGGATGAATTGATGAAACTCTACCAACGGCTTCAGGACTTCGTCTCCTCCAGCCAAATGGACATTCAGCGGAAACAGGTTGAACTGCTTCAACCTTTCCAAAACAAACTTCTGGCCGCTATCAAGAAAGTGGCGGAAACGGAAAAATACACCTACGTCTTCGACATCACCATGTGCGCCTTCTACAGCGAAACCACCGACCTGACCGCTGCCGTACGCGCAGAACTGGGCATTAAATAAGTGAATGCTGCATATAATATATAATTGTATAACCCTATCGAGTTGTAGAGACGCAAAATATTGCGTCTCTACAACGTTTAAATGACCAATAACTTAAACTATAACTATGACCAATAACTTAAACTATAACCACTAAACCCACTAAACCCACTAAACCCACTAAACCACTAAACCACTAAACCAAAAACGAATGAACCCTTTACTGGAACAATGGACTACGCCGCGGCAAACACCGCCGTTCATAGAAATCAAAACCGAACACTACCTGCCCGCCTTCGAAGAGGCCATTAAGGCAGCGAAACAAGACATAGCCCGGATCGTCAATAATCCGGAAGCTCCCAACTTCGAAAACACGATCGTTGACCTCGACCGTGCCGGTGAAAAGCTCAGCACTGTCGCCGACCTGTTTTTCAACATTCTGGAATGCGACGGCGACGATGCCATGCAGGCGACCGCCGAAAAAGTGCAGCCGCTGTTAGTGCAGTACGAAAACGAAGTGTATCAGGATCCCGACCTTTTCGCCCGTGTGAAGGCGGTTCATGAACAACAGGAAAAAGACAAGGCACTGCAAGGCGCCGAAAAGATTCTGTTGGACAAAACCTACGATGCCTTTGTGTCGGGCGGTGCCAATTTGCCCGATGAGCAGAAAAAGCGCTTCGCCGAACTGAGTTTGGAACTGGCCAACCGGCAGCTCGATTTCGGGCAACGGGCACTGAAAGCCACCAACGCCTGGCACGTGCATCTCGAAAAGGGATCGCCACGACTGGCAGGCATTCCCGAAAGTGCTCTCGCCATTGCTGCGCAGAAAGCTGCAGACAAAGGGCTGCAAGGCTACGTTTTCGACCTCTCCGCCCCTGATGTGAACACTGTGCTGACGTACGCCGATGACCGCTCTCTGCGCGAGGATGTTTATATGCATTCCAGCACGAAGGCATACGGCGGGGAGTTCGACAACTGCGAGAATATCAAGGCCATCCTCAAATGTCGTGAAGAGATTGCACATCTGCTTGGTTACAAGCATTATGCGAACTACGCCTTGCGCAACCGCATGGCCAAGGACCTCCCCCACGTCTATAAACTGTTAGACGAACTGAAAGCCGCCGCCCTGCCCGCCGCCCATAGAGAGATTACCGAACTTGAACAGTTCGCCCAAAAGCAAGGCTTTGAAGGAACTTTCCAACGCTGGGATCTAAGTTACTTTATGGAAAAGCTACGTCAGGAAAAGTTCAACCTTGATATGGAAAAACTAAAGGTATATTTTCCTCTGAATCAAGTAATTAACGGAATTTTTGGACTGGCAGCCAATTTGTATGACCTTCACTTCGAAAAATCGGAAGCAATACAACCGTATCACTCTGACGTTCAAGTTTTTGAAGTTTTTCGGAAAGAAAAGTTCATGGCGGTACTCTACTTGGACTTTCATCCGCGCAGCACCAAACGCAGCGGTGCCTGGATGACGGAGTTCCGCGACCAGCACATCGATGCGGAGGGCAACGACATCCGTCCGTGGGTGAGCTTGGTGATGAACTTCACTCCGCCGACGAAAGAACAGCCTTCCCTGCTGACTTTCAACGAGGTGAACACCTTCCTGCATGAGTTCGGACACGCACTAAACGGGATGCTTTCCGAAGTGAAGTATGCCACCCTGTCAGGTACGCACTCGCCCCGCGACTTCGTGGAGCTTCCTTCGCAACTGAATGAGAACTGGCTCACGGAACCCGAGTTCCTACGGACGTTCGCCCGCCATTACCAGACCGGCGAGCTGATTCCGGACGAATATGTCGAGCAGTTGAAGAACATGAACAAGTTTATGGCAGGTTATTTGTGTGTGCGGCAACTCTCGTTCGGCTATTTGGACATGATGTGGCACACCATGCCGGCATCGGAAGTTGACGACATCCGCCGGTTAGAACGGTCCATCTTCGACACCGTTGAAGTGCTTCCCGTGGTGCCGGGCACCTGCATGAGTACCACTTTCGGGCACCTCTTCTCAGGCGGCTACGCTGCCGGATATTACGGCTATAAATGGGCGGAAATGCTTGAGGCGGACGCTTTCTCGCTTTTCAAAGAGAATGGTGTGATGAATCACGAAACCGCGCAAAAGTATGCAGAAGCCATCCTTTCGAAAGGCGGCTCCATGGATGCGATGGAAATGTTTGTCAATTTCCGTGGACGCGAGCCGAAGATTGAGGCGCTCTTGGAACGGGACGGCTTACGATAGAGACATAATGCGCTCGTTTCCATACGGAACTCGCAAACCTTAAATCGCCGGTGCTTTATTCACGAATAATGTATATCTTTGCAGCGGCTTATATAAATATATAACTGCTTATGAATGAGTTTATTAGAGGAATAAAACGCGGATTTCCCATCTGCTTAGGCTACATTCCCGTGTCTTTCACGTTCGGTCTGATAGCCGTGAAGATGGGTTTTTCGCCAGCACAGGCGACACTCATTTCCCTGACCAACATGGCCTCCGCAGGCCAATTCGCAGGCATCCGCCTCATTGAGGGCGGAGCACCCTATATCGAACTGATAATCACGACCTTCGTCATCAATTTACGCTACTTTCTGATGTCGCTTTCCCTGTCGCAGAAGGTGAATCCGGAGATGCCGTTCTACAAGCGGGCGGTGATGGCCTACTGCATCACGGATGAAGTGTTCGCCTTAGCGGCCATGGAGCCCGAAGAGGTGAACTTCCCGTTCTTCGGAGGATTGATGCTGACTCCTATATTAGGCTGGACCTCAGGCACTTTGTTAGGCGCTGTGGCTTCCGGCCTGCTCTCCCCGATGATGCAGGGCTGCATGGGCATCGCGCTCTACTGCATGTTCATCGCCATCATCATACCGCCGGCGCGGAAGAGCCGCAAAGTGGCCCTGGCCGTCGTGGTGGCCGCCGCGCTCTCCTGCATCTTCAAGTACGTGCCTGGCATCAACGCCCTCTCGAAGGTGGGCGGCGGAGGTTGGTCCATCATCACGGCAGCCATCCTCGGCGCAGCCATCTGCGCCAGCATCAAGGAGGTGAAACGCCACCGTAAAGCCGCTGTGGCAGCAGCAGAAGGGAGGGACGCATGAGCTACATCGTCATTTGCATGTTCCTGATGTTCCTGACCACCTACTTGATCCGGGTGATTCCCATCGGTTTCGTGCGCCGGAAAATGGAGAACAAATGGGTTCAGGATTTCCTCTACTACATTCCGTTCTGCGTGCTGTCGGCCATGACCTTCCCCGATGTGCTTTACTCCACCAGCGCGGCGGGCACCGAACCGCACATCACCGTCTCGGCCGTCATTGCCACCGCCGTTGCCATCATCATGGCTTGGCGGAAACGCGGCCTCGTCGCCGTAGCCATCGTCGCCGTTGTGGTCGCCATCATCGTGGAACTGGCTCTGCCCGTGTTGTTTTGATTCCAATTTTCATTTGTGGGCAACTATTCACAATTTTTGTATTTTTGCCGTTGTTTATACATCTGCGAATTTTAGAATAAAACCTATTATTTATCAGTAAATCAAATAGATATGTCAGTAATTAAACCCTTTAGAGGATTCCGTCCTCCGAAAGAAATCGTTGAGAAATTAGCTTCCCGTCCTTACGACGTGCTGAACTCCGAAGAGGCGCGCAAAGAGTGCGAGGGCAACCCGTACAGCCTGCTGCACGTCACCAAAGCCGAGATCGACCTACCGGAAGGCACCGACGAGCACTCCCCCGAGGTCTATCTCCAGGTGGTGAAAAACTACAACAGTTTCAAGGACTATGGCTGGTTGGTTCAGGACAAGGAGGAAAAACTCTACGTTTACGCCCAAAGCATGAACCCCACCGCCCCTGACGCCAAATGGCAGTACGGCATCGTGGCTTGCGCTTACAGCGAGGACTATGTCAACAAGGTCATCAAAAAACACGAGCTCACCCGCAAAGACAAGGAGGAGGACCGCATGAAACACGTGCGCATCACCAACGCAAACGTCGAACCGGTCTTCTTCGCCTATCCCGCCGTCGCCCGTATCGACGAAATCGTGGCCTCCGTGACCGCCAAAGAGCCGGTCTATGATTTCATCGCCAAGGAAGACGGCTTCGGCCACCGCTTCTGGGTGATTGACGACCGCAAGCTCATCGACGAGCTGGTGGAACTCTTCGCCACGAAAGTCCCCGCCATGTACATTGCCGACGGTCACCACCGTAGCGCCGCTGCCGCCCTCGTGGGCCAGGAGAAAAAAGAGCACAACCCGCACCACACCGGCAAAGAGGAGTACAACTACTTCATGACCGTCATCTTCCCCGACAACCAACTCAACGTCATCGACTACAACCGCGTGGTGAAAGACCTCAACGGCTTGGACGGCAAACAGTTCTTCGCTGCCTTGGCCGAGGATTTCGACATCGAGTGCAAGTGCGACTGCACCAAGGACGGCGGCAAATGCGAGTGCGAACTGCCCTGCCACTGCGAATGCAGCGAACCGTACAAACCCGCCAAACTGCACAACTTCTCCATGTACTTCGAAGGCGTGTGGTACAGCCTTACCGCCAAGCCCGGCCGTTTCAACGACAACGACCCCATCGGCGTGCTCGATGTGACGATTCTCTCCAACCTCGTGCTCGACAAGATTCTGGGCATCAAAGATCTCCGCACCGACAAGCGCATCGACTTCGTGGGCGGCATCCGTGGTCTGGGTGAACTGAAGCGCCGCGTCGATAACGGTGAGATGAAGGTCGCCTTTGCCTTGTACCCGGTCTCCATGCAGCAAATCATCGACATTGCGGACACAGGCAACATCATGCCTCCGAAGACCACCTGGTTCGAGCCGAAACTGCGCTCCGGCCTTGTCATTCACGAATTAGCATAAAAATGTTCAAAGTTCCCGTTTTACTCATATTATATAATAGAATAGAGGAAACGCACGACGTATTTCAAGTTTTACGCACGGTGCAGCCCACTCAACTCTATGTGGCGGGCGACGCGGCCAAGCCCGGTTCCGTGATGGACCGGATGCGCACCTACCAAACCCGCGCTGTCATCCAGCCCGAGTGGCCGTGCCAATTGCACACCTTATGGCAGGACAATCATCTGGGCAAGTCCCAGATGATTGCCACCGCCATGAAGTGGTTCTTCGAACAGGAAGACGAAGGCATCATCCTCTTCGAAGACACCATCCCCGGCTACGACTTCTTCCCGTATTGCGAACAGTTGCTCGAAAAATACCGGAACGACAAGCAGATTTACAGCATCGGGGGCTTTTACTGGCGGCACCGAAGCCGCAAAAGATACCGCAAGAGAATGAAACGAGGCGAGTCCTCCTATTTCTTCTCCGCGTATGCCTCCACATGGGGATTCGCCACTTGGAAGAACCGATGGATGGATTTTTCCTTGTCCATGGACCATTACGACAAGGAGGGTTTCGAGAAGATGATCGAGCCCTACATGAAAAAGAAAAAACAGAAAGTCTATTGGATGAACCGGTTCAATGCCCTCAAGAAGTACAACGCCACCTATTGGGACTACCAGTACAACTTCCACATCTGGTCGCACCAGGCGCTGTGCATCACCCCGTACCTGAACCTCGTGACCAACGTGGGGTTCCGGAAGCAGGCCAAACGCAAGATCCGCCGGATGAAGCGCAACGCCTACCCCATCATGCCGCTGGTGCATCCCGAGGAAATCCAGCAGGATTACGGCGAAGACCGCTACATGTTCCGGCACATCCTCAACAGTGCCTTCATCACGCTGTTCAAAGACTGGCTCAACGACCTCATCGCCAACAGCAAACCCGAAATGTAAACTCCCTAAACTTCTAAACCTCCTAAACCACCTAAACTTCTAAACAACCCATGAAAAATAAACTATCTGCAAAACGCATTTTCCAGGAAGTAAAAAGCTACTTCTTCATCTTCCTTGGGCTGGCGTTGTTCACTTTCGGGTGGTCAGCATTTCTGACACCTTACGAGGTGGCCGGTGGCGGCGTGGCCGGAGCGGCATCTATCCTTTACTTTGCCACCAAAACCATCCCCATCGGCGTCACCACGTTTGTGCTCAATGCCATCCTGATTGCTATCGCATGGAAAGTGTTAGGTGCCAAATTCTGCATCAACTCGCTGATTTGCACGGTGGTTATGAGCGTTTTCTTTTCCCTTTTCCAGCCGCTGTTCCCAAAACCGATTGTCGAAGACATGTTCATGAGCGTCATTATCGGCTCCGCCATCGCGGCATACGGCATCGGCATGGCCATCAACTGGGGCGGCAACACCGGCGGGGTTGACATCATTGCCCTCATGATCGGCAAGTACCGCAACATCTCCTACGGCCGCATCAGCCTGTTCTCCAACATCCTCATCGTGGGTTCTTCCTACTTCGTGCTCCACGACGTGCAAAAACTCGTCTATAGCTTCGTGGTGCTGCTGGTCTCCTTCATCGTGTCCGACTTGGTCATCGACGGCTACCGGCAGACGTACCAGTTCATGGTCTTTTCTCCAAAAAACGATGAAATAGCGAAGAAAATCAACACCAACCTGCATCGTGGCGCCACTTTCCTGAAGGGCTATGGTTCCTACAACCACCAGGAGAGCGACGTGCTGCTGATTGTGGCGCACAAGACCGACAAGCGCGCCATCACCCGCATCATTAAGGAAATCGACCCCGACGCTTTCATCACCATTTCAAAGACCGCCAGCGTTTTCGGCAAGAATTTCGACAATATCAAAATATGACGAAGGATTTCGAACCCATCTCCGCACGGGTGAATGCCAAAATCAACATTGGCCTGCAGATTGTGCGCAAACGCGGCGACGGCTACCACGACCTGCAGACGGTTTTCTATCCCACCGACTTCTTCACGGATTTGCTGACTGTTTCCCCGTGTAAAGAGGAATTCTCTTTCCAGCTGGAAAGTCAGGAAGATTTGGGCGCTTCCGACCAAAATCTGTGTGTCCAGGCATTTCGTTTGCTGCAACGCGACTATGGCATCTCTAATGCGAACATTTCCCTATGCAAAGGCATTCCCACGGGAGCTGGATTAGGAGGCGGTTCCGCCGATGCCGCTTTCACGCTCAAATTGCTTAAGAAAGCTTTCCAACTGCCAGTCCCCGAGGAAAAAATGATGGAATATGCGTTGCTATTGGGCAGCGACGTACCCTTTTTCCTGTACAACCGCCCGATGTATGCCACAGGACGCGGCGAGGTGATGACCCCCGTGGATTTGGACCTGTCGCCATATCGGTTAAAAATCGTTAAACCCGACATCCACGTCTCCACCAAAGAGGCCTACGCCGGAGTCAAACCGATGGCAGCAAACGTATTCTTGCCCAGTATTTTACAAGAAAATGTAACGGCATGGGAAGGCAGAGTGGTCAACGATTTCGAGAAATCAGTGTTCGAGAAATACCCGGAATTAAGGAAAATTAAGGAGACCTTCTATCGCGAAGGAGCACTTTACGCCTCCATGTCGGGCAGCGGCTCGGCCGTGTTCGGCTTGTTCCCGTCCTGATTGTCCGACTTCCTCTTCCGGTTGACATTGAAGAACTTGGGCTTCTTTTTATATACAAAAATCCCGTTTAGTATATAATTCAACAAACCCACGGGAACCGCCATGACGGTAAGGTTGAGGTAGTTGTTATGGCTTCCGAAATGCTCCAGCAACGCGATGCCGCCGATGTTCAGCAGATACGTGAATGTTGTGACGGCCAAGAAACGGAGAATCAGCTTGTTGTCTTTATTTTTAAACACCAGTGCCCCGTACGTCTTGAAGTTGAACAGGATGCTGACAATGGTGGCGAAGAAGTTCGACACCACGTATGCGTGACTGAACTTGAGAAGATGCTCGAAGATGAACAAAAACACGTAGTTGATGAACAGCCCGAACGCGGTGTTCAGCATGGCAACCAGCACAAAACGGATAAACTGCGGCTCAAAATAGCGGTGTAGAATCTTCTTGATCACAAATCAACTTTAAGACGGCAAAAATAAAAAAATAAAGCATACGGGCGATATGGAAAAAAGAGTATATTTGCACCCCTAAATTTACAGCAATGGAAGAGAGACAGTTGCGCAGCCAATTTAAGATCAGAATATCGGGCATTGAACTTGGAAGGCATTGTTTTTCAATAGATTGCGATAAAGAGTTCTTTGACTTGGCAGGGATAGAACAGTTGCGAGACGGCCATTTGGTTTTGCGGATAGAAATGGAAAAATCTGAGAAAATGGTCGATTTCCAATGCCACTTCGATGGTGAAGTGGTGGCCGAATGCGACCGCTGCCTCAGTCCCGTGACCCTGCCGATGAACTTCGACGAAAGACTGATCGTGAAGCTGGTGTCGGAAAACTACCGCTCCGAGGAAGAGCAGGAGGACGAGATTTGGATGATGGACGAGAACACCTACGAGATCGATCTCTTTCACTTTGCGTATGAGTCCATCGTGCTCGCGCTCCCCATCCGCATCGTTCATGAGGATGATGCCGACGGGAACCCCACCTGCGATCCCGAGGTGATGCGCCGACTCGAAGAGATGAATGCCGAAAACACTGAAAATCAACAGGAAACAGACCCCCGGTGGGATGCCCTGAAGAACATAAAATTCGATTAATAACAATAAAAATTTAGAAATATGCCACATCCGAAAAGAAGACACTCTGCTATCAGAAGAGATAAGAGAAGAGCCAACGATTTCATCACCGCTCCCCAGCTGACCACGTGCAGCCACTGCGGTGCACCGATTTTAACCCACCGTGTATGCCCTGAATGCGGCTACTACAGAGGTAAGCAGGCTATCGAAATCGGAAACTCCGCCGAATAACATCCCGGTGATGTTTCGCGAAAACACAACGGATGACACAAGCAATTGTGTCATCTTTTTGAGTATATAGCATTATGGAAATCATATTCGCCACCCACAACCTGCACAAGACAGAGGAAGTCCGCGCCATCCTCGGCAGCCGCTACCACATCCGCAACCTGCCCGAACTGGGCTGCCCCGACATTCCCGAAACCGCCGACACCCTGAAAGGAAACGCCCTGCAAAAAGCCCAATATGTGGTGGACCACTACCACCTCAACTGCTTTGCCGACGACACCGGACTGGAAATCGAGGCCTTGGACAACCGCCCGGGCGTCTTTTCCGCACGCTACGCCGGCGAAGGATGCTCCTACCAGGACAACGTGCTCAAGGTGTTAGACGAAATGCGCGGCATGACCAACCGAAAGGCCTGCTTTAAAACAGTCGTCGCCCTCCTTTTGGACGGCGAGCAATACTTTTTCGAGGGACGGGTGGATGGCATCATCCTCCCGGAACAGCGCGGCACCGACGGCTTCGGCTACGACCCCATCTTCCTGCCCGACGGCTTCGACCAGACTTTCGCGGAGATGGATGCCGCTACGAAGAACAGCATCAGCCACCGCGGACGCGCCATGCGGAAACTGCAGGATTTCCTGCTTAATCACGGAAAATAACCGCTGCTGGAATTGAATCGCGAAAAAATGAATCGGACGCGATGAACCGCGTCACAACAGGAAATTATAAACCCGAAGCCAAGACATCGTTGATCACCAGCGGGAAATATTTGTGTTCCAGCTGGTGGATTTTTGCCTCGACGGTTTCCAATGTGTCGTCAGGCTCGGCATGGAAGGCGAACTGGTTGATGATTTTGCCCGTGTCAACCCCTTCGTCAACATAATGGACCGTGATACCGAACACTTTCACGCCGTAGTGGAAAGCATCGGCGATGCCGTGTGCGCCCGGGAAGGAGGGCAGCAGCGCCGGATGCAGGTTGATGATCCGCATCGGATAGGCCTCCAAAAGCGTTTTCCCGATGATTCGCATATAGCCCGCCAAGACAATGTAATCGACCTGGCGCGCCTTCAGCTCGTTCAAAACGGCCTGCTCGTAGGCGGCCTTCCCGGCATAGTCCTTCGCACAAAAAGTGAACGCGTCAATGCCGGCGGCATTGGCGCGTTCCACTGCTTTGCTTGAAGGATTGTCGGATACCAAAAGGGCGATTTCGGCTTTCAGCGTCTGCTGTTTGACGGCCTCGATAATGGCCTGGAAATTGGAGCCGAAGCCACTGGCAAATACGGCAATCTTCTTCATAACGAATTAGTTACCTTTCGGACATTTGCCACCCTCTTTCGGACAGCCTTCGCCTTTTTGACAGCCGGGTTTGTCACCGCCCTTGCAGCAAGCCTTGCCTTCGCCCTTCTTGCAGCCACCGCAGCAGCCCATTTCGTCAAAAGCAGCCTTTCTGTCATCGAGGGAGAGCTTGTCCCAGTTGAGCATGGCAGCCTCGAATTTGGCTTTCTTCTCTTCCTGGGCTTTCTTCATCGCCTGCATTTCGTCATACTTGGCCTTGCGCTGGTCAAGCAACTCGGCTTTGCGCTCGTCGGTGATGTTTTCCCAGTTCTGCCAGTCTTCGGCGGCTTTCTTGCAAGCCTCCATCTCGGCTTTCTGCTCCTCGGTCATTTCCTTGCAGCAGGGCTCTTCGGCCTGCACTTCGGTGTTTGCCGCAGGCTGCTCAGCGGGTTTGTTGTTGGTGCACGCGGCGAAAGTCAGACAGCAAGCTGCTGCCATCAGGATGAATAATTTCTTCATTTCTTTGATTTTTAAGTTCGTTTCTACTAAAAATATCGGCGGCAAAAATAGTGTTTTTTTGAAAGGTGAAGTGTTTAAAATTCTTAAAAAGTATCACGGGTCTTCATGAACGCGAGGACATCGGCGGATGCCCGTAGGGGCGTTGGCCGATGCATATATGTTCATAGGGCGATGCATATATGTTCATAGGGCGATGAGCATAGGTGACGTGCGACATGGGAACCGTTACCGCTTCACAACCTTCCGGTGATATTCCTTCCCGTCCGCGGCCGTCACGCGCAGGAGATACACGCCGGCGGGGACGTCCCGCATGTTAATGGTCGCTGCTCCGCCCCGTTGGGGCGCACCTGCGTGTGCGCCCGCCACCGTCCGCCCCTGCAAATCGTACAGTGCCACATTGGCGATGCCCGCGCCGCCGGCCAGCTCGATGTGCAGGAGGTTGTCGGTGGGGTTGGGATAGACGGTCAACGAGTGCGCAATTGTTTGGGGTTCCGCGCGAAGCGCGGAATGACGGGTGCGCAAGTTCGTGTGGACGGGGTCGTCGATGTTGACGGCGCCGGCCCAGTCGTCCTCGTAACAGATCCCGTGGAAGAAGCAGAGCACGCCTTTGGCCATCACCGAGGCGCGGCCGGTATTGCGTTCGGCGATCGCCTGCAGCTGCGCGATCTGCGCGGGTGTCAAGGCATACCAGTTGACAACCGGTGTGCCACTGTTATCCTGGTTGTCCACGTTGTCGTTATTGTCTCCGCGCAACGCCATTTTCATCGCATGAAACTCCGCGTAATTGGCCAATTCCGCATCGTCCATATCCGCGGCGAACGCTTCCGCATAACCTTCCACAAACCGCGTCTCCGTCAGGGAGTACGGATCGGCGAGGGGCTGCGCGGCAGTGTGCCACTGCTCCAGTTCGTTGAGGTCCAGCAGGGAGTCGGCCATGAGACTGCGGACGGCGGCGTGGTAGGTGGCGGAGAGGGATTGCGCCGTTTCCGGCAGGTTTTCCGTTCCAGCCTGTTGTAGAGACGCAAAATTTTGCGTCTCTACCGTTTGCCCTTGCGTTTCTACACCGTCCATGCCCGTCCCGTCCGTGTTTGCGTTGCCCGCCATGGCCGTGGCGTAGGCGTTCACCTGTGCGGCAAACGAGGTGACAGGACCTGGGTCGGGCACTGCGCCGCACAGCGTGGAGGCGCAATTGTTGGAGGCATTCACCGGTGCCAAATCCAACCCTGTGAAATGTGCAGGGCAAAGACTCGCATTGCCATTATTGTAAATGTAGGATATTTTCCGTACATCCGGATTGTAAAAGTTGCTCACATTGACGGATGTGTTGTGGAACTCGTTGTCTGCGCCCTTTGTCGAGGTCCCCTGATGATAGCACACTGTCGCACCTGTTGTCAAATAGATGTCATATTTGTTCCCGCTGAAATAGTTGCACGTCATCTGAAGACCGTCCGCTTGCTTAAGTCCGTTGTTTCCGATAACCGATATGCCTTTTGTAAGATTGTTGAAGACATTGCGGTACAGGCTATTGGCGGAAACACCTGAGTTGGACACTGCGATGCCGGTGCTGTTCTCTATCACAAACAGCCCGTTGGGGTAGGATGTCCTCTCAAAGAGGTTCTCCTCCACCTTGTAACCCGAGCAACCGCTCAGCACAAGTCCTGTGTTTCCGAAAGCATGGTCGGGATGCTGGTCCATATTGAACTGGCAGCGGGTGACCGTGGTGAACTGGTTGCCGTTGATTCTGACTCCGGTGCCGCTGTTGCTGAATCGGCACCCGTCCAATCTCACGGCATACGGATTCCCCGATGTGTTCACCTCCACAGCGGTGGTAAAGCCCGAAAAAGAGCTGTATATGGCATCCGTTTCCGGACATTCGCACACGAATGTGGGTTGCGGCGGGCAATAGGTGTTGACAAGCACACCCGCATCCTCCGCATAGATGCCCTTTCCATTCCAGTACGGGTTGTTGGTGGAATTGCTGAAAGTGCATCCCTCGAATGTCACCCCCTTCACATCCCAAAGGCGCACGTGTTCGGCAAAGGAGACGTTGTTGGCGGCGAAAAGGTTGTCGTTGTCCACGGCGAAGGTGCAGCGGGCGAACATGGCGTTGTAGTTGGAAATGCTCCCCGACAGTGCCGTGTAGGCGTAGGAGTTGATCACCACCGACTGCCGGTTGTTCTTGAAGACGGCGTCGGAGGCGGAGACGATGCCGCCGGTGGTGGCGAACGCAACCGTATCTTCGCGCAGACCCGTGCGGACAGCACAGAGGGCGTTCTCTATCCGTGCCCCGTTCCTCAGTTCCACGGTGCCTTGATATTGAGACTGTTGCTGCTTCGTGCGGTCGCCTACGACCTCGATGCCTTGCCACATCTCGTCCGCGCAGGCCGAGGTCAACGTGCCGCCATCGACGACGAGCTTGCCGCCGGGGCGGACGATGATGCGACCTCCACCCCCACATAGTAAATTACCGGTAATCGTTAGTGTTACATTGGGATCTATGGTTGCTGTCACGGGGAGGTAAGTTTCCGTTGACCATGTTGTGTTAGAGGTGATGTTAAATGGCGTTGTGGCAACAGGAGTAACCCCTGACCATACAGAAGTGACATTAATGGTTTTTGTCAGAGTGTACATCAACCTACTTTGTTGGTAAACATTCACTGTCAGCGTTCCTGTTCCAACACTTACGGGTATAACAATTACAGAATAACCATTGTTATTTACAATACTCAAATTCGGCGTGGCAGACCATGAATAAGTGAACAGTTCGGGATGTTCAAAAGCACATTGGTAGGTTTTGGCTTCGCAGTTTGCTATTGTACTGGGACCAAAAACAAAATCATGACCATATTCCAATGCGTGTACAACGGCTTTGTGTGCATCAACAAGTCCGTATCCAATCTGTTCATTCCATCTTCCATTTGGGTGAGTGGAAGAGACAGGTTCATATTGATAACCATTCAGCTTTTGAGCTGTTTGTTCAATGATATTCTTTACTTGAATACTTGTCAAATCAGGATTTACAGACAACATGAGAGAGGCCACACCAGAAACCATGGGGGTGGCCGCAGAAGTATGACCAAAATATTCATAATAATTTCCATTTGCATAACCTTTATTGCCTTCCCTGTCAATTGTACGAATATCTGTAAAAATAGCGCCTTGGTACTTATATCCTTTACCTCCAAAGGCAACCACATTGATATCTGCTGAATGATTGGAATAAACTCCTAAATCACCATTCTTGTCAATTGCTCCTACAGCAATAACATTATTCATTTTTGCAGGAAAATCAATACTGTTTGAAGAGGCTTTATTGCCAGTTGCAGCCACAACGACGCAACCTTTCCCGTTTCGTCCATTCTGAATCGCCATAGCAATTGAATTTTCAAATAAGTCATGGGTGGCTGCTGAATTTGATGAATCAAACTCACCATTTGAGAAGTTAAGAATTGCAGAACCAAGATTGCCCCATGAATAATCAATGGCTTTAGCAATGTTTTTATAGCTAAAGGGTGTTCCGTTATTTTTAAAAATACGTATAGGAATTATTTTCGAAAAAGGAGCCGTTCCTGCTATGCCAATGTTATTATGACTTGCTGCAAGAATACCTGTACATGCTTGACCATGTTTACCATTGGATTTAGGTCTTCCTTTGTCATTCCGTTTTGGTGTAAAACCTTCCAAAACACGACTGTTTCCCACATTATCTCTCAAATCTTCATGTTCTTCGACACCGTCGTCTATAACAGCAATTCTTATTGTATCTCCCTTGGTCCCCAAAACTTCTTCTAATAGATTCCAAACTTGAATAGCTTTAATGTCCATACCTGAAACACCAGGTTCATTGTCTATATGTGTAGGAATCACTTGACCATGGTTATATAAGTAATATTGATATTGGAACAAAGGATCGTTGTTGCATAATTCATATTCTCCATAAAAATCAGGTGTCGCTAATTTCACTTTACCGCTTTCATATAATTCATCGGCCAATGTTACTACATCCGATTCTGAATAACAGATAAAAGAGCAAATTTCACTATTAGTATCTATGTCTGCAAGTGTATAATTCAGTAATATAGGTTGTATGTCTTGAAAGGAATAACCATCCCTAATTATAGCATTAACTTCATTTCTTAGCCAAATTTTATGATTATTGACATTTTTGGCAAAAGAATAAAACACAATATTATCAGAATGTCCTGAGGTGATATAAGAAAAGAATGAATCCAAATCGAGTTGTGGCAATCTATAACTATTAATAATAATATTATCATCTTCGTTATCAAAAACGATTTCATCTTTCCCATCTTGAACCCATAATAACAGTTTATCAACAACATGGTTATAAAACAATGTGTCTCCACGTAATATGATGTTGAGAGAAGTGGAATCATCTTGCCAATAATGTTGCGTATTTTTAGAGTAATAGTAGTTTTGAGCCTGATTAACAAATGGAATAAACAATACAACAAAAAATATATTACAAATCCTTTTCATGACCTAACATTATATTGATGAAATACAAATAATTTTATCAACGTATTTTACAGAATAGCCATATTCAACATGGGAGGACAACAAACATTGTACTTTTATTGGAACATCAGGGAGTTGCCTAAATTCTTTTGGAATAGAACCGTATATTTCATGAGCTAAAATTTTAATATATCCATCCATTCCGTCGTTATTTATCATATCAAGAGTTAGTGTATCAATATTATATAGTGCATCTTGTTGTGGAATAAAGTATGCACGAATCCATTTGTCATCTACTTTATATGGATTGCTTAAATATATAAAGTAACCTTCGACACCTGCCTCGCAAGTCTTCTTTCCACAGGTCGAAAGCACTATCCCAATCAATGGAATGCTAAAAAAAAGTAACAATCTGAAAAAACGTTTCATTTTTTGCTTGTAGTGGACTTCCAATTTTTGATTTTTCACGTTGTTCCTATCCTTGGTGCGAAGTCCGTTAGACATCAAGATAAGCAAACAACGCGGCGAAATTACACATTTCCCGTTTACGTCCGGATTCGGGGTGCCGCCTGCGGCACGGGACATGCCGCCGCGGCACCCGCCGTCATCCGAACTTCCTGTATGTTATGCCGTTATGCATGGGATTTGGGACGTAAGACGTGAGACTTATGACTTTCGGTTCGACATTCCCCAAACTACTAACTACTAATTCCTAATTGTTCGTGTACACCGCCTTGTCGCTGTAGAACAGCCCCGTGAACGTGAACTGCTGCGTGACGCTGTCCCGATAGACCGTCTGAGCGGGGATGTTCAAGAATGACCCCTTCTCAGAAGATGCATTCAGAACGGTCAACGAGCGTTCCGGCATGTTGAAGCAGTCCTCCGTGGTGAGACTCCACACCGTGTCCACCACCGCGTTGAATGTCTCCCCCTTGGGCTGCCCGCCCCCAATGGGCCAAATCCGTATCGTGACCACACAGGCGTCACCCCAACCCTGGCAATCCACATGGCTGGGTATGCCATTTGAAATAATGCATGCGTAGTTGCATTCGCTGCCATTGTGACCGGCCGTGAAGGTTATTTCAATTGGTTTCCCCCCTTCTTTGGCAGAGGAACCACCCACTGTCGCGTAATTGTCTGGCTTTAAAGCATTGCAGACAGGGTTGTCAATCTTCTTGCATGAGGCCATCATCATGACGGCTGACACTAATATTAATGCGACTTTTTTCATGACTTGGATTATTTTTTAATGTTGCGTTGCAAAGATAAGCATTCCCGAGACACAAAGCTTCAAAAAACGCATGTCGGAATAAATTTTTTTCCGGAGGCAAAACCATGTCGGAATAAATCAGCGACTATCCTTTTCATTATGAACATCTTATAAGACCATGAAATAAATTTCATGTCGGAATAGAAATAACCATACTTTACAAAATCTTGTCGGAATAAACGGTGGATTTGGCTTGAAAAACGAAGCACTTTTCGCAGGATTCCTGAAAAAAGAGTACCTTTGTCGCTTCAAAACAACGGGTATTATGAACACCTTTTTTCAAACACACCGAAAGAAAATCAGCCTTGTAGCTAACCTGCTTTTTTGGCTTGCTACCTGTTTTACATTCATCAGGTTCTCTATGCTTCGTCCTTTGTGCACCACACACCTTTACAAGGAGTTTGCATGTGTAAGCCTTATCGCTGCGATTGTACTTGTCACACGCATGCTCACCATCCCCAAGCTGTTCTCCAACGGCAGGTATGGCTGGTTCTGGCTGGTTTCTGCAATCATGCTTTTTACGGCGACTTTAATTGAGATATTGCTGGTAACACCTGAGATTCAGGATAAAGTATATTTTACTCATAGGAATAACTTCTATTTGCCACACCTTTTCTTAATGGTATTATTTCGCGACTCCTGCTTCTTCGCATGGTTTCTGGTGTTCCGGCTATATACCTTGCAGAAAGATGCGTTCAGGGCGAAGCAGCGGGCGTCGGTGCTGGAACACCAGTCGGTGCAGTTCTCCACACCCGACCAAAAGGAGATTTCCATCCCAATAGACATCATGGTCTTTATCCAGGAGGTTGACCACACCACCCAAGTCCATTGTACCCAAGACAAGGTTGTCACCGTCACGGAACCGCTTTCCCGCTGCAAAGAACTGATCCCCGCCCACCTTTGGGCCTCCGATGGCTCCCGCAAAATGGTTTTCCGTGAACATCTTTCGGAGTTCCTCCAAATCCAGAACCAACCGGAAGTTCGGGAAATCAAATACATCACTTTGTTGAGTGAAAGACAGTTCCGCATTTTCGAGATCATCCGCCAGAATCCGGGCTGCAATGCCACCTTCCTCTATGAAAGCCTTCGGGAAAAGGTTTCCACACGCACCCTCGAGCGAGACCTTTCCCTGATGAAAAACAAAGAGGTTATCGTACACGTCGGCAACAACAAGGAGGGCGGTTACGAGGTCTGCACCCTCAACGTGGTGTCGGCGGATTAAAGGGGAAAATCCTTTGCCCGTGTATTCAAAATTTATGTACCTTTGCAGGTTTTTTAGACTTGCTAAAGTATGGTGAAAAGAATACATCTTCTGCTTCTGTGGCTCGGAATGGTCGCCGCCGTGTCTGCGCAAAACCCTACCTGCTACCGTATCTACTTGAAAGACAAAGCGAACAGCCCCTACTCCATCGACAATCCATCGGCATTTCTCTCCCAACGCGCCCTCGACAAGCGCACCCGTTTCAACATCCCGATAACGGAACAGGACCTGCCCGTCAACCCGCAGTACAGGCAGCAGATTCTCGCACTGCACCCGCAGATGCAGCCGTTGGCTGTCTCGAAATGGATGAACACGTTTACGGTCTATTGCCCTGACAGCACGATAATACCGCAAATCGAAAGCTTGCCCTTCGTGGATTCTGTGATGGCCGTGGGTGCCTACCGGCTGCACGAAACGCCCGCAGGGCAGGCGGCTCCGGTCAATCCGGAACCGATAGTCCACAACACGCTTCCCGCCGGCAAAGACAGCGCGAGCTACGGCTACGGATTCGCGCAGATTGCGCTGCACAACGGCCATCGGCTGCATGAAGCCGGCTTCAAGGGCGAAGGAATGCTCATCGCGGTAATCGACGGCGGCTTTTTCGGCATCGAAACCATCTCCTTTTATCAGGAGTTGGTGAACAGCGGACGGTTTTTTGGCCGTTACTCGCTGATGCCCGCCTTTGTTGACACGCTGCAGAGCGGCTGGTCGGAGGTGCACGGCACGATTGTGACCTCGGCCATGGCCGCCAACACCGGCGGCGAACTGGTGGGGACAGCTCCGGCGGCCTCCTACGCCCTCATCCACTCCGAGTGGGTGGGTTCTGAAGAGCTTGTGGAGGAAGATTTCTGGGCCAATGCTGCTGAAATCGCCGACAGCCTCGGGGCTGACGTCATCAACTCCTCGTTGGGCTACCGCAGTTTCCCCGACTTCCCGCAGGCGGACATCACCTACGCGGACATGGACGGGGTGAACAGCATCGCTTCGC
This sequence comes from uncultured Bacteroidales bacterium, assembly GCA_947165685.1. Classification (GTDB taxonomy): domain Bacteria; phylum Bacteroidota; class Bacteroidia; order Bacteroidales; family WCHB1-69; genus F23-D06. The sequence goes on along the minus strand of CAMVBK010000025.1, from coordinate 11,559 downwards.
GCTGCGCCACCATCCTCGGCCAAAAGGGCGTGATTGTCTGCGTGGCCGCAGGCAACGACGGCAACGGTGAATTCTACCACATCAGCCGTCCGGGCGACGCTTTCGACATCCTCTGCGTGGGTGCCTGCACCACCGACAGCCTCATCGCCGACTTCTCCTCCCGGGGCTACTCCTACGACGGCCGCGTGAAGCCCGACATCACCTCCATGGGCGTGAACACCGCCTGCTACTATCCTGAAGACATGCTGAGTTACTCCAACGGCACCAGCTTGGCCACCCCCGTCGCCGCCGGCCTCTGCGCTTGTTTGTGGCAGGCCATGCCCGGCTACACCTCCACACAGATGATGCAGATCATCCGCGAGAGCAGCCACCTTTACAACAACCCCAACCCTGATCTCGGTTACGGCATCCCCGACTTCCACAAAGCCTACTCCACTCATGTCGGCATCAACGACTACAATCCGCTGACTCTCAGCATCTATCCGAACCCCGTCACCGACAAGCTGCACATCGTCAACCCCGAGGGAAACATCCAGACCGTCAGCATCTACAACGCCTCCGGCCAACTCGTCCTGCAAACTGCCGCCTCCAGCTCCCCAATTCTCGAAATCCCCGTAACCAACTTACCAAATGGATTTTACATCGGAACAGCCACCCTCAACAATCACCAAACCGCCACCTTTAAATTTATAAAAAGAATTCCTTAAGCAGTCCCGAAGGGACAACATGCGCGAAGCGCAAATAACCCCATACAAGCGAAGCGCAGTGTGGGGCCAATAGCCAAAAGTCAATAGCTAAAGTTAAAAAATATGAACGCCTTAACAAAAACCAATTACCAATTCCCGAATCAAAAGTCGGTGTATCACGGGAAAGTCCGCGATGTCTATTTCTTGGACGATGTATTAGTGATGGTCGCCTCCGACCGCATCTCTGCCTTCGATGTCATCTTGCCGAAGGGGATTCCCTACAAAGGGCAGATTCTCAATCAGATAGCTTCAAAGTTTTTGGATGCAACGAGCGACATCTGTCCGAACTGGAAGATGGCCTCTCCCGACCCGATGGTCACCGTGGGCCGTGTCTGCAAGGGCTTTCCAGTGGAGATGATCGTACGCGGCTACCTGTGTGGCAGCGCGTGGCGATTCTACAAGAACGGCGGGCGCAACCTCTGCGGCAACATCCTGCCCGACGGCATGAAGGAGAACCAGAAGTTCCCCGTGCCGCTCATCACCCCGACCACCAAGGCCGAGCAGGGCGAACACGACGCCGACATCTCCAAGGAGGAAATCCTCGCCAAAGGACTCGTTTCGCCTGAGGATTATGCCGTTTTGGAGGACTACACGATGAAGCTCTTCCTCCGCGGCACGGAAATCGCAGCCAAGAAGGGATTGATCCTCGTCGATACCAAATACGAGTTCGGCAAGGCCGACGGCAAGATCTACCTTATCGACGAGATCCACACCCCCGACTCTTCCCGCTACTTCTATGCGCAGGGTTACGAAGAGCAGTTCGCCAAAGGACTGCCGCAGAAGCAGTTGTCGAAGGAGTTTGTACGCGAGTGGCTGATGGCCAACGGCTTCCAGGGCCAAGAAGGCCAGCGGGTGCCCGAAATGACCGAAGAGGTCGTCAACGGCATCACCAACCGCTACATCGAGCTCTACGAGCACATCACCGGCGAAAAGTTCGTCCCCGCTCCGGCCGAGAATGTCGAGCAACGAATCTACGACAATGTAACGAACTGGCTGACTAACAGACAATAATACATTTCCAGGAAGGGCTGAAAGCCCGACCTATATCAACCCAGGGTGAGCGATAGCGAGCCCTGGGATAAAAACAAACCACGTATGAAATACCTCATCATCGGCGGCGTGGCAGGCGGGGCATCGGCGGCCGCGCGGCTCAGAAGACTCAATGAAGATGCCGAAATCATCGTGTTCGAGAAGGGCGAGCATATCTCGTACGCCAACTGCGGAATGCCCTACTACATCGGCAACACCATCGAAGAGCGCAAGCGGCTGTTCGTGCAGACCCCCGTGTCGTTCGGCAACCGCTACGACGCGGACGTGCGCACATTACAGGAGGTGACGGCCATCGACCGCGAGGCGCACACCGTGGAGGTCAGGAACCTGCGCAACGGCAAGACCTACACCGAGGACTACGACATCCTCCTGCTCTCGCCCGGCGCGGAGCCGGTCGTGCCGGAACTGCCCGGCATCCACAATTCAAAGATATTCACCCTGCGCAGCGTCTCCGACTGCGACCGAATCAAGATGCAGGCTGCGGAGGCGTTGCATAAAAATGCGGAAGCGGTCATCATCGGCGGCGGCTTCATCGGATTGGAGATGGCGGAGAACCTCCACAAGATCGGCTACCAGGTCACCGTGGTGGAGAAAGCCGCCCACATCCTCATCCCCGTCGATGAGCCCATCGCCGCCATTGCGGAGAAACACCTGGCAGACAAGGGAGTACGGCTGATCACCGGCAACGGGATTGCCGGGTTTGAGGAAAGCGGCGAACAGTTGACGGTCTGTTTGGAAGACGGGCGAAAGTTGTCCTGTGCCCTGGCGATTCTCAGCGTCGGGGTGCGCCCGAACACGGCATTGGCCAAAGCCGCCGGCCTGGCCATCGGCGATGCCGGGGGCATCCAGGTCAACGAATACTTGCAGACCTCCGACGAGCGCATCTTCGCCGTGGGCGATGCCATCGAGTTCCCGCACCCGGTGACGGGGAAGCCCTACTGCAACTTCCTCGCCGGCCCCGCGAACGCGCAGGCACGCATCGCCGCCATGAACATGGTCTATCCCGAAAGTGTGGTCTATCAGGGGTCTGTGGGCACCGCCATCGCCAAAATCTTCGACTTGGCCGTGGCCAGCACAGGACTGAACGAAGCGGCTTTGCAACGGGCGGGCATTCCCTACGAAACCGTCATCGTGCACCCGGCCGCGCACGCCACCTACTATCCCGGCAGCACCCCGATGTCACTGAAGCTGAACTTCTCCATGGAGGACGGCACGATTTACGGCGCGCAAGCTATAGGTATGCAGAATATTGACAAGCAGATTGATACCGTCTCCTTGTTGCTTAAGCACCACGGCACCATCTTCGACTTGGTGAACAGCGAGCACGCCTACGCGCCGCCGTTCGGATCGGCCAAGAGTCCCGTGATGTTCGCGGGTATGGTTGCCGAGAACATTTTCGCCCACCTGATGAACCCGATTCACGTGAAAGAGTTGGACAAGATGATCGACAATCAGGAGGACTTCTTCCTTCTGGATGTGCGCGAACTGCCTGAGTACAAGAACGGCACCATCGAAGGAGCCACGCGCTACTCCGTGGATGAGTTGCGCGAATTTTTGGAAGAGATTCCCGAGGGGAAGAAAATCGTGGTCTTCTGCGAGGTCGGCCTGCGTGGCTACGTCGCCTCCCGCATCCTCATGCAGAACGGATTTGACGAGGTGTATAATCTCATCGGGGGAATGCGGACGTATCGATTGTTAGGAAAACACAATATAATTCAGAATTAAGAATTATGAATAACAGGACGATATGGTAGGGACGCAAGATTTTGCGTCTCTACGAATCACCAACCACAATTCACTAACCACTAAAAAGATAATAAACAAATAAACCCTAAAATACAAATGAAAAAACATCAGATTTCAACGAAATTTCTCAGTATTGAGAAAGTAACGAACATCATCGAGCGCAAACAAAAAATCGAGCTGTCAGAGGAGGCCATTGCCGCCGTGCAGAAATGCCGCGACTATTTGGACACCAAGGCTGCCGAGAGCGCGGAACCGATCTACGGCGTGACCACCGGCTTCGGCTCGCTCTGCAACAAGCACATCTCCCCGGAGGACCTTTCCACCCTCCAGCGCAACCTCGTCATCTCGCACGCGTGCGGCGTGGGCGAAGAGGTGCCGCAGGAAATCGTGCAACTCATGCTGCTCATGAAAATCCAGTCGCTGTCATACGGCCACTCCGGCGTGCAAGTCGATACTATTCAACGCTTAGTGGATTTCTACAACAAAGGCGTCTATCCCGTGGTGTATCAGCAAGGTTCCCTCGGTGCATCCGGCGACCTGGCCCCGTTGGCGCACCTCTCCCTGCCCATCATCGGCATGGGCGAGGTCTATTATCGCAATAAGAAGTACCCCGCCGCCGAAATCAACGAGAAGTTCGGCTGGCAGCCCATCACGCTGAAGTCCAAGGAGGGCCTCGCCCTGCTCAACGGCACGCAGTTCATGAGCTCCTACGCCGTGTGGTTGCTGATGAAAGCCCGCAAGCTGAGCTGGCTCGCCGACATCATCGGTGCCATCTCCTTGGAGGCTTTCGACGGCCGTATCGAACCGTTCAACATGCTGGTGCACCTCGTGCGCCCGCACGCCGGCCAGATCATCACCGCCGCCCATATCACGCAACTGCTTGAAGGATCAGAAATTATCGCCCGCCACAAAGAGCACGTGCAGGATCCCTACTCCTTCCGCTGCATGCCGCAGGTGCACGGTGCCTCCAAAGATGCCATCGAGCACGTGCAGAACGTCGTGGAGACCGAAATCAACTCCGTCACCGACAACCCGACGGTGTTCCCCGACGAGGACATCATCGTCTCCGCCGGCAACTTCCACGGCCAGCCGTTAGCCCTGGTACTCGACTTCCTCTCCATCGCGATGGCAGAGCTCGGTAACATTTCCGAACGCCGTATCTACCAACTCATTAGCGGCAAGCGCGAGTTGCCCTCCTTCCTCGTGAAGAACCCCGGCCTCAACTCCGGCTTCATGATTCCGCAGTATGCCGCCGCCTCCATCGTGAACCAGAACAAAGCCTTCACGATGCCCTGCTCCACCGACTCCATCGAGTCGTCGCAAGGACAGGAAGACCACGTGAGCATGGGCGCGAACGCCGCCACGAAATGCTACTTGGTGGTCAACAACGTGGAGAAGATCCTCGGCATCGAGCTGTTCAACGCCGCTCAGGCCCTCGACTTCCGTCGCCCGCTGAAGAGCTCCGAGTTCATCGAGGAGTTCGTGAAATGCTACCGCGAATTCGTCCCGTTCGTGGAGAACGACACCTACATGCACGAGCTGATCCAGAAATCCATCGACTTCATCAAGGGCGTGCGCGTGGTGATGTAAGTTTAACTATGACTTAGAACTTGGACAATAACTATGACTTAGAACTTAGACAATAACTATGACATAGACAGGAGTCATAGTTATTGTCATTTGTCTAAGTCTAAGTTTAAGTCTAAATATTATTGAAAATGAGAAATCTTGGTATCGGAATACTGATAATAGCACTTGCCCTGGCGGGTTGCCGGCGCGAGCAGAAATATTCTGTGGTGCCGCACATCGAGTTCGTCTCTATCGAGAAAATCGACAACGGCACTGGCCACGACAGCCAGGCGGAGCTGACCATCCGTTTCCAGGACGGCGACGGGGACATCGGCTTGGACGAAACCGACAAGAACCCGGTTTTTGCCGTGGATTCGCCCTACTACTACAACTTCTTCATCGACCTGTACGAGAAACAGCAGGGTGAATGGGTCTTGATGGACCTGCCCACCCCGTTGCATGCCCGCGTGCCGCATCTCAGCAACGACGTGCCCGAATCCATCGAAGGCACCCTTTCCATCGTCACCTTCATCAACAACCCCAACTCGCCGTACGACACCGTACGGCTGTCCTGCTGGCTCGTGGACCGCGCTCTGCACCACAGCGACACCATCACCACCCCCGAAATTATCGTAAAAAAATGATTATCACAGAACAAGTCAAAGAATTGATAGCGTTGACGTTGCGCGAGGACATCGGCAACGGCGACCACTCCTCCCTCTGCTGCATTCCGGCGGAAGCGCAAGGCGACATGAAACTGCTCATCAAACAAGACGGCGTGCTGGCCGGCGTTGACGTGGCCCGCGAGGTGCTGCGCCAGGTCGATGACTCCATCCGCATGAACGTGGCCATCCACGACGGGACACAAGTGCACAAAGGCGACATCGCGTTCACCCTGCACGGCTCGTCGCGCAACATGCTCACCGCCGAGCGCACGCTGCTCAACTTCATGCAGCGCATGAGCGGCATCGCCACCACCACCCGCGAATACGTGGACCTGGTGAAAGACACGGGCGTCACCCTGCTCGACACGCGCAAAACGACACCGAATATGCGCATCTTTGAGAAGTATGCCGTAACCGTCGGCGGTGCCAGCAACCACCGCTTCGGCCTCTACGACATGATGATGCTCAAAGACAACCACATCGATTTTGCCGGCGGCATCGAAAAAGCCATTGATGCGGCTAACAAATACCTAAAGGACAATAATTTGAAATTGGCCATCGAGATAGAAACCCGCAGCTTGGACGATGTGCAACGCGTGCTCGACCATGGCGGGGTACAGCGCATCATGTTCGACAACTTCACCCCGGATCAGATTCGCGAAGGCGTGAAGATGGTCGATCATCGCATGGAGACCGAGGCCTCCGGTGGTATCGTCAAGGAGACTCTCCACGACTATGCGGTCACCGGGGTCGATTTCATCTCCGTGGGCGCGTTCACCCACCAAATCAAGAGCCTGGACATGAGTCTGAAGGCGATGTGACTTAAAACTATAACTTAGACTTAGAACTATAACTTAGACTTAGGGCAACATGAGACGGTTTTTCCGATATGCAAAGTTGAAGGTCCGGCAGTGGCGCGACGATTTGGAGCGCGTGCCCGGAATCGGGAGAATCGTGGCCAAGTCGAAGGAGGTGACGCTGCCTGGACTGATGAAGGTGCCGCTGTACGATGTGATGCGGTTTTTCAGGAAAGCCTTGAAGGAAGGGGTTGTCTTCCAGCGTGCGGCAGCCATCACCTACCGCATATTCGTCGCCATCATCCCCATCATCATTGCGCTGTTTTCAGCCATCGCATTCCTCGGCGAGGACTTCCAGAACACCATCATCACCCTTTTGGAGTCCATCGTGCCGCCATACGTCTGGCCGGCCGTCTCGGGCATGATCACCGACGTAGTGATGCGCCAGAACGGCACCCTGTCGTCGTTCATGTTCGTGATCGGCATCTACTTCACCATTGTCTGCATCAACGGCATTCTGGTGGCCATGACCTCCTCCTACTACACCGAGGAGAAGCGCAACATCGTGAAGCAAATCATCCTGAGCGCGAAACTGATGGTGCTCACCTTCGTCATCATTGTGGCGGTGGCGGTCTTCTTCATTCTCGCGTCGCTTGCGGTGCGTTATGTGCACACCCATTTCGTCAACAATCCGAGCCTCTACTCCTTTGTCATCCACGGCCTGAAATGGCTGCTGGTGTATGCGGCGGTCTATTTCCTGATCAGCATTTTCTACTATTTGGCACCGGTCAGGCGCGGCAATTACCGCTTTTTCTCCGCCGGCTCCTCCACCTGCACCATCCTCCTGGTGATTCTGATGTGGATTCTCAACCTCTATTTCTCCAACTTCGACAACTACAACCTCATCTACGGCTCCTTGGGTGCCATCTTCGCCATCCTGCTGTGGATCAACTGGAGCGCGGCCGTCTTCCTTATCTGCTACGACCTCAACGTCTGCATCGCGAAGGCCAAGAGCGAGAACAAGAAACTGATAGAACAAATGGAATTAGAAAATTCAGATTCAAATAACAACAACGAATAAACCAACATTATGGATTTCGACTTAGTATTATACATCGTGCTCATTGTCGGCAGCATTTTATGGTCTGTCGTGCAAACTTTGAAAAAGGACGGGACTTTGAAAAAAGTCGCAAAAGGGCCCACAGCACAGAAAAGGCCCGTCATGGTAGAAACTCCGGAAGAATACGCGGAGGAGAGACCTGCCCAAAAGAAGAAAAAGAAAGTCGTGGAAACGCAGTCCCCGAAGGACAAATATTTCACCTACGAGACCATGAGCGAGCGTGACTTCCAACAGGATTTCGACCAAAACGTGGAAGAGCACGTGAGCCACTCCGTTGCGGCAGAACCCGCGCTTCATCTTAACATGGATGAGGAGGAGGTGTTCAAAGGGGTGGTCTGGTCGGAGATTCTGAAGAGGAAGTACTGATGAGAGGTTAGGAGGTTAGGAGGTTTAGGAGGTTTAGGAAGTTTAGGAGGTTTAAGAATCCTCTCCATGCAAAAAAGGAACCCTGACGGATTCCTTTTTTTCGTATCGATAAATGTTTAGGGATGCTATTTCTAATCTTCTAATCTTCTAAACTTATTGTCTGAAGGTAACGGGCACCTGGTAGAAGCAGCGGACGGGCTTGCCCATGTTCTTGCCGGGTTTCCATTTCGGCATGGCCATAACACCGCGGACAGCTTCCTTGTCGCATTCAGGGAACAAGGGGACTTTGACTTTGGCGTTGCTGACGCGGCCGTCCTTCTCAACAACGAATTCAATCAGCACGGTGCCGGTGATGCCGTTGTTACGGGCTACCTCGGGGTATTGGATCTCGCGGGTCAGGAAGGCGTTGAGGGCTTCGGGACCGCCGGGGTACTCGGGCATCTCTTCAGAGAACTGCACAGGGGGCTCTTCCTCGGAAGTCTCTTCCACCACGGCAATTTCTTCGTCGGCAAAATCGGCAATGGCTTCATCTTGGTTGAACTCGACATCGAACGAGATGTCCGTGTTCACCTTGATGTTGTCATCAACGAGCTTCAGCACGACCTCCTGGGTCTGCTGAGGTTGCTCTTGCGGAGGGGGAGGGGTCTGGTCGGTGGCGATCACGTCATCATCCACAACGGTGATGAAATCATCGTCTTCCATGACGAAAGCGGGAGCCTTATCCTCGCTGGCGAAAAGTTCAAAACCAGCATAGACAAGACCTAAAACCACGGCAAATCCGACAAGAAGAAACATGCCCCGCTTGTTTTCCAAGTTTCCTTTGTCTGTTTTCTTTGCAATCATAACTCTATGTTTTTAACGTTAAAATACAATTTGATTCGGTCTGCAAAAATACTCTTTTTTTTGATATGAACGTTTGGTGTTGAAAAATATTATGTGACGGGGATTTTTTTACCGTAATTATTATTGGCCAATGACCATTGGCATGGCCTTTATTGGCCAATGACCATTGGCATGGCCATTATTATCCAATGACCATCGGCATGGCCATTATTTGCCCCAGGGCTCCGCTGCGCTCCACCCTGGGCTGACATACGACGCCCTTACAGGGCTTTCAAGGAAGATGTTTTTATAATATTGCGGTTGTATCGTCCATTCTACATTCTCAATTTTCAATTCACATTTTTCAATTCATAATTATTCCAGCGAATACGGTTTTTCCGTGAACCATTTCTTGTTCGGTTTGCTGCCCATCGTGAAGACGAGTTCGCCGCCGGCCATGATTTGTTCGTAGGTGATGTAGGCACAGCGCAACGGCTTGCCGTTGAGTGTCACCGACTGGATGTAACAGTTCTGGTCGCTGACGTTGGGGGCCTTGATGGTCAGGGTGTTGCCGTTTTGCAGATGGAGGATATTCTCGGGCAGGTAGGGGGCACCGAAGACGTACTGACCGCTGGCGGGACAGACGGGATAGAAGCCCATCGCGCTGAAGATGTACCACGCCGACATCTGCCCGCAGTCGTCGTTGCCGCACAGCCCGTCGAGGTGGTTGCGGTACATCTTGTTCATCACCTCGCGCACGCGCAGCTGCGTCTTCCACGGCTGGGAGGTCCACATGTAAAGGTACGGAATGTGGTGGCTGGGCTCGTTGCCGTGCACGTAGCCGCCCAACATTCCCTCGCGGGTAACATCTTCTGTCTCAGCGAAGAACTTGTCGGGCACGTACATCGTGAAGAGCTCGTCCAGGCGGTTCACGAAGACCTTGTCGCCGCCCATGATCTTGATCAAGCCGTTGACATCGTGCGGTACGTAGAACGAATAGTTCCAGCTGTTGCCCTCGATGAAGCCCTCGTTGGAGGTGGAGAGCAGGTCGGCGGGCGTCTTCCACGAGCCGTCCTCGTAACGCGCCTGCGCAAAGCCTGTCTCGGGGTTGAAAACGTTCTTGAAGTTCAGCGCGCGCTGCCGGTAAGTCTCTTTCATCTTTTCATATCCAGAAGCAATTTTGCCTTTGTCAATCAGATTGTAAATCACCCAATCTTCGTATGCGTTTTCCAAAGTGATGGAAGTGCCGACAGCTGACTTGTTATAAGGTACATAGCCTAACTTTTTGTAGGTGTCCGTATGGTCATAATAGTTCAGATTCGCACTGTTGATCAGATATTCCATCACATTGGTGAGAGCTTCGTACACTTTCACGTTTTCCCCGTGAAAGTTCGGATGATGGCAAAGATAGTTGTCCGCCACCGCCGACACACCGTGGTAGCCGATCATACACCAGTTCTCATTTCCGGCGTGGCTCCATATCGGAAGGACATGGTGCACACTCTGCTCAGCATGGTCAATCATAGAGGAAACCATATCGCAGGCGGCTTTTGGCTCAATAATGTTCAGCAGAGGATGTTCGGCACGGTAGGTGTCCCACAAGGAGAAAATCGTGTAATTGGTGTATCCTTCCAAGTTTTGGTGGATATTGTGGTCCACCCCGCGATATTGTCCGTCAACATCCTGATAGATAGAGGGATTGATCATGGTATGGTAGAGCGAAGTGTAGAACATCGTAAGTTGATCGGATGTGCCTTTTGCCTCATAGATGCCTAATTTGTCGTTCCAAGCTTTTTTTGTCTGGTGGTAGATTTCGTCGAAAGAAAATCTTTGGAAACCAAAACGTTCCTTTTCAAACTCAGTTTCGGCAAATAGGTTTAGTTTAGCTCCATCCATACTGACAGCGGATAATCCCACTTGCACCTCAACAACGGGATTGTCATCTTGCTCGAATTCCAGCCAAGCCACCACCTTGCGGCCTGCCATCTCGGGAAAGTCGTGGTTCACGTCGAAGCGCTTCCAGAAGCCGTTGTAGTCCTGCTTCCCGAAATCCTGATAGCCGTAGTGGGCCACGGGTTTGCTGAAGTGGATGGCAAAATAGACATAGTTCTCCCGTGCCCAGCCGTTGGTGATGCGATAGCCGGTCAGCGTGTAGGGGTTTTCCATGCGCAGGGAGGCCCACAGCACCTTGCCGTCGTAGTTATAGAGACAGTGGTTGAGATCCACGATGAGCTTCTGGGTTTCGCCTTGGGGGTAGGTGTATTTGTGGATGCCGCAGTGCGAGGTGGCGGTGAGCTGCACGAGAATGTCGTCGTCGCTGAGGCGCACCTCGTAGTAGCCGGGCGAGGCCTTCTCGGTGGCGTGGCTGAAGCGCGAGCGGTAGCCGCCGTCGGGGTTGTCAGCGGTGCCGGGATGGAGTTGCACCTCGCCGGTGAAGGGCATCAGCAGGATGTCGCCCATATCGGAGTGGCCGGTGCCGCTGAAGTGGGTGTGGCTAAAGCCCACAATGGTCTTGTCGCGATACTGGTAGCCGGCGCAGTAGTCATAAACGCCCAGCTGGTAGCGACCGTTGATATTATGGGGGATGGTGTCCGTGTCGGGACTCACCTGCACGCCTCCGAAAGGGTAGCACGCGCCGGGGAAGGTGTGCCCCATGCCGTTGGTCCCGATCATCGGGT
>CAMVBK010000024.1:0-47521 GCA_947165685.1 uncultured Bacteroidales bacterium | reverse complement strand
AGGGCTTTTTTGCAAAAAAAAAGAGGGCGCGCCACTTTTGACACACCCTCTTTTTCGTGAGGTCTGGAGACTGTTATTTGACGATGGCTTTCAGGTCTTCGTCGCTGGGGGAGTTGAGCAGGGCGGAACCCACGAAGTGGATTTCCGGGTACTTCTCCTGCAGGTCTTTGGCCGCTTTGTCGATGGTGGAGCCGCCGGAGGTGGCGAAGAGCACCACGTTCTTGTCGCTCAAGTCATGGGCTTCGATGAAGGTGTTGATGATGGTGGGGGCGGTGTACCACCAGATCGGGAAGCCGATATAGACGGTCTGATAGTCGGCGATGTTGTCGATGTGGTTGGCGATGGCCGGGCGGGAGTTGAGGTCCTTCATCTCCACCGAGCTGCGGGAGTTTTTGTCGCGCCAGTCGAGGTCGGCGGAGGTGTAACGCTTTTCAGGGACGATTTCCACTAAGTCGGCGTTCGCGATCTTGGCCAGACGTTCCGCCACGCCTTTCGTCACGCCCGAAGCGGAGAAGTAGGTGACCAGCGCCTTGCCGTTTTGCTGCTGCGTCTCCACAGCCGCGCTGTTTTGGTCTTCTTTCATTGCTTGTTGGTTTTTGTTCTGGGAGCATCCGCATAATATGATGCAGACGAGCACCGCTGATGTGAATAACTTTTTCATTTTAGTTTACGGTTTACTATTTATGTTTATTGTTTGCTTTGAACCTTGAACTTTGAACTTTGAACCTTGAACTATCGTTCAATGCTTGTCGAAGGAGAGGTCGTGGATTTCGGTCAGGCGGGTGTATTCGGAGGTGGGTTGGATTTGGTAGATGTGCTTTTCGCTTTGCAGGTAATAGTGGTTTTTGTAATGGATGAGTTTTGGTTCGCTTAATTCTATGCCTTTGATTTTCAGCAGGTTGTTTTCGAATTTATAGACCACTTTGTTTCGGATGGGGGTGCTCCAGAACTGCACTTCCACCATTTTAGTGGCGTGTTCGGGTGCTTCGGTCGCATTTTTGCTGGCATCGAAATAGAGCACGGGGGCTTCCTGCCGGGAAATCATCTTTTCGGAGGTGACGCTGGCTTCGGGGAAATCCACCGGTTCGGGTTCCACATCTTCATCCAGCATGTAGTCCATGGCGTTGCCCTCCACATACAGGGAGTCCGTCAGCAGGGAGTCTGCTTGGGCGTTGGCGTCGGCGCGGAAACCCGGGTCGTTTGGGTACTGATGGATGACGTACTTCACAACCGTGTCCTTGCCGGTCGGTATTTCCGGCGCGATGACCCGCACCTCTGTCGGTGGTTTGGCCCCTGTCTTGCTCAGCACGATAGCGGTGGCCAAGATGCCCGTCAGCAGCCCGATGACCACACCGATCAGCAGGATGAGTCCTTTTTTCGTAGTCTGGTTTGATTGGTTTTCCATCGTTTAGCGTCTGAAAAATTGACGTGCAAAAATACATTTTTTCCATTCACAAATTCAAGTTGTTGGGTCCTTTCTTTTGAAAAAAAGCAATGGGAATCCCATGTTTTTATTATTTTTGCCAATTCGTTTTGAAATAGTAACAAAAACCTTTTATATGAAGAAGATATTTATTGCAATTGCTTTGTTAGCAATGTTTTGTGCCTGTACGAACAAACAGGCGAAGACCGATGACAAAGTTATCGGGAAACCCGAAATCCAGGTCCAGGACGGCCGTTTCACCCCCGAGGTGATGTGGGCGTTGGGCAAGATGGGCGAGAAGGCCGTGTCGCCCGACGGCTCGCAGATTGCCTACACCGTTACCTATTACGACATGGGGCAGAACAAGGGCAACGCCGAGATCTACCTGATGACCACGGAGGGCAAGAACGTCGCCCGGCTGACCACCACGGCCGCCTCCGAGTTCAACCTTGTGTGGGACGATGACGAGACGCTGCTCTTCTGCCGCGACAACGACATCGTCTCCATGACCGTGAAGAACGGCAAGGAGAAGGTCCTGGCCACCCACGAGCGCGGTTTCGAGGGGTTCAAGCTCGCCCCCGACGGCAAGTCTGTCGTTTTCATCACCACCAAGCCCGTGGTGCGCCCTGGGCACCTCGACAAGTTGTACGCCGGCCTCGACAAGACCACCGGCCGCATCAACGAGGACCTCATGTACCGCCATTGGGACCAGTGGGTTGACGAATACCCGCAGATTTTCCTCGCCGAGTTCGGGGAAAAAATCGATGTGGAACATGCCGTTTGCCTCATCGACAGCACTTTCGAGTGCCCGATGCGCCCGTGGGGTGGGGTGGAGCAGTACAACTACAGCCCCGACAGCAAAAAGATTGCCTACACTTGCCGCAAGAAGACCGGCTACGACTATGCGCACTCCACCAACAGCGACATTTTCCTGTATGACATCGAGAAGAAGACCACCCGAAACCTCAGTGAGGGCATCATGGGTTACGACCAGAATCCTGTGTTCAGTCACGACGGCAAATATATCGCTTGGGAGAGCATGGAGCGCGATGGTTACGAGAGCGACCTGATCCGGCTGATGGTGCTGAACCTTGAAACCGGCGAGCGCACCAACATGTCGGAGAATTTCGACTACTATTTCACCGGAATCAGCTGGACAGACGACGACAAGGAGATTCTCGGTGTGGTCTATTACCGCGGCACCGACCAGATTTTCGCCTGCAACCGCGAGACCAAGGAGTTCCGTCAAATTTCCTACGGTTATCACGATGTGCACAGCTTCGAGCTGAAGAATGGGAAGCTCTATGCTGATCAGGTCTCGATGCAGTATCCGTCTGAGATTTACGTCTATAACCTGTCCGACAACAAGGGCGAAGGCAAGAAGATTTCCGCCATCAACGACGACATTCTCTCGCAGGTTCGCATGGGCAAGGTCGAGGAGCATTGGATCAAGACGGTGGACGGCAAGGATATGCTGACTTGGCTGATTTATCCGTACAACTACGACAGCACGAAGACTTATCCCGCTTTGCTCTACTGTGAGGGCGGTCCGCAGTCGGAGGTGGGCCAGTTCTGGAGCACGCGCTGGAATTTCATGGTGATGAGCGGTGCGGAATACTTCATCATCGCGCCCAACCGCAGGGGCACCGTGGGGTTCGGCCAGGCTTGGACCGAGGCGATCAGCGGCGACTATGGCGGCTTGTGTATGCAGGACTACATGCGGGCGGCGGATTTCTTCGCCGACAGTGTGAAACAGATTGATAAAGAGCGTCTTGGCGCATGCGGCGCCAGCTTCGGCGGCTACAGCGTCTATTGGCTCGCCGGCCACAACCACGACGTGAAGGGCTACAACGACGGTCGTCGTTTCAAGGCCTTCCTGGCGCACAACGGCATGTTCAACTTCGAACAGCAATATTTAGAGACGGAAGAGATGTGGTTCGACAACTGGGACATCGGCGGTCCCTATTGGGATTGGAACAATCCGCAAGTCAAGAAGAGTTATGCTAATTCCCCGCATCTGTTTGTTGATAAATGGAATACGCCTATCTGCGTGATTCATAGTGAGTTTGATTTTCGTATCGTGGCTTCTGAGGGCATGGCGGCCTACAATGCCGCGCAGATGCGCCATATTCCGAGCCGTTACCTCTATTTCCCGGATGAGACCCACTGGGTGCTGAAACCGCAGAACAGCCTGCTTTGGCACCGCAACTTCATCGACTGGTTCGACACGAATCTGAAATAACGATTGCGGTTTCCGGTATCGCCTGGCATTTGAACCGTCATCAACGAAAAATCCCCGCAGAACTCAGTGTCCTGCGGGGATTTTTTAGTTTGATCCGTTCAGGGTGGTTATTTGTTCATCCTGCGGTCGAGTTCTTGGGCGATGTAGGAGGCCACGTCGTCGGCGTAGGTGTTGGCACCGAAGCCGGCGTCATAGCCCAGCTCTTTGGCCAGCTCGTGCGTGATGCGCGGGCCGCCGCACACCACGATCAGCTTGTCGCGCAGACCTTCTGCTTCGAGCATCTCGATCAGTTCGGTGAGGTTCTGGATGTGCACGTCTTTTTGGGTCACTGTTTGGGAGACCAACAGTGCGTCGGCGTGCATTTCCACGGCCTTGGCGATGAATTCCTCGTTCGGGATTTGGCTGCCCATGTTGAGAGCCTCGAACATGTCGTAGCGCTCGATGCCGTAGTGGCCGGCGTAGCCTTTCATGTTCATGATGGCGTCGATGCCCACCGTGTGCGCGTCCGTGCCCGTGCTGGCGCCCACCACCACGATTTTCCGGCCGATGTGCTCGCGGATGAAGTCGTCCGTCTCCTGCATCGACCACACCGTGGATTCCACCTTCGGGACGTGGATGGTGGTGTAATCGACCGTGTGTGTGCAGGCGCCGTAGCAGTTCACGAAGGTGAATCCCTCCGTGAGCTCTTTGAAATAGACGACTTGCGGGTTGTCGAAGCCCATTTTTTTCATCAGTTGTTTGGCTGCCTCTACGGCTTCGTCGCCGCAGGGCACCGGCAAGGTGAAGCTCAATTGCGTCTTGCCGTCGTTCATGGTGTCGCCGTAAGGCTTCACTTTGGTTAGGTCTAAGGTCTGATCAAAGTCCTTTTGATCCATTGAATATAATCCGCCGCTCATTTTTCTAAAGTTTAAGGGTTATTGGGTTATGGGTTATTGGGTTATGGGTTATTGGGTTATGGGTTATTGGGTTATGGGTTATTGGGTTAGCTTTTCATTCCCACGAAGTAGTCTTCTTTGTCGTCGAAGAGCACGTTGAAGGAGGTCATGCTGCCGTAGATGCGGGAGATGTACTGCTGGAGGTTGACTTTTTCCTCGTCGGTGAGCGAGCCGCTGCTGTTGATGTTCTGTTCGAGCACGCGCAGGCGGTCGCGCATCATGACGATTTTGTGGAAGAAGGTCTCCACGGGGATCTCCTTGGGGGCGAGGTCTTTGTTGGCGGGCTGCAAAATCATGGTGCCGCCCTGCCATTTCTTGCCCAGCTCGGCCTTGTATTCGATGCCGTTGTACTGGGTGAGGATTTGGGTGAGCACCTGTTTGAACTCGCGGATGTTGAGTCTCGGGGTGTCGTCCTCAACCTCGTTGACTTCCACCACCTCCAGTGCCACGGCCGCCTTGGAGAACTCCAGTTCGCCGCCGCGCACGAAGATGATCTTGTAAGTCAGTGCGTTGTTCTGGCTGATGATGCCTTCGCCGTACTTCTCGTGATTGACCCGGGTTCCGACCGGGAGGTTGTCTGTATCGTAGTTTTTATCCATATTTACGTTTGTTTTTGCGTGCATGTCCCACACGGCACTGTGCTATGGCCCCTCACTGCGCTTTGCTGAGGCTCATACTGCGCTTTGCTGAGGCCCCACACTGCGCTCCGCTTGTGTGGGGCTAATTGCACTTTGTGCGTTTAGCCTCTCCGAGGCTGTTCAAAGAACGAATTTCGTATAGCAAGGGATGATTCTTGCACAGTCCTAAATACTAAGCTCTAAATACTAAGCTCTAAATCGGATTACCAGCGTTCCTTCATCATTTTGATGAACGGGTTGAAGTAGTTGTCGCCTTTGGTGACCACGCCGGCGAGGCCCTTGCCGCCGTCCTTCGGGCGCTTCACGTCGCCGAAAATGCCTTTCTCAAGGGCGGAGAAGAGGCCTTCCTGGACGATTTGCTGCAGCAGGTCGATGGCGTTGTTGAGGACGGTCTTGGCGCGTTCGCGGCAGATGCCGCCCTCGCGGAACTCCATCTCGTCGCCGATGCTGCGCATGTCGTTGAAGATGTAGCGGGCGTTCTCGATGGAGAGGTAGCGGTCGCTCATGAAGGGAGTGTGGATGGCTTCGGTGGGCATGCCGAGCAGCTGGATGCCCTGGTGGGTCCAGATGCCGATGATGTTGAAGAGGGCGTCTTGAATGTGGCCGCGGAAGATGTTGCCGGTCATGAACTTGGTGGGCGGCATGTACTTCAGGGTGGCCTTCGGGAAGATTTCGCGGGTCATCTGCGCCTGGGCGAGTTCCAGGAGGAAGCCGTTCTCCAGCTGCGGGTCCATCTCGAAGGCGTGTCCCAAGCCCATTTGTTCTTCGGGCAGTCCGGCGAGGAGGGCCAGTTGTTCGTTGATGAGGTCGGAGGCGAGCACGGTGTGGGCGGCCTCCACGGCATCGGCGGTGGTGAGGTAGTTGTCCTCGCCTGTGTTGATGATGACGCCGGCGTAGCCGTTGATGATGCGGGAGAAGTACTGGTCGATGAGGGTGCGCTGCGGGTTGATGTCACGGAAGAGGATGCCGTAGAGGGCATCGTTGAGCATCACGTCGAGGCGTTCGAGGGCGCCCATGGCGGCGATTTCCGGCATGCAGAGTCCGGAGCAGTAGTTGCAGAGGCGGATGTAGCGTCCCACCTCCTCGCCGACCTCGTCGAGGGCCTTGCGCATGATGCGGAAGTTCTCCTGGGTGGCGAAGGTGCCGCCGAAGCCCTCGGTGGTGGCGCCGTAGGGCACGTAGTCGAGGAGGCTTTGGCCGGTGGTGCGGATCACGGCGATGACGTCTGCGCCTTGTCGTGCGCCGGCCTGCGCCTGCACCACGTCCTCGTAGATGTTGCCCGTTGCCACGATGATGTAGAGGTAGGGTTTGGGACCCTCGCCGATGGTGCTGAGGTATTCGTTGCGTTTGGCCACGTTGCCCTTGATGCGAGTGAGGCATTGTTCCACGTAGGGTTGGATGGCCTCTTGGATGTCCTTCAGGGGGTGCAGCGGCAGGGAGGTGACGCCGAGTTTGCCGGCGGCGATGCGCTCCGCGATTTCCTGCGGGGCGGCGCCGGTCTCTATGATGGCGTTGCCCATGAAGTAGAGCACGCCCTGATTCAGCACGCCGGCTTCCAGGAGCGCGTCCACTACCCGGTTGGGCATCGGCACGCCGTTCTCATCCACCCCGTCGATACCGATCAGGCGGCATAGCGTCCGCTCCACCGTGACGGTCGTGTAGCCGTCCACAAACTCCTGAACTTGGTCCGCGATTTGCTTGGCCAGCCGTTTTGCCACGGCCACCTGGTTGAAATCCAGTCCGAGTTTCGATTTTTCTGTCATATTTTTCCTTTTATATTAATGTGATTCTCGTTGTTTATTCCAAATCGGCAAAAATACAAAATTTTTCGCTTGCTTGTACAGGCCGCGAATGACATGTTCAGGTTTTCGGAGCAGAGTTCGGCTTTGAGGCTATAGAGGTCTCACGGAGGCGATTCTCCGCAAGCCTTCCAAGACGGTCTCCCGGTTCGTACCGATGTTCATCCGCATGAAGCCTTCGCCCTCCACGCCGAAGTCCGTGCCATTGTTCAGCCCCACTTTCGCGTCGTAAACCAGCTTCCGGACAAGCTCCTTTTGTGGCAGGTTCCAGGCGCGGAAGTCCATCCATAGCAGGAAGGAGGCCTCCGGACGCATGAAGGTGACCTCCGGGCAGTTCTCCTTGAGGTACTCCTCTGCCGCGTTGATGTTGCCCTGCAGGTAGTCCAGCAGCTGTCGGAGCCATTCTTCGCCGTGCGTGAAGGCGGCTTCTGCCGCATAGTAGCCGAAGATGTTCCCCAACGACAGCTCGTTGTGGTCGAGGAAACCGTAGAACTCCTTGCGGATGTCTTCGTTGGCCACGTAGCAGACCGATGAGGCCAGCCCTGCCATGTTGAAGGTCTTGCTCGGCGCGAAGAAGGTGATGGCGTTTTGCTCGGCGGCCTCAGAAACGGTTGTGAACGAGGTGTGCCGGAATTCGGGGTAGGTGAGGTCGGCGTGTATTTCGTCGGAGATGACGAGCACGCCCTTGCGGAGGCAGATGTCGGCCAATATCGACAGTTCCTCTTTCGTCCAGACAGTACCGCCGGGGTTGTGAGGATTGCTCAGTATCAATACTTTGCATCCTTCGGCCTTGCGCTCGAAGTCTTCGAAATTAATGGAAAATCGTCCGTTTATGGTTGTCAGGGGGCTGCCCACGAAGATGCGTCCTGTTCGGTGCGGCACGTTGATGAAAGGCGGATAGACCGGTGTGGTAATCAGCACTTTGTCGCCTGGTCTGGTGAAGGTTTGCAGTGCGAAGGCGATGCCCTGCACGATGCCGGGGATGAAGCGCATGCGGTTCCATTTTGTGGCGATGCCATAGCGTTTCTGGAACCAGTTGAGTACGGCCATCTTGTATCCGTCGGGTGCGAAAGTGTATCCCAGGACCTCATGTTCGCATCGTTTGCGGATGGCATCCAGGATGAAGTCCGGAGTCTTGAAGTCCATGTCTGCGACCCACATTGGGAGGAGGTCGTCCGTTCCGAAAACCTCTTGGGTCATGTCGTGTTTCACGCAATAGGTGCCCTTGCGCGGGGCGATGTCGTTGAAATTGTATTTTTTCATAATTCAGGGCCGAGAGGCAGGCGTTGTCTGTATTTGTTAGATAAGAAACTTAGGTTGCGCGTCAACGGGAATTTGGTTGAAATATTGTGTTTTCTGCAAAAATAGTTTTCGGTTATGGTTGCTTGTGGTTTGGAAGGAAGGAGGGCGGGGCGGAGTGTTAGGTTGTTTTGGCAGGGGGATTATTGCAGAAGAGTTTGTGCACCAGAGTTTTAGTGGACTTTTAAATTGGTTTTCCAGTATATGGAAGTTGACTGTTTACTCCTTTCCGGCTGTTTGGAACTGTTTAATTCACAGTTAAATAGTGACAATCTTTTTGCTGTTTCTGGCGGCCGGCACTTGCGCGGTGCCCCTGTCACGCTACCCCGTCACGGACTTACCAGATAGTACGGGATCACCTGTTCGACGCGTCCCATCGCCTGCTCGAACCGCTGCGTGTTGTTGCATCGGCATGTCCTCCTCCTGAACAGTGCTTCATAGACGTATCGGTGGAACATCGCGGCGGACACGAAATGGTAAATCCCCGCCACCATACGTTTCACCTGGAGCCACAGTCCGTTCGCAATTCCTTTATTCACAGGTGTTTTCGTTTTCGGATCTCGTCTCATGCCGTGCGGTTCTTCTATATTATATTTCTCCAATTCACTCTCCGCCAGCGTCTGGTAGCAGACGTAGTCGTCGGTGAATATCCGGCTGCTGGGCTGCACGAAAGGGAGAATTTTGGGATGCAGTTCCAGCGGCTCCGTGAGTTGTCTGATGACGAGCGGCCTGCCGGAGCCGTTGTTCACATCGACTTTTTCCCCATGCACCGTGTCCGGGAAGCCATCATCCTCGTCGCGCAGCAGGATTCTGATTTTGTGCAGGACGTGCCAGGCGGTGCTTTGCGACACCTCGATTTCCCTGGCGAGCTGTGCGGAGGAGATGCCCTGTTTGTTGTTGACAATCAGGTAGATGGCTTGAAACCACTGGAGCAGTTTGAGCTTGGTGTTCTGGAAGACCGTCCCGACGAGCACGGAAAAAGTACTCTTGCAGTCCTTGCAAGCGTAGCGACCGTCCTTCCGGTGATAGACGGTGGCACAACCGCAGTAGGGGCAGACGGGCTTGCCGTGCCATCGTTGCTCGGCGAGGAAGTCAATGCACTTCCGGTCGTCGGAGAAGTGCCTGGTCAGGGCTTTGAGTGTCCTGAACTTGGACAAGGGGGTGTTTTTCATTTTCAAAGTTTTTGTAAGAACGAATATTTTGTCGCCTGCAAAGATAAAATAAAAAAGTGTAAAAGCAAGCGATTTGAAGAAAATATTTTTCGTACTGATAATCAATGTACTATAAATTTACTGCCAACTTCCAAATACTGAAGATAGCCTTCCTCGAAACCTTGTTTTCGCAGGATTCCGCCTACTCTTTCCGCAAAATGCTGCCCCATGTTTACCCCTTTTGCGTCGCATCTACTACCCCATCCTCCAACTCGCCTCTTTCGCAAAAGCGGGGAACCGCCCTTCCCGGAGAATCCCGTCCAGCGTCAGACCATCCCCTTTTTTTTAATTAGGGCGTTCCGGCGCGGCGGCATCCCCTCTCTCAACACCAACCGTTCCGCAAACCCAATGTACATGATTTATTTTACATGGAAAGGTCGCCGCGCCGTCGGGCTTTCCGCTTCAATGTTTTTTTGCCATCTGTTTCCGTGGCGGCGAATCGTCGTTTGTCAGTAAAACTCCTTATCCAACAATGTTTTACGAGTGGGAAAGGCAAAAAACATTTCCGCTGCAATCCCTAACGCGAGCCCGCGCGCAGCTGCCTGCAAGCATACAGCAAGTCTCCCGCTGTCTCTTTTTCATGCAAACGTCTGTGTGGGGACACAGTCAGGGAAACGTCAATTTCGGATTGTAACTATCTGATAATCAAATAGCGATTTTTGTCATAAGCGACCTTAGACACCTCCTCAAACCTTGTTGCTTGATTCTCCGCTGTCGAACTTTTCAGTTTTGGCGGACTTGCAAGGGAAGTGCCCAAAGTCTGACGATCTTGGATGTTGTGTTGAATTTTGCCCAATGGCAAAAAAATGTATTTTTGCGCCCTATAATTTTTTAAGATATGTCACAATATTTATCGACTGATGTCACCAAGGTGACGACAAACACCTTGATGAAGATGCGTTCACAGGGTGAGCGCATCGCGATGCTGACCGCTTACGACTATTCCATAGCTAAGTTGTTGGATATGGCCAAGATAGATGTGGTTCTGGTGGGTGATTCGGCCGCCAATGTGATGGCGGGCTACAAGACCACTCTGCCGATTACGCTTAATGAGATGATTTACCATGCCTCATCGGTGGTGCGTGCCGTGAAGCGCGCTTTCGTGGTGGTTGACATGCCTTTCGGCACATACCAAGGTAACTCCAAGGAGGCGCTCTGTTCGGCTATCCGTATCATGAAGGAGTCGGGAGCCGATGCCATCAAGCTGGAGGGTGGTGCTGAGGTTATCGAGTCCATCGACCGTATCCTTAGTGCTGGCATTCCCGTGATGGGACATCTTGGACTTACCCCGCAGTCTATCAATAAGTTCGGTACATACGCTGTGCGTGCAACTTCAGAAGAGGAGGCCGATCAATTGCGTCAAAACGCCCTGTTGCTGCAGGAACATGGCTGCTTCGGTCTGGTGTTGGAGAAAATACCGGCGGTGTTGGCTAAAGAGGTGACGGACAGTCTTCGGATTCCGACCATCGGTATCGGCGCCGGCCCGCATACCTCGGGTCAGGTGCTTGTGTTCCACGATATGATGGGTATCACTCAGCAGTTTACGCCCCGGTTCCTGCGCCGCTATCTCAACCTGAGCGAGGAGATTGTGGGTGCTATTGAGCACTATATCTGCGATGTGAAAGAGAACAAATTCCCCAATGAGTCAGAACAGTACTGAAACACCTCCCGGAATAGACGGGCGCATCCTTTACGAGGATAACCACTTGATTATCGTCAACAAGTTGGCTGGTGAATTGGCCCAGGGCGACGACTCAGAGGACGTGCCTCTGTTGGAGAAAGTCCGTGACTATATTCGTGTACAGAAACAGAAAGAAGGCAAGGTCTTCTGCGGACTCATCCACCGTCTCGACCGGCCGGTGAGCGGTGCCATTGTGTTCGCGCGGACCTCCAAGGGGCTCGACAGGATGAACAATTTGCTGAAAGCTCACGAGATGCATAAGTTCTATTGGGCCATTGTGGAAGGTACGCCCAAAATTGCGCAGCAAAAGTTGACGAATTACATGTTCAAAAACCGGGAGAAGAACCGGTCGTATGTTTCTGATGTGGAGCAGGAAGGCTGGAAATACGCAGAATTGGATTATAGGGTCTTGGCCTCGTCGGAGCGCTATTCCTTGTTGGAGGTCGAGCTTCACACGGGTCGGCATCACCAGATCAGGGCTCAGCTGTCGAACATTGGGCATCCTATCAAGGGGGATATCAAATATGGGGCGAAACGTCCTGAACTCGATGCGTCTATCTGTCTGCATGCTCGACGCCTTCATTTTGAGCATCCCGTCTCTCACGAGCAGGTTTTTGTGGAGGCGGAGCCATGGAATCCACTTTTCAAGAGGATTCTGGAGGAGAGTGGTCAGGTGTAAAGAGATGCTATTTCTTTCTCACGAATTCCCAGACTGGCTGGAGACTGTTGTTTTGGAAAACGTCTGAGCAAAAAATAAGATTCGGGTAGAGTGGAAGATTGTGCCGCCGGCCTTCCGTCAAATCCACGTTGACCGCTTCTTGGTAAAGAAAGGAAACGAGTTCGGTGCAATAGAAGGCCGTGGTGTCGTCGGAGTCAAAGAGATTGTCGAAGAGTGGGTGCCGGCCGTAATAGAGTGATAGTCCGCGTTGGAGAAGTCGTAGGGTGTCGGCGGGGGAGAGCGGGTGCCGGAAAATTCCGCCCCGTACAGCACGGTCGCTGCGGAAGAAAACGCCAATCGGCTCCAGTTTCACGCTGTCCTCTTCGGTTTTCGTGGCCCGCTCGTTTGGTACAGCATGCAGGACATACCATTTGTCATAGTGATATACGATCATTCCCACGTGCGTGTAGTCGCTCTTTCGGTCGATGGTGGTCACGGCGCGGCTTTCTCTGCTGATTCCGGTCCGGAATGCCAAGTCGCCGCTATGCAGCTTCACCGAGTCCGGGATGGCGTACTCGGAAGGGGAGGCCTGCTTGCGGCACCCGTGAAAAAGCATCACGGCGCAAACGCACAAGACCGGAATGGCGGCGATGCCAATCCGGGTCGAGGGAAGCCGTTTATGCGGTAGGAAGGAATCCGGCATGGAAAGTGTAGGGCAGGAGGGTGGCGACGTTGTCGAAATGGTATATCGGACCTTCTTGGCCTGCGAGAATGACTTCTATGGGGTGGCCGAACTTCTGCTCGTATTCGAAGAGCGCTTGGCGGCAGCTGCCACACGGGGAGACAGGCTCTTTGAGCGGTTTGTTCGGGTTGATGGCGGTGACGACAATCTTGTTGAAGGGGACTTCCGGGTATAGGGAAGATGCTGCGAAGGCAGCTGTGCGTTCGGCGCATAGTCCGCACGGGTAAACGGCGTTCTCTTGGTTCGCCCCGATGACCACCTTGCCGTTGTTCAGCAGGATAGCCGCGCCAACTTGGAAATGGGAATAGTTGGCATACGCTCGACTGGCCGCATCTTCGGCTTGTCGCAAAAGGTCCAGTAAATCAGACGGCAACTCTTCCCGACTGTCATATACCCGCATGCGGGTCTCCAATGTGATTTCTTTCATACTTTCGATTTTGTTTTTTAGGCGCAAAAATAAGAAATAATTCGTCAAAGTGTTTCCCCGAAATTTTTACGGCATTGTTTGCTTACGAGGGAATAAGTATCTGGTTCGGTATTCCCAAGCTGTTTTCAAATAGATGACGTCGGTGCGGGTGTCGTCCAGCTTCTCGGAGAGCCGGTCAACTTTTTTTTCCAGTTTGTCAAACCGCTCGTCATTGCTTTTAGCATGTGCGGAAAGTTTTGCTTCGAAGAGTTCCATCTGCTTGAGGCTGAACTCAATTAATTGGGCGTTGCTATTCGAAATGGATGTCTCCAAATGTTGTATGGCGCTGCTCAGATTACTTTCCAGACTGTCGAGACGTTTGTCCATCCGGTTAAACTGCTCATCGACGTGCTTGAATTGCTCATCGACGCGCTTAAATTGCTCATCGACGCGCTTGAATTGCTCATCGACATGTTTGAGCCTCTCGTCAATGCGCTCAAACTTATAGTCTATTTGGACGAACTTCTCATCGATTTTTGTAAACTTCTTGGTGAGAAGATAGACCAGCCAAATGATAATGACCATGGCGGATAGCAGGAGTGTGAACGAACTCATAGGACTGTTGATGATTCTTTCTAATAGTGATACTAACTCTTTCATTTTCTTTTTGTTTTGATGATTGATTGTTTGTTATTTTCTGTTTATATAGTTATTATTATGTTATACATGATTAATATGATTTGAAAGTGCAAAGATATATTTTTTTTCTGATATGTGACGTATTTTTTTTTTTTTTGTACAAAAAAAGAAAAGGGTCATAACTTTTTCATGAAAGCCTGTTTGAAATCGATAGGGCACTAACGTGGAAGTTGTATGAAAAAAAACTACTTTTGCGCATTTCTTGTTATTGACATCTTATTTAAATATGAATGTTTTAAGGATATTGCAATTTGCTAATATAAAATGTGTTAGGATTCTTTTGTCTTTTTTCCTGCTAACATCATGGACTCTCTCTTTAGCCCAGCTTCCTGACAAAAACCTCATTCCTCGCACGCTTTCGCCTTTCGATTTCGGGCTCGGGGAGGCGGAAACCGACAGCGCTCGCTATGAAGTCCTTTACAACACACATCTGCAAGCCGTCCTGACTGGTGCGTCTGTCTCTTACCAAGGTATAGACTCTTTGGTCGTCGAAGTTACAGGCAACTCGCTTCCTATTCTGTTGTCGGGTCGAAATGACTTTAACGATCTTCACCTCACGGTCAGAAACAGCGCCAAGCCGCATTTCCTTTTTTCCATGAAGGACACTCTTTGGAAAGCAGTGCCTCTTACGGCTGTCATGGCGGACAGCGGGGATTTTTCCGGAATGGATGAATTTTCCAAGGGTACGCATCTCGTTGTGCTTGAGGATCTTCACCCATGGGTGGAAAAACGTGCAGGTTACCGGTATGGCACTATTCGGAAGGACATACTGCTCGTGCGCGATGGTCATGCGGTAAACGCTCCGGTTTCCTCCTATTCCACTGACTCCACGTTGCTGAACGCCATGGCGCACCCCACGGATGAAACGCTGAAGACCATCTCCAACATCACGATTCTCCGTGACACTTCCTCTATGGCGAAGACTTATTGCTTTGATATTGAAGGTGTTAATAATCTAACTGTCAGCAATGTGCGTGTCTATACTCCGGACACGAAAAATATGTATGCCGATGCAGTCTTCAACATTCAAAACTGTACAAATCTGACTTTTGAGGATGTACTCATTGAGGGAACTTATTCTCGTACAAGTAATTATGGTTACGGTATCCAGATGAACAACGTGTGGAACAGCAACTTCGTCCGGCTCACGGCGCATGCCAATTGGGGCATTTTCGGAACCAACAACCTAAACAACACCACGTTGCGCAATTGCGACATCAACCGTTTCGACATCCACTGCTACGGCCGCGATGTCTTTATCTATGATTGCCGTTTCAGCAAGCTTTACAACCAGTTTTCCTCCCTTTACGGCACGCTGCTCTTCGATAACTGTCGTTTCACCGATTTTGTCCCGGTGCTGATTGAAACCTCGTACAATGCCTACACTGGATTCAACCTCGTGTTCAAGAACTGTACATTTGATGCGCTTCCGATGCGTAACTATCTGGTTTCCATGGGAAAAGTGGACAATCAGCGGAATTCGCGCCCCGAATTGTACGAGAAATGCTGGCCGAATGTCTCCATCCAGAACATGACGGTGAATGTCTCCGACAAGATTTCTAAGGTGATTCTTTTTTATCCGAGAGGCGAGGCTGCGCGGCAGATTTCGGTCGGCTATATCTCCACCATTCAAATCAACGGGTTGAAATTCGTCTATCCGGATACGGTTCATCTTGCCGATTTTGTTATTTCGAATACGGATGTAACATCTACTAAATCAATTAATTACGATTTGAGAAATATCGTGTTGATTCCTTCGTTGGAAAGAATGAAACGCCAGGCGGAGAAGAAATACGTCTATCCCGGAAGTTTGGCGGTCAATCTCCGTCGTAGTCGCAACGATGTCGTCAATGTGTCGCAGTCGCGGTTGAATTACAATGTCAATACCAACAGCCAATACAATATACATTATGACAACTGCCATATCGGCATGATTCGCTACAACTCCAAGACGAACGGCACCAAACGTAACTATAACCGTTGCACGCTCTACCTGAATAATGCGGATGATGCCCGTTATTATATTGACAATCAGGCGGTTTATTATCGTTGTACGTTTGTTCCGTGCAATGCCAAGATGTTCGTCAGCTTTTATGGCGTGTCCAACGATGTGATCATCAAGAATTGCAAATCCACGCGCAAGACCACGCTGTTTTATCAGGGACAGAAGGATAATATCGAGTTGAAAGGCTTTGTGTTGAAGGGAAATGAGAAGTATTGGAAGTGACGGGATTTTGAGTCTTTTTGCATCGGGACGCTCGTCGCGGGTGTCTGAAAAATGCGTATTTTTGCCCCTCAAAAATTGACGTTATGCGATATCAACCCTTGTCAGCTGAATTTTATACCCGCAACCGTCGCAATGTGGTCGGCGAGATGGCGGAGAATTCCGTGGCCATACTGGTTTCCCACGACGAGTACCCGCGCTGCGGCGACACCACGCATCCTTTCCGGCAGAACTCCGAGCTGCTCTACCTTTGTGGCATCGACCAGGAGGAGACCACCTTGCTGCTTGCCCCGTGGCACCCCAATCCGGACTATCGGGAGGTGCTCTTCATCAAAAACCCCTCGCCCGAGAAGATCGTCTGGTTCGGGCATCGGCTTTCCAAGGAGGACGCGCGGAATCTTTCCGGTGTGCAGAACGTGGTGTTCAATGAGGAGTTCGACAGCGTCCTCAACGCCGTGATGGTGCAGTCGGAGCATGTGTACCTCCACATTCCCGAGGATCCACGCTTCCGGCAGGAGCTTCCGACCCGTGAAATCCGGTTCGCCCGGCAGCTGAGGGACGACTATCCGCTGCATGATTACCGCCGGCTTGCCCCGATCCTTTATCCGTTGCGCAACGTGAAGCATCCGGAGGAGCTGGCCGCGATGAAAAAGGCATGCGAGATCACGGGAAAGATGTTCAGAAGGGCGTTGTCGGCCATCAAACCGGGCAAATACGAATACGAGATCGAGGCGGAGATGACCTACGAAGTGGTCCGCAACGGCGCCGCCGCGCACTCGTTCGCCCCTATCATCGCCGCCGGCCCCGACACCTGCATCCTTCATTACATCAAAAACGACAAACAGATGCACGACGGCGACCTGCTGCTGATGGATTTTGGCGCGGAATATGCCAACTATGCCGGCGATTGTTCTCGAACAGTTCCCGTCAATGGGAAGTTTACGCCTCGTCAACGGGCTGTTTATGAGGCTGTTCTCTCTATTTACAAGGAAACCATACCGCTTTTCAAGCCGGGAATGACCATCCATAAAATCAACGACTATGTCTTCAAACGCATGGACGACGAGCTGATAAAGCTCGGCCTTTACACGCGCGAGGATGTCGAAAGACAGGATCCCGCAGCACCGTGTTTCAAGAAGTATTACATGCATAATACCAGCCACTTCATCGGCTTGGACGTGCACGATGTGGGCCAGCGCGACTGGGTGTTCCAACCCGGTAACGTGCTGAGTTGCGAGCCTGGCATCTACATTGCTGAGGAGGGCATCGGCGTGCGCATCGAGACCGATGTCGTGGTGGCCGACACCCCCATCGACCTCCTGGCGGGCCTTCCCGTGGAAGTGGACGAGATTGAATCGCTGATGGCTTTTAGAGCTTAGAGTTTAGAGCTTAGAGTTTAGAGCTTAGAGTTTAGAACTTAGAGCTTAGAAACCTGAAACTTGAAACCTGAAACCTGAAAGAGCCTATTCCTCCCAAAACATTATGAACCTGATCGACCGCATCCTCCAATGCAAAACCCTCTCCATTACCGGTATGGCAAAGAATACCGGCAAGACGGTGGCACTCAATTATTTGCTGGAACAACTCCGGTTGCGAGGCAAGTGTGTGGCGGTGACGAGCATCGGCATAGACGGGGAGAAGACCGACCAGGTGACACAGACAGAGAAACCGGAAATCGAGTTGTTTGAGGGCACGGTTTTCGTGACTTCGGAGTATCACTACCGCCAGCGGCAACTGCTTTCGGAAATTATGGACCTGTCGGACGATAGCACCTCCTTGGGGCGGCTTGTGACGGCGCGAGTTCTTCATCCGGGCAAGGTGATTCTGTCGGGCCCGGCGACCACAGGCGGGGTGCGCAGGGTGTTGCAGCTGATGGGTCGCTATGGAGTGGACCTGACGATCGTCGATGGGGCGTTGTCGCGCAAAAGTCATGCCGCCCCGACCGTCACGGACGGGCTGATTCTCTCCACGGGGACGGCCATTGCGCCCGACTTGCGTACCATCGTCCAAAAGACCTCCGACCTCCACGACCTGATGCTGCTTCCCGAATATGAAGTTAAAAATCCTGAAAATCTTCTCCAGATGGACAGCGGTATTTATGCTTTGGAAAATGGGGAACCTGTCTCGCTAAATATTCCTTCCTCGCTGCTTTCCGACAAATACAAAACGGAGCTTTTCGCGCATGGAAACCGCCTTTTTGTCAGTGGTATCTTGACGGATATGATGTTAAATTTCCTTAAACTGCAGCCAGAGGTGAAAGGGGCTGCCATCGTGGTGAAGGACTTTACGAAAATTTTCGTTAGCCCGATGACCTTGCGGCTTTTCCGCAGCAAGGGAGGTGAACTTTTTGTACTGAAACGTCCTAACCTGCTCGCCGTCACGGTAAACCCTGTTGCGCCAAGCGGCTTCACGCTTCCGTCGCAGGTGCTGGTGGAAGCAATGGAGAAGGTGTTCGAGGTGCCGGTGTATGATGTGGTTGGCCGTTAACCGTTAACCGTTGGAAGCGGCCTGTTGCTTAACACGTTCAAGCTGTTGGGAATCAGTTCGATGTGGTAATTTCCGAAAGCAAGGAGCTCCCCTTCCGTCTCTCCCCGGAGGAGTTGCGGGGAGGAAATGGTCACCTCTGTGGCAAGTGCTTTCCGGATTTCCTTGATTTTGTCGATGTGGTCGCCGGAGAACATCTCCTTCAGGTTTTTGACCACTCTCAGTATGCCTACCTCCGGAACCACGATAAGGTCGAGGCGGCCGTCATCGGGAACGGCGTATTTGGCCTCGCGGATGCCGCCGCCGTTGTATTGGCAGATGGCCGCGATGACCATGAAGATGTTGCCTTCGTAGCGGAAGCCGTCCGTAGTGGAGATTTCCACGGGCGTGGGTTTGTGCGAGAACAGCGTCTTGATGAGGGAGAGCACGTAGGTGTTGAGTCGGAACAGGTGTGAGGTGTGGTGCGTGACATCGTAGATGACGTCCGCGTCGAAGCCGAAACCTGCGATGTTGAGAAAGTAGCGGTTGCCGGTCTGCCGGTTGCCGTCGAAGGTGGTCACCCGTCCGACATCGTGCTGCATGAAGCTCCCCTGAAGCCACAATTCGACTACCTGTTCGATTTTTTGGGGGTAGAGGTGGGTGCGCACCCAGTCGTTGCCGCGGCCCAGGGGCAGCACGGTCATATAGACTTCGCGGGGGTCAGCGTCGGAGGTGAAGATGCCGTTAACCACCTCGTTGATGGTGCCGTCGCCGCCAGCCGCCACAAGGTGCCGTATGCCGTTGTTGCACAGCT
The DNA here is from genome assembly GCA_947165685.1 of uncultured Bacteroidales bacterium. Taxonomy (GTDB): domain Bacteria; phylum Bacteroidota; class Bacteroidia; order Bacteroidales; family WCHB1-69; genus F23-D06. The sequence goes on along the minus strand of CAMVBK010000024.1, from coordinate 28,287 downwards.
GCCGGGCGGTTTCGATGCCTTCGCCGGCGTGGTGCGTGACGTGCAGCTCGTGCCGGATGCCGTGCCGGGCTAACAGTTGTGCGATCGGTCTCCAGTTCCGTTCGCTTTTCTTCTCGTTCGCATTGGTGTTGAGCACGATGTGCCAGCAGTGGTCCTCAATGGTCATTTTTTCCATAAACCGCTATTTTCTAAGGGATTCGGCCACAACTTCCGCAATATCTTTCACGTTCGCTTCAGTGCCGTGGCGGAAGGCCTTCTTGCACATCGGGCAGGCGGTGACCACCACGTCGGGGTTAGGTTCAGTGAGGATTTGCAATGACTTGTCGCGGAGCGTCATCTGTTGTTCTAACGTAAGCACCGTGTTGCCGAGGTTCATGCCGCAGCACACGCTGTTTTCTTTCTCGTCGGAAATTTGTTTCAACTGGCCGATGGCTTTCAGCACCTCACGGGGTTGTTCATAGATACCGCATCCGCGCCCGAGGTCGCAAGGGTCGTGATAGGTGAACGATGTATCCGTCTTGGTTACAGGTAGTTTTCCGTTTTTGATGAGCATGTCGAGGTATTCGGTGTGGTGATAGACGGGAATGTTGAGATGGTATTCATGGGTGAAGGTGTGGTAGCATATCGGGCAGGAGGTGACGAGTGCGGTGGCGTGGCAGGAGCCAATTAGCTCGGTGATTTTGCGGCGCAAGTCGGCGGCTTGTTTGTTGAAGCCCTGTTGGAGGAGCGGTCGGCCGCAGCAGATCGACCGATTGCCGTCCAAATGCCAGTACTTCACGTCGGCGGCCTCGAAGATGGTTTTCATCGCTTCGGAGATGGCCGGGGTGAGCTGTGTCATGCAGCCGCCGAAGTAGGCTACGCGACCTATGGCATTGAAACCCTGCACGTTGTCCAAGTAGCGGTAGTTGTCGGCCATGTCGGTGTCGCCTTTGTCGCGAGAGATGCGGCGGATGCTCATCAGGTCTATATCCACGGGGCAGTCTTCGGCGCATTGGTGGCACATCAGGCAGTTCTTGCCGGCGGCGAGGAGGTCCTGTCGGTGTTCCAGGTTGCGGAGGTTGCGCAGCAGATAGACGGATTGTACATCGTTGATGTCTAAGGTGTTGTAGAGCGGGCACCGGTCGATGCACATACCGCAGCGTGAGCAGGCACTAAGCTCGAACTTGGTGTAGCCGGTGATTTTCACGCTGTCGCGAAGGCCGAGTTTGCGGAAGTAGATGAGGAATACTTCGGTGAAGATGTGCATGTAGCGGGTGAAGGGCATCATGAGGAAGAAGACGGCGAGGGCGATGGAGTAGAGCGACCAGCAGGGAAGTTCGAGAAATTCGGCCACCGGGCGGCTGAAGAGGTCGCCGATGGACTGCGTCAGGAAGCCGCCGTTGGCATAGAGCCTTGCCGTGACCGACTCGCTCAGGAGGCGCAGCGGGAAGATGGCCCACAGCGCGATCTTCACGGTGGTGTCCATCACCGTGTGCTGGGTGGTGCGCTTCATGCCGAGGAAACGGGAGTGTATCTTTTTGACGAAGGCGAGGAAGATGCCGGACAGGACGTAGAGCAGAATCAGGTCCATGAGCTGCGTGAAGAACAGCTCGGTGCCGTTCACGGGCGGGTTGTGGTGGAAGAAACGGTAGAAAATGGCGCACCAGAAATGGAACGGCCCTTTGATGCCGATGCGGCTCTCGATGGCACCCACCACGATGAGCAGGAACCAGCCGAAGGCGATGCTGCGGTGCATGTAGCCCAACCGCCAGTTCTTCTTGGTGATGCGCAGGTGCAGGAGGCACTCGCAGAACATTTCCCAGATGGCGGGCAGGATCTTGGTGGAGAACATGTTTTTCCGGATGAGAGCCTGCTGCTTGCGGTCGAACTGCTTGATCCAGCGGACATATTTGTAGGCACAGATGACGAAAAGCCCTATGGCGCCCAGCACGAACGGTACGACGAAAGGATGAAAGTTGGCCATGGCTTAGAAAGTTTCGTTAGACGGGGTTAATAATTGGCGCATATTGATGATGAGCGAGCGGAGGTTGACACCGCGCGGGCACACGAGAGTGCACTTCCCGCAGAGCATGCACTTGCGGAGCTCCTCGGTGAGCCTGTCGTACTGGCCGCGCCGGAAGGCGTTGTGCACCTTGCGGATGTCGAAGTCCGTGAATTGCCGGGCCGAGCAAGTGGCCGCACAGCCTCCGCAGCCAATGCATTTGCGGTATGACGGCACCTCGCGCAGAAGCTCGTTGGCCTTCCGCAGGTCCGCCTGGCTCAGGTTGAATGAGCGCGTTTTCTTTATCGTGAATCCGAAATTTGACATTATAGTTTACGGTTTACGGTTTACTGTTTATTGTTTATTGTTTGTTGTTTGTTGTTACCAAACTCCTGCCCGACGAATCTGCTCAAAGGCTCCCTCAACTCTCAACTCTTAATTCTCAATTCTTAGTTCTCAACTCTCACTTATCCGCCAGCATCTCCTCCCGTTCGTCGGCAGAGGCGAACTGTGCGCCGAAGAACTCGTTGACGACAATGCGGAGGAGCGTGTAGGCGGGGACTGCAAAAATCATGGCGAACACGCCGCCGACATAGCCGGCCATGAGGATGACGATGAAAATCTCCAGCGGGTGCGAGTGGGTCTGGTGGCCGTAGATGAAGGGCTGCAGGATGAAGTCATCGACCATTTTGGCCACGGCGAAGGCTGCCGCAATCTTGACGACGGTGGCCCAAACGAGCGACATCTCCGGGGAGATGGGCAGCAGCGCGGTGATGCCGACGATGATGCTGATCGTGACGGCGATGAGCGTACCCACGTACGGGATGATGTTCAGCAGGCCGCCGATGAAGCCGATCAGCAGGGCGTTGGGAACGCCGAGGATGGCGCAGATCAGGAATTCGAGGAAGCCGACGATGAACATCTCCAACAGCACCCCGCGGAAATAGGAGGCGACCTGTGTCCCGGTGGCCTTCAGGATGTTGTCGTAGTTCTCCTGCACCTTGTTGGGAAGCCAGCTACGCACCATCTTGAAGAATATCCTGTGGTCCTTCAGTGAGAAGAAGGTCATGAACAGGATGGAAAAGACCGCCACAAAGACCGTCTTGACGATGTTCGCGGTGCCGGTCACAATGCTCGACATGCTGATTTTCTTGACAAACGCCGTGAACTCTTCGTTCAGCAGGTCGGTGACGTGCTGCCGCCGTTGCAGGATGCCGTATTTGCGCAGCGGTTTGTCGAACTGGTTCAGCCAGTCTTGGATGCTCTCGCCCACAGAACTTAAGTCCAAGGTAGTCAAGAACTTGATTTCGTTGACGAAGGCGGGAATGACCAGGTAGAAAATCAGCCCGACAACGGCGACAATCAGCACCAGCACGATGCCTGCGGCTACGGAGGACGGGAACGTCCACTTCCCGATGCGGATCTTGGTGAGCAGTTTCACCAACGGCGACCCTAACATCGACAGCACGAAGGCGATGAAGATATAGAGGACTATATCGGAGAAAAACCATCCCAGGAAGATGATGATGGCCAGCCCGATGAGTATGGCGATGACGCTTTTCCCGTTATTGTTCATTGTGCTTTCCTCCTTTGTTTTCTTTGTCTTTTACTCGTTTGCTCGCGGCTGTTTTCCGTCTCTTCCGGCTGTCGAAGTCCTGCTTGTAGGTCAGGGCGACGCCGGCCACGTAGTTGTTGTAGCGGTCGCCGAGGTAGTTGTAGTTGTCGTCGCGTTCGCCGATGTAGGTGAAGGCCTTCACCTTCCAGGTGCCTGCCGGGTTGATGCTGTACTCCACGGTGAGGTCGCCGTATATGTTGTTGTAGGCGTTTTGCGCGGAGCGGTCGTCGTAGTATCCGAATCGGGTGGACATGGAGACGCGCTCGTTGAAAAGGTTGGCGTTGGCTTTCACGCCGTATTCCGCCGAGGTGGTCTCCGTGGCCTGGTTGTAGGTGATGCCGAAGCCGCCGCGCCGACTGTCAATCACGTCGCTGAGCAGGTTGTTGACCATGTTGCTGAAGATGTTGAGACTGTTGCCCGCCGTGCTTCCGTTTGAGCCGTTGAACATGTTCTCGGGCATGAAGCTGTTGGTGACGAGGAAGTAGGCGAACTGGCGGGTGATGTTCTCGGTGTTCTGGGTGTCGATGGAGGTGTAGAAGAGGTTGCGCACCTCGTTGCTGCTGTTGGGCAGCTCGAAGCTGAACGTCGGCTCGATGCGGCGCATCAGCGGGCCGCGCAGATGGATGTAGGAGTTCACATCGACGTTGCCGGACTGAAGGTAGTCGGAGGGGATGATGTTCGTCAGGGAAGTCTTGGAAGTCTTGTAGGCGCTCAGGTTCACGGTCATGTTCTCCAACGGTCCGTCGAAGTTGATGGAACCGCCGTTCACGAGGGTGAACTTGGAGTTCACGATGTCGTAGAGCGAGAGCTTGAAGTCGCCGGAGTGCAGCAGCAGGTTCCCGTAGAGGTTGAGGTCGTTCCCGCTGTTGTAAACCAGCTGGAAACGGCCGTCGGCACGGGCGTTCAGTGTGCCTCCGATGGCGTCGATCAAGATGACCACGTCGGCATCGTTGGTGACATTGAATGTGAAGTCAAAGTTCAGGTTGCTGGGCGACGATGGCGCATTCACGGCCTTCTCTTCCGATACGGTGCGCGGCACAAACCGAATCTGGCTGGTTTCGGATGCGGAGTTGGTCGAGTTCACCTCCAACACGATTTTGGAACCTTTGAGGGTCTGGATGTTCGGGCCGGAGAAGGAAAGGTTGTCACTCGGGCCGGAGATGGCGACGTCGCCCTTCACGTAGCCGGTGCCGTAGAAAACGGCGTTGGAGGTGCGGGGCGAGTTCAGCGCGAGGATGCGGTCGGTGTTGATGCGCAGGTCGAGGCGCATGTTGCGGAACATGTTGTGCTTGATGTCGCCGTCGAGCACGGCCTTGTTGCCGTCTTTGTCGGAGAGTTGCATGTTAGGGAACCGTATGCCCGTCTTGTCGAGAATGATGTCCTGGTCGGTCACGTGGTAGATGGTGCCGAGGGCGGCGATGCCCATGGTGGCATCAATCACATGCACCTTGCCGTTGAGGTAGGAGGAGTCGGGCGAGGCGTGGAAGGCGATTTCGCCGGAGGCCTTGCCCGAAAGCGTGTCGCTGAAACTTGACAGGAACGGCTCCAAGAAGCCGGCCTGCAGGGAATCGAAGGTGGCTTTCACGTCGAACCGCTTGTTCGAGTAGGTGCCCGACAGATCCGTGATGATGTTCTTCTCCTGCCGGAAGTCGCGTATGGAGAACTTGGAGAGATACTGGTAGTCGAGCGTGCCCGCCGAACTGTTGAAGAGTCCGCCCGTGAAGCGGATGTCGTTTTCGTTGTTGAGCCCGGCCATCAGGAAGAGGTCGCCCAATCGCGTCTCGTTCATGGCCAGCTCGTCGGTGATTGCCTTGCCGAAGATCAGCCTCTGTCCGTTGCGGTTCAGCAGGTTCAGGTCGGCCGACAGCCTGCCGTCGAACGACATGTTGTCGAACAGCGGGCTGAAAAGCGAGAGGTCGATGTTCTTCGCTGCCATGGTCAGCCTGCTGGAGTCGCGAGTGTCGTAGTCGCCGTTGAAGGCCAAGGAACTGTTGTTCGTGGAGAACACGAGGTTGTCGATTTCATACCGGTGCGGGCGTATGTGGATGGTGTTCTGGTCGTTGAAGTGGCATTCGTAGTCCTTCAGGAAGATCCTGGAGGGTTCGAGCTGCACGACGATGTCGTCGGTCTTGGCGATGTTGGCGCTGCCGGAGAGCTGCGAGACGTTGCTGTCGGCGTTGAAGGGGTTGTGCCAAAGGAGCTCGTAGCGGATGAGGTCGTTGGCAGCCGTGGCGTTGAGGGTCGCCTGGTCGAACAACAGCTTCCCCTTGCCCAGGTTCACGATGGCGGAGTCGCCTTTCACCTGCAGGGTGAGGGTCTTCGCGTCCGAGGTATGCCCGTCAAGATGGAAATGGTGCAGCCGCACCTTGTTGCGGATGCCGAAGAACGGGAGGTTGATTTCGGCGCGGTCGTTCACGTGGTCGGCACGGATGTCGAGGTCCACGGTGGATCCGGAAGCGACAAACAAGTCGGGGTACAGCAGCCTGGTGATCGGGCGGATGTTGTAGGTGCGGGCGTTGAACTTGATGTAGCCGGACATGTTGTCGGCGAACTCTTCGCTATCTCTCCCGGCCTGCCGGCCCTTGGCTTTGATCAGCGAAGGGAAAAGGTTGTGGGCGATGGCAATCAGCGAGTCGGTCACGGTGGCGATGGGGTAGGAGGACTCGAAGGTGGCGCTCACGAGGTTGGAAGAGAGGATGTATTTGTGCATTCGCTCTTTGTTGATGGCGGTCAGGCGCAGCCGTTCGTTGGAGAGGCTGTCTTCGCTGAAGGACAGCTTCAGGTTGTCGCACCCGAGGAAGCCGTTGCAGTTGTCGAGGTTGTTGCCGCTCATGGAGATCTGGAAATGGTTGAAGCTGAGCTTCAGGGCGGGGTTCCGCTGCAGTGCGGCGACAACCTTGTAGATGCCCGTGGCTTTGGCCGAATCCACAGGGGCGAGATGTTGCGCGATGGCGCCGGCGGCGAGTTCCTGCAGCTCCATGCTCCCTTGTAGATAAGGGACAGGCTGCGAAATGTCTAACTGGGCGATGAGGTCGCCGTGAAGGTTCGGGTCGTTCGCGTTCAGCGTGGCGTTGAACAGCCCCTCGGAGTAGTCGCCGTTGATGCGGACGTCGCGAATCGGGTAGCCCATGAGGGGAAATCGCGACACGGTGCCCGACACGTGCGCCTGTGCAGTGCGCAGGCTCTTGGCATTGAGGTTCGTGGCCGGAATGTCGCCGTCGAAGGCGAGGCTCAGGTTTGTGGCCCCGAACGTCTGGTAGTTGCCGGTCAGCTTGGCTAAGCGAAGGTCGTTGGAGGCCAGCGTTCCCCCGAAGCTCATTCGTCCGTCTTGCGTGTCGGCAGTGACGTCCGTTGTCACGGTCCCGAGCTCGGTGGCGGCAGTCAGCTTGGCATCGAACTGTGAGAGCCCGCCCAGGAAGGTTCCCGTCACGGTGGTGGCGCCGACTTTGTTGAGCCATTTGTTCGGTCGGATGGCCTTCCCTTTCGGAAGGGTGAAGGCGGGCAGTTCGGCGGCGTTCACCATGGTGGAGTCTAACGTCACGTCGAAGCGGGCCTCGCGAAATCGGGTGACATCGCGGATGGCGACATCGCCCTGCACCAGGTTGTCGTCTAACCAGCGGGCCTTCACGTTGCGCAGGCGGAAATCGTTGACGCTGCCGCGCACGGTGTCGGCCTGCAAGCGGAACACTTCGTCCATGCCCTTGATGGCGGGCGCGAAGCCGGCAATGTCGGTCATGGACAGCGTGGAGGGACGGATGGCGGCGAGGATGTTCACCGAGTCGAGGAATTCCGCGTAGCTCTGCCAGTCGCGATATTGGAAGCAAAGGTCGAGGTCGAGGTTGCTGTTCGGAGTCTTCAATCGTAAGTCGTTGAAAGTGAGCGTGGTGTCGCAGATGCGGAAGTCGCCGCTGCATTTTTCTATGCGGAAGCCTCCGTATTGGTTGAAAGCCAGCTGCTTGAACTTCATGGCGACGTCGGCACCCTCCAGCTTGAAGTCTTTGGCATCGATGGCGATGTCAGCCAGCTCGAAGAAGGCGTAGTCGATGTCGGGTTGCCCTTTCGTGTCATACACCACCCGGGTGTTGTCGTTGATGAGGACGAATCTGCCGTTTGAGACCTTCACCGCGTTGGAAGTCAGCTCGAAGGCCGGCGTGTCGCTGTCGGAGTGGAATTTTCTGGCCCATTGGGCGATGTTGATGGTCTCCTCGCCCTTGTAGGTGCGCAGTATGATTTCCACGCCGTCGAAGTGTACGTCGCCAAGGCCGAGTTTGAACGGTTTCGTGCGGATGGAGCGCAGCCTTCCCTTCACGAACTCCGAATAGATCATGTTCTCGTTGTGGTGGTCCTTGATGGCGACCTCGTGCGCCACGAGCTTCAGGGTGGGGGTGAGACGGATTTTACCGATGGATATTTCTGTGCCCCAGGCTTCGCTGATGGACTCCGTAACTTTATGTACGACAAAGGTTTGGATGGATGGGACAAACAACAAGCCCACGAGCAGCAGGTCCAAGGCCAGAAAACATCCGACCACCCATGCCGCGACCTTGAGTGCTTTTTTGATGCCGCTTTTTCCCATTATCGTACAATATTTATATAAAGCGGCAAAAATAGGATTTTTTCATGAAACGGCAATACTCGGATTTCCGCATTTAGTTCTTTTTTGCAAAACGGTATATTGAAAAAAAGTTTATCTTTGCCGATTCTAAAAACGAAGAAGTTTTATACTCATCTAAATTATAGTAATTATGGTAGAAAAAATTACATCAAGTCAGCAGGCCATGGATATGGAAGCCCGCTATGGAGCACACAACTATCATCCGCTGGGCGTGGTCATCGCCCGTGGTAAAGGCCCGTTCGTGTGGGACGTTGAAGGCAAGAAGTACTTCGACTTCCTCTCCGCTTATTCCGCCGTGAACCAGGGTCACTGCCACCCGAAGATCATCGAAGCCATGATCGACCAGGCTCAGAAGGTCACTCTGACCTCCCGCGCTTTCTACAACGATTGTCTCGGCCCGTTCGAGAAATACGTCACCGAGACGTTCGGATACGACAAGGTGCTGCCGATGAACTCCGGCGCCGAGGCCGACGAGACGGCTCTGAAACTCTGCCGCCGTTGGGGTTACGACAAGAAAGGTCTTCCCGAAAACCAGGCCAAGATTGTGGTCTGCGAAGGCAACTTCCACGGCCGTACCATCACAATAGTCTCCCTTTCCAACGATCCGGATTCATACGCTGGCTTCGGCCCGTTCACGCCCGGCTTCATCCGCATCCCCTATAACGACGTGGACGCTCTGGCTAAGGCGCTGGAAGACCCGATGGTGTGCGGTTTCCTGGTGGAACCCATCCAGGGCGAGGCAGGTGTCTTCGTCCCCGATGAAGGCTATCTGAAGAAATGCTACGACCTCTGCAAGCAGCACAATGTGCTGTTCATCGCCGACGAAGTGCAGACCGGTATCGCCCGCACGGGCAAGATGCTCGCTTGCGACCACGAAGGTGTCCGTCCCGACATCCTTGTCCTCGGCAAGGCTCTCTCCGGCGGCACGATGCCCGTTTCCGCTGTGTTGGCCGACGACGACATCATGCTCAACATCAAACCCGGCGAGCACGGCTCCACATTCGGTGGCAACCCGGTGGCTTGCCGCGTGGGTATCGCCGCCCTCGAAGTGGTGAAAGAGGAAAAACTCGCAGAACGCGCTGAATACCTCGGCAAGATTTTCCGCGAGGAGATGGGCAAGGTCAACAGCCCGATGATCAAGCTGGTGCGCGGCAAGGGACTGCTCAACGCCATCGTCATCCAACCCACCAACGGCAAGGAGGCTTGGGATGTGTGCGAGAAGATGCGCGACATGGGCGTGCTGGCCAAGCCGACCCACCAACACATCATCCGCTTCGCTCCTCCTTTGGTCATCACCGAAGAGGAACTCCGCGAGGCCATCGCCATTATCAAAGAGGCTATTCTTTCTTTCGAATAGTATTATAACTTCAAGTTTTGTAAATAAAAAACCGGACGGCTTCCCGCTGTCCGGTTTTCTTTTTACGTTTCCGTTTTTTTAACGATTGTCGTTCTACTTGTCGGCGGTGCGCTTTACGGCACTCTCAAGGGTCGATTGCTTGACGATTTCGGTCATATCGACACCGGTGGCGTCGGCCACGGTGTCCATCGTTTGCTTGATGACCGTGGGCACCTGTCCGGAGATTTGCGTGATGCCTTCGCCGTTGCCGCCGTAGATGCGCACGTCCTTGATGGAGCTGATGGGCTTCGCCACGGACTCGGCGATTTCGGGGAGCTTGTCGATGACCATTTGTGCCTTGGCCGCGCTGCCGTACTTTTCGAATGCCTCCGCCTTCTTCTTCATGGCCTCCGCCTCGGCAAGGCCTTTCTTCTCGATGGCGGCGGCTTCTGCGAGTCCCTTCTGCTCGATTTCGTAGGCGGCGGCGTCGGCCAGCTTCTTCTTGCCGATGGCCTCCTGTTCCATGCGGAACTGCTCCGCCTCGGCCTGCGCTTTGACGGCGCGGGCGCGCTGCTCCGCCTCGTATGCCTCCGCTTCGGCCTTGCGCTTGCGCTGTTCGAGTTCCGCCGCTGCGGTGATTTCTTTCTGGTATTTCTCTGCGTCAGCGGTCTTCTGGATTTCCGCTTCGAGGCGGTTCTGCTGGATCTTGACCTGCTCCTGTGTCAGTTCCTGCTCTTTGCGGGCCTTCTCGGTCTCGGCCTCCACGGCGGCGGCGTTGATGTCTTTTTGCCGCTCCTGCGTGAGGATTTGCTTGGTGGCCTCGGCCTCCACGGTCTTTTCGTTGACGGTCTTCTGTTGCTCCTGCTTCTGGATTTCGTAGGCGGCGTCCGCCTTGGCGCGTTGCGTGTCCTCGATTACCTTCAGGTTCGCTTTCTTGACGGCCAGTTCATTGTTCTTCTCGGCGATGATGGTCTCGTTCTGGACGCGGGCGTCGTTGGCTTCCTTGGCCGCCTCGGACTCCGCGATGGCGATGTCGCGCTCCGCCTGTGCCTTCGTGATGGCCGCCTCTTTGCGGATCTTGAACGTGTTGTCTGCGCCGAGGTTCTTGATGAGCCCTTCGTTGTCGGTGATGTTCTGGATGTTGCAGGAAATCACTTCGATGCCGAGCTTCGCCATGTCAGGGGCCGCCTTCTTGGCGATTTGGTCCGAAAAACCGTCGCGGTCGATGTTCAGCGACTTCAGGTCGAGCGTGCCGATGATTTCGCGCATGTTGCCTTCGAGCGAGTCCTTAATCTGAGAGGCGATGTCCTTCTCCGTCATGTTGAGGAAGTTCTTGGCGGCGAGCCGGATGCCGTCGTCCGAGTTGATAACCCGGATCTTCGCCACCGCATCCACCATCACGGAGATGAAGTCGTTGGTCGGGACCGGAGTGGAGGTCTTTATATCGACTGATGTCTGGCCGAGGAAGACCTTATCGACTCGTTCCAGCCCGGGAATCCTCAGCCCGCCCTTGCCGATCAGGATTCTCGGCTTGCGCGACAGGCCGGAGATGACGAAAGCGTCCTTTGGCGGAGCCTTCACGTAACAGATGGCGAGGAGGATCACAATCACCACCACGCCGATGCCCACTAAGAAGATTGTCTTTGCCATAATGTTTTGTATTTGTTGGATGTTGAATGATTGCTTTGAACAGACTTGCAAAAATACAAAATATTCGTTTTTCTGAGTATCTGAAATTTATGTACCTTTGCCGCCTCAAAATGCAAACGTATAAAATAGAATAGAAATATGGAAAACTACGATGTTATCGTGATCGGAAGCGGTCCTGGCGGCTATGTGGCGGCCATTCGGGCTAGTCAGTTGAACCTCAAGACCGCCGTGGTGGAACGCGCCGAATTGGGCGGCATCTGCCTCAACTGGGGTTGCATTCCCACCAAAGCGCTGCTCAAGTCCGCGCAAGTGTATCGGTACATGTCGCATGCCGCCGACTACGGCATCGCCGTTGACGGCACCGTGGCCCCGGACTTCCAGGCCGTGGTGAAACGCAGCCGCGGCGTGGCCGAGCAGATGAGCAAGGGCGTGCAGTTCCTGCTCAAGAAGAACAACGTGACGGTGATTGCCGGATTCGGCAAGCTGGCGGGTAACCACCAGGTGGAGGTTACTGCTGCTGACGGTACTGTGACGACCTACGAGGCCAAGCACATCATCTTGGCCACGGGCGCCCGTTCCCGCAGCCTGCCCAATGTGCCGCAGGACGGCAAGAAAATTATCGGCTATCGCGAGGCGCTTACCCTTCCCGAACTGCCCAAGAGCATGGTGGTGATGGGTTCTGGCGCCATCGGCAGCGAGCTGGCCTACTTCTATGCCACCATGGGCACGCAGGTCACCATCGTGGAGTACATGCCGCGCCTCGTACCCGTGGAGGACGACGATGTGGCTGCCACCCTTGCGCGTTGCTTCCGCAAGGCCGGCATCAAGACGATGACCGGCGCGGCTGTTGAAAAAGTGGAAGTGGTGGAAAACCAGTGTGTTGTGACGGTCAAAGACAGCAAGGAGAAAGTCACGGAGATCACTTGCGACATCGTGCTTTCCGCCGTGGGTGTCGCCACCAACCTCGAAGGTATCGGCCTCGAAGAGTGCGGGGTGGCGTTCGAGCGCGGCAAGGTGACGGTGGACGACTACTACCGCACGAACGTCGAGGGTGTTTATGCCATCGGCGACATCGTGCATGGCCCGGCGCTGGCGCACGTGGCATCGCACGAGGCGCTGGTCTGCGTGGAGAAGCTCGCGGGCGGCAACCCCGAACCGGTCGATTACGGCAACATCCCCGGCTGCACCTACACCACGCCGGAGATCGCCTCCGTGGGACTCACCGAACGCGCCTGCGTGGAGCAGGGCCGGGAGATTCTCGTCGGCAAGTTCCCGTTCACCGCTTCCGGCAAGGCCACCGCTGCGGGCAGCCGCGACGGCCTGGTGAAGGTCATCTTCGACAAGAACACCAACGAGTGGCTCGGCTGTCACCTCATCGGCGACAACGTCACCGAGATGATTGCCGGCGCCGTCACCGCCCGCAAAAAAGGTATGACCGGCCCCGAAATTATCAGCGCTGTATTCCCGCATCCCACCATGTCCGAGGCCATTATGGAGGCCGTGGCCGTGGCGTACGGCGAATGCGTGCATATATGATGGGTTAATGGGGTAATGGGTTAGTGGGTTAGTGGGTTAGTGGGTTAAATATGCCACTTCCAAAAAGGGCTGAAAGCCCGACCTATGTCAGCTCAGGGTGAGGCGTAGCCGAGCCCTGAGTCACAATGGCAGAATGTGGCGCAGCCGAGCCACGGGAAAAAGGTCCACGAATAAAAATAATATATGATGTTAAAACGAACAATAGCAGTAATTGGGATAATGGCGTGTGTTTTTGCAGGTTTCGCACAGCGCGAGCAGGTCGGCGAGGTCGTCTCATTCCGCGACACAACGTGGTATGACCGCGGATTCGATTTCTATGTCGGCGGCGGCATGTTCTGGGGCGGCAAGAAGACCGCGCTCTTCTACAATGGCAGCAAATTCAACGAATGCGGCCTCGACTACCTCTTCGACAACGAGTACCGCCGCAGGGAGATTTTGGAGGCCGTGACGAAGGTCTATCCCCACATCAGCATGAACGACCAGATTGGCTATGACGAGCGCGACTTGAACATGGAGCCGCGCTATAATCTCGGCTCCTGCGTGACCCTCGGGGTGCGCTACAAAATCCGCAACAACTGGGCGTTGGCGCTCTCCTACACCTTCTCGCGACTTTCGGTCACCAACAAGCTGCTGCTCACCTACACCTCGGTGTCGGGGAACAACTACAAGGCGCCGGAGATGACCTTGGTGGGCAAGGAGGACCGCTCCATGATCGACCTGTCGGCATCCTACCTCTTCAGCGGTGCACACAAAATCGTGAAGCCCTTCGTGGAGTTCGGGGTTCAGTTCAACTATGCGAAAGTCAAGAAGTTCGATGCGGTGATTCTGGACAGCCGCAACAACCCCCAGCTCACCCTGACGTTGCTCGACCCGTACAACGGTGCCAGCTATGTGCCGGGGGTCGATATGCAGACCTACAACGTGATTTACGGCGGCCCCGGCTATGGGTTCTCCTTCGCCACGGGCATCAAGTTCGTCGTCAACAAGTTCGTCTCCATCGATCCCACTTTTTACGGATGCATGAGCAAAATCAACCTGAACGTCTATGGCAACAAGCTCATGTCCTTCAACTACGGCGTGATGCTGCGGGTGGTCATGAGCGACTTCTTCTTCCAGAACCGATAGGAGGTTTAGGAGGTTTAGGGAGTTTAGAAGGTTTAGGAGGTTTAGAAACCTAAATGCCTTGTATCACGTTCTGAACAGCGACCAGGCGGCTTTGGCTTGTGCGTGCAGCATGGCCAAGCCGTTTTGAGTCATGGCGCCGCGCTGGATGCCTTCTTTCAGGAAAGCCGTTTCCGACGGGTTATAGACTAAATCATACAGGAAATGTCCGCCCGATATGCCTTCGTAAGGGATGTCGGGCTTTTCGTTGATGTTGGGGGATGTGCCCAACGGTGTGCAGTTTACGATGAGTGGGTGTTCGCGAACAAGTTCCGGCGTGAGGGCGGAGTAGGGGAGCCCACGCTTCGGGTCGCGGGAGACGAAGGTGCACGCGCATCCGTGATTCTCAAGCACGTAGCTGATTGCCGCAGCGGCTCCGCCGGTACCCAACACCATCGCTTTCGAGGGCATCGGATAGCCGTCCATCGACCGTAGGAATCCTTCCGCATCGGTGTTGAATCCTTTTGTAAGTATTTGGTTTCCATTTCTTTTTATGAATACGGCATTTACTGCGCCGATAGCGGCGGCTTCTTGCGACAATTCGTCCAAAAACGGAATGATGGTCTGTTTGTAAGGAATGGTGACGTTGAAACCTTTCAGGTCGGGATGCTGGCGGATAAAGTCTGTAATTTGTTGGATTTCAGGAATTTCAAACAAATCGTACGAATAGTCCGAGATGCCCTCACGACGGAATTTCTCCTCGAAGAATGTTTTGGAGAAGCTGTGGGAAAGGGTTTTGCCGATCAGGCCGAGCCGGTGCATGAGGGATGAAAGCCTTAGTTCTCCGATTGGTTTTTGCGTTTGCGGGCGGACAGGATCCATTTGAACACCACGTAGGCGACACCGACAGCGCATATTGCGAGCAGGGCGATGGTGAGTTCATGGTTGTACTTGTCGATGAGGTCTTTCTGGCCGTGCGCGACATACCCGAGGATGGCGAGGACGGTGTTCCAGGCGGCGGCGCCGATGCTGGTGAAGAGGATGAACTTGCCGATGTGCATCTTGGCGAGGCCGGCGGGAATGGAGATGAGCTGGCGGATGGCGGGGATGAAGCGGCCCACGAGGGTCGAAACGTTGCCGTGCGCCCGGAAATAGTCCTCCGCCTTCTGCACCTTGGCACTGTCCAACAGCAGCATGTGGCCGACCTTGCTGTCGGCGAACCAATAGATGATGGGACGGCCCAGCAGTAGCGCGAGCACATAGTTGAGGAGTGCCCCGAGGAGTGCCCCGAGCGTGGCGAATACGATGACGAGCAGCACGTTGACGAACTTCGACGAGGTGACGTAGAGGGCTTCGTTGTCGCTGTTGCAGGCCTGGTAGGCGGCCGGCGGCACAATCACCTCCGACGGGAACGGGATGAACGAGCTCTCGATGGTCATCAGCAGGGTCACCGTGCCGTAGTTGAGGTGCTCGTTATACCACGAAATCACCCGTCCTGTGGCACTTGTCTCCTGTGCGGGCTCAGCGTTGCCGCTTTCTTGCCCTATAGCAGCCATCGAAACCGCCATCATCATCAAAAATGTCCAAAATTGCTTCATTTTTATAGTCTAAGTCTAAGTCTAAGTTCTAAGTCTAAGTCTAAGTTTATGTCTAAGTTCTAAGTCTAAGTTCTAATTACTCCTGATGTCCATCTGTTGGTCCAGATAAGGACTGACGATGAAATAGATGTCGGGGTATCTCGCATAGATTTTTTCGGTGTCGATGTCTAAGAAGTCCATTTGAATGTTCTCTTCGTTGATTACCAGCGCGTTTTGGAGGTGCTGTACGGCTTTCTTGGGGTCGGAGTTGGCGGCGTAGAGCAGGGCGAGGAAGTAGCCGAGGTGTTCGTAGAGCTCCGTGTCGGGCAGGTCGAGGAAATTCTCGGTGAGGATGACGATGGCGACCTTAGGGTTGTGCACGATGTAGCAGAATTCCGTGAGCCACGCGCAGTATTGGGTTGCGGTCTGGAACTGGTCGTGTGCGGCCAAGCAGAGTTGGTAGAAGGCGCGGAGGTTGTCCTCAATGCTCAGGCAGTCGAGCACCCACTCGAGTTTTTCAAGGCTGAGGTTTTCGGCTTTGTAGAAACGATGGATGAAGTCGGGGATGTCCTCCATGCGGCCCATGGCGCTCAGCGTGAGCACCAGTTCGGAAAAGGCGAACGGGAAATCGAGGTCCTCCTCGTCGGCTTTGAGCAGTTGGATAAGGGAGTCTTCGTGCTTGCCCATCAGTCTAAGATTTTTGCCTATCAGGACGTTGGCATTCACATCCTTGGAAATTTGGTGTGCCATCCGGCAGTATTCGATGGATTTTTCGTGCTGCTTGAGGTGGCAGAGCTCCTGCGCGATGGCATAGTAGATCAGGGCATCGGGCTCGATGGAGGAGGCGAATTCGAACGCCTGAAGGGCCTCCTTGTGGCGGTCGTCCATGGTGTAGAGGGTGCCGAGGGCAACCCAGACGTGTTTCTCCAACGGATAGTCCTTGGAAATGCGTTCCACGAAAGCCAGCTCCGACGGGTAGCGGCTGCTATGCTTCGAGGTCTGGGCCTGGAAGAGCATGTCGAGACTGTTCACGATGCCGCTGTCGTAGCGGTAAGCCTCCGTGAAGCAATCGTAGGCCTTGTCCACGTTGTTCTGGTCGAGGTAGAGATTGGTCAGCAGGAAGTAGGCGTTGGCGGACGGCTCAATGGCGATGGCCTTGGAGACCAGCTCCCGGATGTTCAGATTGAAGCGGAACGTGTAGGCGATGAACGCCATCTCTTCGTACAGTTCGGCGGAGGCGGGGAACCGGCGCAAAGTCTTCTGCAGGAACTGCTGCGCCTCGTCCAACTGGTTGTTCCAGATATAGTAGCGAGCCTGCCAGATCACGAAGGCGGGATCCTCGGGAAAGGCTTTCCGGGCCCGCTCAATGGCCTTTTTCAGGTAGTCGCCCTTCTGCGCGAACATCAGGTGCGAGATGATAATGTCATATTGGTCCTCGTCGTATTCCGTGTGAACCCCTTTGTCGCATGCCTCGCAGAAGTTGTTTGCAAGCATGATTTCCTCCTCGGAGAATTCTTCTTCTTGATTATTGTCGAAATAGAAATCCATTTTTTGTTGTCAGAATAAGGCGGCAAAGATAGCATTTTTTAGAAAACCGACGATGCGGAAAAGCTCGAATCCTTGCGCACCTGGAGTTGCTTCGCTTTCGAGGCGGAACAGACGGCTACAGTGTCTCCTGCTTCAGCTTCTCCACGTATTCGTCCACCATCTGCATCATCTCGGGA
Source organism: uncultured Bacteroidales bacterium (assembly GCA_947165685.1). Taxonomy (GTDB): domain Bacteria; phylum Bacteroidota; class Bacteroidia; order Bacteroidales; family WCHB1-69; genus F23-D06. The sequence goes on along the minus strand of CAMVBK010000024.1, from coordinate 11,152 downwards.
ATGCGGATGCGCTGCGGGCAGTGGGTGACGCACTCGCCGCAGTGGGTGCAGTGGTCGGCCTGGCGCAGCTTCGGCACGCTGCGGTCGTAACCGATGAGGAAAGCCCTCCGCATCTTCTTGTAGTCGCTTTCATCTTGCGACGTGGCCAAATTGCCCTCCTTAATGCACTTATTGTAGTGGGTAAAGATGCCGGGAATGTCCAATCCGAAGGGACAAGGCATGCAATACTGACAGGCGGTACAGGGGATATTCTTCAAATCGTAGATTTCCTCTGCGATGGTTTCGAGAAAGTTAAGTTCCTCGTTGGTAAGCGGTTTCAGCGGACAGTGCGTGGCGAGGTTGTCGTCCAGATGGTCCATATAGGTCATACCGCTGAGGGAGGTGAGCACGTCTGGATAAGTACCGCAGAAACGGAACGCCCAGGAGGCCACGCTGCGCTGCGGTTCGCGTTCCTTCATCTCCGCGACGATGTAGTCGGGCACGTTGGCAAGGCGGCCGCCCAACAACGGCTCCATGATGACAGCCGGAATATTCCTCTTGGCCAGCTCGTTGTAGAGATACTCAGCCTCTGTGTTCGCCTCATTGATCTCGTTGGCGAAGTGCCAGTCAAGGTAGTTCATCTCAATCTGCACGAAATCCCACTTGTACTCGTCGTGGCGCGACAGCAGGTAGTCGAACACCTTGACATCGCCGTGGTAGGAGAATCCGAGGTTGCGGATGACCCCCTCCTCGCGTTTTTGCAGCAGGAAGTCGAGGATGCCGTTGTCGTAGTAACGCTTGCGGAGCATCTCCATACCGTCCTCGCCCCCGCCCACGCTGTGCAGAAGCAGATAGTCGATATAGTTGGTCTGCAGCTCTTTCAGCGAGTTCTCGAACATCTTGATGGACTCCTCTCGCGGCCAGGTGCTTGGGGAGAAGTTCGACATCTTGGTGGCGAGATAGTAACTGTCGCGCTTATACCGTGACAGCGCGATGCCGGTGGCATGCTCGCTGCGCCCCTGGCAATAGACCGGGGCGGTGTCGAAGTAGTTGACACCGTACTCGATGGCCTTGTCAACCAGCTTGTTGACCATCTTCTGGTCGATAGGCGCGGGCGTTTCGCGGCCGGAAGCCCCTTTCGGGGCCTTGTCTTCGATGACGGGCAGGCGCATCATGCCGTAGCCCAGCAGCGACACCTTGTCGCCGGTCTTGGGGTTGGTGCGGTAGGTCATCTGCCCCTTCTGGGGTTTCAGGGGCGTGGCGTTGGCCCATGCGGGTTCGTTGTTCTGGCAGCCGGCAGCCATGGCGGTGATGGCGGCTCCGGCACCCAAGGTCTTGAGGAAGTCTCTGCGGGATATGTCTTTCATATTGATTTCTTCATGTTGATTACTTCGTGTTGGCCCCCACACTGCGCTGCGCTTGTGTGGGGTTAATTGCACTTCGTGCGTGTTGCCCCTCCGGGGCTGCTTAAGGAATATACTTTATAGGGTCGCTCGTAACTACTAACTGAAAACTAATCAAATCGTACGTTGTTGTTCGACACCGTTGACGAAGATGGCAGAGAGCGGGCGGGCGGGGCAGACGTATTCGCAGGCACCGCAGCCGATGCACTTGTTCTCGTTGACGGCGGGGATGAAGAGTTTGCCGGTGTCGTCGCCGCGCTTGGGCACCATCTCGATGGCTTCGGCGGGGCAGTGGCGGGCGCAGTTGCCGCAGGGCACGCCGTCGGCCACCACGATGCAGTTCTGGGCCACCCAGACTGCCTGTCCCTTCTTGATGGAGGTCTTCTCCTCCTTGGTGATTTTCACGATGGCACCGGCGGGGCAGACATCGCTGCAGGCGGTGCACTCGGGCCGGCACCAGCCGCGCTCGTACGACATCACTGGTTGCATGAGGTGCAGCAGGTCGGTGGAGGGGCGCAGCACGTCGTTGGGGCACTGCGACACGCAGAGCTGGCAACCTGTGCAGTGTTTACGGAAACGGTCGAGGGAGCCAGAGCCGGCAGGCACGATGGGCGTGGTGCGCTCGGGAGCCACCTTGTCCTCGATGAACGCGAGGCCGCCATCGGCCTTCTTCTTCTCCTGGGCGAAGGCCGCCGTGCTGAGGGCCACCGCCGACCCGATCAGGAAGGCGCGCTTGCCGGTATCGACGGATTCCGTGGAGGTTGCAGGCACGGGATTGCCCTTGGCGTGCTTGTATTCAATCGCCTCTTTCGGGCAGACGGCCATGCAGTTGCCGCAGGTCACGCAACGCGAATAATCCACGAAACCGTTCTTGCCGTCGATGCAGGAGGCCTTGCAGTTCTTGGTGCAGAGGCCGCATTTGACGCATTTCTCCTCGTCGATATGCATCTTGAACCAGGAGAAGCGGCTGAAGAAGCTCAGGAAAGTGCCCACCGGGCAGATGTTGTTGCAGTAGGTGCGTCCGTTGCGCCATGCGAGGATGACGATGACCGCGAAGGTGACCGTCGCGATGATGAAGGTCGGAAGGCTGCGCATCCACACCTCCTTGCTGTAGAAGGTGTATCGGTTGAAATGCTCGCTGACGGCGGCGAGGCCGTTGTTGCACCATTGGTAGATCGGAGAGAAGAGGTTCTGCACGATGCGGCCGTAGGCGGAATAGGGGGCGAGCAACGCCACTAAGGAGCCGACACCTGCAATCAGCACTACGATGAACAGCCCTAAAACAATGTAACGCAGGATGTTGTGTGCTTTGGAATAGGTATAGCGGCTTTTCTTGAACCAGTTGTGCACATGTGCCACGCCGTCTTGGAATACCCCCATGGGACAGATAACGGAACAATAGCAACGCCCGAATAACAGGGTGATTATCAGCAGAATGGCGATGACGATGAAATTGAGCGCTAACACGGCGGGCAGGAACTGCGCCTTGGCCATCCAGCCGAAGAATGTATGCAACGTCCCCGTGAAGTCGAGGAACATCAGCGTGATGCCGAGGAAGAAGATGGCTGCAAAGACGCGCCGGATTCGTTGGAGGTTTTTCTTATGCATATAGGGTTAGTGGGTTATTGGTTAGTGGGTTATTGGTTATTGTTATTGTTATTGGTTATTGTTTTCAGAAATATTGATGTCGGAGAGGGTGAATTTTCCATCGGCGTTGAGGGTTACGCGGGCGGTGAGGTCGGGCATGTCGTCATAGAGCAGCACCTTGCCGGTGACGAAGTTCACGCCGGGGGTGGCGGTCACGGTCAGGGTGTCGCCGCTGAGGTCGTAGCGCAGCTGTTCGCCCACCCAGACGGCGTCGTCGAAGAAATCGCCCATGTCCGTCACGGTGCTGGTGATCTTCTTCAGCTCGCGGTCGTTGTCGTATAGCGTGATGTCACGGCCCTTGACGGCGTATTTCAGCTCTTGGCAGAGTGCTTGCTGCATCTCGTAGGGGTCGATGGTGCCGGCGACATAGTGGGGACCGTCATTGCGGAAACCGATCCGGTAGAAACGCTCCACATGGGTGCCCGTGCCTTCGATGGAGACACCGGTGAGCCAGAGTTCGCCGGTGGCCGCATTGTAGCGGGCGGAAGGGGTGTTGCCGTGGCGGATGTCGGAGAAGATGGTGGCGCGGCCGTCCTTGGCGACCACGAGGCCGAAGCCCTCGGAGGAATTGACCGAGTCACAGCGCACCAAACTCCACACTTGGATGTTGTTGGCGGTGTCGTTGAGGATGGACTCGAAGTTCCCGTCGATGACGTGGCGGTCCAGCGTGGCATTGACCAGGTCGGGCGCGGTGCCTTCCTTCACGGGTTCTTCCAAAACGCCCTTCACGGGCTTCAGTTCCGGTTTCCTGCCTTTGCAGGAGATGGTGAGTGCGCCGCAGATTGTCAGCAACGCAACAAAGTACAGAATTTTTGTCAGTCTCATATTTGATATGGCTATTTTACGAAATATAGGTCTAAAAAACAGGCGAAGTCCCGTTCTTGGGTCGCTTCTTTTTTCAAAGCGGCAAAAATACACAAAATCAGGACATCCCCGAATTTTTTTTACAGCAGCACCACGACGGAGCCGTAATAAGACAGGCGTCTCCCGACTTTGTCTGTCAATCGGATGATGTAGTTATAGACATTGTTCGGATAAATCTGGCCGTTGACCGTTCCGTCCCATTTGAAATTCTTGTCTAACGACGAATAGGCAATTTCACCCCATCTGTTGAACACATACAGCTCGAAATCTTCGATCCAGTATTTTTGTTCTTCGGAAAGGCAAAACACGTCGTTCAGGCCGTCGGCATTGCGGGGCGTGATGGCGTTTGGAAGATACAACTCCCATTGGCAAGTCGGGATGACATATTTGGCCGTTGCCTCGCATCCTTTGTAATAGTTTGTCGCATAGTAGATTCCAGGTTTGGAGACTTCTATGGACGGGGTGTGCTCGCCTGTATTCCAGATGCAGCTGTCGCCCGCATCCTGTAGTGTCAGGATAGTGCTGTAACGCTCGCAGAAGTCCTCTTCCGATGAGATAATAGTTGCCGTGTTCCCGATAATGCCCAAATGGAGCGTCACCACGCTGTCGCATCCGTTGTCCGCCGTAAACCCGCAGAGGTAAGTGCCTTCCTCTGTGTAACGGCTGCTTCCCATGGACAGTTCGAGGCCCTCGCAGATGGTGGTGTCCAAAATGGTGCTTTTTACGGGCAGCACATGGACGGTTAATGTGACAGAACTGTCGCAGCCCATGATGGAGGTGAGAATCGTGTCTATTTGCAAGATGCCAGTGTCGGATATGTCAATCTCGGCGAAAGGAGGGTAGGAGAGTCGTTCTTCCGACTGGCAGACGGTCGTGGCGAGCGTGCCGGCGGCGACGGGGTATGTGGACACTTGCACGGTGTCTTGCTGCTGGTTGGATGGGCAGTAAAGGTCGGAAGCTGAGCCGATCCAGAAGGCATTCTCCGCTTCGATGGGGAAAGGGATCGAAAGGGTGTCTTGAGGCGACAGCGACAGGAGCTGCGACGTGTGTTCGCCTGCATAGTCGCGGTGCAGGTTGAAGAAGACGGTGTCGTTGCCCAACGCTGTTATGACGACCTCGACCGTGTCGCCGGCGCAGACCATGGCCATCGCGCTCACAAAGACCTGCGGTGAATAGAGTACGTTCAGATAGACGCTGTCCTTGACGGGCATGGGGCAGCCTGTGTTCAGCAGCTCGACCACGATCCACCCTTCTGATGACGTGTCGGCGGCATAAAAGCTGACGTGCTCGTCGGTGGCGGTGAAGTTCGCCGGCCCATGCCAGCTGTAGGTGATGAACTCGTTGAACGGCAGCGCCGACAGCGTGACCGTGTCGCCAACGCATAGGCCGGGATCGGGTGCCCCTCCCTCAAACCACAGCAGCTGGCTCTGCTCAATCGACATGGCGACGGTGTTGATGTAATAGCTGTTCTCGCAGGAGTCGATGACATATACAGACATTTCCTGGCCCAAATGCATGGGGACATGGTAAAACAGCCCGCTTTCGCTGGTCCCTAACAGACTTCCGTGCATGTCAGGCTGGCTATACACCTTGTAGGTGTAGGGCATCGAACCTTGCACGGCCTTTGCTATTACGGTTCCCGTGTTGGAATTGGAGTCGCAGACCACGGCGTACGCTTTCTCGAAGTCCACTCTGACGCGCACAAAGTGAATGGTGTCGGTATGGTAGAACGTTTCGCCGCATCCCGAAAAGGACATGCGAATGGTATAGTCGCCGGGAATGGTGAAACGGAATGGCACGTTCATGGAGGTTGAAGTGTTGGAATACCCTCCGACCACTCCGGAAAGCAGTGTGATGCTTGGGATGTAGTCGTAGGTTGTGACGATGGGCTCGTCGTTGCTCACTTGGGCATTGATGTGATAGGTAGAGCGTCTGTATTTTCCAGATACTGGCTTGACCAGCAAGTCGTTGCACTCCTGCCAGGTCTGGTAGGCGGGGTCCTCAATCCAGTCGTAGGTCTCGTAATAGGTGCCGATGTAATTGAACCGAAACGTGTCAACTCCACAGGCCGTTTCGCATGTGAAAATATAGAGTCCTCCCGGAAGGTGGACTTTTCTGATGGTCACGCTCATGCCTTGCGCCACAATGGTGGCATCATTGTTCACCGAGTCATCCTTCACGACCGTCCAAGCCCCGTTGGCGTAGGTGGCTGTGAAATTGTAAATGTCGTACATGGGGCTCTCTATCAACCGTACTATCACGGAATCCCGGTGCGACGGGAACGGGGTCGGGTCTTCGGCTACGGTGATGGAACTCATCCCGTTGCATGAGTTGAAGTGGGAGATTATGCCCCATGAGAAAGGGGATTCGGCGATGGTGGTGTCACGAACAAACACCAGGGTGTCGAAACGGCTTGCGAGCACACAACCTTGCGCATCGACGAGCGTGCGGACAATCGGCAGCGCGAGGTTGGAGTACGGGCCATAGATGTTCTCCACCTCAGTGCTTGTCAGTGCGGACGAGGAGGAGATGCTGCTTACGGGATCCGTTTTGATGACTTGGCCTGTGGCGGAATCGGTATATACCCAGCGCGGCGGGCAGGTGTAGAAGCTGTAGTTGCTGCTCGTCCAGATTCTGTATTGTTGTGTGTAGTTCAGCATGGAGTCGCATATCAGGGCACAGGTGTCGAGGGATTGCGGCCCAAGGCAGAGAACGTTGCTGTCTTGGGCGGAATAGCAAGGAATCTGGGGCGGGGAAATGGTGACGGTCACGAAGTCGGTGTCCTGGCTGCATAGGTCGCGCATCTCGAACCGGATGGTGTGCCCGTATAGGTCGCAATACCGGTGGGCAAAGCCCAATGTGTCGCAGTAGATGCTGTAATTCGAGCTTGTAACCTGGGAACCGTTGATTGGCCGCCACGCCGTCGTGTCGGAATGACCGGATGCATCGGTGTGTATGAAGCGGTATTGGAAGATGGTTTCGAGATAGAGGTTGTCGTAGTTGTATGCGCCCATTGTGAAGGTGAAACCCGCCCTGAATTTCACGGTGTTGGAATCGGAACAGTTGTTTTGGTAATTCTGCAGGAAATTGATGTGCACATTGTTCAGTTGGACGGTGTGATGCAGCACGATGGTGTAAGAACAGGCATCGTGAACTTCGATGCGATAACTGCCTGGGGGAAGCGAGTCGAACGTGTAGTAGTCCTTGTAGTCGGCATACAGGGAGTCGTTCCCGCTGTGTTGCGGCTGGTTGAAAACCACGTGGCGGATGGTGTCGTTTTGGGCATTGGTGAAGACCACTGTGTAGGGGAACTTGCCGGAAGTGATTTTCATCTGCACGCGCCCGTTGTCGCCGCAGGGCAAGGCGTGCCGGTTTCCGCAGCGTTCGTGTCCCATTTGGTCGCTCGGGGCGATCATGGCCAGCATGGAGACGGACATCGGAACGTAAGTGCTTGCAAGGACAATCCCGTACAGCGTGGTGTCCACCAAAACAGGTATTTGGCCGCTGCCGTAGGGAACCATCACATACCCCGAAACACCGATGTCGTACGTGCCCACGTCCATGGTCAGGGTATGGTTGTTGCTGTAGAAGATGCTGTTGTACAGCTGGTTCTTGTAATGGTACTGGAGATTGGAAATCGGATATGCGATGGAATCAATGGGATGGTGTAATGAGTCATTGGTGGAGATGAGGTTCCCTTGAGCGTCGTACAAGGAAACGACCGCCTGACAGTTGTTGAAGCAGTCGCCCACCACCGTGTCGATGGAGACCGAATAGGGGAATGGTTGCTGCTGGGCCGCGCAAAGGAGGCAGGAGACCTCGGCGGCCAATAGGCAGACGATCCGCCGCAGAAACGTTCGGATTGTTGGGTGCTGTGTCATGTTATTTATTGTTTACGGATTTGCTGAATCCCTAATTCCTAATACCACATTGTAATCCCCCACCGTCATCGTCTCCCGCTCGAACGCCACGCCCACCTTCACGACCTGGCGGCCTTCCGTCTCGTAGGGCAGGGCATAGCCTTTGCTGTTGATCTGGTCCAAGGCCTCCTGCGCGGTGCCGTTCGCCTTGAGTTCGAGGACGTAGGTGGTGTCGGGCATCTCCACCACGACATCCGTGCGGCCGCCCGCGCACTTGACTTGCGTTCGTACATAGACGTTGAGCATCGAGAAGATCAGGTAGAGCGACCATTCGTAGAACCCCTCGTAGTTCTTCACCTCCTCCAACTTCTTCTGGAAGCCCTCCACGTAGGGCAGTCCGGCGAAGTAGGCCTTCATCTCCTTCATGGCGAGGTCGATGTCGTTCTTGCGAAGAGCCTGCCAGAATTTCACCGCGAAACCTTTCTGAACGCTGGCGCTGTCCAAACCCGCGTAGGTGAGCAGCAGGCCGCGGACAAATCCCGTACGGACCTCCTTGTTGGGAATTCCCAAGGTGTAAAAATCCGTGTCACGGTCATAACTCTTGATGGTGAGGTAGCCGCTTTGGTAGAGCAGTGGCAGGGCAGTCGTCATGGCCTCGGGCGGACAGTCGAAAGAGTCGGCAGGCTCCTCCATGGTCTCCAGCGTGGTGATGTCGGTGCGGAAATGCTGCATCTGGCGGATGAGGAAAGTCGGGGTGGCACTGGCGAACCAATAGTTGCCTAATTTGTTGTCTCCGAATGCGTTCATGAGACTGAAAGGGTTGTAGATTTCCTCCGACTCTTCGGAAAACTTGTAGCCGTCGTACTGTAGTTTCAGCTTGGCATGCATTTCATCGGGTGAAAGTTGAAAGGCTTCCGCCATCTGGCGGATGTCCTCGGCCATGCAAGAAGTGAGTTCGGTTTCGGTGATGCCGCAGATGGCCGAATACTGGGGCAGCATGGAGATGTTTTTGAGGTTGTTGATGGTGGAGAAGATGCTGAGCTGGCTGAACTTGGTGATGCCGGTAATGAAGCAGAAGCGGATCAGAGCTTCGCTCGCCTTAAGCTGGATGAAGAACTCCTGCATCACGTTGCGGAACCCGTCCAACAATTCTGGAAGGTGCAGTTTGTCCAACAGCGGTGCGTCGTATTCGTCGATGATGACGGCCACCTGCTTGCCCGTCTGCTTATAGGCGCGACGGATAAGTCCCTGTAGTTTCTCGCCGGGGGTTTTCTCGCGTTCATTCGTGCCAAACATTTCCTCTATGGGTTCAAGCATCAGCGACAACGACCGCTGCAGTTCATCCGGTGAGGGTTTGTTCTTGACTGTGCTCAAATCGACATGAATGACAGGATACTGTTCCCACTCCGTCTCCAACTCCATAATCTTCAATCCTTCGAAGAGTTCCTTCTGGCCTTTGAAATAGGAATCTAATGTAGTGGTTAACAGTGATTTGCCGAACCGGCGCGGCCGGCTGAGGAAGACGAAAGGACTCTCCTTGGTCATCTTCCAAACCAAATCTGTTTTGTCGATATAGAGGTAGTTCTCTTTTCTCAGCCTCTCGAAGGTTTGGATTCCGACGGGGTATTTGCGGGCGTTGTTCATAGCGGACGGTTTAGACGCGGCAAAGATACACAAATTGCAAATAGTGCCTGCCAGTTTATATCCGTTTCGGAAAAAAATTGTACCTTTGCCGTCAAAATTAAAAAAACGGAAATATGAATAGAAATACTGTTATCGCATTGTTGGCTGTCTGCCTGTTGGTTTTGTGTTTTTCTTGCCAGAAAAAGTCGGCATTCAAGGAGAATCCCGACATGGCCTACCGCACCCTCGGCAGTACCGGCATCCGCGTCGGCGAGATCGGCATCGGATGCGGCGCGTTCGGGAAAATGGATACCGCTGAAGCCCGGGAATACATGGCCTACGCCCTCGACCACGGCGTGAACTACATTGACATCTACGATGCCGACCCCACGGTGCGCAGCAACATCGGTTACGCCCTCAAAGGCCGCCGCGACGAGATGGTGATTCAGGGTCACGTGGGTTGCTGGTGGAACGGTTCCAGCTACGAACGTACCCGCGACGTGGAACAGTGCAAGAAGGGTTTCGACGACCTGCTTGAACGGCTTGGTACCGACCATATTGAGGTGGGCATGATCCACATCATCGATAATATGGAGGATTGGAAGGCCTTGGAGGGTAGCCCCTATTTGGATTATGTCAAAAGCCTCAAGAAACAGGGCAAGATCCAGCACATCGGCATGAGCAGTCATAACGCAGAGGTGGCTCTTGCGGCCGCGAAGAGCGGGCTCGTGGAGGTCATCATGTTCAGCCTCAACCCAGCTTTCGACCGTGTGCTGTCGGGCAACAACCCATGGGACCCGAAGAGCTTCGAGAACATGCTGCCCGGCATCGACCCTGTGCGCGTGGAACTCTACGACTACTGCGCCCAGCACAACATCGCCATCACCGTGATGAAGGTGTTCGGCGGCGGTGGCAAATTGCTTGAAGCGGAGAAATCGCCCCTGAAGACCGCCCTTACGCCGGTGCAGTGCATCGCCTACTGCATGGCGAAACCGTGCGTGGCCGTGGCCATCTGCGGTGCCGACAATATCGAGGAGTTGGAGGCCGACCTGCACTACCTGAAGGCCACCGACGAGGAGAAGGACTACAATGCCGCCCTCAGCAAGGAAACCGCCCAAACCACCGCAGGCAGCACCGGATGCACCTACTGCAACCACTGCGCTCCCTGTCCGATGGGCATCGACATCGCGGCGGTGAACGAGCTGTTGGACGAAGCGCAGCAGAACGGCGGTGTGGTGAGCGACGAGCTCGCGGCCAAGTACAAGAAGCTGTCCGCACATGCCAGCGACTGCGTGGGATGCGGCCAATGCGAGGACCGTTGTCCCTTCGGCGTGCCCGTGCGGGAGAAGATGGACCAAGCGCAAGCATTGTTCGGATATTGAGCCCTCTGCGCTGCCGAAATCAACGGCCGCCTCATCTTGTGTTTGGCTTTTGGCTCTTTGCTCTTTGCTCTTGGCTTTTGGCTCTTGGCTTTTGGCTTTTGGCTCTTGGCTTTTGGCTTTTGGCTCTTGGCTTTTGGCTTTTGGCTCTCAGTTCTTAGCTCTTAGCTCTTAAAACTTTGAACTTAGAACTTTGAACCTTGAACTTTGAACCTTGAACCTGGTTTAGTGAGTTTAGTAAGTTTAGCTCCCGGAAAAGAAACTCTCAGTTCTCAGTTCTTAGCTCTTTGAACCTTGAACCTTGAACCTTGAACTTTGAACTTTGAACTTTGAACCTTGAACCTGTCAATGCCTGAAATAGGTTGACCGTTTTTAAACACCAAAGTCACCAAAACAA
>CAMVBK010000023.1:0-48239 GCA_947165685.1 uncultured Bacteroidales bacterium | reverse complement strand
ACGGGGTGCAGTACGACGGCTACACCACCGCCCTGACGGCCGGCGCCGTAATCTTCGGCTGCCAGACCTACCACATGAAATTGGCCGTGGCCAATGTGAGTGACAACGGCTACGACTCGGGCGTATTCTTGGAGGAGGGCAGCTTTTATAGTCCGCACGTGGAGGTGGAACAGAACTGGGAGACGAGCGTAGGCGGCGACACACTGGTGCAGAACTGCCGCAACCTCGACCTCACCTTCAAGATTGAACGACCCTCCATCACCGCCAATACCTCCATCGTCATCGAGACCGAAGGCGACGCCGTCATGGGCGTGGACTACTCCCTGATCAAGCCGAGCGGGGACACCATCACCCTGGAAAACAACACTTTCTTCTATCCGGATGGCGACACTGTGCAGGTGGTGAATGTGCGAATGCTGCCCACCGTACAGTTCACCAACCCCAACCAAGTGAAAGAAGCCCGGCTCTACATCGTCACGCAAGGGTGCTCCGGCTACGGCAATCTAAGGCCATACATGCAGAAGAAAGACACGCTGACGCTGCATTTCCGCGCCAACGACAGCATCCGTCTGCGCGACACCGCCTTCACCGCCTGCGACACGCTGACCTACATCGAGGTGGCCCAGGTCCGGGGCATGGACAACCCCTCCTACGAGTGGCTCCCTGCCACGGGCATCACCCACCCCGACCGGCTTGCCACCGAGTGCGAAATCACGCAGAGCCGCTCCTACAAAGTGGTGGCCATCGACCCGTGGGGCTGCATGACCGACACCGCCAACGTGGAGGTCACCATCGTGCCGCGACCAGAAATCAACGTCACCTACACCCCCGACCACGGCTGCCAGCCCCTGCCCGTCACCCTGCAGGCGCAATACTCCCCCAGCTACGCCACCTTGCACTGGAACATCCACAACGACAGCACGTTCACATACATCGATTCCGTCGTCACGGTGCACACCAACCTGCCCGACGAGGGGTACTACTCCACCACCCTGACGGTGACCAGCGCCCCGGGCTGCAACGACTCCGTCGTGCTGAACAACATCATCCACGTCTCCGGCTTCCCGCACGCCGACTTCTCCTACAGTCCCACCGAACCCGAGAACGGACAGGAGGTGTTCTTCTTCAACCAGTCAACGGGGACCAACATTGCCAACTACACCTGGAACTTCGGCGACGGCCACAGTTCCTACGTGGAAGAACCTTCGCACATCTACCAGCTGCAGGAGAGCGACCTGATGACGGTCCGGCTGACCGTCACCAACAGCGACGGCTGTTCCGACGACACCCTCGTGGTGGTGCCGGTGGAGGACAACTACGCCTTCTTCGTGCCGAGCGGCTTCTCCCCGAACACCGACGGCATCAACGAAGTCTTCCTGCCGAAAGTCAACAACGTGGTGAAATACGAACTGATGATTTTCAACCGCAACGGGGAAATCATCTTCTACACGAACAACCCCGACCAAGGCTGGGACGGCAACGTCAAGGGGAAACCCGCTCCCGAGGGGGTTTATGTCTGGAAAATCTCCTACGCCCGCGTCGGCACCCCCGAGGAGATGATGCTGAAGACGGGGACGGTGACGCTGGTGCGGTGATTTCCGGCAAGGCGCTGCGCCATACGGGTTAATGCATTCACGGACGATCACGGACGAACAACATTCGTTCAACATTTGTTCACGGACGTTTTCATAGGTACGTTTTCATACGTTCACGGACGTTTTCAACGTACGTTCACACGGACCCCACACTGCGCTGCGCTTGTGTGGGGCTAATTGCATGTTGTGCGTTCAGCCTCTCCGAGGCTGGTTGTGGAGGGGTGTTCGCAATTGCATTCACAAAACACCATTCACAAATCACAAATCACAAATCACCATTCACAACGTATCGAAAAAAATTTTACTTTTGCAGTTTGTTTTATCAGGTGAATTAGAATTTATAAAATCAACAATCAATGGATAAATTGCTACACATTTCGGGATCACCGCACGTTCACAGCGACGAGTCTGTGAAGAAGATCATGTGGTCGGTGGTTCTGTCGCTGATGCCGGCCTTGTTGGTGTCCGTCTATTATTTCGGGCTGCCGGTCATCATCCTGACACTCGTCTCTATCGGATGCTGCGTGCTGTTCGAGTACCTCATCCAGCGGTTCATGCTGCACCAGAAGCCCACGATTGACGACGGTTCGGCCGTGGTCACGGGTCTGCTGTTAGCCTTCAACGTGCCCTCCAACCTGCCGATTTGGATCATGGTGGTGGGTGCGCTTGTCGCCATCGGCATCGCGAAGATGCCCTTCGGCGGTCTGGGCCACAACCCGTTCAACCCGGCATTGGTGGCGCGCGTCACCCTGCTCATCGCCTTCCCGGTGCAGATGACCTCCTGGCCGGTGCCGACCCCCATCTGGGGCTTCGCCGACGCCGTGACCGGCCCCACCACCCTCGGTCTCATCAAAGAGGGCGGCGACCTGACGCAGCTCCCCTCCTACGTCGATATGCTCGTCGGACAGATGGGCGGCAGCTTCGGCGAGGTGTCTGCCATCGCCCTGCTCATCGGCGCAGGCTTCCTGCTTTGGAAACGCATCATCACGTGGCACATCCCCGTGTCGTTCATCGCCACGGTGTTCGTCGTCGCCGGCATCTTCCACCTGGTGAACCCGGCGGTGTATGTGAACCCGTTCATCCACCTGCTCAGCGGCGGCCTCATCCTCGGTGCCTGCTTCATGGCCACCGACATGGTGACTTCCCCGACCTCCCCGTGGGGCATGATCGTGTTCGGCTGCGGCTGCGGCCTGCTCACCATCATCATCCGTCTCTTCGGTGCCTACCCCGAGGGCGTCTCCTTCTCCATCCTGCTGATGAACGCCGTCGTGCCGCTGATCAACAAAGGCTTCAAACCCAAACAATTCGCCCACTAACCCTTAAAAACAATCGATATGGCAAAGAAAGATTCCATCTGGAGATTAGTGATTGTGCTAACGTGCATCTCGCTGCTTGCGGCCTTAGCCCTCACCGGCGTGTATGCCCTCACCAAAGGACCTATCGAAAAGGGTCAGAAAGAGAAAAAAGAGAAAGCCCTGCAGTCCGTGCTGCCCGCCTACGAAGGCACCGTGCGCGACACCGTAATCGTGGATGCCGACAACGAGCAGATTCCCGTCCACTTGGCCATCGGCAAGAACGGCGAGCTCTGCGGCGCGGGCATCGAGACCTACACCAAGAAGGCCTTCTCGGGCCGCTTCGACCTGATGGTCGGCTTCGACGCCGAGGGTGCCATCGTCAACACCGAGGTGCTGAAGGCAAGCGAGACACCCGGCTTGGGCGACAAAATCAACAAGGACAAGAGCGACTTCGCCCTGCAGTTCAACCACCAGAACCCTGCCGATTACCGGTTGGTGGTGAAGAAGGACGGCGGTGACGTGGATGCCATCACGGCCGCCACCATCTCCTCCCGCGCCTACTGCGACGCGGTGCAGCGCGCTTACGACATTTTTATGAAAATAAAGGAGGATTATCATGAGTAACAACAGTAATAACAGCAAGTTAAGCATATTAACCAAGGGCTTCTTCAAAGAGAACCCCACCCTGATTCTGGTGTTGGGCTGCTGTCCGACCCTGGCCGTCACCACTTCCGTGACGAACGCCTTGGGCATGGGCGCGGCCACAACCTTCGTGCTGCTGATGTCCAACATGCTCATCTCGGCGCTGAAAAACGTGATTCCCGACAAGGTGCGCATCCCGAGCTACATCGTCATCATCGCCACCTTCGTGAGCATGATCGACCTGCTGATCCAGGGGTTCCTGCCCGCGCTGTCGGCCAGTCTCGGCGTGTTCATCCCGCTGATCGTGGTGAACTGCATCGTGCTGGGCCGCGCGGAGGCCTTTGCCAACAAGAACACCGTGGTTGACTCCGCCCTGGACGGCCTCGGCATGGGCATCGGCTTCACCATCGCCCTGGTGCTCATCGGCGCCATACGCGAAATCCTCGGCTCCGGCTCCATCATGGGCTTCCAGTTCATCCCCGCGGAATACCACATCCTCATCTTCGTGCTCGCCCCCGGCGCGTTCCTCGTCTTCGGCTTCGTGATGGCGGCAGTGCGGTATTTTGTGAACAAGAGCGAGGAGAAGAGAAAGCATCAACCGGCAGATAACACACAAGACTTGTAATTTTTGATTTATGACACTGACATAAGTCACAAATCTCAAGACACAAAGAATAAACGAATAAAACAAGACAATGGAATATATCTTAATGATCATCGGAGCTGTGCTCGTCAACAACATCATCTTGGTGCAGTTCCTCGGAATTTGCCCGTTCCTGGGCGTTTCCAGCAAGGTGAACACCGCCCTCGGCATGGGCGCTGCCGTCACGTTCGTCATGGCGCTGGCCACCCTCGTCACCTCGCTGCTGCAGAAGTATGTCCTCATTCCCTTCGACATCACCTACCTGCAGACCATCGTTTTCATCCTCGTCATCGCCAGCCTCGTCCAGATGGTGGAGATCATCCTCAAGAAAGTCAGCCCCTCGCTGTACCGCGCCTTGGGAGTCTTTCTGCCCCTGATCACGACCAACTGCGCCGTGCTCGGCGTGGCCATCAACGTCACCCAGCAGACCATTATCCCCGGCCACGGCTTCTCGGTGATTGACAACACGCTCTACGCCGTCGCCATCGCCATCGGCTTCACCCTCGCCATCGTGATTTTCGCCGGCCTGCGCGAACAGCTTGAGCTTGTGGAGATTCCCAAGGGCATGAAAGGCGTGCCTATCGCCCTTATCACCGCCGGCATCCTCGCCATGGCCTTCATGGGATTCGCGAATCTGGTGTAATCAATAATTCAGAATTAAAATTTAGAATTAAGTTTTTTATGGGCTGGCGGTCTGTTTGTCGCTCATTTTATTCTTCATTCTGATTTTTACATTGACTATGGAAGAGACAAATTCCTCAGTAGAGACGCGCCATGACACGTCTCTACAACCAAATGGCAACACGTCCCGACAAACTTCGAAAAAACTCCGCAAGAAGCGAAGTTTGTGGACATTTTGGAAAAGGCTGAAAGGACGAAGCAAGTTCTATTTAATTGTGGTTCACCTATTTGCGCTGGTTGGAGCCGCCATCTTGGGCGCGTGGGCGTTCTACGAGCTCGGCTTCACCAACAACAAGGGCGGCGCCGACAAGAACAACCGTTACCTTACCGACAGCCAGCACTACGCGGCACAGTCCGACTCCATCGACAGCCAGGAACAAGCGCTTTCGGGCTATCGGAACCTGTCTGTCCTACGGCAATTCTACCCCAAGAACGCCGACCTCATCTTCCATGCCGCGCAGTTCAGCGACCGTCCCACGGCCGTGCAGGAGATGATTTACGCCGCCAACATGTACCTGCAGGAGGACGACCAAGCCACCCTCTACCACCAGATGGCGAGCGATATGGACAACCTGCTGAAAACCCACAAGTCACAGCCTTACGAAGGGAACATCATCCCCTGGATGAACGATTCGGCGTGGCCCGCCCTGAAGGCCGCCATCCTGAAAGACACCGCCCTGATTTACGAAGCCGCACGGCTCACCGGCGTGGAACCCCGCCTCATCGTGGGATGCCTCGTGGGCGAACAGGTGCGCCTCTTCAACAGCAAGCGCGAAATGTACAAACGCTACCTCGGCCCCATGAAGGTGCTCTCCGTACAGTCGCAGTTTTCGCTCGGCGTCAACGGCATCAAGGACTTCACCGCCATGCAGGTGGAACGCAACCTCACCGACACCGCCTCCATCTTCTACATGGGCAAGCCCTACGAGCACATCCTCGACTTCCAGACCGCCGACCACCAGAGCGAACGCTTCAACCGGCTCACCAACTACCACAACCACCTCTACTCCTACATCTACACCGGCTGCATCCTGCACCAGACCATGCTGCAGTGGCGACGCTCCGGCTACGACATCGTAAACCGCCCCGACATCCTGTTCACCCTCTTCAACCTCGGATTCGCGGCCTCCAAACCCGGTCCCGACCCGAAATGCGGCGGCTCCCACATCACCGTGGCCGGCGACATCTACACCTTCGGGGTCATCTGCAACGACTTCTACTTCTCCGGCGAGCTGGCCGAACACTTCCCGTTGAAAGCGAAACGCTTTGCCGATGAATAACATCGAGCTGCTTCTGCCTGCCAAAGACCTGGCCTGCGGCAAAACCGCCGTCAACCACGGGGCCGACGCCGTCTATACCGGCGCACCCGCGTTCGGGGCGCGACAGGCTGCCGGCAACTCCCTGCACGACATCGAAGAGCTGGTGCGATACGCCCACCTCTATGGCGCGAAAGTGCACGTCACCGTGAACACACTGTTGTATGACAACGAGTTGGAAGATGCGCGCAAACTGCTTTGGGATCTCTACAACATCGGCGTTGATGCCGTGCTAATCCAAGACTTAGGGTTGCTGAAGCTCGACATTCCGCCGGTCACCCTGCACGCCAGCACACAATGCCACAACCACTCCTTGGAGCGCATCCAATTCCTCGAAAAGCTCGGCTTCTCCCGCGCGGTATTAGCCCGTGAAACCGACCTTGAGACCATCCAAAACATTCATAACCAGACCCATATCGAACTCGAAGCCTTTGTACACGGGGCATTGTGCGTATGCTACAGCGGCCAGTGCTACATCAGCCGGATGATGACGGGCCGCAGCGGCAACCGCGGAGCCTGCGCCCAAATCTGCCGCACCCGCTTCGACCTGCAGGATGCCAGCGGAAGAACACTGGTACGCAACAAACATTTGCTGTCGCTGAAAGACATGAGCCGCGCCGACTATCTCGAAGCAATGATGAACGCCGGCATCGTCTCCTTCAAGGTGGAAGGGCGACTGAAAAGCGAGAGCTACGTCAAAAACGTCGCCGCCTTTTACCGGCAGCGCATCGACAGAATCCTAGAAAGCGGAACCGAACGCCGGCGGGCAAGCAGCGGCACCACACGCTTCTTCTTCACCCCCGACCTCCGCAAGACCTTCAACCGCGAATACACCCCCTACTTCATCGACGGCCGTCGCGAGCCCATGGCTTCCTTCGACACTCCCAAAGCCATCGGGGAACCCATCGGCACCCTGACACAAACCAACGGACAATATTTCTATTCCTTAAGCAATCCTGAAAAGGCAAGACGTGTCAAACCCGCGCAAGAGACAGCGCAATTCCAGAGCCGCCAAAGGCCAACAGCCAGCAGCCAACAGCCGATATCCAACGGCGACGGATTGTGCTTCCTCAACAAAGACGGCGAATTGGAGGGCTTTTTGGTCAACAAGGTGGAAGGGAGCCGCATATTTCCGCAAAAACCGCTGTCCAAATTCACGGAAGTGAAACTTTACCGCAACATCGACAAGAATTTCGAGAGAATTTTGGCCGGAAAAACCGCCGAGCGAAAAATAGCCGTAGATTTAAGGTTCGAGGAACTTGTGGACGGTTTACGCCTGACCCTCACCGACGAGGACGGATGCAGCGTCGCAGTGGAAGCGACCGTCGCCATGGAACCGGCGCAGCAACCGGAGAAGATGGCGGAAACCCTGCGCACTGCGCTGGGGAAGTTGGGCGGCACTCCGTTCGAGGTTCGCAGCATCACGATTCCGAAATGCACGGTGTTCTTGCGGGCAGGATTCATCAACGAACTGAAAGCCAAATCGGTAGATCAGCTCACCACTGCCCGCATCCAACATTTCCACCCTGAAGACGCGCATCGGGATTACTCCCCTACCCCACTGTTCCGACGGGCTGACTATCTGCGGAATATCACCAACGAAGCACACCGCGCCGTATATGAGGACTTCGGGGCGACGGACATCGAGTACGGTTTGGACAAGACCGAAGACTATGCCGACAAGGCAGTGATGACCTGCAAGTACTGTCTGCGGAACGAGTTGGGCTGGTGCCACCAACGCGCCAAAAGTCTGAAAGCGCCAGAAGACCCGCTGTTCCTCGTTGCCGGCAAGCACCGCTTTAGACTGGAATTCGACTGCGCCCGCTGCGAAATGAAGATAACACCGGCCTAAGTCTAAGTTTAAGTTTAAGTCTAAGTCTAAGTCTAAGTTTAAGTCAACGTCCAAGTCAAATCTGACACACACCGTTGTCGTTAACCGCTAAAAAGTGTATCTTTGCACCGTATTTTAGAAATGTCAGATTATGCGTGACGCCCGTATTTTTGTAGAAAAGAAAACTGGCTTCCAAGTAGAAGCCGAGAGTTTGAAAAACACACTGAATCAAAACTTTAACCTCAGCATCCAGAATCTCCGGCACTTGAAGGTCTATGACATATTCAACATCGGCGAGGAACTGCTCCAGAAGGCCGAAGCCGTAGTTTTCTCCGAACCCGTGACCGACAATGTATGTCACGAATTCCCACTTGACGGGCTGAAGTATTTCGCCGTGGAGTTCCTGCCCGGACAATTCGACCAGCGCGCCGACAGCGCCCTGCAGTGCCTCAAACTCCTCGACCCCAAGACGGAGGCCGTCATCAAAAGTGCCAACCTCTATGTCATCGAGGGCGACCTTACCGACGACCAATGGCTGAAGGTGAAGAAATACTGCATCAACGAGGTAGAGGCCCGCGAGAAGGACATGTCCAAACTCGAACTGACAGAGAACCCTGAAATCCAAGAAGTTCCAATTTACAACGGTTTCCGCGAGTGGACTGAAGAGCAGTTGCGCGATTTCCACGGCAAGATGGGACTGGCCATGTCGTTGGAGGATCTGAAATTCATCCAGCAATATTTCGCCAACGACGAAAAGCGCGACCCGTCTGACACGGAAATCAAACTGTTGGACACCTATTGGAGCGACCATTGCCGCCACACCACCTTCGAAACGGCCATCACGGACATTCAGACGGAAGGTGACAATATTTATAAGGATCAAATCGAGAATGCGTTGCGTGAATATCTCGCCGTGCGCGATGAACTATACGGAAAAGACACGCAACGGCCTGTCACGCTGATGGATTTGGCTTCCATCAACGGAAAATACGAATACAAACGGGGGCATCTTAGAGACAAGGAGATCTCCGAGGAGAACAACGCCTGCAGCATCCGCGTGAAGGTGGATGTGGACAACCACGAGGAGAACTGGCTGCTGATGTACAAGAACGAGACGCACAACCATCCGACAGAGATTGAGCCGTTCGGCGGAGCGGCCACCTGCGTGGGCGGCGCCATCCGCGACCCCCTGAGCGGCCGTAGCTACGTCTATCAGGCCCTGCGCGTGACGGGCGCGGGCGACATCAACGCCCCCATCTCCGCCACGCTGCCCGGCAAACTTCCCCAATCGGTGATTTCCAAGACCGCCGCCGCCGGCTACTCCTCCTACGGTAACCAAATCGGATTGGCCACAACGCACGTCCGCGAGATTTATCACCCTGACTATCAAGCGAAACGCTTAGAAATCGGGGCTGTAGTGGGTGCCGTTCCCGAGTGCCAAGTGCGCCGCGAACGCCCGCAGCCCGGCGACATCATCATCATGTTCGGCGGTCGCACCGGCAGAGACGGCATCGGCGGTGCCACCGGCTCGTCGAAAGAACACAACGAGAAGTCGCTCGACACCTGTTCCGCCGAAGTACAGAAAGGCAACGCCCCTGAAGAACGCAAAATCCAGCACCTGTTCCGCCGTCCCGAAGTGACGAAGCTCATCAAGAAGTCCAACGACTTCGGTGCAGGCGGCGTCAGCGTGGCCATCGGCGAACTGGCTGACGGTCTCGTCATCGACCTCGACACAGTGCGCACGAAATACAACGGCCTGAACGGCACCGAAATCGCCATCAGCGAGTCACAGGAACGCATGAGCGTAGTGGTGGCCCCCGAGGACGTGGAGACCTTCTTCCAATACTGCCGCGAAGAAAACCTCGAAGCCAACATCATCGCCAAAGTGACCGACAACAACCGCCTCACCATGACCTGGCGCGGCAAGACCATCGTCGATCTCAGCCGCGACTTCATCAACACCAACGGCGTGCGCCAGCAGGTAAAGGCGCGGATTGCCCCGGTACAAGGTGAACTCATCAAATCCATCGACATCCATGGCGACACCATGCAGGAAAAATGGATCAGCTGTCTCACCAACCCGAACGTGGCCTCCCAGAAGGGACTTATCGAGATGTTTGATGCCACCATCGGCGCCTCCACGGTGCTGATGCCGTTCGGCGGCAAGAACCAGCTGACGGAGACACAAGTTAGTGCACAGAAGCTGCCGGTGCTGCACGGCCACACCGACACCACCTCCATCATGGCGTTCGGCTACAACCCGTTCATCGCCACGCAGTCACCCTTCCATGCCGGCGTGCTGGCTGTGCTGGAAGCCATGTCGAAAGTCGTGGCGGCTGGCGGCAACCATCACAAGATTCGCTTCACCTTCCAAGAATACTTCGAGAAATTAGGCAAGGATGAGACGCGCTGGGGCAAACCGCTTTCCGCACTGCTCGGCGCCTTCTGGATGCAAAAAGCCTTCGGACTCGCCTCGCTGGGAGGCAAGGACTCCATGAGCGGCACCTTCAAAGACATGCACGTGCCGCCCACCATCGTCTCCTTCGCCATCACCACTGAGGATGCCTTCCACATCATCTCGCCCGAATTCAAGCAAAAAGGAAACTATATCTATTTGGTTAAAAATCAATTCCAGGATGGAATGCCTGATATTGACGAGACCGAGAGAACCTTGTTCTATGTGCGTAACAACATCATGGACAAGACGATTGTTTCCGCTTTTGCGCTACAGTTCGGCGGCATCGCGGAAGCGTTGGCCAAGATGAGTTTCGGCAACGACCTGGGCTTTGATGTCCAGACGAATGAAGATTTGTTCGCATACGGCTATGGCAGCTTTGTCATCGAAGCCACGGAACGTTTGGACAGACCGCCGTACTGCACGTTGATCGGACGTGTGTCGGATGAGTTCGTCATCAACGGCGAAAAACTTGACAAAGCGGCTTTATTAGCGGCATGGAGCGGCTATTACGGCAAACTTTACCCGCAAACGGCACCCAATGAGACCTCCTCGACAGGTTCGGAGTTTGAAAGCAAGCCCGGGCACGCCTGCACGAGCCCTGTTGACAAGGTGTCGAAGCCCAAAGTGATTCTGCCCGTCTTCCCCGGCACCAACTGCGACTACGACACAGCCAGGGCCTTTGAAGATGCCGGTGCGGAAACCCGCATCCTGGTATTCAAGAACTTAGACGAAGCGGCCATTGAGCATTCCATCGACGAGTTAGCGGCGGCCATCCGCGAGTCGCAGATTCTCGCCCTCTCCGGCGGCTTCAGCTTGGGCGACGAGCCCGACGGCAGCGGCAAATTCATCGCCAACGTGCTCAATCACCCGAAGGTGAAAGCCGCCGTGGAGGATTTGTTAGCCCGCAAGTGCCTGGTACTCGGCATCTGCAACGGTTTCCAGGCATTGGTCAAGTCAGGACTACTCCCGTTCGGCAAGCTGGGTGAAGTTACGCCCGACTCCCCGACGCTCTACCGCAACAACATCAACCGCCACATCTCGCGCCTCGTGCGCACCCGCGTGGGCAAAACCAGCTCCCCGTGGCTCAGTTCTTTCCGCGAAGGCGATGTCCACGAGATTGCCGTCAGTCATGGCGAAGGCAAGTTTGTGGTGTCGGAACCGTTAGCCAAACAGCTCTTCGAGAACGGACAGGTCGCTTTCCAATACTGTGACGAGAACGGAAATGTGAGCATGGCTCCCGAAGACAACCCCAACGGATCCTTCTACGCCATCGAAGGCATCGTCTCTGACAACGGTCTCATCCTTGGCAAGATGGGACACAGCGAGCGAAAGGGCCGCTACCTCTACAAAAACGTGGACGGCAACAAAGAGCAGGATATCTTTGCCAATGCAGTAGCGTATTTTAAAGGTTAATGGATTAATGGGTTAATAGATTAATAGGTTAATGGGTTAACCCGACTAACTAACCAACTAACCAACTAACCAACTAACCGTCTAACCGAACAACATGCGAATCAACGAAATAGAATACATAGAAGTGGAGGTCATGGATGTCCGGGCCTCATCGCAGGCAAGCGAGGCGTTCTCCTTGATTCTGACAGAGCGGTTCAATCCGAGCCACTACGTGCCGATCATCATCGGGCTGAACGAGGCGCGGGCGATTTTGGGCGAGCGCCACGGACGACTGCCGCAGCGCCCACTCACGCACACCCTCTTCGCAGACTTGCTTACGAACCATATTTCCGAATACAACATCGAATTCGTCTCCATCGACGCTTTCTCCGAAGGCATCTACTACGCCTCCATCGTCATACAGTCGCCCACGGGAACCTACTTCAACGTGGATGCCCGCCCATCCGACGCCGTGGCCATCGCCCTGCATGTCAAAGTACCCGTCTATTTCCAGAAATCCCTGTTTGAAGAGCAAATGCTGACGGCGACAAAGGCGACCGACTACCGGGAGGAGATTCCCCACGCCTACCCTTCCACCGACCACCCAAGACAACGCCCGAACCGTTCTGCCGAAACCGAATGGGAAACACTCTCTTTGTCGGAACTCAAAGACCTGCTGCAAAATGCCATCGAGGAAGAAAACTACGAATTGGCGGCAAAAATCCAGGAAGAGGTGAACAAGAGGGGGAACGAACACGGGAAACGACAAATTTCCGAATAAACCAACAAACTGTAATCATCAATGATCACCAAAATCGTACTCACCGGCGGTCCCTGTGCCGGGAAAACCACCACCAACGAGCGCATCGAGGAATTTTTCACCAAAATGGGGTTCGTCGTGTTCACCCTGCCCGAAGCGGCCACCCTTTTCATCAAGGCCGGCGCAAATTTCCTGACTCATGACCGGAACCTCTATTTCGAGATACACAAGAGCATGATGACTTTCCTGCTCCAGATGGAGGATTCCTTCCGGCAGATTGCAGAGGCTTACGAGAAACCGGCGCTCATCGTCAACGATCGCGGCGCGATGGACTTGTCGGCTTATATGACACCGGAAGACTGGCACCGGCTGCTGCATGAAGTCGGCCAAACGGAAGAAGCACTCCTCAACCGCTACCGCGCCGTGTTCCATCTTTGCACCAGCGCCAAAGGAGCACCTAACAGCTACACGCTCAGCAACAACTCCGCCCGCATGGAGGAGACCCTTGCCGAAGCCGTCTCCGTTGACGACAACCTCATCCGCGCCTGGCAAAAGCATCCGGACCTGCACATTGTGGAATCGACGGAATTCGTCAAAGACAAAATCGACAATGTACTCCTCGGAATCGCCGAAGTGCTGGGCATCCAGGAACAGGCCAGAGACCTCATTCTGTAAGGTCCTCTTGTCAGATTCGCACCATGCACTGCACCCTGACTTCCGTCTTATGCGGCTTGTCGATTTGCGTCAAACCGCTGCTGATTTCCGATTTGTTCAAATAGTGCGTCCTTCCAATTCGAAGCCACACACTGAAACACCTTACCTTGTAACGCAACAATAAATAGGCACGCATCCCCTGGTAATAGTAGGAGCCAATGGTGAACGCATAATAGACGTCGTTCTCGTAAGCGTAAAGCCGCTCGTCGTAACTGTCCGTGTCAAAATAGGCGACTCGGAAATGGAGGCTGAGCTGCGGGCGAGCAAAGTTAAAGGCCAAATCCTGATACAACAGCACCCCTTTGCTCCAACACTTCGTCACCGAATTCCTGTTGAACACCATGTTCGCCTCACTCTTCATTTTCAGAAACGACAGCGGCGTGAAAATCCATTGCATCCGCAAACGGTGCCGTGACTGCTCCATCAGTCGGTGAAGATACTCGTCGCGATTCTCGTTCTTGGGTTTTGTACGCCATTGATAGCGCACATGCAATATACTCCGGCGCGGCAGGCGACAAGTCAGCGACACTCCTGCATCCATTCCCTGCACAGGCGCATCGACCAGATAGCTCAACCATCGCAGGCGATAGTAGTCACAGAACATATCCGCTTCAAGGTTCTTCGACAAGACTAAATGTCCGGTGAGATAGGCTCCCCATTCGCCGCAGTCGCCCGAAGAGACTCGAAAGCCGCTCCCCATCGGAGACTGATACCCCTTACTGTAGTACCTCAGCAAAGCCGCCAAACGGAACACCGGCACCACAGGAAGAAGGGCAGCCTGCAACAACGCGATTTTTCCATTCTCATCCGAGGCCACTTCCCCGAACAGCAGGGACTTTCGAACTATGGCTTGGTAAGATACACTAACATTCAGCTGTTTCGGATGAACCAACGCAAACATACGATCGCCCAAGTGCGCACTGTCTCCATATTCCCCGTAACACACCACCTGGGCTCCCGCGCCAAATCGCGCCCGACGATACGACAGCGCACCTCCGAAGGCGGCAAGGCGACTTTCTGTGATGCCGCCCGCAAAACCGCTCCCCGACCATCGGGCATTGCCCATGGTGAAAGCCATGCCACGGAACAGCCGACTTTCGTTGGTGGTCGCCACGGGGCGCACCCCCTCTCCGAAACGGCGCACGGCATCCACTCCCGCACCTTTCCCGGACATCATGGATGACCCGAGCACCAAACCTTGCCCAAAATTCAATCGGTAGTCGCCCACAACCACATTTTTCAACCAACGGACATTTTTTAAATACATGGAGCCAGAATAATGGTCGAATCCATACTTTTGCGCCCCTTTGAAAAAAGCCTCCCCTGCATCCTTCTCACCCGCAATCCGGATTCCAAAATGCGAAGAAACCGAACCGTCATAACGGAACTGAAGATGGGCCGGCGATCCCTCGTAACCATTCACCCGTGCACTGTCGTAGCCAGCTTGTCGCTCCAGCACCTGCCCGTACCGAGCCAAAAAAACGTGTCGGCTCGACTTCAGCAACTCACGGAATGAACGTGTCCCCTTTGGCGGAGGCTCAACCCTTGTCAAAAGAGCCAAAACGTGCATATCCTCCTCCGAAAACCCGTCAATGGCTGCCAACTCGTAAATGCTACACAAAGGTCCATGTCTTTCAATATACAATTGCAGTTGATAATATTGAAAATCAGATAATTGCAATACACTTACCGCAACTTCGTATGTCAATTCATTCAAATTCGGACGCACCGACATGTCCAATCCTTCCAAATGTTCAAGCACATCCTCCGCCACATACGCTTCGCTTTCCGCATTCCCATCCCCATACAAATTCTCCAATTGTAGCTCCAAAGCGTCAACAGATCCGTCTGGCAACTGCGCAGTATCATTTTGGGCGCTCACCGTTCCGAAAGAAAAACACAGAAACGCAAATCCAAGCATCAAAAATCCAAGATATTTTGTTTTCATACTCATCTCCTTCTCTTTTTATTATTTTTGCTATCCCTCTTTCCAAAAATACCCCACGCCAATCCGTGGCGAGACGCTGACCCTGTAATACCAAGCTGCCTGCACCGACAGCAGGAATCCTTTATGCTTCCAACCAACATATCCCCCCAAATGGCTGTTGGTACAGTCGGTACCGAAAACAAGCGGAACAACGGGCTGGCACAGAAAACGGACTCCAACATCCAAGGGACCCGGCAATGTCTTAGACATTCGGAAAGAGACCAGAAACTGGCGAACAGGTTGATACGCACAGCCCATTCCGAAAATCAGCGGAATCACCTCCTGGCCTGTAATGCCATAGCGCATCATGAACGGATTAAACACATCGACGTCAAGAATCAATTTCGACGAGATTTTACAGGCCACGGAGAAATCGGCCGACAAGGAATGGCGCAGCGGGTACCTTCGGGCATGTGCCATCAGGTAGAAGATTCGCGCCGACATGGCAAAACGGTCGCCAAAACTCCGACCATACCCAGCCGCCGCCTGCAATTCTCCATATTCCGCATATCCATAATGATTTACGGAAACAAAAATCCTATTCTTTCCAGCAGCAAAGGAGATGCCCGCTTCCCCAAGCATCAATTCCTTCATTCCGAAATCATTGCGTATCCCGACATAGGCGTACGAGGGGAAGAAACAACTGAGTACCGGCGCTGCGGAGACGGTTTCTGCACCAAGCAACTGCACCAGCGACTTCTGCGCCCACACAGCAGCCCCCTGGAACAGGCACAAAACACTGAAAGCCAATACATTCAATATCTTTTTCGTTTTCATAATACGAATATTTTGTTTCTTGACAAAAATACAACATAAAATAGGCTTTGTCAAGTTAAAAATTGTTAATAATTCAATTGGTATATTTTTAATATATACCATGTTAAATTAACGCGAATTTAATGTATTTTTGCAGCATGACAGACAACAGCAGAAACATCCGCATAGAGGACTACGACTACCCGCTTCCCGAGTCGCGTATCGCCTACTACCCCGCCGAGCAACGGGATCATTCTAACTTATTGGTATTCAATAAAAAAGAAAACAAAATCTTCGATTCCGTTTTTCATCAGCTCCCCGATTTTCTATCTTCGAGCCATTGGTTGGTTTTCAACAACTCCAAAGTGATTCATGCACGGTTACAAGTGCACAATTCCACCGGAGCTGCGATTGAAATCTTCTGCTTGGAACCTATCTCCCCGTCAGCAGACCCTGCCGTCGCCTTCACATTAAGCGGCTGCGTGACATGGAAGTGCATGGTCGGGAACGCACGCAAATGGAAGCATCCGATAGAAATCGAAGTCCCACTGCCCAGGCGGACCATCCATATCCATGCCGAGCACGGCGAAGCTTCGGAAGGCACCTTTGAGGTCACTTTCACCTGGCCCGAAACGGATGTCTCCTTTGCCGAATGGATCGAAGCCTACGGAAAAGTGCCGCTGCCACCCTACATCCACAGACCTGCGGAAGAGAGCGACACCGAACGCTACCAGACCGTCTATGCACAACATGACGGATCGGTAGCCGCCCCTACCGCCGGCTTGCATTTCACAGATGAACTTCTGCACACCATGAACACAAAAGGCATTGATACTGACTATGTTACACTACATGTCGGGGCGGGAACCTTCAAACCGGTGTCTTCCGAAACGATCGGCGACCACTTCATGCACGAAGAGAAAATCGTCATCACGGAGGATTTCGTCCATAAACTCCTGAAAAACAGAAATAAACAACTGATCGCCGTTGGTACGACCGTGACAAGAACCCTCGAATCACTTTTTGTAATAGGTGCCAAGTTGCATCTCGGGCTACCCAACCCTCTTTCCGTGGAACAATGGGAGACCTACGACAATCCGGATATCCATAAAACAACTGTAGAACAGTCTCTTACAGCTATTCTTGATTACCTTCAGCGCCATGATACGGACATGCTCCGGGCCAGCACCTGCCTCATCATCCTTCCCACCTACACCCGACACCTCGTCAACGGCTTGATTACCAATTTCCACCAGCCCAAAAGCACGCTTTTACTGCTGATTTCCAACTTCTTGGGCGATGATTGGCGACGCATCTACCAACATGCGCTGGAGCACAACTACCGATTTCTCAGCTACGGAGACTCAAATTTGTATTTATAACATCCACCATTCCGGCAAAATTCGTATTTTTGCCATTTAATAAGAAACTATATGAAAGGCAAAGTAATCATCGTGTCCGCGCCTTCTGGAGCCGGCAAAACATCCATTGTCAAACACGTTCTGGACAATCTCCCCGAACTACGCTTCTCCACGTCCGCGACAACCCGTACCATGCGCGAAGGGGAAATCAACGGCCGTGACTACCACTTTCTTTCCGTCGATGACTTCAAAAAAGGAATCAAACGAAACGACTTCCTCGAATGGGAGGAGGTTTACGCCAACCAGTTCTACGGCACGCTCAAAAGCGAAATCCAGCGAATCTGGGACGAGGGTAAAACCGTGATTTTCGATGTCGATGTGAAAGGTGGCCTCAACATCAAGAAATACTTCGGAGACAACGCATTAGCCATCTTCGTGGAACCTCCCACGGTGCAAGAGCTGGAGAACCGCCTGCGCAAACGCGGCACGGAAACGGAAGAATCACTGCGCAAACGCGTGGAGAAGGCCGAATACGAGCTCTCGTTCGCCCCGCAGTTCGACAAAGTCATCCTCAACGACAACCTCGACGACGCTCGCGCCGAAATGCTTCAAACCATCCGGGAATTCCTCAATGCGAAATGAGCCACAAGCGTTGTCATATCGCCATTGTGGGAGCTGGCGCTTCCGGATTGTTCTTAGCCAAGAAACTGTCTGAGAACCAAGATATTGAAATAACACTATTCGAAAAAAACAAACATGTGGGAGCCAAAGTCCGGGCTTCCGGCGGCGGCAAAGCCAACCTTTTTAACCGCAACATCTGCCCGGAACACTATAACCATCCGGAGTTTATCGCCCGGCTGCTGCAACACTACACGCCGGAGCAGCTTGACACGCAGTTTGCCGACTGGGGGTTGGTCACGGTCACCGACGAAGAGGGGCGCGTCTATCCCGCCACCCAATTCTCGCAAACAGTGGTTGATGTGCTCACCCAAACAGCCTCCAATCGCGTCCGCACGGAAACGGAATACAATGTACAACAAATTGATTACCAGAATAATAAATGGAAAATCAACGATTATCCGATTGCTTTTGACATTCTCGTACTCGCCTCGGGGTCTCCTGCCGGCATGATTCCCAAAAACCAACGGGGCTACAACGCCTATCTTGAAAGTATATTGCTGAAAAACAATCCGTTACAATCCTCATTGGCCGGATTTACGTTGAAGGATTATCCGAAGTCGCTTTCTGGTTGCCGCACCAAGGCCATTGTGTCGTTATACCAAGGCAAAAAACTCATTCACAAGGAGTTCGGGGAAATCACCTTCAAAGACGATGGCCTCTCCGGCATCGTTGTCATGAACCTGTCCGCCCACTATCGCCGTCTTCCCTCCACGCAGAATTGCCGCATAGAAATCAACCTTACCTATTGGGACGAGAATTTCGACACAGAATCATATCTACGTCATAACCAGTATGTTACAGGCATATTACACCCCAAATTGGCTGCCTATTACCAGCTGCATCCGTTTCCTATCCACCGACTCGCGTTTCCCATCGAGGACACTTATCCGATAGAGGGGGCGCAGGTATGCCACGGCGGCATTGATTTATCTGAAATCGATGAACATTTCGCGTCCAAAAGGTATCCGAACCTCTACTTTTTGGGCGAAATGCTCGATGTGGACGGCATTTGCGGGGGCTACAACCTTTTCTTCGCGTTCGCCTCGGCGGCGTTGGCCGCGACAAACCTGCAGCAACGCTTTCCCCACCTATAGCGACCGAATTGCCTGAAAAGACAAATCGGACGAGTTCTTTTAATCAACAATCTTCTCCCGAAAGGCGTGAGAATTGTTTTTTTTATACTTTTGCGGCTTCAAAAAAAATTGACGAATATGCAAACAAAAATAGCGATTATCGGTTACGGCAACATCGGGAAAGCCGTAGAGCAGGCCGTTACGGCCGCAGAAGACATGCAGCTGGCCGGCATTTACCATCACCACGACAACCTTGACACGGTGGACGCGGACGTCGCCGCGCTGTGTACCCCGACGCGAGAGGTGCCCGCCTTTGCCGAACGTATGCTGCGCCGCGGCATCTGCACCGTCGATAGTTTCGACATCCACGGCCAGATCGGTGACCTGCGCAAGAGCCTTACGCCCATTGCCAAAGAACACCGCGCCGTGAGCGTTATCGCCGCCGGTTGGGATCCCGGTTCCGACTCCGTTGTACGCGCCTTGCTCACCGCCATTGCACCCAAAGGACTGACCTACACCAACTTCGGGCCCGGAAGAAGCATGGGGCACACTGTTGCCGCCAAAGCCATACCCGGTGTGAAAGACGCCCTCTCGATGACCATCCCGCTCGGCACGGGCATCCACCGCCGCATGGTCTATGTGGAGTTGGAGGACGGCGCCGACTTCGCCACCGTAGAGCGGCTTCTGCTTCAAGACGACTATTTCGCGCACGACGAGACGCACGTCATCGCGGTGCCTTCCGTAGATGCGCTCAACAACGTGGCCCACGGTGTCCACCTCGAACGTCACGGCGTGAGCGGCGAGACCCACAACCAACGTTTCGAGTTCAACATGGCCATCAACAACCCTGCGCTCACCGGACAGGTACTCGTGGCCTGCGCACGCGCCGCCGCACGCATGAAGAGCGAACAACGCTTCGGAGCATTCACCATGATCGAAATCCCGCCGATCAGCCTGCTGCCCGGCGACGAAGAGCAATGGATCCGCACCCTGGTATAACCCAGGATCCACCACGACAAATCGCCTAAGTCGAAGTCACTTATCCCTAAAAATGCTATCTTTGCGCCCTAATTCAAAAATATGAACAAAACCATCCTTATCCTGGCCACCGCCATCATCGCACTGGCCGCCACGTCGTGCAAACACACGGAGACCACCTATTACCCCGACGGCCGCACCGAATCCGTCATCCAATACAAAGGCAAAAAGGAACACGGCAAGACCATCTATTACTACCAAAACCCCAACACCGTGGAGATGGAGGTGGAGATGCGCAACGGAAAACGAAACGGGGAGTTCCGCCGTTATTTTGTCAACGGACTGCTCGACACCTACTGTGTTTATGAGAATGATTCCATCGAAGGGGTGGAGGTGATGTATGCCGCCAATGGATGCAAGAGCCAGGAATACACCTACCTGCACGGGCGCAAGAACGGTCCGCACAAAGCCTACCACCTCAACGGCAGCGTCAAAATCGAGGGCGGCTTCAAAAACGACCTTTTCGACGGGCCGTGGACCTATTATGACGAGCGCGGCATCGTGGTGGGCGAAGGCGAGTTCCACAACGGCAACGGCGAGGTCACCTTTTACGACAAAAACGGCCATCCGGCACGCACCACTCGCTACGAAAACAACCTGAAGAACGGTCCCGAGACCTACTTCACCCCTTCCGGCGAAGTATGGCGCACCATCACCTTCAAGAATGACCGCATCCTCGACGACCAAACAGACTCCACCTTATTAAAATAGTCCATGAGGCGGACATTCGTCATCTTATCACTTTTCTTACTATGTATCAGCATGATACATGGACAAAGCGGTCGCAAAATCCTCTATCGAGCTGACATGGGCTACTACGATGAGGATGTTCTGCCCGGTGCACAACGTCTCATCGGCAACGTAAAGTTCGCCCAGGACAATGTGGTGGGCTACTGTGACAGTGCCTACCTTTACGAAGCGGACAACTACCTCATCGCCTTCGGAAATCCCGTCCACTTCATTGTCAGCGACTCCATCCACCTCTATGGTCTGCGCGCCACCTACGACGGTGAAATCCGACAAGCATCCCTCATCAGCAAAGTGCGCCTTGAGAACGGCAAGTCTTATCTCCTCACCGACAGCCTCTTCTACGATCTCAACACCGACTGCGGCTACTTCAACACCGGCGGCCAGATATACAACGACGACGACACCCTCACCAGCGTGATCGGCATGTACTACACCAACACCGACGATGCCTTCCTTTATGAAAAGGTACTGCTGCGAAGCCCCACTTACCGTATGGACTGCGACTCCCTGCGCTACAACGCCGGCAGCAAAATCGCCTACTTCATTTCCAAAACCCACCTCGTCAACGAGGAGAACACCATTTACACCGACAGAGGGCTCTATAACACCAACGAAGACATCTCCATCCTGCACGGCAACGTGCAGCTCCTCGGCGAGAAGCAGCAACTTTTCGCCGACAGCCTCTATTACGACCAAAAGCTAAGATTCGGAAAAGCCTGGTACAATGCCACTTACATTGACACTTCCAATCACATCATCCTCAAGGGAAACTACATCGAACATCATGAGAAAGGCGGCACCTCCATCGCCACCGACAGCAACTTGCTCATCTACATCGACGACAATCACGACTCGCTCTACCTGCACTGCGACACCCTGAAAGTCGATTTCGACACCGCCTCGAACCCCACGCTCGTACGCGCCTACTTCCACACCAAATTCCAGCACAAGAACCTCCAGGGTGCCTGCGATTCCATGGTCTATAACGTGGAGGACTCCCTCTTGATGATGTACTACAACCCCGTTTTCTGGGCCGAAAACTACCAGCTCTCCGGCGACACCGTGCGATTCCGCATCCTCGACTCCGTGCACAGCACCATCGAACTATGCAAATCCGGGTTCATCGTCGGCGGACTTTTCCAAGACACCGAGTTCAACCAAATCAAAGGCCTGAACATCAAAGGGTTCATGGAAGACAAATATCTGCAACGCGTCGATATCGTGGGCAATGCCGAATGCATCTATTACATCCAAGAAGAGGATAGTTCGTTGGTTGGCGTAAACACCTCTATCACCAGCGAAATGCGCATCTACCTGGACAGCAACCACATACAGCAGATCCGCTATTTTGATGCCCCTAACGGGAAGGTCCATCCCGATGAAAAAATGACCGACAAAGACCGCAAACTATTAGGGTTCAGATGGTTGAAACAATATCGGCCCTTCAAACCCGAAGATCTGTTCTCGCTTCCCATACCACGCAAGAATGAAGAACTGAAAATTGAAAATTGAACGTGACGACTCCCGAAAACATCAAGCTAATCCTCAAGACCTTGCCGGAAAAACCAGGTGTCTATCGTTTCTACGACGACAACGGCACGGTGATTTATGTCGGGAAGGCAAAACGGCTGAAGCGGCGGGTATCATCCTATTTCAACAAAGACCACGATTCGCCGAAGGTGCGTATGTTAGTGACGAAAATCCGTGACATACAGACCGTTGTGGTTGATACCGAGTGGGAGGCATTGCTGTTGGAGAACAGCATGATAAAGGAGTTCAAGCCGAAGTACAACATCATGCTGAAGGACGACAAGACCTACCCGTGGATTGCCGTCACGCGGGAGCCGTTTGCGCGGGTATTCCCGACGCGCCGCCCCGACCCTGCCACCATGCGCCTTTTCGGCCCCTACTCCTCCGTGAAGCAGATGAATGTGCTGCTCGACCTCATCAACGAAATGTTCCCGATACGCAACTGCAAGATACTCAAGAACAACGACCGTCCTTGCATGCAATACCAAATCAAGAGGTGCGCCGGACCGTGCTGCGGACTCATCACCGTCGAGGAATACCAGCGGAACATCGAACAGACGGTGCAGATTCTCCGCGGC
Organism: uncultured Bacteroidales bacterium; assembly: GCA_947165685.1. Lineage (GTDB taxonomy): Bacteria > Bacteroidota > Bacteroidia > Bacteroidales > WCHB1-69 > F23-D06. The sequence continues at coordinate 25,158 of CAMVBK010000023.1, read as the reverse complement.
AACCGCAAGGAGGTGACCCGGCAGCTGCGCGAAGAAATGATGCGCTATGCGGATGCTTGGAAGTTCGAACAAGCTGCCGAAGTGAAACGCAAAATCGGGGTTTTGGAAAACTTCATCGTCAAGTCGGTAGTGGTGAATCCCGCCCTCACCAACTTAGATGCTTTCGGTTTGGAAGAGGACGACAATTGTTTTTATATCAGCTTTTTGCGCGTTGTGGACGGGGCAGTGGTGCAGGCGCAGACCTTAGAAATCGACAACCGCTTAGAGACCACCCGCGAGGACGCGTTATGGACCGCCATCCTCGAAATCCGGGAACGACTCGGCAGTCTCTCCCCCACCCTTTTGGTGCCCTTCGAACCCGTCCTCATCCCCGAAGGTTGGGACCTTCAGGTTCCCCAGCGCGGCGACAAGCACAAACTGTTAGAATTAGCCACACGCAACGCGCACTTCTACATGCTCGAAAAGAAGAAAAGGCAGGATCTCGCCGACCCCGAACGGCGCAACATCCGTGTGCTGCAGGCACTGCAAGAAGCTCTCGGAATGAAAACTTTGCCGCGTCGCATCGAGTGTTTCGACAACTCCAACACGCAAGGCGAGGACCCCGTGGCCGCCATGAGCTGCTTCATCGACGGCAAGCCCGCCAAGAGCGAATACCGCCATTTCCTTATCAAGACCGTGGTCGGGGCCAACGACTTCGCCTCCATGGAAGAAATTATCTACCGCCGCTACCACCGCCTTCTGGAGGAGAGCAAGCCCCTGCCCGACCTCGTGGTCATCGACGGCGGAAAGGGACAGCTGAGTTCCGCCTGGAACGCCTTGAAAGCCCTGCACATCGAAGACCGGTTCATGATGGTGGGCATCGCCGAGCGCCTGGAGGACATCTACAAAGTCGGCGACCCCTACCCCATATACATCGACAAACGGTCGGAGGCACAAAAATTGCTGCAACACGTCCGCGACGAAGTGCACCGCTTCGGCATTACCCACCACCGCAAACGCCGGGCCAAAACCAGCATTGCTTCCGTTTTAGACGATGCGCCGGGCATCGGCAAAACCCTCAAGACCAAACTGCTCAAAGAGTTCAAAAGCGTGGCAAAAATCAAAGCGGCATCCGAATCCGACCTCGCCGCCGTCATCGGCCCCAAAAAAGCCGCCGACCTGAAAGCCTATTTGACAAACAAAGGTTGAAAGACTTTTCCGCCGGACAGAAAGTTGTTGAAAACCCTTCCCTTCCCTGTTGAAAAAATATTTTCATAAGAAGTTGATTATATGCGAAAAAATTCTATTTTTGCCGCTCGAAAAATTAAAGCGTAAAATATCAAAAATACTTAGAAAATAATGGCAAACCACAAGTCATCCTTAAAGAGAATCAGAGCAAACGAGAAAAAAAGATTAGCCAACCGTTACTACTCCAAGACGATGCGTAACGCGTTGAGAGACATCCGCGCCATCAGCGACAAGGGCGAGGCCAACCAGAAACTGTCCGCCATGACCTCCATGATCGACAGACTGGCCAAAAGAGGCATGATCCACAAAAACAAAGCCGCCAACCTGAAGTCAGGTCTGATGAAAAAGATCAATGCCCTCTAAACCACTTCTACAAAACACGGAATTCCGTGTTGCCGTGCCCGTGCAGGTGCGGATGAGTGATTTAGACCCCTTCGTCCATGTCAACAACGGCATCCAATGCCACTATTTTGACCTTGGACGGAGTTTTTATTTGGAACAAGTACTGCAAAACCAGGTTGATTGGACCACCATCGACCTGGTTTTGGTGCATATAGAACTCGACTTCGCAGCCCCCGTGGAGTTCCACGACCAGCTCGTATGCGAATCGAAAATCATGGAAATCGGCCACAAAAGCCTCAAAATGATTCAACAGCTCCGCGACACCCGCACCAACATCGTGAAAACGACCTGCTTCAGCGTCCTCGCCGGCTTCGACCGCACCTCCCACCAATCCATTCCCATTCGCGAAGAATACAAAGAACGAATACGGGAGTTTGAGCATCTTGAATCCTGACCCCCATACCTCCACCGTTACAACATGCTCAGCAAGAACCGCATCTCCCAAATCCGGAAACTGCACGCGAAGAAGTTTCGCGAGGAAAGCGGACTTTTCCTTGTAGAGGGCTACAAATGCGTGGAGATGCTCTGCAACTCCGACTTCACCGTGGAGGAGATTTTCGCCACGGAGTCGGCCTTGCGCGACAACCTTTGGCTGCAACAGCGCCAGGTCACCCTGACCGACACAGAGGGGATGTCGCGCATCAGCACCATGCAGACTCCGCCGGAGTTGCTTGCCATCGCGCAACAGAAGCAACCTCCCGGGGAAATCCCAAACGAGGCCCCCATCCTGGCCTTCGACCATATCGCCGACCCCGGCAACCTCGGCACCCTAATCCGCACCGCCGACTGGTTCGACATCCGCCACATTGTCTGCTCCCCCGACTGCGTGGAACTCTACAACCCGAAGACCATCCAAGCCACAATGGGTTCCTTCGCGCACGTCAGTGTGTACCGAACCCCGCTGGCCCCGTTCCTGCAGCGGGAAAATACCCGACGCCGCATCCTCGGCACCTTCCTGAACGGTGAAAGCATCCACGGCTTCGCGTTTACAAACCACGACATCGTGGTCATCGGCAACGAGTCGAACGGCATCTCCGAGGAGGTGGCGAAAACCGTCACGCACCGCCTCACCATCCCGTCGCCCGCCAAAGGCCGCGCCACTGCCGAATCGCTCAACGCAGCCGTGGCCGCCGCCGTGGTCATTTCGCACTGGCGCCTGTGACCAAATATCCGAAATCCACTAACAAGCCGAGTTCCATCTCACTTATTTTCAAATAATTATACATTTGAACAGGATTCATATTGTCGCATTCTATTACAGCTCTCAACTCGACAAGGAAACACACCGAAACATGCCTGACATTTTTTTTTCACAAAAGAGGAGCAAATAACCAAAATTTTTTTGTAATTTTGCCTCATCATTCTAAATCAAGTGTTTATGAAAAAAAATTTACTTTCTTTGCTGTTTTTGTTTGCGGCGAGTTCCTTCGCTTTCGCGCAAACCGTCGTGTTCAGCGACAATTTTGACACCTACACGGCCGGCAGCCATCTGGCGCAGTCGAATTCGGCCTGGACCACCTGGAGCGATACGCCGGGCGGATCGGAAGACGGCGTGATTTCCTCTGCAGAGGCTGCATCCGCCCCGAACTCGTTGTATATCACCGGAAGCAACGACCAAGTCTATCCTTTCGGCAACTACACCACGGGGCACTACACCCTCACATTCAACTATTACGTGCCCTCCACGGGTGGCGGCGCCTACTTCAATATCCAGCACATCCTGCGGCAACAGTGGGCGCTGGAATGCTACTTCAACAACAACGGGACGGGTTACCTTTCCGTGGGCGGATCGGAGTACAACTTCACCTACCCGTCCAACGCATGGTTCCCGATAACGTTCGATGTAGATATGGACAACGACCAGGCTTCGCTGACGCTGAACAACACATTAGTCCACACCTGGCCGTTTCACTATCAGCAGGCCAACGCCAACGGTGTCAACCAGCTGGCTGGCATCAACTTCTACGCCGGTGCCCCTGACAACGCCACCGGGACCTACTATGTGGATGACTTCGCTGTGACCGAGGTCTCCGCCGCTCTTATCGGCGAGTTCGACGTGACCACCGAGAGCATCGCCTTTTCCATGAACCCCGATGCCACAGCTTCCGAAAGCCTCGCCATGTCCAATCCCGGAACCTACGGCACCGACTTCCATCTCGTACCCACCTACGACATCCCGAATCCGAATCCCACCTCCACCGGCGTGACCGACCTGCACTACTATCTCGACGAGCCCTACACGTTCGTGGGCTGGAACGGCGGAGCCACTGAAGTGGACCTCGCCATCGGATATCCCTCATCCGACCTTCAACAGCATATTGGGAAAACACTCAACGAAATCTATTTCTACATGAACGCGGCAATTTCCACCGCCAAAATCCGCGTCTATGGCATGAACAACTCCATCCTGCACCCGGGTCCCGGAGCCGTCCTCTATGAGCAAACCTTCACCCCCGACAGCGGCTGGAACTACATCCAACTCACCACGCCCTATGTGATTGACGGCAGCGACCTCTGGTTCGGCGTCAACTTCGTGCAACCAGAAGGTGCATACCTCGCCCCTTTAGACGGCAGACTGCCCAACGACTACAGCTGCTGGTACAAAATCGGCTCAACCTGGTACAACCGCTTCACAAACTCCGACTACGATTACAACTTGAACCTCGGCGGCAAGGTTGACGGCACCCCCATCACGCCATGGCTGACCGTAAGCCCCGCCATCGGCAGCGTCAACGCCGGCGGCAACACGAACGCCACCGTCACGGCCAATTCCAACGGCATGACTGTTGGCGACACGAAAACCGCTAAAATACACTGCTTCTCCTCCGACATAACGAATAGCGAGGTCATCGTTCCTGTCTCCCTGACCATCACCAATGTTTCCGTCAACGAGCACGGCCAAATCGAGGTCTCCGTCTATCCGAACCCCGCCACCGACATCGTGCGGGTGGCTTCCGATCAAATTCAACAGGTGGAGGTCCATAACATGCTGGGGCAAAAGGTGTTCGGACAGTTCTACGGAAGTTCCCATGTGGAAATTTCCACCAGCGGCTTCGCACCCGGCACTTACACCGTAACTGTACACACTTCAGGCGGAAAGACGACCAAACAATTGATTATCAAATAATCATAACGCATTTTGGGATTTCACGGGCGGAGCAGATCCGCCCGTTTTTTCATAGCCATAGTCTAAGACTAAGCCATAAGCCTAAGTTAAATTCCATCCCTTATTGTCCCAACATTTTTTGTATCTTTGCCCGATTTTTAGAAAGACCATTTTTTCATGTTTGCCAAGATAAAAAATTACTTCCTGCACAAGCGAATAAACGCAAAAAAGCCCGACAAGGAGCGGGAAATCTGCGCGTTGGAACGTGCAAACACCATTGGAGTGCTCTGCGAAATAACCGATGAGGACTCCTACAAGGCCATTTTCCGGATTTTCACACAACTGCAGCAAAACGGCAAAGTGGTGCACCTCATCGGCTACATCGACGAAAAGTACGTGCCTTTCTATTGCCTGCAGCAACTTTCCGCCGACTATTTCTGCCAGAAACAGCTTTCTTGGTGCGGCGAGCCCAACATGGTGCAGGTGCAGGACTTCATCAACCGAAACTTCGACATCCTCTTGGACTTCAACTACCGCTACCATGCGCCCATTGAAGCCATCCTGACCACCTCGCACGCGAAATTCACCATTGGCAGCTGCCCCGACTACCAAGACCTCTACGACCTTATCCTTCAAACAGAAAACGGCAACTACCATCAATTCCTGAGCTCCGCCTTCAGCTACACCTTAAAACTTTCCGGAAAATGAGACACGACACATTGCAATCTTTCAAAGGCTTGGGGGTGGCTTTGATCACGCCCTTCACCACAGACGGCAAGATCGACTTTCCCCGACTGGAAAGCCTTGTCAACAATATGGTGGACAACGGGGTGGACTATCTGCTCGCCCTCGGCACCACCAGCGAATACCCTACTCTCGCTCCCGATGAAAAGGACGACGTTCTGCGTTGCATCCTCAATGCCAATGCCAGACGCCTTCCCGTGATGGTGGGTCTCGGCGGTCCCAACACGCAGTTCATGATTCGCAAACTGGAACGCCTCGCGCCCTTCGACGTGGATGCCATCTTGACCGTGACTCCTTACTACAACAAACCTTCGCAAGCAGGTTTGATCGCCCACTACAAGGCTTTTACCGCCGCCACCGACATGCCTGTGTTCCTCTACAACGTGCCCGGACGCACTTCCTGCAACCTTGAATGGCCCACCACACTGCGCATCGCCGAAGAATGCCCTAACGTGGTCGGGGTCAAGGAGGCATCAGGCATGATGAAACAGATTCTGCAACTCATCGCCAACCGTCCGGAAGGCTTTCTGGTCATCTCCGGCGATGACCTGCTCACCCTACCGCTCATGGCCGCCGGTGCCGACGGACTCATCTCCGTGATGGCCAACGCATTCCCGGCCAAGGTGGCCAACATGGTACACCACGTGATGAACCAGCAGCTTGAGGAAGCCCGCCGCATCCACAACCAGCTCGTCCCGCTCACCATCAACTGCTTCAAGGAGGGCAGCCCGGCCGGCGTGAAAGCCATCATGGCTGCGCAAGGGCTGATTGAAAATATCCTACGACTGCCATTAGTGCCCGTATCGGAGAATCTGCAGGAGGAGATTGGCCGACTGTTGGCTGCTGGCTGTTAGCAGTTGGCTCCTACACCGTCTTGTCTGTCATCTCCTCGGCCTGCAACACGAAAGCGCGGAGGCCCTGCTGCTCGGCGGAGACATCCAGCTCGTGGATGTCGTGGAGCAACGGCTTCACTTTCTCGTCCGGCACGAAGGCCAAAATTGCCGAATTGAGCGTCGGCCAGGCGTGGGTGCCGTAGTGCGGCTCCCCGTTGTCGGAGCCGCGACCCTGCACCTCGTTCCAATACGTGAAACCACGTATCTCGTTCTTGTCCAAAATTTCCAAGACCTCTTCGTAGAAGGCCTGATATAGGGATATGAAGACTGCTTTCATTTTTTTTCGTTTTTGTTTGTTTTTTCTTTCTTGTCCGTCCCATACTGCGCTGCGCTTGCGGGCTTCCTTGGGTACCCCACACTGCGCTGCGCTTGTGTGGGGTTAATTGCACTTTGTGCGTTTTGCCTCTCCGAGGCTGCTTACAGATTGTGTTTTAATATACATAAGGCTTTACATTCCACGATTACTAATAGCCAATAGCCAAAAGCTAATAGCCAATAGCCAATAGCCAACAGCCAATAGCCAACAGCCAACAGCCAACAGCCAACAGCCAATAGCCAACAGCCAATAGCCAACAGCCAACAGCCAATTATACTTCGTTGACGCCAAGGGCTTTGTTGCGGGCGCGGCGGGCGCGGCGGCGGGCATCGCCCCGGGCGTTCCATTCGGCGAACTTGCTGAAGACGATCGGGATGAGGATCAGGGTCACCAAGGTGGAGAAGGTGAGGCCCCAGGCCACCACCATACCCATGGAGTTCCACATCTCGGCGCCCTCGCCCTTATCAACGGCCAACGGGATCATGCCGAGCACGGTGGTCAAGGTAGTCATCAAGATCGGGCGCAGACGGGAGCGACCGCCGGCGACCACGGCATCCTTGATGCTCATGCCGCGCTCGACGCACAGACTCGTGTAGTCGATAAGCACGATACCGTTCTTCACCACGATACCAATCAACATCATCAAGCCGATCAACGCCATGATGCCCAAGGCGGTGCGCGTGACGGCCAAACCGATCAGCACGCCGGTGAGAGCGAACAGGATGGAGCCCATGATGACAAACGGGTAGCTGAACGACTCGAACTGCGCGGCCATCACCACATAGACCAGGATGATAATCAGCGCCATCAGCATGAACATATCGCCGAAAGCGTCCTGCTGGTCCTCCCACGTACCGCCAATCTTGTAGTCGAGCGTGGCGGGGACATCCATCTGGTCGAGCTCGTGCTGGGCGGAAGCCACCAGTTCGCTCAACGCGGTGCCCTTGGCCACCACGCAAGAGACCTTGACCATACGCTCGCGGTCCTTGCGGACGATAGTCGGCGGGGTGAAGGTTTCCTGCACCTGCGCCACATCACCCACGCGGATGCCTTGTCCGCGACTGTTGTACATCAAGATGTTCTCGATGGCGTGGATGTCGTTACGGAACTCGGGAGCGTAGCGCACGCGGATATTGTACTCGTCGCCGTCCTCGCGGAACTGCGACGCCGTGTAGCCGTTGAAGCGGTTGCGCACGTAGCTGGCACCCGTGGTGGAGTTCAGACCGTTCTCGGCCAGCTTCTGCCGGTCGAAGACGACCTCTAACTCGGGCGTGTATTCGTCACGGCTGATCAGCACCTCGGAGCAGCCATCCACCTGCCGCATACGGGCGGCGAGGTCGGCGGCAAACTGGTCGGTGGTGTTGAAGTCGTAGCAGTACAGCTCAATATCGACGGTCGATTGGCCGCCCATGCTGCCCTGGCCTGTGGAGACGGTGTAGGAGTTAATCTCGATATGCTGCTTCATGACATCACGGATGCCGTCGGCAATCTCCGTGATGAACTTCTTACGCTCGGTCTTCTTCACCAAGCGGATGTTGAAGGAGAGCAGATGCGTACCGTTGTCGCGCATGAGGCTGAAGGTGTTGTCCTCGTCGGGCATACCCACAGAATAGTTGATGGTCTTGATTTCATCGGGGTATTTCGCCTTCATCTCCTTCACCAACTGGTCGCCCAGCGCCTTGGTAGTCTCCACGCGAGTGCCCTGCGGCAGCTTCACGGTGGCGCTCAGACGGGCGTTGTCCTGGGTCGGGAAGAACTCGGTGGGGATGACCAACAGCAGGGAAAGGCTGGCGAGGAAGATGACGACCGCCACGCCCACCACGGTTTTGCGGTGATTCACGCACCAGCGCAAAATCTTGGCATAAGCCTCATCCAACCAGGCCAAGAAGCGCTCGATGGGAGCATAGACCTTCGCGAACCACTTGCTCTTCTTCGGGTTCTTCTTCAACAACAGGGAGCTCAGCATCGGGGTCAAGGTCATGGAGGCCAAAAGGGAGACCGCAATCACGATGGTGACAATCCAGCCCAACTGTTTGAAGAGCACGCCCGCCATGCCGGTCAGGAAGGTCAACGGCAGGAACACGGCGATAATCACGAGGGTGGAGGCCACGATGGAGAGCGACACCTCACTGGTGGCGAACACAGCCGCCGCCTTGGGCTTCGAACCCCGCTCGATATGCGTGGTGATGTTCTCCAATACCACAATGGAGTCATCGACCACCAGTCCGATGGCGATGGATATAGATGACAATGAAATGATATTCAACGTATTACCTGTTGCTAACAGATAGATAAAGGCCGCAATCAAGGAGACAGGCACCACCACGGCAATGATCACGGTGGCACGCCATCTTCCGAGGAAGAAGAGCACGACCACGACAACCAGCAGCAGGATGATGAGGATGGTTTCCTCCAAGCTGTCGATGGTGTTGGTGATGTTGTCGGAGTTATCGACCAGGACGTTGAGTTCCACGTCGGCGGGCAGGGAGTTCCGGATGTCAGGCAGCTGGGCCAGCACTTTCTTACAGATTTGCACCGTGTTGGCACCGGTCTGTTTCTGGATGATGACCATGGCACCGCGCTGCCCGTCGGTGTAAGACTCCTGCATACGTTCCTGCAGGGTGTCGCGCACCACAGCCACGTCCTTCAGATAGACGTTCTTGTTGTTGTAGCTGCCGACCACCACGCTCTCCATCTCGTCGGCGCTGTTAAACTCGCCATCGACACGCATGGAGTAGGTCTTGGAGCCCACGTCCATCACACCGAGGGAGACGTTGCGGTTTTCCGCGCCCAGGATCTGGGCGATGGCCTCGATGGTGAGGTTATAGCTCTCCAGCTTGTAGGGGTCGCAATAGACCTGGATCTCGCGCTGCGGGGCACCGGAGATGGAGACCGCACCCACGCCGCTGATACGCGACAGCGGGGAGGAGACCTTGTCGTCCAGGATTTTGTAAAGCGCCTGCGTGCTCTGACCCGACTTCACCGACAGCATCATGATGGGCATGTCGTCGGCACTGAACTTGAACAAGTAGGGCGAGTTGGCCCCGTCGGGAAGGGCCGACTTCACCATGTCCAACTTGTCGCGGACATCGTTAGTTTTCTGTTCGATGTCCACTCCGTACTCGAATTCGAGATAGACGATGGAATAGTTCTCCTTGGAGTTGGAAGTGATGTGCTTGAGGTCGCTCAGCGTGTTAAGCACGTTCTCGATGGGTTTGGACACATTGTCCTCTATATCTTCCGCGCTGGCGCCGCCATAGACGGTGAGCACCATGATGGTGTTGCCGTCCATGTGGGGGAACAAATCGACCGGCAGTTTGGTCAAGGCGAAGATACCGATGATCACGACGGCGATGTAGATCAGTCCGGTCATGATCGGTCTTTCAACTGATTTTTGGTATAGGCTCATATTTTATAGTACAATTTTATATTGCAGATTAAGTCCTCACTACGGGTAACCGAGGAATGATTATAAATGCTAATTTTTGACCATTATTTTCTGATGGTGTTCTTTACCGATATTGTCTGTCACGCGCAGCATGTACACACCGGCGGGGACGCCACGCACGTCCACCGTGGCGGTTTGGCTGTTCGCGGACGCGATGAATCGCGTCCGTACAAACCGCTGGGCGATGCCTGTTAAGAGTCCCCTCTATTTCTCCACATTCACTTCCAGCCCGTCTTTCAGGCGCGCGAGGCCCGTGGTGGCCACCATGTCGCCGTCGTGCACGTCGCCGCTGAGCAGCTCGTAGGCCTTGTCCAAGTGGCGACCGACCTCCACCTGGTTGAAGGACACCTTTCCGTCCTTATAGACATAGACGTAGCGGTTGCCGGAGCCCTGCTGGCGGAAGATGGCCTCGTCGGGCACCACCACGTGCTTCTGCGTGCCGAAGTTGATGGTCACGCGGGCGTACATGCCCGGGCGAACGCGGCTGTCGGTGTTGGCCAACTGCACCTCCACGGGGAATGTGTGCGTGGCACCGTCCATCGTCGGGTAGATCAGGCTGATCTTGCCCTTGAACTCCTCGTCGCCGTAGGCATCCACCTTGACGCTCACCGGTGTGCCCACCTTCACCTGCTTGAACAGGGTCTCGGAGATGTTGATGTTCATCTTCACGGGCGTGATCTGCTGCACCGTCACCACGGGGAGACCGCCGAAGAGGTCGCCGCTGTCGTAGTTCCGGGCGGTAATCACACCGGAGATTGGGCTGAGTAACTGCGTGTTCTCCAGCAGGTTATCATAGTTGGTCTGCGCCACGTCCAACTGGGTCTTCATGGCGTCCCAGTCAGACTTTGAGGTGCCGCCCACCTTGTAGAGCTCGTCGATGCGCTTGAAGCTCGTCTTGAGGTTATCGAGCTGCGCCTTGGCCTGCTTGAGGCTGTTCTCGTTCATCTGCACGAGGACCTTGCCCTTGGCCACGCGGTCGCCCACCTCAACATAGATTTTGTCGATGCGGCCGCCGGTCAGCGGCGCGATGTTGTTCACGGCGTTGGCCTCCACGATGGCGGTGTATTCGAAGGTCTGCTCCACATCTTCCGTGTGTACCTCCTGTGTGCGAATCGTCATTTTCTGGTTGCCGACGGCGACAGCCTCTTTCTTCTTGCAACCGCCCATCACGAACATGGTGATTGCCAATAAAACGGTTATTTTTGTGATTCTTTTCATATTGGGTTTTGTATTTTTCGGTTTATTCGACTCCTAATGTTGCGTCCAAGCTGGCCTTGGCGGTGAGATAGTTGTAGATGGATTGGCAGTAGGTGAGCTGCGAGGTGGTGAGGGTGAGCTCGGCGGTGGTGAGGTCGAGCCATGTGTTCATGCCCACCTCGTACTGTTTCCGGGCGATGTCGTAGGCTTTCTGCGCCTGACGCATGGTCTCGCTGTCGGAGGCGATGTCCTCGATGGCCTGCTGAATGTCGTTCAGGCAGCTTTGCACGCCGAGACGGAGGTTGCGCTCGACATCCAACCGCTGGTCGTGCATGCTTTCAATGTTCAGGCTCGACTGTTTCAGTTTGTAGGAAGTCGATATCCAGGAAATGATGGGCACCTGCAGCGAGAGGGCCACGTAGGAGTAGGGATAGTTGGCGAACTTCGTGCCGTCGTCGCCCATACCGGAATACTGGAACGCGCCGGCCAACGCCAGCATCGGCATGGCGGAGCCGCGGATGATCTTTTTGGACTGCTCCAACTGGTCAATGCCCAAGTCTAACTGGCGAAGGGTGGTGTTGGAAGACAGCGAAAGCTCGCTTTCGGTGGGCACGGTGGCATTCAAAACGGTCTGCTCGTAGTCGGAGAGCTGGCCGTCGAAGATCACCGGCTCGTTGACGTCCATACCGAGCAGCACTTTCAGCCGCATGCCGGCCAGACGCACACCTTTGGCAGCGGAGCTGACCTGCGGACGCTGGTTCTGCAGCGCCACATCGGAGCGCAGCTTCTCAAATTCGGAGACCAAACCCTGGTTGAACGAATTCGTCACAATCTTGTTGCTCTCCTCCAAATGAGCATAACTGCTCTGCAGCACCTCGTAGGACTGCTTGGCAAGGAGGTAGGTATAATAGGCCTGCTTCACCTGGTTGATGAGCTCCAGCTTGGAAGAACGGGCCGACTCCATCGCCATCTCGATGTCCATGGAGCTAAGTTTGAGGTTCGACCAGAGAGCGGGAGCCACGATCGGGAGGCTCAAATTTACGCCCGCAGAGTAGGTGTTGTCGCGCCCCATCTTGATGTTCATCGTTCTTGATTCTCCTGTAAGGGGATCTGGCATTTCCATCGACATCTGCTGTTTGAGCAGCGTGCGGTTGTAGTTGGCCGCGAGGGAGACATCCGGGAAGAGCGCCGCGATCTGCTCTTTCTTGTACACCTGCTTGACCTGGATGTCACGGTCGGCGATGCGCATCGTCGGAGACTCCGAAAGGGCGATTTCTATGGCCTTGTCCAGATTGATGTGAACCGAGTCTTGCGCTTGCGCATGGAGGTTAAGTCCCGCAGCAATCAAACCGAAAATTAGACCCAACAAAAGATTTCCATTCCTTATCTGCATATTCATTGTATTTACTAAAAACCAGTATTACAGTATTTTACAAATTCCTTTTCGCCTAATTTAAGCGGCTGCAAAAATAGCAAAAAAAGGTTACACTGTGTACGAAATACACACTTGAAAACACTTTTTTTCAATCATGTTTGTATATATTTGATAATCAACCTTTTTTAAAAACCTTCCTCGCTCGCATTGCTAATATGGATTTAGAAAAAAGGCATTGGGCGAATACACAAAAGTGCTGCCACAACGTGACAGCACTTTTTAAGACAAAGATATTCTGAAACCGGAAGTCACGACTCAGCTGCGAATAATACGCACTTTTCCCGTAGCCATGTTCTCGATGCCGTTACAGGTGAATGTCAGCTCATACATATAGACTCCATCGGGACAATTCTCACCGCCCCAAGAGTTGGCGTAAGCACTGCTCTGGAACACCACACGATTGTGCTTGTCGCGCACCGTGAGCTTCGGCGATGTGTAATTCTCTAAGCCGTCAATCACAAAGAAGTCGTTAACCCCGTCGGCGTTTGGGGTAAAAAGGTTCGGTATGCTCAAATGGACGGGCAACGACCAATCGACGGCGTCGGGAGAGAGGGTTTTCAGCACCGGATCCTCTTCCAATTGGCGAGCCAAGGTGGAGTTGGCGGGAAGCACAATCTGCCGGACCTTGGAGCCCTGGGCAGCCGGGGGAGTCTCTTCCTCCGACACGGTTTCTGGTTCCGGCATCCGAGCGGGTGCCGGTTGTGCCACTTCCGCGCATTCGATGGCGGTGGGAGCTTCCTCTGCCGGATTTTCCGCAACTGCAACACAATCCACGTCAGTTTCCTGATCTACAGCGACTTCTTGCACACTTTCCACTTGTGCCGTCGCCCCATTTTGATCTGTTGGCTTGTGCAACACACTGAAAACGACCCCGCCAATCAGAAGCGCGGTCACTGCCGCAGCCCCCCATGCCCACGACACTTTCCGCAAGCGGCGGACGACCTGCGCAGGCATTTCCGCTTCTAAGCGTTCATTCAGTTTCCTCCACACTTCCTCGGATGGCTCTTCCCTATAATCCTTGAATATATCCTTTATATCGCTCATACATTAAAACATATACAATTAATCAATCTGCTTCGCTTGACAGCATCCATCTAACCCAAACGCTCACCGCTCACTTCCCAAGCTATTCTGCAACCACTTTTTTGCGCGCATATAAGCCACACGGACAGTACTTTCCTTTTTCCCCAGCATTTTCGCTATCTCTGCAAAATCATACCCCTCTATCTCCCTCAGGTTGAATGCCATTCGGAGTGTATCAGACATCTGTTCCATCAATGTCATCACTTTGGCTGCATCCAAACCTGCATAAATCGCCTCGCCGCTATTCACCAGCTCGTCCGCCTCCCAATCGTCCAGCGAAACCTCATTCCGGAAACGGCGAACTGAGCGGTAGTGACTGATAGCGGACTTCACCATCACCGAATAGATCCAAGTGTCGAAGCGGCTTTCTCCTTTATAGGAGGACAAGTTACGGAAAACGTTCATAAAGCCTTCCATCAACATATCCTCCGCCTCCGCAACTGAATTCGCGTAGCGCCTGCAGACCACAAACATCCGCGAGGCGAACATCTCATACAATTGTTTCTGGCTCTGTCGGTTGTTTTTCAAACACCCGTTGATGACCCGCTCAAGTTCTGAATCTAATCCTGTCACATCTTGTTTTGTCGCACAAACTGGCGACTTTGTTACATGAAAAAGAAAATTTTACTGGATAGACTTCACAATTGCCTCAACCTCACGCAGATAATCGCGTTTTTCCTCTTGCGGTGCATACACAAAGCCATCCACCGTGATACAATTGGAGCTGTCGGAGGAGAGTTGTGTGAAACTATAGAAGGGACCGCCCATCTTATCGCGAACAGAAGCCCATAGTCCTCTCATTTCCAAACCGTTATGATAACGAATCTGCAATTTCTTTGCCAACGGGTAACCTTCAACGTCAGCCACGACAGGATAAGCACCAGCCACGGCACCCTGGATATAGGCCTTGGTGATGCGGTCGCGCTCAGCCACGACATTTTCAGGAGTGATTTCATATCGGGGCGACCGGTAAATCATGACGAAGCGGTCGTTTTTCGGAGTGCGGAAACAGAGCCACAGGAAATCCTCCTCTTCGCGTCCCACGAAATAGCCGTCGGGAACAGTCATCGTGAGTCCGAACTTTTCCTTGATCTTCTTTTCGACCACGGCGTTGTTAAGTTTCCGATGGGCGTTTTGCAGGCGTGCGATGTCATTATCATACATGGCCTTCACAACTTCCTCCTGATGATTCAGAAAAATGGCAAGACAGGAGTCCTGGTTGTTGCCCTTTATCCGTACGACCACCTGCGGGTTCGTGACGGGGTTGCGGGCAAGTTCGAACGAATTTCCAGAATAGTCAGGGTTGTAATCGAACTGCACGATGTTGCGGTGCCGCATGAACGAAGCGAGATAGTCGTCATTGGAGCAACGAATGACATCGAACATCGGCTCAATCTGGTTGATGGCTGGTTGTGGCTGCTGCAGCACCCCGTAGATGGCGGTCAGAGCGGCCTTCGACCAGTTTCCTGTGTCGATGACCAATATCATTTCCCCTGCCTTACCAGTGGAAAAATTGTCGATTTTAATACCACCGCCCGCTTTCGGCCGACAAGAAACAAGGGCCAGGAGCGCAAATAAAACTGCTAAATAACTGATCTTCTTCATATTCACAAAATTAATATTTCCTATTGCTTTATATTTGATTTATTATTATCTTTGCCGTGCGAAATCAAAGCGCAAAGATAAAACAAAATTTCATAAACCAGAAACAAAAAAATGCAGACGGAACTATTTTACCGCATCGCGCTGAACAAGACAGAGGGTCTGGGCAAATCGGCCCTCAAGCAGATTTTGGCCGCCGCAGGGTCGGCGCAGAATGTTTTCGAATTTCCCGAATCCTGGAAACGAAAACTACGAAACCGAAAGCGCTGCGACATCCAAATACACCTCACAGAAAAAATCAGAGCGTTGGTTGAGCAGGAGCTGTCTCTCATGAAGAAATACAGCGCACAACTCTGTCACATATTGGATCCGGAATATCCCCAACGGCTGAAACGTTGCAACGATGCACCAGTCTCTTTCTATTTTCGGGGAGAGCCATGCTTCAATCCGCCGCGCGTATTGGCGGTGGTCGGCACACGAAATGCGACCTCTTACGGCCTGAGAAGTCTCACAAAAATACTCAACGAACTAAAAGACAGCAACATAACAACGGTAAGCGGCTTGGCATACGGCATCGACACCGTGGCACACGAAGAGTCGCTGAACCTCGGGATTCCGACAATATCTGTCTTGGGCAACGGTTTGCACACCATCTACCCATCAAGCAACAAAGGATTGTCGGAGCGAATCGTGGAACAAGGCGGCACGCTCGTCAGCGAGTTCGACTTCTTCACTGGACCTGACCGGATGAATTTTCCTGCACGAAACCGCATCATCGCAGGGATGGCGGACGCAGTCCTGGTTGCCGAAAGCGGCATCAAGGGCGGGAGCATTATCACCGCACACATTGCGAACTCCTACAACCGGGACATCTTTGCCATTCCTGGCAGCATTTTTGACGACATGCACGCCGGATGCCACGACCTGGTACGTCGGAACATTGCCGCAATCGCCACTTCCGGGCGGGACATCGTGGAAATGATGAACTGGGATGTGGAGCCGAAAGCCATACAGACGCAACTTTTCCCAGACCTCACCGAAGAAGAGGATGACATTTTCCGATTTGTGCAGACAGGGAAAAAGACCATTGACGAGATTGCCGCGCACTTCACGGCACACACACCCTCGAAGCTGGCCGGTCTATTGCTCACCATGGAGCTGAAAGGAGTCCTTTTCGCCCTGCCTGGAAAAAGCTATAGCACGGAGCCTTAAGCGGTTACAAAACCGCACTCCGACGTGTCCCTGTAGCTGGCGACGACGGAACGACACTTGTATAATCCAGCCTGAATTTCAAGTTCTTCACCTCTCCTTCAACGTCGGCAACTTGATGTCCTACATTATCCAATTTCACCTCCACTTTACCCAAGCGGACATCAACATTGTCAAGCTTCACTTCCACTTTTCCTAAACGCATATCCACATTGTCCAAACGAGCCTCCATGCGGTCAAAACGGGCATCCACCTTGTCGAAGCGGGCATCCATTTCCTGATGCAGGGACTCAAATCGGGCATCCACCTTGTCGAAGCGGGCATCCATCTCCTGATGCAGGGACTCAAATCGGGCATCCACTTTCTCGAAGCGGGCATCCATCTCCTGATGCAGGGACTCAAATCGGGCATCCACCTTGTCGAAGCGGGCATCCATCTCCTGATGCAGGGACTCAAATCGGGCATCCACTTTCTCGAAGCGGGCATCCATCTCCTGATGCAGGGACTCAAATCGGGCATCCACCTTGTCGAAACGGGCATCCATTTTGTCAGACAAAGCATCCACCTTGTCAGACAAATGATCGATTTTCACTCCCAACGAGTCCGTCTTTTCGCCCATGAACTTCATAGTGACATCAATCTCGGTAAATTTCTTCGTCAGCCAATGAACAAGCCACACAACAGCCACAATCATCGACAAAAGTATGGCAAGAACACCACCCGTGCTACTCAACGCATTTTGCAATAAAGAAACCAACTCTTTCATATTCTGCATTTTATGGTTAATCAATTTAAGAATTATCTGTTAATTTTGTTAATACATAATCTTTTATACTTTATTTTTTTTCAAAATGCAAACATAGTATTTTTTTTCATACATACTATGTTTCAAAAAAAAAATTTTTCAACACATAACAAAGCACTTCATAGTCAACTTGATGAAACACGGCAAAAAAAATGTATTTTTGCCGCGTGTAAAGAATACACAATGTTATGGGAGAAAAAAGAACTTACACGTATGATTACTGGCGCCCTGCGGTGACGGTGGACAATGTGGTGTTCAGTTTCGACGGATCGCACCTCAACGTACTGCTAATCAAACGCGGCAACGAGCCCTATAAAGGTTCTTGGGCATTTCCGGGCGGTTTTTTGGACGAGGACGAAACCTTGGAAGAGGCCGCGCGGCGGGAACTGAAAGAAGAGACCGGACTGTCGCCCAAATTCTTCAACGAGGTGGGAGCGTTCAGCGACCTGGACCGCGACCCCCGGGGGCGCACCATTTCCGTCGCGTTCGCATCGGTCGTGCGACCGAACCAGTCCAAAGCGGTTGCCGGCGACGACGCCAAAGAAGCCCGCTGGTTCAGCATCAACGAAATGCCCAAATTAGCCTTCGACCATGAGAAAATCCACCGCATGGCCCTCTGGAAGCTCCGACTCGCTTTCATCAACTCCCCCGTCGCATTTCTCCTTTTGGACGACATCTTCACCCTTCCAGAGATGCAACGGCTCTACACGCAGATCTTTAGCAAGGAGTTCGACCGCCGCAACTTCCAGAAAAAGTTCCTGGCCTCCAGGATGCTCACCCCCGTGGCGCAAAGCGACGATGAGAAAAAGTCACCGCACGCCCCCATCCACTACAGGTTCAACGAAGCCGGATACACGCAACTGCGCGAAAAAATGCTGCGGTGCTGATAGCCTTTTTTTTTGTACTTTTGCGCCCTCAAAAAAATAGGGTGTAAAAGATGAAGCCTTGGCAGATAACTATTTTTATATTCCTGACAATCACTTGTTTAGGAATTATCAGTTTTTTTTATCCCGACGATGGTCTGCGTCTCGCGGGACACGACATCCGCTTCCCCTCCATCGAAAAGGTACTGGCCGACCCTGACGAGGGGATCCCGGACCTGCCCGGCGACAGTCTCAAGACCGACGACCGCATCCCCGCCCCCACCCTTTTCAATCGCAAGAAACGGGAAGCCATCATCGCGGAAATCGCCAAGGAGGACTCCGTGAAGCAGAAGCGCATCGAGGAACAGATCGACACGCTGGAACACTACAAGACCACGATGGCGTCGGAAGGCCATTTCTACCTCCCGAACGGCGACGTCACCTATTTCGACAAATTCTTTGCGAAAGCGGCTTCGGCACGGTCGCGCGACGAAGTGGTGCGTGTGCTCCACTACGGCGACTCGCAGATTGAAATGGACCGCATCTCGGGCAACCTGCGCACATGGATGCAGTCGCACTTCGGCGGCGGCGGCCCGGGACTGCTGCCGGCCATCCAGACCGTGGCCTCCTACGCGGTGAGCCAGTCGGCTTCCGGCCCGTTCACCCTCTATTCGTCGTACGGCGACGGGGCACGCGCGCGGGGCAACTACGGACTCATGCTGAAATGCTACCGGCTCACCGGCAACGGCACCTTCACTGCCAACGCCACCACCAACAAGCGCTCCGACAGCCGCGTGAAACGTTTCTCCCGCGTGACCCTCCTCTACAACGACCACGACGGCCGATTCCGCGCCACCCTCACTGACCGCAAAAACAAATACGACTCCACCTGCGCCAGCGTGGGGCCCGGCATCCATGCCATGCACTGGAAGACCGACTCCGCCACCACCTCCCTGCGCCTCAATATGCAGGGTACAGCCGACATCTACGGCGTCATGATCGACAACGGACCGGGAGTTAGCGTCGATAACATCCCCCTGCGCAGCTCCTCCGGCGACCAGTTCACGCTCGTCACCGACTCCGTGCTGCGCAAATGCTACCTGAACTCCAACATCGGGATGATCATCCTGCAGTTCGGCGGCAACTCCGTGCCCGCCATCTACAGCACCGCCGCCATCAACAAATACTGCACCGCCATGCAGAAGCAAATCCGCCGCGTGAAGAGCACGTGTCCCAACGCCACCCTCCTTTTCATCGGGCCATCGGACATGAGCCACTCCTACGGCGGCTCGCTGCAGACCTACAAGCTCTTGCCCGCCCTCATCGACAGCCTGCGCAACATGTGTATGCGCAACAACGTGGCCTACTGGGATTTGTACGAGGTGATGGGCGGCCGCAACGCCATGGTCGCCTGGGTGCGCAAAGGCTGGGCCGGCCCCGACTACGTGCATTTCACCACCGCAGGAGCCAACTACGTGGGCAAGAAGCTCGCCGAGAACTTCGCCACGATGTACGAACTCTACACCACCCGTCGCAAGATGGGTGCCGAAACTTTCGACAATCTATGGGAAGCCGCGCAAAACTGACACTCATCGCATTAATAACCAGCTACATGTCGGTTTTCGCCCAGACGGATGTGACCACCGACAGCGTAGCCATAGTCATGGAGTCCGACACCGCCGCCGCATGGGTGCTTCCCGAGTTGTTCTCCGACTATGACTCCACATTTTCGTTCATCCGCTTCAACGACGACACGCTTTGCTGGGGCAGGGACAGCATGACGCTGGTGCGTTTCTACGAGAAATGGAACCGTGTGATCCGCACCCGCAAAGGCAACGTGCACATCATGCACATCGGCGGCTCGCACGTGCAGGCGGGCACGATGTCGCACCGGATTCGCAAGCATGTTTTGGCGGAATACGGCGGCGAACCGGCTTCGCGCGGGCTGATATTCCCCTACTCCGCCGCAAACGCCTGCAATAATCCCCGCGACTACAAAATCTCCCGCTCCGATGTCTTCTCGCTGATCCGGAACGTCTATCAGCAGTATCCGTCACCGCTCGGCATGTCGGGCATCTCCGTCTATTGCACACAGTCGGTGCACTCCATCAAATTTACGATGAACGAGCTCGACTACGACTTTGCAACGGACACGCTCGTACTCTTCGGCCGCTCCAACGGCCAATACATCGACCCCATCCTCAAATACGACACCATCTGGCGCTTCCCCGACGAGACCGACTTGGAGAACGAACGCTACTACTTCTATCCCGGCCGCCCGCTGCAGGAGTTCACCTTCTACTTTCCGTGTGGACCGGCAGACACCTTCTTCGTGAACGGACTGTGGCTGCAAAACGGCAAACCGGGCGTGACCTTCACCTCCATCGGGGTAAACGGTGCAGCGGTGCCCTCCTATCTGCGGTGCAAGAACTTCACCCGCGACCTCAAGGCATTTCCGCCCGACCTGGTCATCTTCGGCATCGGGGTGAACGATGCCTTTGCTGCCGACTTCGACTCCACGGCCTTCAAAAACAACTACCTGCAGCTCATCGCCCGCATCCGCGAGGCCAGTCCCGACTGCGCCTTCATCTTCCTGTCGAACAACGACACCTGGAAACGCGGCCGCAAAGGTCGTTACTCGGTGAACCAGACCGGCCCTGCGGTGAGCGATGTCATGCACCGCTTGGCCAACCTCACCGGCGGCGCCTGCTGGGACCAGTTCGAGGTGATGGGCGGGCTCGGCTCCATGGCCAAATGGCAGGCCAAAGGGCTCGCGCAGAAAGACCGCGTCCACTTCACCGTCAACGGATATAACCTCATCGGCGACCTTTTCTGGCACGCTTTTGTACAACCCCTTAAAAACCTGCAGCAATGACCTGGGAGAATGTATCGCAATTTCTGATCAACCTGTTCTCATTCGACGAGACGCACCCGCTGTTGTTCACCCAGTTCAACTTTTGGGCCTTCTTCGCCATCGTCTATGCCCTCTTCGCGCTGTTCCACAGCAAACGGCTGCTGCGCAACTCCTTCCTCTTCTTCGTCAGCTTGCTGTTCTACTACAAAACCTCCGGGCTTTTCGTACTTATCCTGCTGTTTGACACCTTTTTAGACTATTTCCTCGGCATCTTCATGGACAAATCGCAGCGAAACGGCTGGCGCAAGACGTTCATGATTTCCGGTGTCGCCATCAACCTGCTGGTACTCTTCTACTTCAAGTACGCCTATTTCTGCACCGACGCCTACAACACCATTGTGGGTAGCGAGCACGAGGTCATCAACTGGTTAGCGCAATGGACCAACAACTGGACCGGCACCAACTATTTCGACGCCTCCAAGATTCTGCTCCCCGTCGGCATTTCCTTCTATACCTTCCAGAATATCAGCTATTTGGTGGATGTCTATAAGCGAAAAATCTCGCACGTGGCCAACATTCTGGACTTCGGCTTCTACGTCTCGTTCTTCCCGCAGTTGGTTGCCGGCCCGATTGTGCGCGCCGACCAATTCGTGCCGCAGCTCTACAAAAAGTTCTTCCTCACACGCCGGCAGTTCGGCATCGCGGTATTCTGGATCCTCAACGGCTTGGCCAAGAAGCTGATCATGAGCGACTACTTGGCGGTCAACTTCGTGGATAGAGTCTTCAACAACCCGTCGCTGTTCACGGCGTTCGAGAACTTGTCGGCACTGTTCGTCTATTCGCTGCAGGTCTATGCCGATTTTTCGGGATATACTGACATTGCCATCGGCGTGGCCATGCTGATGGGCTTCTACTTGCCGAAGAACTTCAACTCGCCATACAAAGCCACCAACCCGGGCAATTTCTGGAAGCGTTGGCACATCTCGCTCTCCAACTGGCTGAAAGACTACCTCTACATCCCGTTAGGCGGCAACCGCAACGCCACTTTCGGCACCTACCTCTGCATCTCGCTCATCGCGGCGGTCATCATCCTGCTCACCAAGAGCGTAGTGATCACCTGCATCATCGGCGGCATCGCGCTGGCGCTGCTCGTGGCTTCATTAGTGAGCAAGAAGGCGCGGTTGAAAATCAGCACCAACCTCAACATGATGAACACCATGCTGTTAGGGGGCTTGTGGCACGGTGCTTCGTGGAACTTCATGATTTGGGGCGGCTTGAACGGCATTGGCATCCTGTCGTACAAAATCTGGCGGCACGGCAACATGCTCGTGCGCAGCACTATCGCCACGGTGATATTCGTCACTTTCTTGATCACCAACCACTTGTGGCCGCATCCCGCGCTGATGATCGGCGTGGTTTGGAGCGGGATATGGTTCGCGGGCACGCTCGTCAAAACCGTTTTCAGCCTCCTACAGCCGGACAAGACGGTGACGTGGTTGGACAAGACCTGGGGCATCCTCCAGACGTTCGTCTTCATCTCGTTCACGCGGTTGTTCTTCCGTTCCGGTTCCAACCTCGACCCGGCCACGGCCAACGAGACGGCGTGGGAAACCGCCAAGGCGATGGTCAACAGCATCGGCGGGCAGTGGAACGTCGCAGCCATCCCCGACATCATTGCCAACTACAAGTTCGTCTTCATCATGTTCGTCCTCGGCATGGTCATCCACTGGCTCCCCGACCGTTGGAAGCGCTGGTACCGCATCAACTTCGCCATGCTCCCCATCTGGCTCATCGCCCTGATCGCCGTGGCGGCCGTTTTCGTGCTCTACCAGTTCGTCACAGCGGATTTGCAGCCGTTCATCTACTTCCAGTTCTGAGTGGTAAGGCAATAAGCAAAAGGCGATAGTTATATCAGCCGCACCGCCAACAACTCTTTCCCGATTTTGTGAATGGCGGTCTGTATTTTCGACACCTGTTTTTCCGAGATATACTGTCCTCTTTTATACTGGCGCATCAATGAGGGGTTGATGCCCGACATGTTGGCCAGTTTGGTCATATTGAGGTAATCGTAGTAGTTCAGGAAAGAGGGCATGTCGTATTTATATACGAACGTGGTGTTTTTCAAGTCATCAGGGTCTTCTCTTCCTATCTCTTCGAACACTTCAATAAATTCTTTCACCGAGTTTTCAAAATCAGCTTTGGCTTCGGCCACAGTGTTGCCGTCTCCGAAAACGGTGGATTTGGTGTCTGGGGTGAAGATAGTGAACGAACCGTCTTTGCCCATCTCAATCAATGCTATTCTTTTTTTCATATCTTTATTTTTATTCCCTAATTATCAGAACCCTATCTGGCGTTTCAACTTGTGGTAGAGGCCAGTTTTCACTTCCTTCGATCCATGCCTTTCGATTTTCAAAATGTCCTCCTTCTGTGGATGAGCATAAATGTCATGATTGCCTCCTGTCCGCAAAAGAAACCACCCGTGACTCTCTGCAATTCTTCGTAATTCATTCCATTTCATATCATTTCAATTTTGTTTTTTTAGTCGCTGCAAAAATATAACTTTTTTGGCATATAACAATATTGTGTTATATTTTTTTACGGCAACAGGATAATCATCATCGTGTCGGCATCTCTCCCCGGCTGTACGTTTTTTATCCCTAAGTATGTTTTTTTCAAAAATGTTACATCCAAAAAAATTTTTTCTCAAAAAAACTCACCTCGCATCGCAGTAGCCGACACTTCCGAGCGTCGGAAAAGAACGATATTATACATAATTAAAAAAAGATGTATTTTTGCGCTCTCGTTTTGAAAGTGCTGATCTATGTTATACTAAATACGTAATTGATTTACAATCAAATATTTAATTCACATTTTTTATTCACAAAAAAAATTACAAAAATGAAAAAGTTCTTATCAATCGCAGTGATTTGCTGCATCGTGGCCATGACTGGTATTTTCTCCTCCTGCGGACGTGTAGAGGACGGCGACTGGATATATTCCGTCAAGCTCGATCCGAACACCGAGGAAGGAATAGTCAACAACTACCACATGTGGTTTGAGCAAATTGTCATTGACAACATGAAAGCAAGCGCTGACAGCTACACGGAAACCACAGGCATCTATGTGTTCAAAGGCGAGAAAAAAGAGGTCAGCAAGAGAGCTGAAAATGCTTTCAACAAAGCCATCGATGCCGTTGAAGTTGCCAGAGCAAGTCATCCTGGCGTCCTCATGGGCGGCACCAAGATTAACTTAATGCTCAACAACCGCGACACCAACAAAGACGAGATTGTCTTAACCCGCACCCTGAAACAGGATTAATCTCGCTGTCGGCTCATTCAAATATAGATGAAAATGAAAAGACATTTGTTTATTCTGATGGCGGTATGCCTGGGCGGTCTGATGGCCATATCTTGTAACCGTGAGAACGGCGACGACAATGGCGGCAGCGGTACTGGCGGCAACAAAAAAATCACCATCCAGTACCAGATGAAGGACCACTTCACGCAAAATGGCCAGCAGTTGCAAATTTCCCCTTACTTTCACTATAACCTCAAATATGTTGACGCTACGGGTAAAACTGTGGAGGTGAATAACGTCTCTGCGCCTTGGACTCTCCCCGCTTTCGAAGTCAAAGCTCCGTTCACCGCCAAAATCGAGGGAACCATCGTCTATAACGAGTCTGAACTCCCCGAAACGGGTACCATCATTATCGGTGCTGTCCCGAACATCCACTACACTGAGAATGGTGTAGTGAAGGACCGCGAGCTCAACGATGCGCCTGTCGGTCAGTTCAGCTCGAAAGCACAATTCCTGAATTTCATCTCCACCCATCCGGATCGTCTGACATTCACGTTGGAACACACCTTCTAATCCAAGGTTATACGATATACGACACTCAAAGAGACGCATGGACATGCGTCTCTTTTTTTTTACATCCTTTCGTGCGCCCTACTAAATCCCGAACGCCTCCCGAT
>CAMVBK010000022.1:0-49501 GCA_947165685.1 uncultured Bacteroidales bacterium | reverse complement strand
CCTTGTCAGGCTCGTTGACGGGTGACACAATAATCTTATCTATAGGCAGATTCTCAATGTTGCCCATTTTGGGCTTGGGTGTATTGTACACTTTGCAGATGGCATTGCCAAGCACGCATTCCTCGGGGAAGTTGATATGGCCCTTGGCGATGAAGTCGTTAATTTCGTCCTTCACGTTAATGATACTCGGCAGCACGGGGAAGATGGGCTTCTTGCAGGTCTTCATCTTCTGGTCCAACAGGTCATAGACCTCCTTGTTCGAGAAGAGTCCAGGCGAGCCAAAGATGACGACCGAGAAATCGATGTTGGTGTAGTCGTTCTCCACCGCATCCAGGATGTAACCCAGTTGTTCGGCGGTGCCGGTGGCGAGGAAGTCGATGGGGTTGCCCACCGAAGATCCGGGGAAGAGTTTCTCCAAAAGGGCTTTGCTGGCAGGGTGTTCCTTAAGCGAAGGCACCTCAATGCCACCATTGGAGAGCACGTCGGTGAGCATCACGGCGGGGCCGCCAGCGTGGGTCACCACGGCACAGCGGTTGCCCTTGATTTCGGGATGCATGAAGACCCCGCACACAGTGGTCAGTTCCTGGCGATTCTGGCAACGCACGATGCCGGCCTTGCGGAAGAGGGCGTCAACGGCTACGTCGTTGGCGGCGAGAGCACCTGTATGCGAGGAGGCGGCGCGAGAGCCGGCAGCGGATCTGCCGCTCTTGATGGCGGCGATGTGGCAGCCCTTGTTGATGAGCGAACGGCTGTGCTTCAGCAGACGCTGCGGGTCGCCGATCTTCTCCATGTAAAGCATGATGACGCGCGAGGACTTCTCCGGGTCGAAGGTCTCGTCAAGGTGTTCGAGAACATCCTCTATGCCAAGCTGGGCACTGTTGCCGACTGCCCATACACTGTTGAACTTCAGACCGTTGCTCATGCCGTATTCCTTGATGAAGACGGCCGTGGCGCCGGAGCCGGTGATGAAATCGACGCCTTGGGGGTCGAGCTTCGGAATCGGCGTGTCGAAGCATCCGCTGTAGTTGGTGTTGAGGAAGCCCGTGCAGTTGGGGCCGATGAGCGAGCCGCCGACACTGTTGATGGTGTCAACGATATGCTTTTCGATGGCGGCACCCTCTTCGTTCTCCTCTGAGAAACCGGCACTGACGATGATGAAGCCTCGGCAGCCTTTCTCCTTGGCCAGCACATCGACGGTTTGGGCGCAGAATTTGGCCGCGATGCACAGGATGGCGCAATCCACCTGCGGCAGGTCATTGACCTTGGCGTAGCATTTCACGCCTTGCACTTCGGTTTCCTTGGGGTTGACGGCGTAAACCTGACCCTTGAAGGGACTCTCCAAGAGGTTCTTCAGCGATTTTCCGCCGGGTTTGTGAATGTCACTTGACGCACCGCATACCACGATGCTTTTGGGATCTAACAGTTTTTCGTTTATCATTTATACTTTTTATGGGTTTGTCTTTCTCTTTTTCGCTTTACACTGCGCTGCGCTTGTGCTTTGGCCCCCACACTGCGCTGCGCTTGTATGGGGTTAATTGCACTTCGTGCGTTTAGCCTCTCCGAGGCTATGAAAAGTAGCGCTTGTAGTTTTCGTCGTATATTGTATATTGTTATAGTTTATTGTTATTGTTATAGTTTATTGTTATAGTTGTAAGTCTTTTTTCAGGGCGGCGATGCGTTCCTCAAGGATGGCGTCCACCTCCTGCAGGGACTGCTCGGGGGCGACGGGCTCGTGGACGCTGAAGTAGAATTTGATTTTGGGTTCGGTGCCGGAGGGGCGCACGGTGACCTTGCTGCCGTCGGCAGTGATGAACTGCAGTACGTTGGACATGGGCAGTTCGATGCGGTCGTTTGTTTGGAACTGCATCTTGCAGGTATGCTGGGTTTTGTAGTCGTGAACCATGACCACCGGTTGGCCGCCGAGGGTTCTGGGGAGCTCTTCGCGCAGGTCGGCCATGCGCTGCTGGATGGCTTGCATGCCGGCTTCGCCTGGCTCGGTCAGCGAAACCATTGACTCCTTGTAGTATTGGTACTGGCGGTAGATGAGTTCCAGCTGCTCGATCAAGCTGCGCTGGTACATGGTCTTGTAGTAGGCTGCCATTTCAGCAATCAGGCAGCAGGCCGACACGGCATCCTTGTCGCGCACGAAGTCGCCGATGAGGTAACCGTAGCTCTCTTCGCCGCCCACAAGGAACTGTTTGCTGCCTTCGAATTCACGGATTTTCTCGGCGATGTATTTGAAGCCAGTCAGCACGTTGTAGCATTTCACGTTGAAGTCGGTGGCAATTTCTTCGATTAGGTCGGTGGTGACGATGGTCTTGACCACGAAGAGGTTGTTGTCCAACGGATTGAACTTCGTCTGGGAGAGCATGTAGTGGAAGAGCAGCGTGGCGGTCTGGTTGCCGTTGAAGAGTTGGTATTCGCCGTCGTCGCGGCGCACGGCGATGCCCACGCGGTCGGCGTCGGGGTCGGTGGCCAGCACGATGTCGGCTTTCTGCTTCTTAGCCAGTTCGATGGCCATCTCCAAGGCGGCGTGTTCTTCCGGATTCGGAGACTTCACCGTCGGGAAATTGCCGTCGGTAACAGCCTGTTTTTTGACAATATGCACTTTCTTGAACCCGAAATCGTCCAATGCCTGGGGCACTATGGAGACGCCCGTGCCGTGCAGGGGCGTATAGACGATGCTGAACTTCTTTGCGGCTTCGATGGCCTCGGGATGCAGCGACAATCGGCGGATGAGGGTGAGATAGACCTTGTCGATGTCCTCTCCGATGGTGCGGATCAGGTCGGGGCGGCCGTCCCATTTCACCTGGTTCACCTCCTTAATGCGATTCACCTCGTTGATGACGTTCCTGTCGTGCGGCGGGACGAGCTGGCTTCCGTCATTCCAATAAACTTTGTAGCCGTTGTATTCCTTGGGGTTGTGCGACGCGGTGATCATGATGCCGGCGTTGCACTGCAGGTGGCGCACTGCGAAGGAGAGTTCCGGCGTAGGGCGGAGTGCATCGAATAGATAGACTTGTATTTCGTTGGCAGCCAGTATGTTGGCGGCTATTTGGGCGAATTCGGCGCTGAAGTTGCGTGAGTCGAAGGAGATGGCCACCTTGATGTCCTGCTTGAAGCATTTGATCAGGTAGTTGGCCAGTCCCTGGGTGGCGAATCCGACGGTGTATTTGTTCATCCGGTTGGTGCCTACGCCGAGGATGCCGCGCAGTCCGCCGGTGCCGAATTCAAGGGTCTTGTAAAAAGCGTCTGAGAGTGCTTGCGGATCCTCTTCTTGCAGTCGCAGGATTTCATGTTTGGAAGCCTGGTCGTAGTTTCCCGTAAGCCAAGCGTCGATGTTTTGTTGGGTTAAGTCTTTTGCCATATCGGGTGATTTTTAGGTTATTCGGTTGTTGGGTCAGAAAGTTTAGGTGGTTTAGAAAGTTTAGGTGGTTTAGGGAGTTAATTTTCAATTATTCATTGTCAAGCGCGTGGAGGGCGAAACAGTAGGCGCCGATGGCGGTGGCGCGGGAGGTGCCGAGTTGGGAGAGGGTGATGCCGAGGCGGCGCTGGGTGTCGATGCGGATGCGCTTGCCGGTGCCGAAGACCTCGATTTCCCTGGTCTGGCCGTGCACGAAGGCGTCGAACTCCTGCGGATCTTCGAGGTTGTAGATGTAGGAGGGCACGCGCGGCAGGGTCTGTCCGCCGAGGGTATGCATTTCGGTGCGGAGTTCGTGGAGCAGGGCGGGCATGTAGAATTTCGCGGCCTTGCTGACGCCGCCGCCGAGCACGAGGATGCCGTCGAGCATGCAGGCGGCCTGCGCGATGGTGTAGCCGGCGGCCTCGCCGAAGCGGGCGAAGGCGTTCCGTGCCGCCTCGCGGTCGCCGTCAAGGGTGCCGTCGGCGATGCGGTAGATGTCGTAGGAGTCGGTGTAGCTTTCGGCTCGGTCGTCCGTGGCGGTTTCGCGGTAGTAGCGCAGCACGGCGCGGAGCGACACGCCCTCCTCGGCGATGAGCTCGTGGCCCCATTTGCTGGGCGAGCAGTAGATCTCCGAACAGCAGTTGTCGCCCATGAACATCTGGTCGTGGGAGGTGATGCCGATGCCGAAGCCGGTGCCGAGGATGAATCCGATGAGGTTGTGGTACTGTTTCACGCCGCCGGCCGCGCGGATTTTCTCGTTGAGCATGGGCAGCGCCCCCGCGAGGGCCTCGCCGTAGGTGAACAGGTCCGCGTCGTTGTTGATGAACACGGGCAGCCCGAACTGCGCCTCCAGGTACGCCTTCAGCGCCACGCCACCCTCGAAGCAGGGGAAGTTGGTGAGCCGGTCGGGGAACACCCCGTTGGGGTAGTCCGCAGGGCCGGGGAAGGCGAAGCTGATGGCCGCCGGACGCTCCGGAAGCTGGTCGATGATATGCTGGAAGCCCGTCCGCAAATCCTCTAACAGCAGGGCGAGGTCATGGGGATGGGTGGGCAGTTCGAAGGTGTCGGCAACCGCCTCGCAGCCACGCATCGCCGAAAAACGGAAATGCGTGCCACCGGCGTCCAGCGTGATGACAGTTCGAGGGTCGTTGTTGTACATAGACGTGTAAAATTTTACGCGGCAAAGATACAATTTTTTTGTGAATAGTGAATGGTGAGTAGTGAGTAGTGAATAGTGAATAGTGAGTAGTGAATAGTGAGTAGTGAACAGTGAGTAGTGAATAGTGAGTAGTGAACAGTGGGTAGGGGATAGATGTCATAGTCTAAGTCATAGTCTAAGTCATAGTCATAGTCTAAGGTTCCATGTCTCTCGCCAGTGAACAGCTAACAGCCAACAGCCAACAGCCAAAAGCCAATAGCTAACGGCCAACAGCCAACAGCCCAAAAAAGGAAAACCACCCCGACACCCCATCATTCTTAATTCTTAATTGAAAAAACGGCCTCCCCGTTGCCGAGGAAGCCGTTCCGTTATTTACGTATTAATTGTAGAATCTGATTACTAGTCCTGCACGCAACGCAATGAATGTCCATACTTCGGAAACCTTCCACTATTGGTTGTGGTCGATGAGGAGGTTTTCTTCAAATAATAGTAGTACGTTGACCCATTGTTGGTGAAAGAATCGGAGCTCCAATAATCGCCTTCGTTACCTAAACCGCCATAGGTCACATTATAGTCGAGATAACCAGCATACTGTGCGGGGAACGCACTTGCAGCATCGACTTGCTCAGCATGAGTGGGAACATGCCAGCCACGAGGACAAGCACCTTGGTGCATGCCTTGTGAAGTACCCATATTGGAACTGCCGCCATAGTTGTTGACTCCTTGTCCCATGGCACCATACCAGTTGTAAAGGTAGCCGACACCATCAGAATAACTGGAGGAACCAACAGTGCTTGCATCATTACCGGGATTGTAACGAGCATACGAATCTGATCCATTGGTTCCTGAGATAAGAGGTATAAGGGTTCCTGTACCGGCTGTGGAATAGTTAAGCGTATTGTCGTAGTTTTTCGCTTTAAGGTTTTGCAACATCCAACAGTGGCTACCGACTGTGCCTGTTTGATAAACATTACCGTTTTGGTCTGTCAGATTGGAACCGCAGTTGAGCTTCGTCTTAATAACACGGATATTTGAGGTGGGAGCGTAAGTGTATGTCCACGTGTTCTCGGCACTGTAGCTGGCAGCGTTATAGGCGACTGCGCGCATGTAGTACTTGGTGTTGGCGGATAATCCAGTCACATAAAAAGTCGAACTGGTATTCCATTGCACAGAACAGTTGGATCCTCCTACCGTAGGTGTGGAGTTGGAGGTGCTGTACACGATACCGTATCTGTACACAGGTGCATCGGTGGGGGCATTGGCAGAGACTTTGGCCCGGATGGAGTTGTTCGTGACTTCCGCACTGTAGTAATAGGCATTGGCATAGGCATTGTCATAAGCTACGTCGGAAGGACGTTCAGGTGTGACAAATGAAAAAGTAGAGCCATAAACCGTGTCTTTTGAGGTGGTGTTGTAAGCGTAAGCTCTATAGTACCAGGTTGTTCCGGCTGAAAACGGGATACGTGTGGTGGAAAACGAACCGTCCGAATTGCGACTGAGCTCATAGCGATGGCCACCAATAGCGTAGTGCGCGATGTCAAGATTAGAGGAAGAGGTGCTGAACAATATTCCTTGCTTTGTTTCTGACGAGGGATATCCAGCTTCTGTGACCTTTCCTTTCAGTGTAATACGCATTCTGTCGCCTGAGTAGTCTTTTTCGGAGGTGATTGTAGAGACCGAAGGAGCCTTGTAAGTGGTGAACGGATCGGATTTAACACCATCGTCTGAATTAGCTGTCTTGCCAGGATACCACCAACTATTAGAGTTTTCGCAGTAAATTTGAGCCATGTATTTGTAAGTGGCACCAGGTTCAAGACCATTAACTGTCATAGTAAAGTAATTGTTTTGAGAAGTGGAGTTCAAAGTAACCGAATAGCCGTCCTCTGTCCACGAGTAGGGGGTAGAGACACTACCAGATTGGTAAGCATCCATCACTTGCACGAAAGTGCCACTGGAGTTCTGCTTGTACAATATGAAACCCCAACCGGAAATAGGATCGCCGGAGACTGCATTGGCTTTTCCCCAAAGTTTGGCTGAAGTTTTTGTTATCATAGTCACGTCGCCATTGTTGGAGGAGTTGTCGTTGTACACGTATGATGCAGCTGAGGTTGTAAAGCTCTTCACTTCACCATAGGAGGTGCCTTGGGCGTTGGTGGCGTAGGCGCGGTAGTAATAGGTGACACCGGGTGTCAAGTTGGTCAAATTCACCGTGAAATTGCCAGTACCAGCCGAGTAGGTGACTTTATAGTTGGACGTGGTGGGCGTGGTGGTGGTAGTGCTGGGCGCGTAGCAGATACCTCTTGCAGTGATGCTGCTGCCGCCGTTGGAATAGACGTTGCCGCCCAAGGAATTTGCGGAAGTGAATGTCACCGTTGGTGTGGTTGCATTCGTGGCCACCGTCGGGGCTGAGCTACCATAGACGCAACGGACAGGTATGGCAACAGCGGCATTTGTATTCGACTCCATGCTTGTCGAGGCACTACTGTAGCTAAGATAGAATGCGCGTTGACCGGTAGTCCAGAAGAATGCGTGGTTTCCGTAACCAGAATATGATCCAGTCGTGGTGCGATAACCTGCCGGATAAGCATTAAAACCGGAGGCGTTATTGCTGGTTTGGCCGTTACCTACTGCGCAAGTGGTGCTGCTCGAGTTCCAGCCGCTGGTGGAGGCAAGAGCCTTTGCAATATTGGAGGAGGAAGAAGAGCAGTACATGGCAGAATTGCTTTGCAGGGTGCTCACCATCGTGTTGTACTCAGCCACTGTGGGCACGCGCCAGCCGGTAGGGCATACACCCTGCACGGGATATGTGGAGGAAGATGTGCCGTGCATGGCCGCTGCCCAGGTGTAAAGACGACCGTTGTTGACCCAGTTGGTGGAGCTGTTGTTCGCATAGTAATAACCATTGATGGTGCTGCCATCAGAGTAACTGTAGGAACGCAAACTCTGCGCCAACCAGCACTGGCTGCCGATAGCCACCGTGGCATAGTTGTAACCATTGTAGTCGGTGGCATGATCCGGATAGGAGGAACCGAGTACAGCCTTACAAGACTTCGGATCCGATTGGGCGACGAAAGACTTGACAGCACCGTAGGAGGTACCCACACCGCTGGTGGCGAATGCGCGGTAATAATAGGTGGTGCCGGAGGTGAGACTAGAAAGGCTGAAATAATCCTGGGTGTTTGAATAGCCCATCTCGTAAGGGAACGTCAGGTTGGTTGCGGTGCCGGGCTTTTTAGTCACCCCAGAACCGCCGAGTACCAAAGTGGTGGCGTCATTAGCGGTGGTACTGTAGATATAGCCGTATTCGGTGATGTTCGACATAGGCGGCATAGAATCGTTTGCGGTGATGGTGCCGGGTTTGATCTTGAGGGACACAGAGGTGCCGGAGACATTCACGTCGTAGATATGGCTGGCGTCGGGTGCGGAGGTTTCCACCGTGGGCAGTTTGATAGTCAGGTTTTCTCCGTTAGTGTTGGAACGGATACAACGGAGTGGTAATTCGTTTTCAGGCCAATCTCCATAGTTGTAAAGATTACCATTTCCAGAAAGATACCAATCGTGATAGTTTGAGCTGTAATAATCCAAATAGTTCCCGTCATCTTCTGCAGGTAAAAGGGACATACCCAAGGTGTTATCACCTGAATAACCACTGGCCCAGCCGTATGTGGCCTTCAAAGAGCTACCGGCATTGCCTGCTTTGAACTGGGCGTATGTTACCAGCTCGTTGAAGTCAGCATCGTTAGGCACTCGCCAACCATCGGGGCAAATACCTTGTGTTGCTGCGGAAGTGGCGGATGCTCCCGCCATCATTTCGGAGAAACTATAGTTATAACCGAAATTAGCGGGGGCACTAGACGGAGTAGAGTAAGTGACAGCTGTGGTTCCGTTCGGACGGTGCGTCACGCGTAGGTTCTCGCGCATCCAACACTGGTTGCCGATACGTACGGTGGAATATGTGTTGCCGTCCACATCGGTAACGGTCGGAGAATGAGGACAAGCTTCGCCGTCCTTCGGGGTGTTGAGCTGCTTGTTGAGCTTGTTGATGCTGTCGTTCAATTTGTCAAGAGCATCGCTCAGGTCATTGAACTTGTTCAGCATACTTTGGTAAACGGTCTCCAAATCGCAGAAATTCACGGCGTTGTTGCAGGTGGAGCTTCCCCAATTGTCAGAGACGTTGAGGGTGCCGTCATCCTCGATGGATTCCAATACGGAGGGGACACGAATGCGGCCAGAGTTGTAATCAACATAAACATCAGAATAGAATTCCACATAGTCATCAAAATAGGCGTAATCATAGAATTCAGCACCATCGTAGAACTCCACAAAACCGTCAAATTCAGTATAGTCGGTGAAGGTCTTGTCACCGCCGATGGTCTCGTCCTCGGTCTTGGTCACAAAGTTGCTCAGGTCAGCCGTGGTGAGGTAGTCGTCCATGTTGGGTTTGTTGTTGATGTAGGAGACCGCTGTCGGGTCAGTCTCGTCCCAATCGGCCTGCTGCTGTGCCGGTATGTCGGCAGCAGTGATATAGCCCGCGTTATTGGTGAAATGGCTGATGGTGTCAGGCTTGTTAACGAGATTGTTGTAATCGCCGGTGAAGGCCACAGGAGCGAATTCCGGTTTCTCAGAAATACCATCCCATGTGATCTTCACAAAACCGCCGTTGGTCAAGAAGATGGTGTCGTGGCTCATGCTCAGCACCTGGTATTCGGTGGCCGCTTCGGGAATGGTGATGGTGCTGTTGCCAGCTTGGTTGGTGGTGAAAGTACCCAGTGTCGTGGTGCCTTGCTTGAGGGTGATGGTGGCATTGTTCACCGTCGGGTCGGTTTCGGCGGGAATGTCGGCAGCGGTGATGAAGCCGCTGTTGTTGGTCAGCTGGTTCGTGGCGGTCGGGATGGTCGGCTTGTTCAAGATCTGGGCAGGACCCGTCGTGGCGTTCCAGTCAGATTTCACCTGCTCGGGAATGTCGGCAGCGGTGATGAAGCCGCTGTTGTTGGTCAGCTGGTTCGTGGCGGTCGGGATGGTCGGCTTGTTCAAGATCTGGGCAGGACCCGTCGTGGCGTTCCAGTCAGACTTCACCTGCTCGGGAACGTCCGCGCTGGTGATGTAACCGGCGTCGTTGGTGAACTCGCTCACGTTCTCGGGAACCGTCGGGATGGTCGGCTTGTTCAGAATTTCAGCCGCACCTTCGGTGGCATCCCAGTCAGCATTCACCTGTGCGGGAACGTCAGCCGCCGTAATGAAACCGGCGTCGTTGTTCAGGTCGCTCACGTTCTCAGGAACGGTCGGCAGATCAGCGCTGGTGATGTAACCGGCGTCGTTGGTCAGCTCGCTCACGTTCTCGGGAACGGTCGGCAGATCAGCGCTGGTGATGTAACCGGCATCGTTGGTGAACTCGCTCACGTTCTCGGGAACCGTCGGGATGGTCGGCTTGTTGATGAGGTCGTTGTAGTCCTTGTCCCATGCGTTGAATACCGGATCGGTTTCCGCAGGAATGTCACCGTTAGTGATGTAACCCGCGTCGTTGTTCAGCTCGCTCACGTTCTCGGGAACGGTCGGCAGGTCGGCGCTGGTGATGAAGCCGGCGTCGTTGGTCAGCTCGCCCGTGGTGGTCGGGATGGTGGGCAGGTTGTCCAAATCCTCGTAGTTGTTGCTGGTGGCCACGGGGGCGAGGGTCGGCTTGTTGAGAATGAACTGCGGGTTGGTGTTGTCCTCCTGCGCCCAGTCGGCCTGCAGCTGGGTGGCCGCGCCGTCAACCGTGGGGATGGTATAGGTGTGCGGGCCGGTGGCGTCGGTCACGGTGATGAGCACGCTGCCGCTGCCCGCCGCTGCGGTGATGGTCGGGGAGTAACCGTCAGCGCCGTTGGTCACCATGTAGGTGCTTGTGGTGTTGTCGGTGTAGGTGATGGTGTAGGTATCAACATTGCCTTCCGTGCCGGTCTTGGCAATGCTCTGGATGCCCTTGCCGGCAGGACCCTCGGGACCTTCAGGACCGATGGGGCCGGTGGCGCCGTTGGTCACCGTGTAGGTAGTGGTGGTGCCGTCGGTGAAGGTGATGGTGTAGGTATCGACCAGTTCGTTCGTGCCGGTCTTCGCGATGGATGCGATGCCCTTGCCGTCAGCGCCGTTGGTGCCGTTGGTCACCGTGTAGGTAGTGGAGTTGCCGTTGGTGAAGGTGATGGTGTAGGTATCGACGTTTTCGTTGCTGCCGGTCTTCGCGATGGACGCGATGCCCACGCCGTCAGCGCCGTTGGTGCCGTTGGTGCCGTTGGTACCGTTGACGCCGTTGGTCACCGTGTAGGTACTCGTGGTGTTGTCGGTGTAGGTGATGGTGTAGGTGTCAACATTCCCTTCCGTGCCGGTCTTGGCGATGTTCTGGATGCCCTTGCCGTCAGCGCCGTTGGTGCCGTTCGTACCGTTGACACCGTTGGTCACCGTGAAGGTGGTGGGAGCACCGGTGGTGTAGGTGATGGTGTAGGTGTCGATGTTGCCGTTGGTGGCGGTCTTGGTGATGTTCACGATGCCGCGTCCGTCAGCGCCGGGAGCGCCGCTGTTGATGGGAATCGTGATGGTGTTGCCGCCAGAGATGGTCAGCTGGTCGCCTTCGATGGAGAGCTCCTGCGGGATGCCCACGCCGTCAACGCCGTTGGTCACCGTGAACGTGGAGGTGGTGTTGTCGGTGTAGGTGATGGTGTAAGTGGCGGTGTTGCCGTCCATCACGGGACCGGTGAAGGACTGGATGCCCTTGCCGTCCTGGCCGTTAGCACCGGGGGCACCGGGAGCACCGTTGACCACGGTGAAGGGGAAGGTTGTGCCGTCGGTGTAGGTGATGGTGTAGGTGTCGTTCAAGCCGTTCGTGACGGGGCCGGTGATGGACTGGATGCCACGGCCGTCGTTACCGTTTTGGCCGTTCTGACCGTCTTGACCGTCTTGGCCAGGAGCGCCGGGAGCGCCGTTGGTCACCGTGAAGGTAGAGGTGATGCCGTCGGTGTAGTGGATGGTGTAGGTGTCGGTCAAACCGTTTGTAACGGGTCCGGTGATGTTCTGGATGCCGCGGCCGTCGTTGCCGTTTTGGCCGTTCTGACCGTCCTGACCGTCTTGGCCAGGAGCGCCGGGAGCGCCGTTGGTCACCGTGAAGGTAGAGGTGGTGCCGTCGGAATAGATGATGGTGTAGGTGTCGGCAAGACCGTTGGAGCTGGGTCCGATAATGTTGGTGATGCCGCGACCGTCAGCGCCGTTGGTGCCTGGCGTGCCAGGGGTGCCGGGAGCACCGGGAGCGCCGTTGGTCACCGTGAACTCGGAACTGGTGCCGTCGGTGTAGAGGATGGTGTAAGTGTTGTTCAAACCGCTGGTGACGGGTCCGATGATGTTCTGGATGCCGCGGCCGTTGGTGCCGGGAGTGCCGGCTGCGCCGTTAGTCACCGTGTAGGTGTAGGTGTTGTTGTCGGTGAAGGTGATGGTGTAGGTGTCAACCAGGCCGTTGGAGACAGGGCCGGTGATGCTTAGGATACCGCGGCCGTCGTTACCGTCGGCGCCGGGAGCACCGGGAGCGCCGGGGAGACCGTCAACACCGTTGGTCACCGCAAAGGTGGAAGTGGTGCCGTCGGTGTAGGTGATGGTGTAGGTGGCCGTGTTGCCGTCCACCACGGGGCCGGTGAAGGACTGGATGCCGCGGCCGTCGTTACCGTCGGCGCCTGGAGCGCCAGGAGCGCCAGGGGCACCGGGTGCACCGGGGGCACCGTCAACACCATTGCGCAGCACGTAGGTCTGCGGGGTGCCTCCGGCAGGGGTTAACACTAAGACGTAGCCCGTGTCCGTCGGGACGACCGCGAAGGCGGGCACATTGCCGGCCTCGGCAGCATAGAGAGCGTACGGCACGCTCAGCATCTGCTGCGTGGAGGTGACGGAGTAGTTCGTGCCGCCGTTGGGGTCGATTTCCGTCTTGAGAAAGTACGGGCCGTTGCCCCAGTCGATGTTGGCGAGCGTGCCTTGCGTGGCATTGCCGTCGCCAATCTCCAGGGTCAGCAGACCGTTGGTGTTCGTGGTACCCGTATGGGTTTCCACATACACGGGCGTTCCGGTGGCAGTGCCTTGCAGCACGCTCACGCGCACACCCACGTTCGAGTTCGTCACAAGCTGGTTGGTCGCATTGCGTACCACCGCCTGGTAGCTGAACTTCTCAGGTGCCTGCGCGAACAGACTCACTGCGCACAGCACCAAGATGGCGATTAGTGTGTAAATTTTTTTCATAATATATCTTTTTTGATGAGAAATATTTCGGTTAATTTCGGTTAGTGGGTTAATTTCGGTTAGTGGGTTAATTTCGGTTAGTGGGTTAATTTCGGTTAATGGGTTAACCGACTAACCCATTAACCCATTAACCCTATTTCCGGACGACCTTGAAAGTCTTGAGGACCCGTTTGCCGTCGCGAAGCTCCAGATAGTAGGTGCCGGTGGCATACTGCCCGATCTGGAAGGTGGTGAGGTCGTTGGTGACATGGATGCGCTGCAAGAGTTTGCCCTTGCTGTCGAAGAGGTTCGCCTGCAAGCCTTCCGTCGGAATCTCAAAACCGTTGAGCATCAACTGTGCGAGATTCTCGGTGGGGTTGGGGAACACCACGGCGTTGAGGGTGATCTGCGGGTAATGGTTGACGCCCACTGCCTGGATCTCGTAGGGTTGCTGAACCCCTTCGGCCACGGAAATCGAGCCGCTGCCGTTGGAGGCGGTCTGCGTGACGACCTGTCCGACCGTGTAGCTGACACTTCCGCTTCCGCTTTGTGCGTCGCCGCCTATCGGAACGATGGCCGACTGACCGAACGATGCAAGACTTAATGTGCTGATAAATAACAAGATGTAAAACTTTTTCATATCCTTAAAATTTGATTTTTTCCATTATAAAATTCTGATTTGCAAAACTATGAAAAAATAAAGTTAACATTGACCCCTTGTTTTTACATCGTTTTTTTATGTTGAAATTGAAAGATGCTGTAAATCAGTGTGTAACAACTCTTTTGTTAGTTATTTTGTTAATAAGTAAGGGTGAAAATACGTAAATTTACGTAGAAAAAGCCTTGATCCGACGACCCAAAAAATGTGTATCTTTGCGCCTGAATAATCTTTCTAATCATATTAAATATCCTAAGCCTAAAAAAATGGAACCGACCCGAATCCTATTAGTCGAAGACCAACTGCTCACCCGGATGGGCATGGGCATGGCGTTGAACAAGAAAAGAGGCTGCAAGATTGTGGCGGAGGCCGCAACAGTGGAGGAGGCGAAACAGCTGCTCAAGCAGCCTTCCGATTACGATGTTGTGCTACTCGACCTGATGCTGCCCGACGGCAACGGCGCGGAACTGGTGCAATTCCTCAAGAACCGAGGCTCAGAGGTGCGGGTGCTGGTCATCTCCGCCGACACCAACCAGGAGACCATCATGCACCTTGTGGATTTGGGTATCGACGGTTTCATCAGCAAATACGCCGACATTCCCACCCTCGTGGACGCCATCCATTCCGTTGACAGCGGTATCGAGTATTTCGGGAAAGACATTTCGGAAATCATTCACGCCGTCTCCACTGCTAAAGCACCCGTTGACGGGCTTTTCACCGAACGGGAGCTCGACATAGTGCGGCTTTGCGCCAAAGGGCAGAGCGTGAAGCAGATAGCGGAGACGCTGAGCATCAGCTCGCGCACGGTGGAGACCCATAAGAACAATATTTTCAAGAAGTTAGGCTTCAACAGCACGTCCGAGCTGATGAACTGGGTGTTCGAGCACGGCATCGTGCGGCAGTAGCCGGTTATGCTTGTCGGAACGCCTCCTCGGTCAAGGGAAGGGTGAGGGTGAACGTGCTGCCGTACCCCTCCTCGCTGGTGAAGTTGAGGTCGCAGTGGGCCATCGTGGCTAAGTTTTTGCATACGATGAGCCCTAATCCGGTGCCGGTCTCCTCGTTGGTGCCCAAGGTGGAGATTTTCCGGAGATGGAAGATGGAATCCCGCTGCTTGGCGTTCATGCCAACCCCGTGGTCCGTCACAGAGATGCGGATCCAATCGTTGTCGCGCCGTTCCGTCTCAATCTCGATGGTTCCGTCTTTCCGGGAGAACTTCACGGCGTTGGAGAGGAGGTTTCGCAGGATGGTATCGACGCAGTTGAGGTCGGTGAAAACGTGACAGGGCTCGTCTATCGTAGAGGTGATGCGGATGCCCTTGGCCTCGGCCGTCGGTTGTACCATCTGCAGGTTCTTGCGTACCACCGAGGCGAGATCGACGCGGATAGGGGTGCAGGAGGTGCGTCCGATCGCGATGGAGGCCCAGTCCAAGAGGCTGGTCAGCAGTTCGCTCAGCCGGTTGCCCGACTCCTTCAGCGCCGCAATTTGCTTCTTTTTCGTCTCGTCATCCACCTCGTCGTAATGTTCGTCAAGGTAGTCGAGCAGCTGCGTCTGGGCCCGCACGGGGTTCTTCAGGTCGTGCGAGACGATGGAGAAGAAGCGGTTTTTGATGGTGTTGACCTCCTCCAGCTCCGCGTTGCGCTTCTTCCGGATGTTGGCCAGTTTGTAGCCGGCGATGGCGAAGGCGGCGGCCAGGACGGCGAGCAGGGCTGCGGCCGTGGCGAGGATGCTGCGGTTGCGGGTCTTGGATTGCTGCAGCTCCAGTTCCTGTTCCTTTTCCTTGAGGTCGAAGCGGGTTTGGTACTCACTGATGATTTGCTGCTGCCGTTCCTCGCTGAGCGAGTCCTTGAGTGCGGTGGCCTGCTCCAAGTACCCCATGGCCTTTTCGAATTGGCCGGTCTCCTTGTAGAGGATGCTCAGCCGTTGCCGAATGCGCCACAGTTGGGGGCGGAAACCGGTCTGGAGGCAGAGTCGCTCGCCCTCTTTGAGGTGGCGCTCCGCCGATTCGTATTGCCTGAGCTGGATCTCGCAGCCGCCGAGCTGCTTCAAGGTGATGATCTTGTCGATCAGGTTGTGGTTACGGTTGAAAATGTCGAGAGCCTGCAGACATGTGGCGCGGCACTCCTTCCACTGTTGCTGGTGGGCGAGGATGTCGGCCTTCTGCGACAGCCGGATGCCCACTTTCTCGATGCGGTCTGCCTTGGTGTCGATGTCGATGGCTTCGTTGATGGCTTCTAACGACTCTTCCGGGCGGTTCATCAGGAGCAGAATCTCGCTTTTTACGCCGAGGCGGACGGCCAAGGCCTTGTCGTTGCTGCCTTTCCGCTCGATGGCGATGGCGCGGTTGCTATACTCCAGTGCCTTGTCGAGGTGGCGCGTATAGCAGTGTATGGCCGCCAGGGTGTTTAGGGCGGTGCTGCGCAGCTTGTCGTCGTTCAGCCGCTCGCCCAGCTCGTAGTCCT
Source organism: uncultured Bacteroidales bacterium (assembly GCA_947165685.1). GTDB lineage: Bacteria > Bacteroidota > Bacteroidia > Bacteroidales > WCHB1-69 > F23-D06. Next base: position 33,596 of record CAMVBK010000022.1, on the reverse strand, counting down.
TTTGGGCGTACTCGATGGCCTTGGCATAGTCGCCCTGCCGCGTGTAGGCGACGTTGAGCAGTTCGTAGCAGCTCGACAGCCAGAGGAGCGAGTCTTTCGGAACGAGCCTTTCGGCGGCGAGGCCCAGTTTGACGGCCTGCGTGAAGTCGCTTTCGTTAAGATTGTGGAGCCCCATGCCGAGATAGACCAGCATTTCGTTGAATTTGCGGTCGCTGTAACCCTTCGGGACGGGCCAATCGTACAATTCCTCTTGCGCGAACAGGGGAATCAGTTGCTTGGCCAGGGCGGATTGCTGGCTGCGGCCTCCGCTCTCGTACAGCCGGAAAAGCGAGTCGGCCGTGTCCTGGGCGGCCAACAGGGTGGGGGACAGGAACAGCAGCGCGAGGAGGATGACGTTTCTCATAAAATCGGATTTTCGGCGGCAAAGATAGCCTTTTTCAATGTACAATGTATAATTTTCAATTATCAATTTTCAATTCCCAAAAAGTTGTGACGGTGTTCTTGAAAAAACACAAAAAATGGGGATAGGTCACGTTGCGGAAATGTGGTTTCTTTGCATCGTGAAAATCAGAGCAGAATTGTCATGATTTAATAATATAAAATTGGTTGTTGTTGATTGAAAACGGAAGGTGTAGTGCCTTCCGTTTTCGTTTATCGCAATACAGTCACGCTTCCAGAAACGGATTTGGCGGCCTTGTTCCTTTCCTTGTAATGGATTTCATACCGATACACCCCTTCAGGGACGTAACAGGCATTCCAACCGGATTCAATCTCTTGAGCCTGGAAGACAAGCCCTCCCCAGCGGTTATACACTTCCATCCGATAACCCTCCACTTCTTCAGGATAATTGAATACGGGCTTGAAGACATCGTTGTGTCCGTTGCCATTTGGGTGGATGGCATTGGGGATCCAAATCTTGACGGACAGAGATTCCCCCAGATGGTAGAGGATATGCAGCGTCACCATGGAATCACACCCGTCTGTGGAGATGAGTGTGAACGGATAATCGCCGGGAACAGTGTATGCCATCCCGTTGAAGAGAACAGTGTCACCAGGGGAAATGTTGCATTTTTTCCGATTATTTCAACTTCCATTATTCATAATGCTTGTAGCAAATCACTGTCCGTTGGTCACGGATCCCAATATATAGGGAGTTGTGTGACCAATGAAATAATTAGCATCATGAGTAATGCTGGCTATATCAGTGAGATTAGTACAAACAGCCAGTGAGCGGAGATACCGGCGACGAGGCCGCCGATGGTGTGGGAGGTGATAGCACGGGAGATGAGTTGCCGGTAGCCGAGGGAGTCGAGCATGCCGGTGTGGGTGCTCAGGAAGCCGCTCCAGCACATGCCCATGGCGGTGAACACCGCGATGGCGTTGCCGTCGATGAGGCCGGCGGCGTCGAAGGCGGGGATGAGGCCGATGGCCGCGCCCACTGCGCCCAAGGCGGTGATGGGGAAGGCGATGAGCTCGGGGTGCTCGAAGCCGAAGAGCCAGCGGAAGATGAAATCGATTTTGCCGGCCAACCACGGCAGCAAAGGCACGCCCTCGTAGGCCGCGCCGGTGTAGCCGCCGACCGCCGGTGCGCCGAAGGTCGTCATCATCACGATGGTGGAGATGATGAGCACGCCGGGAATGATCGACAGGCCGATTTCCACGCCGCTCTTGCCGCCGTCAAGCATGGCGTTGAGCGTGCGCAGGAACGGTCCCTTTTTCTCCTCCTCGATGGTCTTCTCCGCCGGCTGCAGGTCGGGTTCGTAGGGCTTGTCCTGGTGCGTGCCCGGCATCGGGGAGTCCAGTTCGGGGTAGGCTTTCAAGGTCAGGTGCTGCATCATGCGCGTGGTGACGATGCTGCCGATGAACGCGCCGGCAAGCCCCACCAACGCGCCGGAGCCGTAGCCGCGGCCCGTCATGAACGCCACCACCACCAACCCCATGCCGAACGAGGTCCCGAAGTTGGTCAGCGAGGCGATCTGGTACTGCTTGAAGTAGCTGCTGAAGGTTTTGTCCTTCGACAGGGTGATGATGGCCGGGTTGTCGCTCAGGAAGGTCATCACCGCGCCTAACGAGGCCACGCCCGGCAGGTTGTAGAGCGGTTTCATCAGCGGGCGGAGCAGCTTCTCCAACAGCACCACCACGCCGAACTCCACGAACAACTTGCTGATGGCACCCGTCATCACTGTGATGGCCATAATGTAGAACACCGTGTCAATCAGCAACTTGTACGCTGTGTTCATAAACGTGTTCAACATATTCGGCAGGGTCATCTTCACGGAAAGTCCAATGAAGAAACCGAAGAAAATCACCAAGAAGATAATCAGTTCGCCGGTGCGGCTGTATGCCTTCTGCAAATAGCGCATCACGTTGTTCCGTGAAATCCGCGATATGCTGTGCAGGATGTTGTTAGGTTTGAAATGGAATATCGGCATTTTTTAATATATAATATACTACAATGTATAATGTTCAAATCACTTTCATCATACGTTTCAGCTCTTCATCTTGGCAGGCAGGAATTTCATGAAGTCGAGGCGCCAGGAGACGCCGACGTTGGCGGTGAGAGTCCTGTCGTGGAATCCGTAGTCACCGGTGATGCCCATAGGAAGGGTCCTCACGCTGTTGGCCACGAATGCATGGACGCGCAGGTCGGGATAGACGCGCGGACGGTATTCCACACCGAGACCGTAGAAGCAGTGCGCGAGGTCGTTGGGCATCAGCATATCCACATCTACGTGGTCGCCATAGTAATATCTGGCGGTATTCTGCTCGTAACCGCCCTTGGCGAAGAGGTTCACACTCGGCGAGACGTGCCAGTCCACGCGGCTCACCAAGGAGAAGTCTTCGAAGAAGTTATCAAATCCGGCGGCACGGTTAGTCCAATCGAGATAAATGGACCATTTCGGGAATCTGAGTTGGTTGCCCAAGGCGATGTAGTTGATGAACTTGCCGCGCTGGTACTCCATCATGTTGACGGAATAGAGGGTATGGAACGGCCCGTAGTCGCCCGCCCAGTAGAGGTTGTAGGAGAGCAGACCGCTTTTCCAAGTGTTGCCGCCGTACTTCACGTAGGGCGAGTTGGCCACCTGGAAGACGACTTTGTTCTTGCCGCTCTTGTCGGTGTAAATGGCGGAAGCACCGATGTGGAAGCAGGGAAACGCCCCCCAGTAGTGGGTGTAGTAATAGACGTCGATGGGTGGGGCGTCATACTCGTAGCCGCCCACGTAGAGGGCTTCCTTGCCTACGCGCAGCGCCCACTGGTCGTTGAACCGGTACTGGATGTAGAGGAAGTCGGTGTTGTCGAAGAATTCGGTGTAGCCTTTGATGGGGATGATGCGCTGGCGGATGAAGTAGGAGATATGGTCGCCGACCTCGCCGCCGAGCAGGAGGTTGAAGTAGTCGCCGTGGAAGCCGTAGTTGTGCTGCGTGGCTTCCACGTGAGACGGAACCCCAAGAGGTGAACTGTACCCCCATTGATCGTGTTCGTAGTTGTATTCGAAGGCCGCGCGGGCCTCCAAATGGAAGGTCGTGAACTTATGTTTGAAGTTCGGATTCACGGCTTTCCGTTCCTTCTTTTTCTTCTCTTTCTTGGTGCCATCCTCCTGCGAAAAGGCGGAAAACGGCAGCAAAATGCACAAAATCAACCCTAAAATCAAATGTAACTTTCTCACAATCTGTAATTTAATAATCCTTCATTTGAAAGCGCAAAGATACATTTTTTTGGAAAAAAGGCAACAACTGCGTAATGACAACTTACAGACAGTTACCGCCTCGGAGAGGCGACACGCACGCAGTGCAAGTAACACCATACAAGCGGAGCGCAGTGTGGTGTGTCAAGCGAAGCGCAGTGTGCCGGCATCCACGACTGCCTACATCGCCCAAACCAGCAATCCGCCGCAGATAATCAGTCCGGTGACGGCCAGGTCGATGAGGCAGAAGCCCATGATGTCCTTGGCGTTGAGTTTGGCGATGGCCAAGGCGGGCAACGCCCAGAAGGGCTGGATGAGGTTGGTCCACGCGTCGCCCCAGGCGATGGCGATGCCGGTGAGGCCTGGATCGACGCCGAGGTCCGCGCCTGCCGTGAAGAAGACCGGTGCCTGGATGGCCCAATGGCCGCCGCCCGAAGGCACGAACAGGTTGAGGACCGCCGCGCACAGGAAGGTCAGCAGCGGGAAGGTCGTCGGCGTGGAGATGCCGATGCAGGCGTCGCTGATGACTGTGCCGTAGCAGATGCCGGACTCCCCGACACCTGTGATGATGCCCATGATGCCCGCATAGAACGGGAACTGCAGGATGATGCCCGCCGCGCTGCCCGCCGACTTCGTGAAAGCGCGGACATACCGCGCCGGCGTGCCGTGGAACAGGATGCCCGTGAACAGGAACAGCATGATGACCGCGTTGAGGTCCAGCGAACCGCCACGCACAAATAGCTTGATAATCAAGAAGCTGAAGCCTAAAAGCGCGACCACACCCGAGATGATGTAGCTCTGCTCCAACCGGGCTGCCGGGGACTTGTCCTCCTTCGCGGGAGCCTCCTCCGGCTCGTAGAGCAGCTGTGGATCCACCGTGACCACATGCTCGCCTTTGGGGTGCATCAGCGTGTTGATGACGGTGATGGCGATGATGACGAGTGCCACGATGACGAGATTCTGCGGGGCGAACAGAGTGGAAGAGACGCTGACGGGCTCGGTAAGGGCACCGTTGGTGGCTTTGGAGAGTGCCTCGCCGGCCGTGGCCATGGTCAGCGGGATGGAACCGGAGAGACCGGCGTGCCACACCACGAAGCCGCTGTAGGCCGAGGCAATCAGCAGCCGATAATCAACCCCTTTGCAGTCGCGGGCAATCTCCTTGGCGAGAATCACCCCCACGATGAGCCCGAAACCCCAGTTGATCCAGCAGGCGACGGCGGAGACGAGCGTCACCGTGGCGATGGCGGCGGCAGGTGTTTTCGGCAACGCAGCAATTTTACGGATGCCCTTCTTGATAGCGGGCGCCCCGGCGAAGGTCGCGCCGCAGACCAGGATCAGCGACATCTGCATGGAGAAGGCCAATAGTCCCCACACGCCGTTGCCCCAGTGCTCGACCACCTCCACGGGGGTCTGGTGGCATACCGGCATGGCGGTGAGCGCCGCTATGAGGGTGAGCAATATGGCCAGAACAAACGGCTCCGGCAGGTATTTTTGTACTAAGTTGACGCAGAAGTTGATGATTTTCATTTGGGTTAATGGGTTAGGGGTAATGGGTTAGGGGTTAATGGGTTAGTGGGTTAGGAGGGGATTTTATGGCGAAGTTTCATGAAGGGTTTTTCGACGAGAACATGGAGGAGATAACCGGCGATGAGGACGAGCAGCCAGCAAAGGAAATATCCCCAAACGCCAAGTCGGTGGAACGTGTCGGAATATTGTGCTGTGATAAGTTGTGCAACCATGAGATTAGTCAAGAACAAGCTGTAAGACAGCACACTGAGGTGTGACACGATTCCGCCGAAAGCATTTTTGACGGAACGCATTCGGCACAAGAGAGGCAGCCAAAGGGCAATGGAGACCGGCAACAAAGTGGAATAGACCACTCTGGAGTAAAAGGTGTGGACAGGACTCTTGACGGCACAGAGAAATGCCATCATCAAAACACCTGCGACAAAACAAATCAAGGCATGACGATTCCACTTTTCCGGAAGATACTGATGGATCCAAGCGGCTAACACCCCGATGAAAATGCCGTCGATACGGGAAGCCACTGTTTTGCGGATCCACGCGCTCCACCAAAAACTGTCCAAGGCGTATTTTGACACGATTATTCTGTAAATCACAGAAAAAATGCAGAAAAAAAGACAGATACACGGGACGCTTTTACGGGGCTGGACGAATCGACACGACAGCAAGAGCAGCAAAGGGAAAATCATATAGAACCACCACTCCACCGAAAGGGTCCACGACTCCCAGAAGAAGTCCCAAAACGGCGTGAACAGGTTTTGTGTAAAGGTGATAAAGTACCATACGGAAAAGGTTTCTGTACTACCGGCGATGATTTGCTGTTTCACTAAAATATAGTAAAGCAGTAGGATGACATAGTAGCACGGGAGTATCCGCAAGGCGGCTCTGGCATAGAAGGCACCAAGTTTTTCACGTCCAACTGTGCCTTGATGGGATTCCGCGTGTTTGAGGAATGCGCCGCCGATCAGGAAACCGCTCAGTACGAAGAACATATCCACCCCGTGGAGCATCGGCCAGCGCATCAGGAACGCCAGCGGTGTGTCATTCAGCAGGAAAAAAATATGTCCGTGAATAACACAGAGGATGGCGAGAGCCCTCAACAGGTCCAACCCGAAAATCCGTCGGCGGTCAATTTCAATTCCTAACATTTGCTTCTATTTTTCACTTGATTTTTGACGATTCCCTTTCCTTTTTCCCCCTAACCATTTTGACTCCAGACAACCAGCCGCATACGGTCGGCAGAAACTTGCGCAACGACAGATAGGCCAACACGGAGCCACCCATGTCCTCAGGCGGCGCCGGCATTTCACAGTGAAGGCTTGCCAGGAGAAACCGCCGTCCGAAGCCACGAACAAGTATCCGGAAATAAGGAAGAAGAGCGGGCTGGCGAGCCAGACCACATTGCCGGCCCAGCGGTAGAGGTTGCCGTAAACGGTGCCTGAGCAACCCGTGTCCGCCACCAGGTTGGTGTGAATCACCACAATGAGCGCCATCAGCGCCCAACGCAGCAGGCCGATGGTCTGGCTGGCCAAATCATCAGGATATCGGGTCTGTACGTCGAACCTTTTCATTCCGCGGCAAAAATATACATTTTCCACGAATCCCCGGCATCATCCCAAACATTCTGAACTCCAAACTTAAAAAATGTTATCTTTGCACCTTGGAAAAAAAGTGTCATCAAAAACATCAAAAAATATGAGAAAACCGTTATTCTTAACCCTGTTATTATCCTTGATTCTCAGCTTTGCGCGCGCCGACGGCGGCATGTGGATTCCCCTTTATCTCAGTCAGAACGAGGCTGAGATGCAGCAGCTCGGCTTCCACCTCACGGCCGACGACATCTACAGTATCAACCACAACAGCATGAAGGACGCCATCGTCCTTTTCGGCAGTGGCTGCACCGCCGAGCTCATCTCCTCCAAGGGGCTGCTGCTCACCAACCACCACTGCGGCTATTCGTATGTGCAGTCGCACAGCACCATGGAGCACAACTACCTCCGCGACGGCTTCTGGGCCCGGAACATGCAGGAGGAAATCCCCATGGAGGGTCTCACCGTCACCTTCCTCGTCTATATGGAGGATGTCACCGGGCAGGTTTTGGCCGGCGTGACCGACCAGGACAAGGAGGCCGACCGCCAGGCGAAAATCAAGGAGAACATCGCCAAAGTGACGAAGAAGGCCATCGAAGGCACCGGCTACAGGGCGCAAATCAAGCCGTTCTACTATGGCAACCAGTACTTCATGTTCGTCACGGAGACTTACAACGACATCCGCCTCGTGGGCGTCCCGCCGGAGAGCATCGGCAAGTTCGGCGGCGACAGCGACAACTGGATGTGGCCGCGCCACACCGGCGACTTCTCGCTCTACCGCATCTACACCGGCAAGGACGGCAAGCCCGCCGCCTATAGCAAGGACAACGTCCCGATGAAGCCGAAGCAGTACTTCCCGGTCTCCATCAAGGGCGTGCAGGAGAACGATTTCACGTTGGTGTTCGGCTACCCCGGCTCCACGCGCCAGTTCCTCATCTCCGACGGCGTGAACGCGGTGACCAACATCCAGAACCCCATTGCCATCCAGGCGCGCACCATCCGCTTGGACGCAATGAAGAAGCAGATGAACCTCGACCCGCGCATCCGCCTCATGTACTCCGCCAAGGCCAACGGCATCTCCAACGGATGGAAGAAGTGGCAGGGCGAGAGCAAGGGCATCCGCGAGTGCGACGTCATCGGCAAAAAGCAGGCCCAGGAGCGGGAGTTCCAGCAGTGGGTGAACGCCGACCCGCAGCGCAAGGCGCAGTACGGCACCCTGCTGCAGGACATGAAGAAGGTCTATGCCGGCTACAACAACAACCTGCAGATGGTGACCTACATCAACGAGTGTCTCTTCGGCGTGGAGCTGATGGAGGAGGTCGTCTATCCTTACATGAGCAAGCTCTACGGGGCGGAGAACATCCCGGACGCCACCCGCGCCAAGATGCGCGACGCCGACAAGAGCTTCCGTGCCGAGTATTTCGATGTGATTGACAAAGAGTGCTTTGTGGAGCTGATGACCTACTACTTCACCACGGAGAAGGCGGAGAACATCCCCGCCGCGCTGAAGAAATACGTGCAGAGCGAGCCGGTGGTGCGCCAGATGATGACGGCGTTGTGGGACAACAGCGCGAAGAAGGCCCCTTATTTCCAGGACGCCGCGAAATACCAGGACTTCATCGCCAAGGCCACCCCGAAACAGATCGCCAAGACTTCCGGGAACGAGATGATCGCGCTCTACAACGCCCTGTTCGACACCTACCGCACGGCCGTGACGAGATACCGCGCCGAATCCAACCAGTTGGACGAGTACTACCGCATCTACGTCAAGGCGCTGATGGAGAAGGACAAGGACAGAGTCTTCTATCCCGATGCCAACCTCACGATGCGCGTCACCTACGGGCAGGTGAAGGGTTTCCAGCCGGCGGACGGCACCGACTATGTCTATTACACCACGTTAGACGGCATTATGGAGAAGGAAGACCCCGATGTGTATGACTACCAAGTGCATCCGAAGCTGAAAGAGCTGTGGCAAAAGAAGGACTACGGTCGCTACGCCGACAAGAACGGCAAGCTGCCGGTGGCCTTCATTGCCAGCAACCACACCACGGGCGGCAACTCCGGCAGCCCGGTCATCAACGGCTACGGCCAGCTCATCGGCACCAACTTCGACCGCGTGTGGGAAGGCACCATGAGCGACATCTGGTACGATGTCGATCGCTGCCGCAACATCAGCCTCGACGCCCGCTACTTCCTCTTCATCGTCGATAAGTTCGCCGGCGCGAAAAACATCATCGATGAAATCGACGTGATCGAATAGGGGCACGAAACATTGTGCCTCTGCCGGGACCGGCAAAAAATCAGGAAGGTGGCAGTTTTTTTTCCAAAGACTGTCACCTTTTCGTCTTTTCACGTCTTAGGATGTATTCACCTGTGTTTGTTGTTGTGATTAGTGATTAGTGAATGGTGATTAGTGAATGGTGATTGGGGACGGGGAGCATGAATAAAAGAAGTTAAGGGAACCGTATGGACCATATCAAGTTTTGGGAAAAGCAATACCGGCGGAACATTGACCGTGTCATCGGGGTATGTTACCTCTACACGGGTGATCGTTCCGTCGCCGAGGACCTTGCGCAGGATGTTTTCGTGAAAGCGATGGACAAGTTCCGCTCCATCCGTGCGGTTCTCGCCTTTGACCCTAACCGTCCTCCTCGCCCTTGTCGCCTTGCCTCTCTCCGCGCAGCACCGCGACACCCTGTATGTGATCGAGGAGGAACCCGTCTATGACACCCTTTTCGTGCACGACACGCTCTACCGCCACGACACCATCACGCTCGAAGGCCACTTCCGAGGCACGCCTCCGGCAAACAAAATCCATCCGCAAACTGTCACCTTTTGGAAAAATCCCGTCTTTGATAGTAAACAGGAAAAACTTTCGAGTATGGATAGTATCAAGAAATATGGATTAGTTGGGCTGATTATTTTGGGACTAAATGCATTAGCACCGGCGCAAGAGGGAAATCCAATCAGTTTCAATCAAAAAAAAGACGTTTATCCTAAACATGAAATAGGATTGTCATACGGTTTTGCTCCATACACCGGAACTTTTTATAGAGGTTCCTTTGAAGATGTGGAATCTAATGATTATGGTTCCTTTCGAGAACTTTTATTAGGTAGTTTCAATTTTCAATATCACCTCCATTTCAACAAGTTGCATGGCTTGGGATTCAACCTCACATGGTCGGCTTGTAAACATACCAAACCAGGAAGCATAATACGACACTACGCTTACAAAAACGAATATGTTCACTATCTCAGTATCCAAGCCGGGTACAGCATACATTTCTTCAACACTGGAATAATTTCCCTATATTCTTCCATCTACCTTGGAGCCACTTTGTTTATTATAGGAGATGCTGCTTATTATGATGATGGCATCAATCGTCTTTCTGAAGTTCCGAATAATTACCCTTTAAAAAAATGCTATGATTTAGGTTTTGGCCTACAAATCAACTACCTTGGCATAAGCATTGGTAAAAACAATGCTGCGAACATTGAACTTGGATTAGGTACACAAGGGATGTTAAAAGTAGGTTATAGTTATAAATTTTGAAAATGTATAAATGAAATTCATCAAAAAATAAGCGTTATGAAGACCGTCACCTCCCTAAGTGGAAGAAAGGCAAAGGGCAGGATCTTCCTGCTCCTGTCTTTGTGCGCATGCCTGTCGGCATCTGTCGCTTGCACTGCACAAAACACGTCCGTTGCACTGCCTGATTTGCCCAGTCATGAGACCGGTTTTTCGATGGGGATTTATCCTGAGATTGGAATGTGGGACCCTTCACGCAGCGGCGACAAGTGGCTCGGCCATCAGGAACGGTATAAGACTGATATAGGAGATACCATAGACAGCTGGCTGATAGGGGCGTTCACTTTTCATTATTACTACAACATTTCTCGACTACATGCAGTTGGGCTACAAACCACGGTCGCATTCCGCCATATCACCACGTTGCCGACCGACAATCCTTACCAAGAGCCCTATTCCCCGTTAATCAAGACGCTGAAACGAAAGAACCAGCCGTATAGTTCATTGAATGCCTTTTGTGCATTGCAGGCCTCCTACCGCATCACTTTCAAAAGGTATCCAGTATGTTCCCTGTACTCGGGCGTTTCCTTAGGATTCACCTTGTATTTTATGGACGAACAGTGGAAAAATGATTTGGTGATTTTTCCTTCCGGACACCTCACAGTGCTCGGTATATCCCTTGGCAAGCGCAACAACGGGAACATCGAGTTGGGCTATGGCACGCAGGGCGTTTTGAAAATGGGGTACAGTCTTCGGTTCTAACAATTTGTTACCGCCATCGGAAATAAATTTTATCTTTGCAGGCTGAAAATATATCCCTATGAAATACCCCATCGGCATACAGACATTCGCGAAAATCAGGGAAGAAAACTTCCTCTATTTCGACAAGACTAAAGAAGTTTATCAGCTCGCAAAAAATGGAGGCTACTATTTCCTGAGTCGTCCCCGCCGGTTCGGCAAGAGCCTGCTGGTCACCACCTTGGAGGCCTACTTCCAGGGACGGAAAGAACTCTTCGAGGGATTGGCCATCAGCGGAATGGAGACGGAATGGGGGCAATATCCCGTCTTCCACATCGACCTCAACGCCGCCGACTACAGAAGCGAGAAAGCCCTGTTCTCCATCCTTGAAGGACATTTGCGACGTTTTGAAGAAACCTACGGAAAACAACCAGCGGAAGACACTGTTTCCGAACGATTCAAGGGCGTTATCAAACGCGCCTTCGAGCAATCCGGCCGGCAGGCGGTGATTCTCGTGGATGAGTACGACAAGCCGCTGTTGCAGGCCATCGGCGACGAGAAGCTCCAAGACGACTACCGCAAGATCCTGAAAGGCTTCTACGGGGTGGCCAAGAGCATGGACCAGTATATCCGTTTCGTGCTGTTCACCGGCGTGACCAAGTTCTCGAAAGTGAGTGTCTTCAGCGACCTCAACAATCTGGAGGACATCTCTTTGAGCAAGCAATATGCCGAGATCTGCGGCATCACCGAGCAGGAAATCCGCGACAACATTGACCCGCAGGTCGGGGAATTGGCAGCAGCCAACGGCTTGACCAAGGAGGAGTGCTACGGGAGGCTGAAACAGCAGTACGACGGCTACCACTTCCACCCGAAGAGTGTGGGAATGTACAACCCTTTCAGTTTGCTTTCCGCATTGAAACGCAAGGAGTTCGGCGACCAGTGGTTCCAGTCGGGCACGCCCACGTTCCTGGTGGAGGTGCTGAAGCGGAACCGCTACGACCTGGAGCGGCTTTCCCGCGAGGAGGCCACGGCCGACCTGTTGGGCAGTCTGGACGCCATCGACACCAACCCGGTGCCGCTGCTCTACCAGAGCGGCTATCTCACCATAAAAGGCTATGACCCTGAGTTTTGTACCTATCGACTTGGGTTCCCGAACCAAGAAGTGGAACGAGGCTTTTCCCGTTTTCTGTTCCGATATTATACTCCCGCCACCCAAGGTCAGGACAGTTTCGTGAAAGAGTTCGTCTTGGCGGCGCGTGCCGGACAGACTGACAAGTTCATGAAACGGCTGGAGTCGCTGTTCGCTGGACAGGACTACCAGATTGCGGGGGACGCGGAACTCTACTTCCACAACGCCGTCGCGCTCGTCTTCAAGATGCTGGGCTTCTACACGGAGACCGAGCGGCACACCTCCGACGGCCGCATGGACATGGTGGTGCAGACCGCCGACTATATCTACTTGTTCGAGTTCAAGTTAGACAAATCCGTCGAGGAGGCGCTGGCGCAGATTGAGGAGAAGCAGTACGCCGCGCCGTTCGCCCACGACCCGCGCAAACTCTACAAGATTGGGGTGAACTTCTCCAGCGAGACCCGCAGGATTGAGAGCTGGGAGGTGGTAGAAGCGTGACTTTCGCACCGGGAATTTCCGTCGTTGTTTAGCAAAAAAATGTACCTTTGCGCCCTGAAATAAAACAATAAGATGATCTCCTTCGAAGACATAGACAAACCCTCGCGGATGTACGACTTCTACATGAAGTTCCTGAGTCTGGCGCACAACCACATCTATTACCGGAACTTCTACATTGTGAACCGCGAGAACATCCCGCCGAAGGGCACGCCCACGTTAGTGATTGCCAACCACCAGAACGGCATGATGGACGCGATGGCGATCCTGCACACCATGTACAAGGACGGGCGGCAGCCGGTCTTCATCGCGCGCGGCGACATCTTCAAGAAAGACTTGGTGGCGCGGATCATGCGCTTCCTGAAGATCCTGCCGGTCTATCGCAACCGCGACGGCGGCCGCGAGGACATCAAGAAGGACCTGGCCATCTTCAACCGCGCCGGGCGGATACTCTGCAAGGGCGGCACCCTGGTCATCTTCCCTGAGGCCGGACACCAGCAGGGGCATTACATGTCCACCTTCAAAAAGGGGTTCAGCCGCATCGCCTTCGCCGCAGAGGAGATGAACGACTATCGGCTCGGTCTGCAGATTTTGCCGCTCAACATCCACTACTCCAACTACTTCAACTTCCAAAGCGATTTGATGGTGACCATCGGGGAACCGTTCACATTCGAGGAGTTCTTCGACTTGTACAAGGAAGCCCCGAACCAGGCCTACCTCGCCCTCAACGAGAAGGCCCGCGCCCGCGTCAAGGCGATGACCCCTGACATCGACATCCCCGAATACTATAACGAAATCGAGGCACTCACGCACATCATGAGCGAGCCGCTGCTGAAACACAAGGGGTTGAAAACCCGGTTTCTTCCGAACCAAAAAGATGCCGCCATGACCATCATCGCCGCTATCCGGCAGCTCCGCGACGAACAGCCCGACCGTTTCACTGCCCTCATGGACGACACCCGGCAATATACGGACCTGCTCCGGAAAACAGGGCTCCACCACTGGGTCGTCAACCGCAAGATTTCAGGGTTCAAGGTGGCGGGCCGTATCTTCTGGATGCTGCTCATCCTGCCGCTCTTCCTGTTCGGCTACCTCAACAACTTCGTGCCGATATGGGTCACGAAACACTTCACGAACAAGATCAAGGACCCGATGATGCACTCCACCTTCCAGTACGCCATCGGCACCCTGGGGACCTTCCCGATTTGGTACACCTTCCTGCTGGTGACTGTCAGCCTGTTGAGCCACCATTTCTGGATTGGCCTGGTCTATATCCTGCTGTCCGCCCTCACGGCCTTCCTCGCCTTCGGCTACAAGAAAGCGCTGCGCAAGCTCGGCACGCTCTGCAAGGCCAACCGCATCCGCCGCACCGAAGCCTACCGGACCCTTTGCGAGCTTAATTCGCGGATTATGGGGACGTTGGAGGAGATGCTGTACTAAAACTTCCGGCTATACCCCACATTCAAGATTCCTTGCGTGCCGAACCCCAGCTCGATATTGGCGGCGTTGTGTTTGCCCACCCAGAAGCCGATGAAGTTGATTTGCAACGCTGGGTTAAGGGTCATCACCGGTCTTGCAGCCCCGATGAACTCTCCCGTCCGAATGTCGTAGTAATCCCATAGGGTTCCGATGTAATAAATCGTTCTACCAAGATAGACTGAGGAATATAAAGTCACTTTTTCCTTGTGGAGATAATGGATGCTGTAGCCGATCTGTGCAGAGATGAAGTGCAAGTATTCGTTGCCATATTTGTAGCGGTTTTCCACCGCTATCATATTGTGGTGTTTGTACATAGCCCACGAAACATCGATGTCCAACGCACTATGTCTGTTGAAATAATAGTGGTACTGCAGATTCACGCTGCCCGACAGAATCGGTTGTCTCTCAAGGAACGGACACAAGTCGTCAAAATCGCGAAACACTCGGTATTCCCCGAAGTTCGCGAACCCTATGATCGGGAACACGCCATACAATATGCCCAACATCCTCGCGATATGCCGGTGCGAGTACCGCTCCATGGCGTGGAGATTGAACACGGTGCGTTGAATCTCAGGCAGCTGCCCGAGGGCACCGGATGGTGGTGAACTTCTCTATCGCCTTCACGAAAACGTCCTGCGCCAGGTCTTCCGCCATCGCCCGGTCGTTCACATACCGGTAACATATCGCGACAATCCTGCCGAGATTACGACGGTATTTGCGTTCCCAAAAGTTCACCATGTCCATACAATTATGATGACGCAAAGATACAAAAATGTGACAAAAAAAGAAGACTGGTGCTGATCTCGTTCCATTTCCTGCGAAATCCCCTTTCAAAAATTAACAATTGAAAGTCGAATTGTTAAAATGTATTTTATAAAGTGTTGAGAGACAGGGTTTAAAATATTTTGCGTAACCCTTGACAAAACGTGTTTTTTGTTGTATCTTTGCCGTCTGATTATAGTATCAACAAATATCAAACTATGGAACAGGAAAATCCGATAGAAGAGGCCCGGAGATATGTGGCCAACGCAAGGGAGATCATCATGAAGGCGAACTATGACCCCGAGCTGAAAATCTACACCGACAACAAGTACGTCAAGACGGCGGGCAACATCCTGTGGTGCGGCTGTTTGGTCGCGTTGGATGCCGTGTTGGACCTTCCTAAAGGCAAGGGACGGCCTTCCATCGAGAAGTACAAGGAGGCCGCTGGCAAGCGCGACAGGAAGCTGCTGGCCGCCATCGTGGGCGGCTACGACATCATGCATTTGAGCATGGGATATGACGGTGCACGGGGGAAAAGAGTGAGTGCCGACGGGTTCGATTTTGCCAACACCATCATCGACCGCTGCGCCAAGCTTTACACGGGAACAGCGTCCGCATGACCGTGCCCGGTGCGCAATTTTCCTGAAAGCAAGGGTATAGGGGGGGGGCTGCCGGCAGCTTATCGAAGCGACTGACGCCGCTCTTTCCAATAGGTCTCCATCTCCTCCAACGATTTGCCGGTCGTTTCGGGCACCATCTTCCAGATGAAGAGGGCCGCGAGGATGCCCATGAGCCCGTAGAGCCAGTAGGCGAAGCCGTGATTGAACAGACTGGTGAGCGTCTCGTTCTTGTCAAGCATCGGGAACGTCCATGAAACCAGGAAGTTGGAAATCCACTGCGAGGCCACGGCCACGGCCATCACCATGGAGCGGATGGAGTTGGGGAAGATTTCGGACAGCAGTACCCAGCAGACAGGTCCCCACGACATGGCGAAGCCTGCGGTATAGACGAGCATGCAGACCAGCGAGCCGACACCCACGTTGTGGGTGTGGAAGGTGGTGCCGAGGACGAACATGGAAAGTGCCATCACCAGAGCCCCGATAATCATCAGAGGCCGCCGGCCGAAGCGATCGACCGTGAGAATGGCGAGGATGGTGAAGACGAGGTTCACCGCACCCACAACGGCCTGTTGAAGCAGGGCCGTGTCGGTGGCGGAACCCATGGTCTTGAAAATTTCGGGGGCGTAATAGAGTACCACGTTGATGCCGATGAACTGCTGCAGCGAGGCCAACAGCACCCCCACCACGATGATGGGGACTCCGTAGTTGCGGATGGGCACCACGAGGGCGACCAGGAAGCTGGCGACCAACGAGATTTCAAAGGCACTGGCTACATGGCACAGTCTCAAAACGATGAAGCCGGCCACCAAGAAAAAGAGCCAGGTGAGCAAGAAGACGTAGAACGGCTGCATGGGAGCCTCTTTTTCGGCGAGGCTTTCGCGAATGGCGGTCATCTCCTTTTCGGCGCTGTCGCCGGAGATTTTTCGCAGCACGGCGAGGGCCTTCTCGTCGCGGCCGCGCATCATCATGTAGCGCGGAGTCTCAGGCACGAAGCAGAGTGCAACGAGGAAAAGGCCTGCAGGAATCATCTCGGAGGCGAACATCCAGCGCCACCCGTAGTGGTGAAGCCAGGTCGCGTCTCCCTGCTGCGCGATGCCATAGTTCACGAAGTAGATGATGAGCATCCCCAGCACGATGGCGAACTGGTTCCATGACACCAAGGTGCCACGCTTGTCGGAGGGCGCCACCTCGGCGATGTACATCGGGGAGACCATCGAGGCGATGCCCACGCCGATGCCACCGCTGATGCGGTAGAAGACGAAGTGGCGCAGGAACGTGTAGTCGCCGTCGCCGGGCATCCCAAAGAAAATCTCGGGCCATGCCGAGCGCAGGGCGGAGAGCAGGAAAAGGACGGCCGCGATAATCAGCGAAGGCTTGCGCCCGAACTTCTGCGAAAGCCATCCCGCTGCACACGCCCCGATGATGCAGCCAATCAGGGCGCTGCTCACCACGAAGCCCTCCAATGAGTGGGCTTGCGCCGTAGGCAAATTTTGCGGCTCTATGAAAAAGACCCGCAACGATTCCACTGTGCCGGAAATCACCGCTGTGTCGTAGCCGAACAACAGACCGCCCATCGTGGCCACTAAGGTCAGGGCGAAAACGTACCATCTGCTCTGTTTCATATTGGGTTAATGGGTTAATGGGTTAATGGGTTATTGGGTTAATGGGTTATTGGGTTATTGGGTTAATGGGTTATAGAAACATGTTATTGCCGAAATACAATTGTACAATGTACATTGTACATTGATTACAGGTACATGCTGACGATCATTTCGTAGAGTTCCTGTTGGCCGCTGCGTTGTTCCGGTTCGGGGAGCTGCAGGGCGATGTTACGCAGGTCCTCCAAGGTGAGTTTTCCATCCTCGAAGGCCTTGCCTTGGCCCTCGTCGAAGGAGGCGTAGCGCTGGGTGCGCATCTTCACGAGGTCGGAGTTCTCGAGGATGGCGGCGGCGGCGAGCAGTCCGCGCGCGAAGGCGTCCATGCCGCTGATATGTGCGTAGAAGAGGTCCTCCAAGTCGGTGGAGTTGCGGCGCGTCTTGGCGTCGAAGTTGGTCCCGCCAGTGGTGAATCCGCCACCCTGAAGGATCACTAACCATGCCATCGTCAGTTCGTAAGGATCGATCGGGAACTGGTCGGTGTCCCAGCCGTTCTGGTAGTCGCCGCGGTTGATGTCGATGCTGCACAGCATGCCCGCGTCGGCGGCGCACTGCAGCTCGTGCTCGAAAGTGTGGCCGGCCAGCGTGGCGTGGTTCACCTCGATGTTCAGCGCGAAGTCCTTGTCCAACCCGTAATGCCTGAGAAACCCGATGACCGTCTCGGCATCGACGTCGTATTGGTGCTTGGTGGGTTCCATCGGCTTCGGCTCGATGAGGAACGTGCCCTTGAAGCCCTGCTTGCGGCCGTAGTCTCTCGCCATCGTCAACAGCATGGCCAGATGCTCCTTCTCGCGCTTCATGTCGGTGTTGAGCAGCGACATGTAGCCTTCCCGTCCGCCCCAGAAGACGTAGTTCTGACCGCCGAGGGCGATGCAGGCATCGATGGCGTTCTTGATTTGCGTGGCGGCGAAAGCGGTGACATGGAAGTCGGGGTTGGTGGCGGCGCCGTTCATGTAACGCTTGTGGCCGAAGACGTTGGCGGTGGACCATAGAAGTTGCTTTCCTGTGGCCTGCTGCAGCCCTTGGGCGTGTTCCACCATCGTGGACAGCCGTTTCTCGAACTCGGAGAGTGAGTCGCCGGGCTCTACCACATCGACATCGTGGAAGCAGTAGTAGGGTATGCCGCACTTGGTCATGAACTCAAAGGCGGCATCCATCTTCAGCTTGGCCCGGGAGATGGGGTCGGCGGCGGCGTTCCACGGAAAGGTCTTCGTGGGGCCGCCGAATTGATCGACGCCGTCGGCGCAAAGCGTGTGCCAATAGGCCATCGCGAACTTGAGGTGCTCGCGCATGGTCTTGCCCATCACCACGCGGTTCTCGTCATAATAGTGGAAAGCCAACGGATTCTTGGAATCCTTGCCTTCAAAATGGATTTTCCCTACCTTAGGAAAAAAAGCGGTTGAACCTTGATAATATTCCATATTGCTTGATTTATTTCCGTTTGAATCCGCAAAAGTACATTTTTTCTTTTAAATTTGGGCGAGCCGATGCCGCAGCAGTTCTTTCCATCGTGCGTATGCGTCAATGCAGGCGGCGCGGATGGCGAAATCGGGCTCCACGACAGCGATTCGGCGAAGCGATAGGAAAGCCTCTTTCGGGGTGGGGTAGTGGCCATACCCCAATGCCGCGCCTATGGCCGCACCTTGTGCGCCGTTGGTGTCGTAGAGTTCGATGACCGCATCGGCGACTGTCGCCAGCGTGGTGCGAAAGACCGGACTGAGGAACAGGTTCGCGTGCCCTGCTCGAATGACGCGCGTGCTCATGCCGGTCTGCTGCATGATGTCCATGCCGTATTTGAAAGAGAAGGCCACCCCTTCCTGTGCGGCGCGTGCCAATGTGCTGGCATCGTGTATGTTGAAGTTGATGCCGTGGATGGAAGAGCCGATCTGCCGGTTTTCAAGGATGCGCTCGGCACCATTTCCGAAAGGAAGTACGGAAACACCGTCCGAGCCGGCCGGAGCCTGTGCCGCCATGTTGTTGAACTCTTCGTAGCTCTTACCCGATGCCATCATCCGCTTCATCCACGCATTCTGGATACCCACGCCGTTGGTGCAGTGCATTACCCCCAAACGGGGAGCTGCGGCAAGGTGGTTTACGTGCGCGAATATGTTGATGCGGGATTTCGGGTCAGTGCTGACTTGGTCGCTGATGCCATAAACCACCCCCGATGTTCCGGCGGTGGAGGCTACTTCCCCGGGATTCAAGACGTTGAGGGACAATGCATTGTTGGGTTGGTCGCCAGCCCGGTAGCAGATGGGAATGCCGGCGGGCAGACCGAGTTCGGCAGCCGCAGATGCCGTTAGGAAGCCCTGCTTTCCAAAAGTCGGCACTTGTTCGGGAATCATCTCTTCGGGGATGCCGAGGCAACGCAGCAGCGGTTCCGACACCCTGTTCTCGCGAAAGTCCCAGAACATGCCTTCGGAAAGTCCGGGTACCGTAGTGCGCACTTCGCCGGTCATCCGCATGGCGATGTAGTCGCCGGGCAGCATGAATTTGTGTACTCGGTCGAAAATGCCGGGCTCGTTTTCCCGTACCCAAGCCAGTTTGGCGGCAGTGAAGTTGCCGGGCGTGTTGAGCAGATGTTGCAGACAATAGTCGTGGCCCAGCGTCTCGAATGCCCGCTCCCCGTAGGGCACGGCTCGACTGTCACACCAGATGATGCTTGGTCGAAGAGTTTGCAACTGCTTGTCAACCAGCACTAAGCCGTGCATTTGGTAGGTGATGCCGATGGCCTTGATGGCCTCAGGTGGAATGCCCGCTGTGTGAAGGGCAGAGTGGAGGGCTGTTTTCAGGTAAACCCACCAGTCGTTGGGGTTTTGTTCCGCCCATCCGTCTTGCGGGGCGCTGATGGGGGCCTCTGATTGCGGAGCGAAGGCCGAAGCCGCCGCGGATCCCGTCTCGCCGTCCATCAGGACGACTTTCACGGAGGAGCTGCCGAGGTCTATTCCAAGGAAGTATGCCATGTTTTGGGAGTTTTGTGATTAAAAAACGGCGGAAACCGTCTTGTTCCCGCCGTTTTTTATGATGGAAAAAGTAATTACTTGTTGTAGCGTTCCTTCAGGACCTTGATCATATCGACGGTCATGGAGGCGAGGTCGAATTGCGGCTTGAAGCCCCATTCCTCGCGGGCGCAGTGGTCGTCCATTTGGTTCGGCCAGGAGTCGGCGATGCTTTGGCGCAGTTCGTCGTATTGGTACTCCATCTGGAAGTCGGGGATGTGCTTCTTGATTTCGTTGAAAATCATCTCGGGCTCGAAGCTCATGGCCGTGATGTTGAAGGAGTTGCGGTGGATGAGCTTGGCCGGGTCGGCTTCCATGAGGTCCATGGCGGCTTTGAGGGCATCGGGCATGTACATCATGTCCATGAAAGTGCCTTTTGCGATGGGGCAGGTGAACTTCTCGCCCTTCACAGCGGCATAGTAGATTTCCACGGCGTAGTCGGTGGTGCCGCCGCC
This sequence comes from uncultured Bacteroidales bacterium, assembly GCA_947165685.1. Taxonomy (GTDB): domain Bacteria; phylum Bacteroidota; class Bacteroidia; order Bacteroidales; family WCHB1-69; genus F23-D06. Next base: position 12,936 of record CAMVBK010000022.1, on the reverse strand, counting down.
GGGAAGCGTGACATTGGAGATGAGGCCGGGGAAGCGGACCGAACGGGTATCGACGCCGAAACGCTTGAAGTAGTAGTCGCTGAGCAGTTCGCCGGTGACCTTAGTAACGCCGTAGATGGTCTTCGGGCGTTGGATGGTGTCCTGCGGGGTCATGTCGTGCGGGGTGTCGGGACCGAAAGCACCGATGGAACTCGGGGTGAAGAGGGCGCAGCCGAACTCGCGGGAGACTTCCAGGCAGTTGAGCAGTGCGCCGATGCCGACGTTCCAGCCGAGCATGGGGTTGGCCTCCGCCTTGGCGGAGAGGATGGCGGCAAGGTTGTAGATGGCGTCGATGTTGTATTTTTTCACCGCGTCAGCGATGTCTTGGGCATTTGTCGCGTCGATCTTGCAGGAAGGACCCGCTTCGGCCAGTTCGCCTTTCAACGGGTAAATCATGTCGGCGGCAACAACGTTGTCTGTCCCGTAAACTGCACGCAGCGCGGGGGTTAACTCAGAACCGATTTGCCCGCATGCGCCTATGACCAGTATTCTTTTCATTGTTATTCTATTTTTTGTGAATACATTTTTTTGAGGGCGCAAAGATACAATTTTCACCAAACATTTCTCCGTGCTGAAAATAAAAAAAGAGCATGACTTTCATCATACTCCGTGTTAAAACTATGCACCATCTTTTCGTAATGTTGTCGGGGTGAGAAGACTCGAACTTCCGACCCCTTGCACCCCATGCAAGTGCGCTAGCCAACTGCGCCACACCCCGTTTCATTACGGCGGCAAAGATAGTATTTTTTTTGTTGTATCGGCAAGGATGGATAAATTTTTTATTTTTTGGTTATGTGATTGATTATTAATTTGTTGTACATTCTTTCTCACGGCTTTTAAGAGTCTCTTGATCGAAAAAAGAATGCATTTTCGCAGAAATTTTGGGTTAAATGCGCAGTTGAGAGGATGTTTTGAAGTGCTTGGTATGGATGTGTTTCTATAGATTCAAAAAGGGACTGCTTTCGACAGTCCCTTTTCGCATCATATATAATAATATTGTATCGACTTAGTAGAGGAAGCTCAACAGGATACCGGCGGCCACTGCGCTGCCGATGACGCCGGCCACGTTGGGACCCATGGCGTGCATGAGCAGGAAGTTGGTGCGGTCGTACTTCTGTCCTTCCACCAAGGAGACACGCGCCGCGTCGGGCACGGCGGAGACGCCTGCGTTGCCGATGAGCGGGTTGATCTTGTTGTCGCCCTTAAGGAAAAGGTTGAAGAACTTCACGAAGAGCACGCCGGAGGCGGTGGCAATCACGAAGGAGAAGGCACCGAGCACGAAGATGAGCACGGAGGCGGGACGCAGGAAGTTGGTGGCCTGCGTGGAGGCACCGACGGTGAGGCCGATGAGGATGGTGACGATATCCACGATGGGGCCGGAGGCGGTGTTGGCCAATCGTTTGGTCACGCCGCTCTCCTTGAGCAGGTTACCGAAGAACAGCATACCGAGCAACGGCAGGCCCGTGGGCACGAGGAACGCGGTGAGCAGGATGCAGAGCAGCGGGAAGAGCACTTTCTCGCGGTGGCTGACGGCGCGGGGCGGTCTCATGCGGATGAGGCGCTCCTTCGGGGTGGTCAGCGCGCGCATGATGGGCGGTTGGATCACCGGCACCAAGGCCATGTAGGAGTAAGCCGACACGGCGATGGCACCCATCATGCTCGGGGCGAGCTTGGACGAAATGAAAATGGCCGTGGGGCCGTCAGCGCCGCCGATGATGCCGATGGCACCGGCCTCCATGGGCGTGAAGCCGAGCAACAAGGCGGTGATGTAGGCCGCGAAGATGCCGAATTGGGCTGCCGCGCCGATCAGGATCAGCTTCGGGTTGGAAATCAGGGCCGAGAAGTCCGTCATGGCCCCGATGCCCAGGAAGATCAGTGGCGGGTAGAAGCCCTTCACCACACCGAAATAGAGGTAGTTGAGCACGGCTCCGTTCTCATACACGCCGACCTGCAGACCGTCAGTGAACGGGATGTTGCCGATGATAATGCCGAAACCGATGGGTACGAGCAACAGCGGCTCATATTCCTTGATAATGCCCAAAGCTATGAACACCAGGCCGATGCATATCATGATGATATGCCCCCAGGTGCAGTTTCCGAAGCCGGAATAGCTCAGGAATTGCAATAATCCTTCTTTGAAAAACTCTAACATAATCTCAATTTTTTCTTATTGGGAAACTATTCAAAAACCACGAGCACTTGTCCTTCCATGACGGCATCGCTCTTGCTCACCTTCACCTCTTTGACCACACCGTCGCGGTCGGCGTCGATGTTGTTTTCCATCTTCATGGCTTCGAGCAGGAGGAGGCGCTGGCCGGCCTTGACGGCGTCGCCGGGTTTCACGAACACGTCGAGCACGGTGCCGGGCAGCGGGGAGTTGAGGGTGCCGCCACCGCCCGTGGGAGCGGCGGGAGCCACTTTCTGCGCGGGAGCAGCGGCCTGTGCCTTCGGGGCGGCGGCCACTTTCACCACGGGCTTCACCGTCCGGGGTTTCAACTCCATGTCGAGCTCCACCTTGTAGGGCGTGCCGTTGACGGTCACTTCGATGTTGTTGTCTTCCAATTCGCCGACTTCGACGGCGTACTTATTTCCGTAAATCTTAAAGTTATAGGTTTTCATATTCTTTATTTTTCAAATTTTGGTGATTATCTTCTGGGGTTTTTCTTCATGGTGAGTTCCTTCTGCGCCCACGGGGAGTAGTGTTTGGAGGGCATGTTGATGGTGATGACCTCGCTCTCCTCGTCGTGCATGCTGCCGAAGTGGAGGTGCAGGGCGGTGCCTATGGCGGCCACGGTCTCGCCGTTCACGGCCTCGTCATCGGCTTTGGTGCCTGCGGCCGCAGCCATGGCGGGCGTTTTGGAGGCCTCCTCCTTGGCTTTCGACTTCATCGTGGCGCGGCGGCTCGCGTAGTTGAAGATTTTCAGCATGACGTAGATCATGATAAGCGCCGTGAACACTACGGCCATGGAGATGATGGCCATGCCGATGCCATAGGGGTCGTCGCGTTTGAGCTTGTCCTGCTTGGAAATCTTCACCTCGGTCTCGTTGGAGGATGCGGGGGTGAAGTCGCTCAGGAAGTTCAGTTCGCCAGAGGCGCGGATGCCCTTCTTGAAGGCCTTGTTGTCGCGCACCCCGTCGGCCACGTAGCCGAACACGCGGGAGGTGTCGCGCAGTTCCACGGGATACTCCACGAGGTCGAGAAGTTCCTTGCCGTCGGAGCTGATGAGCGCGATGTAGCGCGTATTCGACTTTTCCGGGGTGAAGTTGGTGTGGAACGGGCCGTAGAGCGGCGAGTTGTCCAGGAAGAAGACCAGGTAACTGCGCTGGGGCATGTACATGTGCTGGTCCGTCGGGATACGGTACCAGTTGGAGGGAATCGTGCCGCCCTTCTTGCCGGCGGCGGCCAAGCCCGTGGTATCATCGGTGAGGAAGCAGCCGGTAATGTTGACCGTGTTGTAGGCGGTGTTGAAGATCTCCACCCACGGCACGTGCCGGCCATACTCGTCCGCATAGTTGTCCACGTTCTTGATCATCATCTCGTTGAGGCGCAGGTCGTGCACCGACTGCCCGAAGGAGGCCGTGGCGGCGAACAGCACGACAACGGTGAAAATATATTTGTAAATCGATTTCATAAAACTCTAATTTATTGTTTTTTATAATGTAGAGACGCGATACATTGCGTCTCTACAACGAACATATTACAGCGGCAGGTTGTCGTGTTTCTTGGCCGGGTTCTCCAGACGCTTGTTGCGCAGCGACTCGAGGGCGCGGATCACGCGGAAACGAGTGTTGCGCGGCTCGATGACGTCGTCGATGTAGCCGTATTGCGCGGCCACGTACGGGTTGGAGAATTTCTGGCGGTATTCCTCCACCTTCTCGTCGAGGAATTTTTGGCGTTCGCCGGCATCCTCGATCTTCTTCATCTGGGAGCCGTAGAGGATTTCAGCTGCGCCGCTGCCGCCCATGACGGCGATCTCGGCGGTCGGCCAAGCGTAGTTCACGTCGCCGCGCAGGTGCTTGGAGCTCATCACGCAGTAGGCGCCGCCGTAGTTCTTGCGCAGGATGACCGTGACTTTCGGCACAGTGCACTCGCCGTAAGCGTAGAGCAGCTTCGCGCCGTGCAGGATGATGCCGCCGTACTCTTGGCCGGTGCCGGGCAGGAAGCCGGGGACGTCAACCAGCGTGACCAACGGGATGTTGAAGGCATCGCAGAAGCGGACGAAGCGCGCGCCCTTGCGGGAGGCGTTGATGTCGAGCACGCCGGCCATGCACTTGGGCTGGTTGGCCACGATGCCCACGCTCATGCCGTTGAAGCGGGCGAAGCCGACCACGATGTTCTGGGCGTAGGTGGCGTGCACTTCCAGGAACTTGCCGTCATCGACGATGCCGGCAATCACGTCCTTCACGTCGTAGGGCTGGTTCGGGTTGTCGGGGATGATGGAGTTGAGCGAGTCCTCCAAGCGGTTGATGGGATCCTCGGTGGGCTCGTACGGGGGTTCCTCCATGTTGTTGGAGGGCAGGTAGCCGATGAGCTCGCGCAGCAGGGCGATGCCCGTCTCCTCGTCGGACACGGAGAACTGCGCCACGCCGGACTTGGTGGAGTGGATGGTCGCGCCGCCGAGCTGCTCGGTGGTCACGTCCTCGCCGGTGACGGTCTTCACTACCTTCGGACCCGTGACAAACATGTAGCTGGAGTTCTGGGTCATCATGATGAAGTCGGTCAATGCAGGAGAATAGACGGCACCGCCGGCGCAGGGACCGAAGATGGCGGAGATCTGCGGCACGACGCCAGAGGCGAGGATGTTGCGCTGGAAGATCTCGGCATAGCCGGCCAGACTGTTCACGCCCTCCTGGATACGGGCTCCGCCGGAGTCGTTGAAGCCGATGACGGGCGCACCGACCTTCATGGCCTGGTCCATCACCTTGCATATTTTCGCCGCGAAGGTCTCGGACAGCGAGCCGCCGAAGACCGTGAAGTCCTGCGAGAAGACATAGACCAGGCGGCCGTTCACCGTGCCGTAGCCGGTGACAACGCCGTCGGAGAGGAACTTGTCCTTCTCGATGCCGAAGTTGGTGCAGCGGTGGGTCACGAACATGTCGAACTCCTCAAAGCTGCCTTCGTCGAGGAACATCATGATGCGCTCCCGCGCGGAATATTTACCCTTGGCGTGCTGTTTGTCAATCTTGTCTTGACCGCCGCCCAAACGAGCCTTCTCGCGCAAAGCGAGCAACTCGTTGATTTTATCTTGCATTGCCATATTTAATTGATATTTAGTTTGTTATAAAATATAATTATTCCAAAATGCACATTATAAAGAATTTGCGAAAGTACAATTTTTTTCGATGTGAAAGGACAATATTTTACAAGCTGGATCCCAGATTTTGGAAACTCGATGGAACCCAGTTTTCGTGGATGGATGCGGCATGAAGGGCGAGAGGTTACCGCACCGTCACGCTGCCCCTTATCTGGCGCGGCACTCCGGACCATGTCCGGTATTCGATGACATAGTTATAGACGTTGTGGTGATACACCCGCCCGTTGATCTCGCCGTTCCAGCGGAAGCGCTTGTCGGTGGCGCTGTACACCGCCTCGCCCCAGCGGTTGTAGATGCGGACGCTGAAGCCGTAGTCGTTGATTTGCTCGTGGTAGGCCTCGGGAATGTAAAACTCGTCGTTGAGCCCATCGCCGTCCGGGGAGAAGGCGTTCGGCAGGAGAAGGTCGTGCTCGCACGGCTTGAGGGTGTATTCCGCCTCCACAACGCATTCGCCCTGGGAGGCTGTCACCGTGTAAACGCCTTCTTCATAGACGGTTATGGCAGGCGTCGTCTCTCCGGTACTCCATTCGTAGTCGGCCAGGTCGGTCTGCACCTCAAGCACGGCGCTGCCCTCGTCGCAGAAGCGGCGGGTGCGGGGCACAATCTCGACAAACGGATTCAAGAAGATCAGGTGCAGGGTATCGACCTGCTCGCATCCGTACCCGTCGGGATGCGCAAAGGTGTAGTCGCCCGCTTCCGTATAGACCTGTCCGTTCCACGGGTACGGGGCGCAAACCTCCACCGTGACGGCGTCGTGCACCGGGGTGTGGATGGTGAGATGCAGGGTATCGACCTGCGTGCAGCCGTTCGCATCTTGGTGGGAGAAATTGTAAGTGCCTGATTGTGTGTAGGTAGAGCCGTTCCAATCATAGGTTTCGCACGCATCCACCGTAAAGGCGGCGTGCTGCGGCTGGTGGACAGTGAGGTGCAGGGTGACGATGGAGTCGCAGCCGACCGCGCTGCCTCCCTCGATGGTGAAAGTCGGGGCGATCGTCGGCGTCTCGGTGTAGGTCACGCCGTGCCAAGTGAAGCTGTCGCATGCCGTGACGATGGTGTCGCCGACGGTGGCATGGCGGACGGTGAGGTGCAAGGTGACAATGGAGTCGCAACCGGAGGCGTTGGAAAGCGTGAATATTTGGTTATCAGTGCTTTCGGTGTAGGTAATGCCGTCAATCCAGGTGAAACTGTCGCAAGCCACTTGAGTGTCTATGGCGTTCGATGATTTTCTGATGGTCAGGTTCAGCGTAACGATGGAGTCGCAGCCTGCCACATTGGTCAACGTGACGGTCGGGGTGCTGGTGCTCTCGGTGTAGGTGACGCCGTCGATCCAGGTGAAGGTGTCGCAGGTGTCGATGGTCACGGTGCTGTAAGTCGGGCTGAGCATGGTGACGGCGACGGTGGTGATGCTGTCGCAGCCGGTGAGGGCGGACGGCACGGTGTGGGTCAGCACGGTGTCGGCAGTGACAGTGAGATGGAAGCCGAGATCGCCGTACGTGTCGCCGTAACAGACGCTCGCGGCGGCGTTGACGCGCACGACGGTATCGACATGCAGGTGCATGGTGAGCACGCTGTCGGCGCCGGACACGGCCGTGAGGGTCACGGTGGCGGCGCTGTCACCGGCGGTATGGAAGGTGACCTCGTTCCAGGTGAACGGGAGCTCCGTCTCGCAGATGGTGTCGTAGGCGTTGGCCGTGACATTGTTGCTGACGATAAGCGTGAAGTGGATGGTGGAGTCGCAGCCAGCGGCATTGGGGATAATCACGGTGTACTCGCCCTCCTCATCAAAGGCGATGGTGTCGTTGATATGGTACGGCAGATCGTTCTCCACAACCGTTTCGGTAAATGTGTACTCGGTGGAGTGCCGTATGGTCAGGTTTAGCGTCACGATGGAGTCACAACCCACGGCATTGGTGAGGGTGACCGTCGGGGTGCTGGTGCTCTCGGTGTAGATGACGCCGTCGATCCAGGTGAAGGAGTCGCAGGTGTCAACGGTCACGGTGCTGTAAGTCGGGCTGAGCATGGTGACGGCGACGGTGGTGATGCTGTCGCAGCCGGTGAGGGCGGACGGCACGGTGTCGGTCAGGACGGTGTCGGCGGTGATGGCGAGATGGAAGCCGAGATCGTCGTACGTGTCGCCGTAGCAGACGCTCACGGCGGCGTTGACGCGCACGATGGTATCGACATGGAGGTGCATGGCGAGCACGCTGTCGGCCCCGGAGGCGGCCATAAGGGTCACGGTGGCGGTGCTGTCACCGGCGGTATGGAAGGTGACCTCGTTCCAGGTGAACGGGAGCTCCGTCTCGCAGATGGTGTCGTAGGCGTTGGCCGTGACATTGTTGCTGACGATAAGCGTAAGGTGGATGGTGGAGTCGCAGCCGGCGGCGTTGGGGACGACCACGGTGTACTCGCCCGCATCCATATAGGCGATGGTGTCGTTGATATGGTACGGCAGATCGTTCTCCACGACCGTTTCGGTAAATGTGTACTCGGTGGAGTGGCGTATGGTCAGGTTCAGCGTCACGACAGAGTCACAACCCACGGCATTGGTCAACGTGACGGTCGGCGTGCCGGTGCTCTCGGTGTAGGTGATGCCGTCGATCCAGGTGAAGGTGTCGCAGGTGTCGATGGCCACGGTGCTGTAGGTCGGGCTGAGCATGGTGACGGCGACGGTAGTGATGCTGTCGCAGCCGGTGAGGGCGGACGGCACGGTGTCGGTCAGCACGGTGTCGGCGGTGACGGTGAGATGGAAGCCGAGATCGTCGTACGTGTCGCCGTAACAGACGCTCGTGGCGGCATCAACGTGGATGACGGGGTTGACGTGGAGGTGCATGGTGAGCACGCTGTCGGCCCCGGAGGCGGCCACAAGAGTGACGGTGGTGTCGCCGGCGGTATGGAAGGTGACCTCGTTCCAGGTGAGCGGCAGTTCCGTCTCGCAGATGGTGTCGTAGGCGTTGGCCGTGACATTGTAATTGACGGTGAGTACGAGCGTGATGGTAGAGTCGCAGCCTAATACATTCACGGTGTTTTGGGTATAAGTGTCAGGGGCAAAGTACTCGTGTCCGTTCAGTACGAAAGGCAAGTCATTGAAGTTTATGTTGTCGTATAGTATGGTGTCCGTCGGCATGTGAACCGAAACATGTAGATAGATTGTGCTGTCACAACCGAAAATAGTGGTGTCGTGCAAAATTAGTGTGGTATCGTTTGCATGTTCGACCGTGAAATCGAATCCGTTCTCTTGATAGGTATCTCCAAGACAGAGGGATGAGGTTAGATTTGTCTCTTTGGGTTCGTGAACTGCAAGTTGCAATGTGACGATGGAGTCGCATCCGGTCACCAATGATACAATTGTATCTTTGAGAATAGTGTCCGAAACAGCCAAAACATTGAATCCGAAGTTGTTGTAAATTTCCCCTGCACAAATCTCGTCCGTTAACAATGTCTCTAATACGGGGTTGATATAAATGTACTGCGTGTCGGATACACTATTGCACAAATCCTCCACTGTCCAGATTCTGAGAATAGTGTCTTGGGTTACAATGTGGTTTGTGGAAATGTCAGAATACGAAATGGAGATGTTGTCCAGGGAAGCGCAGTTGTCCGAAATGTTCGTCGGAGTGCCTGCATTAACGGCGCTCGTGTCAATCGTCCCGTCGATGTCCCTGCAAAGAGTGGCGTCGTTCGGCGCAGTGAAGGCCGGCGCAATCGTGTCATTAACGTAGTAGGTGCAGGTCCATGTATGGCTGTGATTCCCGGTACAGTCGTCGTACAGCCACGAATAGGAGACCAGTCCGCTACATCCGTCAAAGGTGCTGTCAACGGGTTGTTCGACAGGGACGATAACGGTGTTGCAGTTGTTTGTGACCACTGGCGGATCAGGCTTGACTACATCCGCAATGCATTGGACATGGACGCTGCTGTCATTCGGGATGCCAAAGTCCTCCGGCACCACGTGGTAGGTGTATGTCCAGGTGTAGCTGGTTCCGTTGACATTGTAATTATAAACGTATGTGGTGTCGCCGCATCCGTTGACGATGCTGCCGGTGTTGTTGCCGGATTCCAACGTGACGGTCTCCCCGCAGTTGGTGACGGTCGGCAGGGTGGGGGCGTGCACCTCGGAGAGGCAGTGGACTTCGGTCTCGCCGTTCTGCGCGGGTGAGAATGCTGACGGGTTGAGGGTGTAGGTGTAGGTCCACACGGAGTCGTGGCCGGCGCAGTCGGTGTAGCGGTAACGGAAGACGACGGTGCCGGTGCCGTCGGGGTTGACAGTGGCGGTGCTGTCCACGAAGGCGGGCGCGATGGTGTTGCCGCAGGCGTCGGTGATGTCGGAGGCTCCCGGGTTGACGGCGTCCACGAGGCACGGCACGGAGGCCCCGTTGTTCGCGGGCACATTGGCGATGGTCTCGGGAAGGACGATATGGAAGGTGAAGGTCCAGTTGTGGGTGTTCCCGGCACAGTCGGTGTACGGGTAGGTGTACACGATTTCGCCCTGGCAGCCATTGAATCCTGAGTCGTCAATGTCGGGCTCGCCCGGTGTGAGGAGGTTGTCGCAGGCGTCGGTGACGGTCGGCAGGGAGATGCTGTCGGCGGAGACCTGTGCCATGCAGCTGACGGTGGTCTCGCCGCTTGCGGAGAAGATAGCGAAGTCTTCAGGAACGATATGGTAGGTGTATGTCCAGGTGTAGTCGGTGTCGTTGACGGCGTAGGTGAAGGTATAGACCGAGTCGCCGCAGCCGCTGCCTTGGACGAATGTAGCCGCTGCAGGCGTGAACTCTATGCTGTTGCCGCAGACTTCCACAACAGGAGTGCTGGGCGTGAAGACATCGCCGGCGCAGTGGACGGTGGTGTCGGCGTCGGCCACGGGGTTGAAGTCGTCGGGCGTGACGTTATAGACGAACGCCCACGGGTAGATGTTGCCGGCGCAGTCGGTGTAGGTGTATCTGTAGGTCACGGTGCCGTGTCCGTCGGCGGCGATGTCCATCGTCGGGTTGTTAGGGTCGGCGACGGCGGCAATGTCGCGTCCGCAGGCATCTGTGAACGTCGCAGGCTCGGGTTCGACGGCCTCGTTGGCGCAGTCGATTGTAGCACCGCTGTTCTCAGGGATGTTCAGGGCAGGCAATTTGATAACGTAGGTGTAGGTCCATTCGTGGCTGTGCCCAGCGCAGTCGGTGAAGGTGTAGGTATAGGTGATGGAGCCTTCGCAGCCGGTCACGGTGGTGTCAATGGAGGCCAGGGTGTGGCTGATGGCGGTGTTGCAATCGTTGATCACGGTCGGGATATGGGCGGTCGGTTCAACGGCATCGCTGAGGCAGCTGACGGTGTCAAGACCATTGGCCTCGGTGATCACAAAGTCTTCTGGTACCACGTGATACGTGTAACTCCAGGTGTAGCTGGTTCCGTTGACATTGTAATTATAAACGTATGTGGTGTCGCCGCATCCGTTGACGATGCTGCCGGTGTTGTTGCCGGATTCCAACGTGACGGTCTCCCCGCAGTTGGTGACGGTCGGCAGGGTGGGGGCGTGCACCTCGGAGAGGCAGTGGACTTCGGTCTCGCCGTTCTGCGCGGGTGAGAATGCTGACGGGTTGAGGGTGTAGGTGTAGGTCCACACGGAGTCGTGGCCGGCGCAGTCGGTGTAGCGGTAACGGAAGACGACGGTGCCGGTGCCGTCGGGGTTGACAGTGGCGGTGCTGTCCACGAAGGCGGGCGCGATGGTGTTGCCGCAGGCGTCGGTGATGTCGGAGGCTCCCGGGTTGACGGCGTCCACGAGGCAGGGCGCGGAGGAACTGTCGTCGGCGGGCACATTGGCGATGGTCTCGGGCAGGGCGACGTGGAAAGTGAAGGTCCAGGTTGTGTCGGCTCCAGCGCAATTGGTATAGATGTATGTAAAGGATTTGGTTCCTTCGCAATTTGAAATGTTGCTATTGATGGTTGGTTGACCTGATGGCATTAGGACAGAGTCACAGGCATCCGTCACAATAGGCAGGGTGAACTGATCTGCGGTGGCCATTGATTCGCACTGGACCGTGTCAACTGTGTCCACTTGGCTGATAGTAAACGTGGAAGGTCTGGTAATCAGGATGTTTTGGGTGATGGTAGAGGAGTTTCCACAGAGGTCGGTGACGGTGTAGGTGCGGAGGATGGAGAGATGGCAGTCCGAGGTGAGCGTGTCGTCTTCATAAGTCAATGAAAGTTGGTTGACAGGCGTGCAAATATCTGATATAGAGATGTTTTCTAATGCGTTGATTTCTGTTGCGGTGTTATAGGCGTTAGCCAACGTCTCAGACGGACAGCCATTCAAGTTTATGTCAGGAAGAGTGCCGGTTATGACAGGGCTTACGGTATCCACAACATGCACGAAGCCAATGATTTCGGTAGAACAGATGCTGTCCGTATAGGAAACGGTGTAGTAGAGGGTGTCATTGCAGAGGTTGGTCGGGATGGTGATGTTGAGCGAGTCGTCAGAATTTGTCGGGGAGAATATGCCGGGGTGTGAGATGGTGGTCCCGTTGAGGGTCCAGCTCACGATGCCGTCATAACTCACGATATGGTCGAAAGAAACTGTCGCGGTCACGATTTCGGTGGTCGGACAGGTAGTGATCGGGATGGTAGTGATGGTGACGGGTTCGCGGACGGTGAGGGTGACGATGATGGTGCTGTCGCAGTGATACGGTTCAGAAGAGACTGTTCGGGAGAGGAGGTGTGTCCCGCTGGTGGTGAGTGTGGTGTCGAAACCGTACAGTTGGAAGTTTTCTCCCAAGCAAATGGTGTTGTTGAAATGCACAGTGTCCAATTCGTGGACGAACAGGTGCAAAACGGTGACCGAGTCGCAGCCATTTACCGCGGTGTCGGTTTTGGTGTAGAAACCGGATTGGGTGCGTGCCACGCCATCGAACTCGAACGATTCTCCCTGACAGATGTGCTGCGGTATGGTGTCTCTATATTCAGAACTCACAGATAGGATGACGGTGACGATGGAGTCGCAGCCGTTGACAGTGTGTCCTGTCTGTGTGTAAGTTCCCGGTTCAGTGACGGTGGTGTCGAGGAAAGTATAGGAGCTGTTCTCGCAGATCGTGGGGGAGAGGGTGATGTGGTAGGAGGGGTTGACGGTCAGGTGGAGGGTGTCGACCTGCGTGCAGTTGTTGGCGTCGGTGTGGCTGTAGGTGTAGGAGCCGCTTTCGGAGTAGGTCTGCCCGTTGCCGTTCTCCCAGGTGTAGTTCTCGCAGGCCGTCACCTCGTAGTGCTGGTGCTGCGGGTTGTTGATGGTCAGGTGGAGGGTGTCGACCTGCGTGCAGTTGTTGGCGTCGGTGTGGCTGTAGGTGTAGGAGCCGCTTTCGGAGTAGGTCTGCCCGTTGCCGTTCTCCCAGGTGTAGTTCTCGCAGGCCGTCACCTCGTAGTGCTGGTGCTGCGGGTTGTTGATGGTCAGGTGGAGGGTGTCGACCTGCGTGCAGTTGTTGGCGTCGGTGTGGCTGTAGGTGTAGGAGCCGCTTTCGGAGTAGGTCTGCCCGTTGCCGTTCTCCCAGGTGTAGTTCTCGCAGGCCGTCACCTCGTAGTGCTGGTGCTGCGGGTTGTTGATGGTCAGGTG
>CAMVBK010000021.1:0-50650 GCA_947165685.1 uncultured Bacteroidales bacterium | reverse complement strand
TTTGCGCTCCCTCAAGGACTTGAACCTTGGACCCTCTGATTAACAGTCAGATGCTCTAACCAACTGAGCTAAGGAAGCGTTCCTTTTTTGATGGCGCAAAAATACACTTTTTTCAATATCCACACACCTTTTCGAATATTTTTTTCTATTTTTATATCAACTACCTATAAATCAAATATTTGAAAGCCTATTTTTTTTACAACAAAGAGGCTCAAGCATAACGAAAAGACATCTAAACGAAGGAGAAAAAGGAAAAAATCTGGTTTGCACCTGTCATTTTGCATCAACAACTCAGCAATCCGACAACTTGAAATCCTTTCCTGAACACCTCCTCCGCATATCGAAAAAAAATGTATTTTTGCCGCCGAAAACCGGCCCCGTAGTTCAGCTGAATAGAACGTCAGATTCCGGTTCTGAAAGTCGTGGGTTTGAATCCCGCCGGGGTCACTAATTACAGTCCGTATGAACATCGAAAAATACGACGAAATCCGGGCTTCACTGCCCGCCGGAGTGCGCCTGGTCGCCGTTTCCAAATTCAAGCCGGCGGAAGACATTGCCGCGCTGTACCAACACGGACAGCGCGTTTTTGGTGAAAACCATGCCCAAGAAATGAAGGCCAAGCACGAACAACTGCCTGAAGACATCGAATGGCACTTCATCGGCCACCTCCAGACCAACAAGGTTAAATACATCGCCCCGTATGTCTCCCTCATCCACAGCATCGACAGCCTCGACCTGCTTAAAGAGGTCAACAAACAAGCTGCGAAGCACAACCGCGTGATTCCCTGCCTGTTGCAGTTCCACATCGCGGAAGAAGAGACCAAATTCGGCTTTACCCAGGAAGAATGCGAAGAAATGCTTCAAAACCCTGTTTTCCAAGATTTTAAGAACGTGGAGATTCACGGAGTCATGGGCATGGCCACTTTTACGGATAACCACGAGCAAGTGCGCCGGGAATTTCACCACTTACATGACATCTTTGAAATCCTTAAAACCAAGTATTTTTCACAAAATTCTGATTTCAAGGAACTTTCAATGGGCATGACCGATGACTATCCCATCGCCATCGAAGAAGGCAGCACCCTTGTCCGCATCGGCAGCGCCATATTCGGCCCTCGGAATTACAACATTTGAAACAAACTTCGCAAACCTCTACCCCAAAACGGAATCCTGGTTTTGCCTTATGCAATTATTTGACAATCAAAATCTTAAACCCTATAACACTTTCGGATTGGAAGTGTTTGCACGGCATTTTCTGAAAATCGAGTCGGCTTCCGAAACCCCGGAAATCATAGAAATTTTGCGACAACATCCCTACTACATCCTCGGTGGCGGCAGCAACACGCTGTTCACTCAAGACTTTGACGGAATTGTGGCGCATCCAGCCTTCAGCGGCATCGAGGTGACAGATCAAAACAGCGACTCCGCAACCCTGCGCGTGGCTGCCGGAGAACCTTGGGACAATCTTATCCAATACTGTATTAAACATCAACTATATGGCATTGAGAATCTTACAGGAATCCCGGGACTAACAGGGAGCGCTCCAGTGCAAAACATCGGCGCTTACGGGGTGGAAGTGAAGGACACCATTTCCAAAGTAGAAGGTTTCGTCATCTCCACTGGAAAACCCTTTGCCCTCTCCAATGCCGACTGCCGCTTCGGATACCGAAACTCCATCTTCAAGCAAGAATTGAAACACGACTGCATTATTACGCATGTGCAATTTCAACTATCTAAAAAACAACATTTTACACTAACCTATCAAGGATTGGCCAACGCACTCCGCGACCGCGAGCTCCCCACTACGCTGCGCAATGTCTCCGAATGCGTGCGAAAAATCCGCGATGCCAAATTGCCGGATCCGAAAATCGTCGGAAACGGCGGCAGCTTTTTCAAAAACCCCGTTATCCCAACTGAACAATTCCGCGAACTACTGGCAGATTACCCTGATTTGGTGGCCTACGATGTTCCCGACGGACAAAAAAAATTGTCGGCCGGTCAACTGATTGAAAAAGCAGGCTGGAAAGGCAAACGCATGGGAAATGCCGGCACCTGGAAAAACCAGGCATTGGTGCTGGTGAACTACGGCAACGCTACCCCACAAGAAATCCTACACACGGCCGAGGAAATCGTAAAAGATGTCAACGCCCTGTTCCACATTCGGTTAGAAATGGAAATCAATCGAATTTAGCCTTTTCTCCCAATCCCGCTTTCCCGCACGCCTCTCTCCCCAATTTCAATATATCCAAGGAATTTGTATCTTTCTTCTGAAATTGTGGAGACGCGCCATAGTACGTCTCTATAGCGGCAATTTCATTTGTCTGTGTGTATTCATAATTTATGTACATTTGCCATCTAATTTTTTAGGAATGAAAAAGATACTTTTGATAGGCTTATGCGCCACGTTGGCGTTGTCGCTGTCGGCACAAGACACGACCAAAATCTACTGGAAAAACGGCAAACTGATGTCCAAAGGCATACAGAAAAAGGGATTGGAGCAAGGACACTGGGTCTATTACCACAACAACGGTTCCAAATGGACCGAGGGCGACTACAAGGACGGCCTCAAGGTAGGCGTGTGGAAGGTCTGGTACGACGACGGCAAACTTGGGCAGGAATACCATGCCGACAACGGCCCATTCAAAAGCTGGTTCCAGTCGGGAAGAGTGGAGTCGGAAGGACAGTTCAAGGACGGGCATCGCGACGGTGAATGGACCTTCTACCACCCTAACGGACAACTCTACAAGCAGGTGAAGTATGTGGGTGACAGCGTCCACGGCCACGTCATCGAGTACTACGACAACGGCGAAAAATACTTCGAAGGAACCTACGACATGGGGCTGTTGGAGGGAGAGGCCTGCTGGTGGAACCGCGGCGGCCTGAAGGATATGGAGGGCAAATTAGTGCATGGACTGCAACAGGGGCTTTGGAAATTCTACGACGCCGAGGGCCGTCTGGGCAGCGAAGGCAACTTTGAAAACGGACTGCAACACGGCACTTGGACTTACTATTATGAAGACGGAAAGATATGGCGCAAAGGAAGTTACGAAAAAGGCAAGCGCGAAGGCCTATGGAAGGCCTGGTATGAGGACGGCAAAATCCAGCGCGAGGGTGCGTTCAAAAACGACAAGGAAAACGGGAAGTGGATCTCCTACTACCACAACGGCCACGTCAAAGACCAGGGTACGTTCAAGGATGCCGTGATGGAGGGATATTGGGAAGGATGGTATGAGAACGGCTACAAAAAGTACGAGAACAATTTCAAAGGCGGCGAACTGAACGGCCTTTCCACCCATTTCTGGGAAGAGTCGGGCAAAATGCGCAGCCAGGGAAAATATGCCAGCAACCAGAAAAACGGAAACTGGAACGAATATGCCCAAAACGGGCATATCCTCTCCAAAGGCAAATATTCCAAGGATCTGAAGGAAGGCAAATGGGTGTTCTACAACATGTACGAAAGAGTGGTTCGTGAACAGAACTTCGTGCACGATGTTCCGGAGGGTGCCTTCACCGAATATTACGACAACGGGGTGAAGCACACGCAGGGTGCTTTCAAGGACCGCCTGCGCCACGGCAAATGGTCGAGCTGGACACCGCAGGGCAAGCTCTACTACAGCGTCATCTTCGAAAGAGGCACCAAGGTGAAGGAGATTTACGCCGCAGACGCGCAGAAAAGGCCGTTCTGAGTAGGAAGTTTAGAGGGTTTAGAAGGTTTAGAATGATTAGGGCAAACGTGTTAAAAAAACAAAAATCGCTGCGGGATATGATGAAACAATCACAGTTAAAATTTGTGAATATGGAGATAAAGACGTTCCACTTCAACCCGATTATGGTCAACACCTACATTCTGTCGGACGAGACGGGCGAAGCGTTGATTGTGGATCCGGGCAACTGTCGGGCATACGAAGATGAGCAGATTCGCGAATACGTCGCCCAAAAGAACCTTACAGTCAAGTACATTGTCAACACGCATCCGCACATCGACCACATTGCGGGCAACCCCTGGTGTGTGGCGGAGTACCATCCGAAAGTACTGCTGCACGAGGCTGGGATGCCGATTTACCGCAAGGCTTTCGCATACGCCGCCGCTTTCGGCATGGAGGTGGACGAGATGCCCGCTCCTGACCGCTTCCTGAAAGAGGGCGACGAAGTGGCGTTCGGAAACCAAAAACTCTCGGTGTATTACACTCCCGGCCACTGCGACGGCAGCATCTGCCTGTATAGCGCCAACGACAAAGTGGTCTTCACCGGCGATCTGATTTTCGAAAGAAGTGTAGGGCGCAGCGACCTGCCCACCGGCAACGGCACACTACTGCTGCAAAGCATACGCGAGAAAATCCTCCCTCTGCCCGACGACGTGAACATCCTGTCCGGCCACGGCGACGCCACCACAGTTGGGGAAGAACGGATGTACAACCCCTATATAAATACCGTTTCCTAACCTCTCTGCAAGAAAAACGAATTAAGCAAAATTAACAGTATAAACATGAGTAAAGTTCCCACGTTCTCAGAAGAGAATTTAGAAAATTTAGCCTTCCATTACAAGGCGATATTGGGCGGTCTGGGAGAAGACCCTGAACGCGAAGGATTGCTGAAGACCCCAATGCGAGTGGCCAAAGCCATGGACTTTCTGACCCACGGCTACCGACAAGACCCCAAGGCCATACTCGAAAGCGCCCTGTTCCACGAAGACTACAAACAGATCGTGGTGGTGAAGGACATCGAAATCTACTCCATGTGCGAGCATCATCTGCTGCCCTTCTTCGGAAAAGCACATATTGGCTACATCCCCAATGGCACCATTGTAGGGCTTAGCAAAATCCCGCGTGTAGTGGAATGCTTCGCGCGCCGCCTGCAGCTGCAGGAACGGCTCACCTCCCAAATCAAGGACTGCCTGCAAGAAGTCCTGAATCCTCTCGGCGTGGCCGTCGTCATCGAGGCACAGCACCTCTGCATGTCCATGCGCGGCATCCAGAAACAGAACTCCGTGACCACCACCTCCGAATTCACCGGCGCATTCCTCAAGAACGAGAACACCCGGCAGGAATTCATGCACCTCATCGGCGCCGACCTCCACTAATTTTCAACTTGCATAATCCGTTAGAAAAAATACCTTTGCACCTCATAAAACAATTTGAATTATGAAAAACCAAAAAATCACAACAGCTGGCGAACTCGGCAACGCTTTAGTGGATAAAGTCGATGACTTCCTGCACCATTTCACCAGCTACGCCACCGATCTGGAGGTGGGTATTCACCCAGAAACATTTGACATCATCCTCGACAGCCCCAACAAAATTCCCGAAAACTATCGCCGGCACAACATCGCCGACTTTATCCTCACCAACGAACGCGGATTATACGAACCTGACGAGAAAGTAATCTTCCAAGTGGCGGAACACTATTTTTAGTCGAAGAAACGACGCAACTTAGGACAAACAAAAAGAAAATGGCTGCAAAAAAGGATAAAGAACAGGACAGCTCAACCACCAGCTATGGAACTGTGGTCGAACAAATCCGGCAGAAAAAGCTCGCACCAGTATATTTGCTGCATGGCGAGGAACCCTTTTTCATTGACCAGCTCACCAAAATGTTCGAAGAAGACATTTTGACACCGGAAGAGCGCGATTTCAACCAAGTAGTACTTTACGGAAAAGACACCACCGTGGACATGGTCGTGGCCAACGCCAAGCAATTCCCCTTCGGAAGCCCCTACCGTGTGGTCATACTTAAAGAGGCGAAAGACTTGAAAAACATCGAACTGTTAAAGCCATACGTGGACGATCCGAGTCCGCAAACCATTCTTGTAGTATGCCACAAATACGGGAAACTGAAATCTCCGGGAAGCAGAACCTTCGCCAAGCACGGCGTCGCGTTTGAGTCTATCGGCGTGAAAGACTACCAGTTGTCTGCCTGGATTCAAAATTTGGCAACACAAACGTTCAACTTCAAAATGAGTCCTACAACCGCCGAAATTTTGAGCGAACACATCGGCAATGATCTTTCCCGCATCTTCACGGAATTCCAAAAGCTGCAAGTTATACTGCCGCCCAATAGCGAAATCACCCCGGATGTTGTAGAAAAATACATCGGCATAAGCAAAGAATACAATATATTCGAACTTCAAGAAGCACTGGGAACCCGAAATATGCAGAAAGCGTATAAAATCGCACTCAATTTCACTTTGTACCAGAAGGACAATCCCCTTATACGCACCATTTCAATGCTGTTCACCTTCTACAACAAGATGATTCGCTACCACCTTGCCCCTGACAAATCCATCAACATGCAAAAAATCATCTATGGCCCAAAACTTTCAAACAACATCCTCGCCAAAAACATCGGCTACGCCAACAACCACCCTTTGCCACAACTGATGCGCATCATTTCCATCTTAAGGGACTATGACGCAAAGTCGAAAGGAGTGGAGGCCAGCAGCGACGGGGGTGAACTGCTAAAGGAAATGATTTACAAAATAACCCACGTCTGACCATTTATCATGAGAAGTCCCCGCTTTTTCACTTTTTTCCTCTCATGTCTGTTGGCGTTTGCCACCACCTTCGCGCAATCTCCGCAAAGTTATTATGCAGCTGCGGAACACCAAAGCGGCTATGCGCTGCGGAAAGCCATGCACAACATCATCAAAACCCATACTTCATTATCATACAGCAACTTATGGAATGCTTTCCAAAGCACTGACCGTCGCCCCGACAACGGAAAAGTTTGGGACATGTACTCAGACCGGCCGGGCTCAACACCGTCTTACTATTTCACTTTCAGCAGCGACCAATGCGGCAGCTATTCCGAGGAGGGCGACTGCTACAACCGCGAACACTCCATCCCGAAAAGCTGGTTCGGCGGCAGTGTGGCACCTATGTACACCGACCTTTTCCACCTTTACCCCACCGACGGGTTTGTCAACGCCAAACGTAGCAACCTGCCCTTCGGCAAAGTGACAAACACTACCTGGACCAGCACAAACGGCAGCAAAATTGGAACATCCAACATTCCCGGCTACTCTGGCCAAGTGTTCGAACCCATCGACAGCTTCAAGGGCGACTTCGCCCGCACCTGCTTCTACATGGCTGTCTGTTACATGGACAAAAACCTCGGCGTAGAAACCCAGTCCAATTTTTCCGGTGGAAACCTCAAGCCGTGGGCGCAACAGCTGCTGCTCCAATGGGCGGCCCTTGACCCCGTGAGCCAAAAGGAAATCGACCGTAACAATGCCGTTTACCAGTTGCAACACAATCGCAATCCTTTTATCGATTTTCCCCAGTTAGCGGAAATGATTTTCGGGGCAGACACCACAACAGCCTTTGCGACCTACATTCCAAGCAACGAGGTGTCCTTTTGGAACATTTTCCCCAATCCGACAAAAGACATAATCAATATTCAATTACCTGAAAACCAAAAAGATGAAGTCCAAATTGACCTTTTTGACATACTCGGAATCTTGCAGCTTTCCAAACATGAAATCATACAAAATACAACCACTTTGGACATCTCCTCTTTGCCGCAAGGCGTTTATCTGCTAAAAATAGCAACTGCAGATATTTTTCACACTTATAAAATCGTAAAACAATGAGTATCATTAAGATAACAAAGCAATTCAGTTTTGAAATGGCGCACGCGCTGCGCAATTACGACGGACTTTGCCGCAACATTCACGGCCATTCATACAAAATGGACATCACGCTCGCCGGACAACCACTCCAGGACGAATCTTCCCCTAAAAATGGAATGGTTATGGATTTTGGAGACTTGAAACGGCTTGTCAACGAGGAAATTATATCGCTTCTTGACCACGCCTTAGTGCTTAATGCTAAAACAGACCGCCAACTGATTGAAACACTGAAACAGAACTATGAAAAGATTGTCGTGGTGGATTTTCAACCAACGACAGAAAACCTGCTCGGCTTCATCGCCCAAAAAATCCAGTCGCGATTAGATTCTGCCGTGAAACTCTGCTGCGTACGTTTACGGGAAACCGACACTTCCTACGCTGAATGGTGTGCAGAATAAAGATACAATCCAAACTATACCCTATAAAAAAGGCGGATTTGAGTAGAACTTCAAATCCGCCTTTTGGCTTTTTCCGAAATCATTCTACTTCCCGTAGGCGACCTCGAACTCCTCGTAACCCTCGATGATATCACCGACCTTGATGTCGTTACAACCATCGATGTTCAAACCGCAGTCTTGACCGGCAAGGACTTCCTTGACATCGTCCTTGAAACGGCGCAAGGATCCAAGTTTGCCCGTATAGATGACGATACCGTCACGAATGAGACGGATTTTGGTACTGCGCTGCAATTTACCGTCGAGAACCACACATCCTGCCACATTTCCGACTTTGGATATGTGGAAAACTTCGCGGATTTCAATGTTGCAGACCACTTTCTCGCGGATTTCAGGCGAATGCATGCCCGCGATGGCATCCTTGATTTCATTGATTGCGGTATAAATAATGGAATAGGTGCGAATATCGATTTGTTCGGCTTCGGCCATTTTGCGGGCGTTGGCAGACGGACGTACCTGGAAGGCCACGATGAGGGCGTTGGATGCCGTCGCCAACATCACATCCGTTTCGGTCACCTGACCCACAGACTTGTGGATGACGTTGACCTGCACCTGTTCAGTGCTGAGTTTCAGCAACTCGCCGGCAAGAGCCTCCACTGAGCCATCGACATCACCTTTGACGATGATATTGAGTTCCTTGAAGTCGCCGATGGCAATACGACGACCGATTTCCTCCAGCGTAACGTGTTTCTGCGTACGAAGACCCATCTCGCGGGCAAGGCGGGCGCGCTTGGTGGCGATGCTGCGGGCTTCCTGCTCGGATTCGCACACTTTGAAGGTGTCGCCGGCTTGTGGAGCGCCGTTCAAACCAAGCAGCAGTACAGGTTGAGCGGGACCAGCCGACTTCACGGGCTGGTTACGCTCGTTGAACATGGCCTTCACCTTGCCGAAGCAGCTGCCTGCGAGAATCGGATCGCCCACAGAGAGTGTACCATTCTGCACCAGCACTTTGGCCACATAGCCGCGGCCTTTGTCCAAAGCCGACTCGATGACCGCACCCACACCAGGACGATTCGGGTTGGCCTTGAGATCGAGCAGATCGGCTTCCAGGAGCACCTTTTCCAACAGATCCTGCACATGGTCGCCATGCTTGGCATCGATTTCCTGACATTGATACTTACCGCCCCACTCCTCGACGAGGATGTTCATATTGGCAAGTTCCTCACGAATTTTGTCGGGATTGGCATTCGGCTTGTCAATCTTTGTGATGGCAAACACCATGGGGACACCGGCAGCCTGCGCGTGGTTGATGGCCTCCACAGTCTGCGGCATCACGGCATCATCGGCAGCTACCACAATGATACACAAGTCCGTAATCTTGGCACCGCGAGCTCGCATGGCGGTGAATGCCTCGTGGCCGGGAGTGTCAAGGAAAGTAATCTTGCGACCGTCAGGCAGACTCACCTCGTATGCACCAATATGTTGAGTGATGCCACCGGCCTCACCGGCAATCACATTGGTCTTACGAATATAGTCCAACAGTGAGGTCTTACCATGATCGACATGCCCCATGACCGTGATGATCGGATGGCGAGGCTGCAAGTCTTCCTCGGAGTCTTGTTCGCCGGCATTGTTCATGTTCTCTTCCTCCTCGGCATCAATAAACTCTACTTTGAACCCGAACTCCTCAGCCAACATGGCAATGTTTTCGGCATCCAAACGTTGGTTGATGGAGACAAAAAGACCGATGCTCATGCAGGTAGCGATGATTTTGGTGACATCGACATTCATAAGAGTGGCCAACTCGTTGGCGGTAATGAACTCCGTCACGCGCAAGGTCTTCTGATCTTCCATCGCCTGAAGTTCCTGTTCTTCAATGCGTTCGTGGATAAGTTGACGTTTTTCTTTTCTTCGTTTGGCAGCCGTTGTGTTCTTTTTCGTATTGCTTTCGAGACGCATCTTGGTCTCCTTGATGCGGCGATGGATGTCTTCTGCCGAAATCTCCACCTTCTCGGGCTCTTGCTTCTGTTTTTTGTCCTTGTCATCCTTCATGTTGGCGTTGCTGGAGGATTTCACCGGCTTCGCCACACGTTTTCTCTTTTTCTTTTTCTTCTCCGAGCCTTCTCCGCCCCGATGGTCATCCTTTTTGCCGTCTTTGTTAGGTTGCAGCAAAGAGAGGTCGATTGTTCCAAGGATTTTCGGGCCTTTCAACGGGTTGACAACCGTTTTAATATGTTCGGGCACAGGCTGTTGAGGTTTTTCCACAACAGGTGCTGGTTCCTCTTTTTTAGGCTCCGATTTGCTCACCACTTGCTGCTTCGGCTGCGATTTGTCCTTTTTCTGTCCCTTCTTGTCTTTGGATTTCTTTTTCGGTTTCAGTGCTTCCAGATCGATGGTGCCGAGAATTTCCGGCCCCGTGATGCGAGCGACCGTCTCAATATGTTCAGGTTTGTTTTCCTGAGCCGGAACAGGTTGCTCTTCCACTATCTCTTTTTCCTCTTCCTTCTCCTCTGCCTCATCAGCCTTAGAATCGACGGAGGGAACCTCCTGCGGGACTGCCGGATTTTCCTGCGGGATGGTTTCCACCTGTTCGGGTTCAGACTTCGGTTCCTCAGTGACTGGTTCTTCGTTGGAAGGCACCGCGTCTGCAGGGGTGTCGGATGATTTCTTCTTACCTGGTTTCCCCAACATTTCTGGCGGAACGGTTCCGATGACCTTCACCTCGGGTCCGTGGGTGACAGGAATATCCACCACGGGAACATCAAGTTTGTTCGTGTGGATAATGATGTGCTGACCGTCTTTTTCCTCATCAGCGAATTTGTCGGATACCGTTGACTTCACCTCTTCTTTCTTTGATTTTTGAGGCAGAATCTGGTCAGATTTCTCCTTCACCAACTTGTCCTTGGCCAGTGCTTTCTGAAGGCACTGATACATTTCCTCCGACAATTTGGCGTTCGGAGAAGTGATTTCGAATCCATTTTTGTTTAGGATGTCGATAATTCGGTCCTTCGAGACGTTAAATTCAATAGCCGCTTTTGGTATTCGCGGCGTGTTCACTTTTTCTTCCGGCATATTTTTGAAAAACTTTTAATATTCTTTATTACGCTGATTTTTAACTTATTATAACTATTTTCGACATGTTAGCCACCCTCTTTTTAGCGGCTTCCCTTACCCCTACTTGTCCAATTCCTCCTTCACGGCGGCAATCATAGCGTCCACCGTCTCCTCTTCGAGGTCGGTGCGGCGAATGAGTTCTTCACGGCTCAACTGGAGAATGCTTTCGGCCGTGTCGCAGCCAATACTGATGAAGGTGTCGATAACCCACTGGTCGAACACATCATTGAACTCCGACAATGGTATGACATATTCCTCCTTGATATCATCTCTGAACACATCAATCTCATACCCAGACAGTTTGCTGGCGAGTTTAATATTATAGCCACCTTTACCGATAGCGAGAGAAACCTGATCGGATTTCATATAAACGTTCGCCGTCTTGTTTTCCTCGTCGAGCTCGATAGACGAGATTTGCGCAGGGTTGAGGGCGCGAGCAATGAGCAGTTCCTTCTTGTTGGTATAGTTGATGATGTCGATGTTTTCGTTTCGCAATTCGCGGACAGTGTCATGAATACGGCTTCCTTTCACGCCGACGCAAGCGCCCACGGGGTCGATGCGGTCGTCGTAGGTCTCCACCAGCACTTTGGCGCGTTCACCGGGAACACGCACGATATC
Source organism: uncultured Bacteroidales bacterium (assembly GCA_947165685.1). Taxonomy (GTDB): domain Bacteria; phylum Bacteroidota; class Bacteroidia; order Bacteroidales; family WCHB1-69; genus F23-D06. The sequence goes on along the minus strand of CAMVBK010000021.1, from coordinate 38,896 downwards.
GCGGATCATGATGACACCCTCCTCAATTTCCGGAATGGAGCGCTCCATGAGGCATTCGAGGAAGCGCGGGGAGGTGCGGGAAAGCAGGATGCGCGGAGACCCGTTGACCACGTCCACCGAAGTAATGACCGCCATGATGCTGTCGCCTTTCTTGTAGTAGTCGGTGGGAATCTGCTCCGACTTGGGCAGTACCATTTCCACGCGGTCGTCGTCAAGGACCAAAATCTCACGTTTCCACACTTGGCTCACCTCACCAGTAATCAATTCGCCCTTACGCGGCTCATACTTATGGAAGATCACGTCTTTCTCATGCTCCAAAATTTTATTACTGAGATTCTGACGCAGAGCAAGTATCTCACGCCTCTGGAAATCAGAGAGTTGGATTTGCTCAATCAGTTCCTCACCCACCTCGTAGTCGGGCTCGATTTTGATAGCGTCAGACAAAGCTATCTCGCTGTCGGGATCGTTCACCATGCCATCCTCGACCACTGTCAGGGAATGCTGGATCTCCAAGTCGCCGCGGTCAACGTTGACAATCACGTTGAACTTGTCGGCATCTTGATTGTATTTCTTAGTGAGCGCACTTACAAAAACCTCTTTCAAAATATTCATAAGCGTTTCACGGTCAATACTTTTAGACTCTTTGAAATCGGCAAAGGTACTGATAAGGTTGATTTGTTCTTCCATTTTCTTATTTTTGTATAAATTATTCTATTATAATTGGCAGGCTAATTTCAAAACTTGCAAAAAAAACTCCCACCAAATCGGTGAGAGTTTCTTGTTGAGCTAGCAGGACTCGAACCTACACAGGCAGAACCAAAATCTGTAGTGCTACCATTACACCATAGCTCAATCGTTCTTTATCATCAATTCGGCGGCAAAAATACATTTTTTTTCAATACACAGACATCAAAAAAAATTTTTTTTGGATATGCGCACCATATCAAAAAAAGTGTATTTTTGCACGCTCTTTTGAAGCAACGGCCCCTTAGCTCAACTGAATAGAGCATTTGACTACGGATCAAAAGGTTGCAGGTTTGAATCCTGCAGGGGTCACCAAGACAAAACGCTCAATTTTGGTAAGTTGAGCGTTTTTTATTTCTATAAAACCAAAAATGAAAAAGTTAGTTTTTATCAGTTTGTGGATTGTCCTTTTAGGACAAATAGCGGCTCAAAGCGAGCTGATTCACTATGACATTCACCCGAAATTCCCCCATCATGCCACCGAAGAGGAGCGAATGGCAATTCCTTTCCTGTCGCAGCAGGCGCATCTCCGCGATGCCGTCTATCCCGCCGCACCGGTCACCGCCGTTTCCGAGTTCCAACCGATGAGCGGGGTGATGATTGCCTACCCGCTCGGCATACCCGTAGCCCTGGTGCGCGAACTTTCGCAGGTGATTCCAGTGAAGGTGATTGTCTCCTCCGGCTCCGACAGCGTGCAGGCAAAGTCCTACTTCAACAACAACCAGGTGAACATGGACAACGTGCAGTTCTGGAAAATCAACCATGATTCCTACTGGACCCGCGACTACGGCCCCTGGTTCGTCATCGACGGCCACGACTCGGTGAACGTCATCGACTTCGTGTACAACCGTCCGTCCCGACCTAACGACGATGCCGCCTTGGGGGCTGTGGTGGAATATCTTGACGTGAGCCGTTACGAGATGCCAATGGTGCACACCGGCGGAAACTATATGGTGGATGGCTACGGCACCGCCGCCTCCACCATGCTGGTGCTCCAGGAGAACCCCTCGGAAACCACTGCATCGCTGGAAACAATGGCGGAAAACTACTTAGGAATCGACCATTACATGTTCCTTCCCGACCCTCTTGGCGAATATATCGCCCACATCGACTGTTGGGGCAAGTTTCTCGATGTCGATAAGGTGCTGATCGGGAAAGTGCCGGCCAACGACCCGCGCTACAACAACTATGAAGATGTGGCGGAGACCTTTGCGAACGCCACGACCCCATGGGGCAACCACTACCAAGTGTTCCGCGTCTATGCCGATCCCGAGGCCTATCGCGCCACCCCTTACACCAATTCGCTGATCGTCAACGACCACGTGTTTGTCCCCATTACCGGTAACTCACACGACAACGAAGCTATCGCCGTCTATCAGCAGGCCATGCCCGGCTACACCATCGTGCCCGTCATGCAGAGCATCTACACCCCCTGGCAAAGCACTGACGCACTGCACTGCCGCACCCACGAACTGGCAGACCTCGGAATGCTTTACCTGAAACACTATCCCCTCTTAGGAAACAAAAGTATCGGCGAAACGCTCAATATCTCTGTGAAAATCAAGGCTTTGAGTGGTGCAAACCTGGTTTCCGACTCCCTGCTCGTCTATTACCGCATCAATTCGGGCGAATGGAGGAATGCTCCGTTGCAAGCCGTCTCAAATGAAGACTATCAATTTGATTTTGCCGAACTGGACCTGGAAGAAGGCGATGCCATACAATATTATATATTTGCCAAGGACGAGTCTGGCCGACGCGAAAAACATCCGTACATTGGCGCCGCCGCCCCGCACGAATTCACCATCACTGGAGTGGGCCTTCACGACAAGCGACCAATGCAGATACGCCTCTACCCGAACCCCACCACCGATTTCGTGACAGTGCAGGGCAAAGACCTTTCGGAAATCACCATTTATAATTCAATTGGACAAATAATTGACAACAAGGATGTTATCGGAATGAACACCGTGAAAATCTGTACCCGCTCATGGGTGGATGGACTCTATTATGTGGTCATTCGCGACAGTAGCCAACACCTTGAAGTTCGGAAAGTGGTCAAAAAATAACTTTATAAAAAAAGTGTACTTTTGCCCGCGAAATCGGTCTAACAAAATACCGATTGATAGAAGGGAAAAATGAAAAAGTTCATGAACACTGTCAAGAAAACCCGAAAAAGCCTGATATTCGGAAGCTTAGTCTGCTTCCTTGTGCTGATGCTGGCCGGATGCGATTTTTTTTCGCATGACGAAAAGTTTGACAGAAGCCTGATGTACGGCTATTGGGTGACGGGCACGGTACACGAGTTCTACGATGCCGCTGGCACTGGCTACACCTGGGACACGGCCGACGACGTGACCGAAGAAGAGGCGCAGCCCTTCACCTGGACCCTTGAAAATGCCACTCTCACACAGATTCACCAGATGGAAATGGGCGGAAACGTTCCGAAAACCTATACCGTCACCAAACTGACCACCACCACGCTCGAATATCACGACAATTACGGCAAATATTATACTTTCACCAAAGGAAAATGAAAAAGGGGCTGAAAATAGGACTGTTTTCTTTGGCATCCTTATTCCTGCTGGTTGCCATTGTCGTATCTGTGGCGCTTTTTAGCATTTTTTCACCTTCCAAACTGGCGAAAATGGTCAACAGCCAAGCTCACAGATTCCTCACCTGCGAATTCAGCATGGACAAGGCCGGGCTCACGTTCTTCAAGACTTTTCCGAAAATTGGGCTGGATTTGGAGAATGTGGTGCTGAAAAATCCAACAAACGCAGATGTTTCCGACACATTGCTGTATGCCAAAGAGTGTTTGGCAAGCCTGAACATCCGCGAACTGTTGAAAAACAAACACCTTGAAATTAACGATTTTTCACTGAACAACGGATTGCTGAATCTCTACATAGACGAAAAGGGCAACGGCAATTACAACGTCTTCCGTTCCGACCCCAATGACACGACCTCCTTTGACTACATCATTGACCTAAAAAAGGTTAAAGCAAACGGCTTGGACATCCGATACACCAATGTGCAGTCGGAACAGAAAGTACACGCCCAAAAGGTTAATGTCGCTGTGAAAGGGAATCTTGACCAACAAAAAGTGAACGGAAATGTGGATCTAAGTGCCGAAACGCTTGCGCTCGCCCTGCACGACAGCAACGCTTTGCGCCTCGCGGGCGAAGATTTACGTGCCTCCTACGCTGGAACATTAACAGATTTTAACCTTCTCGATGGCAATTTTGACATCGACATGCGGAACACCACCCTGCTTATCGACACGGCGCATTACCTTCGCAACGCGGACATCGCCGTGGAAACCGGCTTGCTCGCCGATTTCTCCACTCTTAGGTTCGACCTGCGCGACACCCGACTCACTCTTGACAATCAGCGACTTGAGCTGAACGGCCAAGTTGCCGCCGACACTGCCAACGGCAGCCTGCACACCGACCTGCACTACAAGACCGGCCAATGGAAACTCAACGAAATTCTTCCTTTGATTCCTCGTGCACTCATCGGCAATACCCTGGACAACATGACCATAAACGGCAACATAGCCGTGGAGGGTGACGTCATGGGAACCTATAGCGATTCGCTCATGCCCGTCGTCACCGCCGGAGTGGAGTGGAACCGAGGCGATTTCGCCATGAAGGACCTTCCCCTCAGTTTTGAGAAAGTGGACGGTCATTTCGATCTCAACCTCGACTTGAAAAACCAGACCAACCTGACCGTCAAAACGCTGTCGGCAACCACCCGCAAGCGCAACCGCTTGACCGTATCCGGCACCATTAAAGACTTGTTAGGCAAAATGTTGCTTGATGTCTTCGCAACAGGAAAACTGCATATCACCGACTTCAAGGATTTTCTGCCCGAGGACTTCACAAAATATGAGGGTCAGGCGGACATCCGGCTCAAAACACAGCTCTCCTACGACCCCGAAACGAAATTCTCCGCCGAAAACATCTCAAAAGCCGTCATCAATGGCCAATTCACGAACTTGGAACTGCTCTATCACGACACCACCCTGGTCAAATCGCCAAACTTGCAGGCCGACATCGAATTTCCAGCCACTAAGCAGCCCTACAAGATTGAGGAATGGGCCAATGCCAAGATTCATGCCACCACACTTTCCGTCTCCAATCCTGAGCAGTTTTCCCTCAACGCCACCGACCTGAATCTCGATGCTTACACCAATAATCTGTTAGACAGCACTATAAATCTTAAATTCGCCACCGCCTACCAATTCGGACAACTCCACATCACGGCAGATACCATTTCCGCGTTGCTTTCCCAGCCAAAAGGTGAATTCGTGTTGCACAACACCGATCAAATGCAATTGAAATACACTGGGAATCAAGTTCTGGCGCAAATCGGAAATACAAGTGCCATCAATGTGCAAACAGTGAATCTCAATGCCCAAACAGACTATAAAGACGGCGAGGAGAACCCGCTGCTGCGCTGGTCGCCCATCGTGCAGCTACAACTCTCCGATGCAAAAGCAAATATCCAGGACCTCGCACACTCTTTGAGGATTCCCACGCTCGACCTTGACTTCAATCCCAAAAAATGTGTGTTAAAAAAAGCAAATATCGAGTTCGGGCAATCCAGTGCATCGCTGAAGGGAACCATCACGGGTATCGAACCCTACTTCCACAACGAAGGACTGCTTAAAGGAAATCTCGAACTTATTGCCAATTATTTGAACCTCAACGAATTAATGGCATTGGTTGACGGTTTTAACGCACCCGACTCCTTGGTAGCGCAAGCGGAGAACGAAGCGGACAAAAACGGGAAAACCCCATTCATCGTCCCCTTCGGGATGGATGTCAACCTGAACACCACCATCAAGAAGGCACTATATGAGGATGTCGAATTCCGCAACATCGCCGGCCGGGTCTTTGTAAAGGACGGAGTATTGGTGCTGGAAGAGATGGGTCTCACCAATGATGCCGCGCGGATGCAGCTCACGGCCATGTACCGCACCCCGCGCATGAACCACCTTTTCCTCGGCTTTGACTTCCATCTGCTTGATATAAAGATAGACAAGTTGATTGCGATGATTCCAGAAGTCGATACCATCCTGCCCATGCTGAAATCCTTCAGCGGAAACGCGGAATTCCACTTCGCCGCCGAAACCTATCTGAAGTCCAACTACGACATCAAGTATTCCACTCTGCGCGGTGCTGCCGCCATCAACGGTCACGATCTTGTCGTTCTCGACAACAAGACTTATCAAAATATTGCTAAAAAACTGATGTTCAATAAGAAAACCCAAAACAAAATCGACAGTCTCTCCACCGAAATCACCATCTACAAGAACGAGGTCGATGTCTATCCGTTCCTGCTCTCCATCGACAAATACCAAGCGATTGTATCCGGACGGCACAACCTTGACCTGACATACGACTATAACATCTCTCTACTGAAACCGGTCCGTATCGGGCTGGATATCATCGGGTTGGAAGATAAATTGAAGTTCAAAGTCGGAAAGGCGAGATATGCCACACTTTTTCAGCCGGAAAAACGTAAAGTTGTGGAAACCAATGTTCTGGAACTCAAAACACTCATCAACAAAACCTTGCAAGAAAATGTGAAGCAATAGAACGCAAGTTTTCTTATTTTTGCAACGTTGTTTCAAAAAACGTAAAATATTACAAGAAAGGAAGTTGGAAACATGGCTACAATGAAAGAAAAGGAAACAGAACTGATTCAGGAGTTCGAGATGTTCGACGACTGGATGGACAAATACAACTACATCATTGAGTTGGGGAAAGACTTGCCGATGATCGACCCGCAGTACAAAACCGAGGAGTTTCTCATCAGCGGCTGCCAGTCGCAGGTTTGGCTGCACCCTGAAATGCGCGACGGGAAGCTCTATTTCACCGCTGACAGCGATGCTATTATCACAAAAGGCATTGTCAATCTGTTGATTAGAGTTCTCTCAGGACACACGCCGAAAGAGATTCTCGAAAACGACTTGTCATACATCGATGCCATCGGACTCAAAAACCACCTCTCCCCCACTCGCTCCAACGGTCTGGCCTCCATGATCAAACAAATCAAACTTTACGCTTTAGCGTGCTCCGCAAAACAAGCCTAAAATTCGTTAAAATGAAAAAAATATTCACTTTATTTGGACTTATTTCCGTAATGATATGTTTTGCCTCCTGTGGAATGAAGGAGTGCAGATGCTATTCCACCAACGTGCTGACCCAGGACGACAGCATCATCAACAACTCCACGGACACGGTGAGCAATTTCACCCGCAACAATTGCGAAGACTTCAACAAGGACGAAACTCTTCAAATGGACTCCGTGACCACCGTCCACCATTCCATCATCTGCACAGACAACTAAATTATTTCAGTTAAAAAGCGTTAACGAATGGGTGATGAAATGCAAAGAGGCGTGGCGTTGGTGACCGGTGCGGACGGGGGCATGGGACGCATCCACACACGCGAGCTGGCAAAAGCCGGCTACGAAGTGATTATGGCCTGCATCGACCCTGATGCAGCAAAGCCCCTGGTGGACCAAATCCGGCGCGAGACCAACGGCAACCTCCATCTCATGCGGGTGGATCTCGGCGACCTTCACGACATTGTCCGATTCACCGATGACGTGAAGAACCGTTTCCCATCTCTGAAAATTCTGTTGAACAACGCCGGCGTACTCCCCAGCCACGCAAAAACCAGTGTCAACGACATTGAATACACTATGGCGGTCAACTATCTGGGACACTTTACGTTAACCAACCTTTTGCATCCAATTATGGGAACCGGAACCCGCATCGTGAGCATGATTTCCCTGGCTTACGCCATCGGCAAAATAACCCCAGACCTCTTCGAACCCAAGACCGCCCGAAACTACAACCGGTTTCGCGCCTACGGCAGCTCCAAACTGGCTCTCTACTATTTCATGCTGGATGCCTCCGAAACGTGGAAAAACGAAGGGATATGCTTCAACGTTTCGGACCCCAACATCGTGGACACCAACATTATACGAATGGATAATGTAATCGTGGACAAACTCTGCGACTGGATTTTCCGCCCAATGATAAACACGCCCGAGCAAGGTGCAGCCAATATGCTGACAGCTGCCATAAACCCTGATTATAAAAATGTTACGGGTGAAATTTTCAAGAATTGCAAAATTTCGAAACACAAACGCCGCTTCCGCAACAATATGGAACAACGCCGACTTTTAAACGACTTGACCCTACAGATCCTTGCCAAAAACAACATCACGCTATGACCATCCCTCCCTACTTGTCAGCAGGCGACACGATTGCCCTGGCCGCCCCTGCCCGCAAAATCTCCAAATCAGAGATTTTCCCCGCTGAGGAATGGTTGGAAAAAGCTGGTTTTAACGTTTTTTATGACGACAGGCTCTTTGCTGAAGACCACCAGTTTGCCGGCAACGACATTTTGCGCGCGCAATATTTTCAAGATTTGTTAGACAATGACCAAGTAAACGCCATTTGGTGTGTACGAGGGGGGTATGGCTCCGCCCGTATCATCGACCGGCTGGATTTCAGTCACTTCCGCCAAAAACCGAAATGGGTATGCGGCTACAGCGACATTACAGTTTTCCACAGCCATATCCAACAAAACTTCCAAATCGCCACGCTTCATTCCACCATGCCGATAAACCTCACGGAGAACGACACCCAATCTTCAGCAGCCCGATCTTTTTTAGATGCGTTAACTGGCAAAGACCTCACGTATGCGTTAGCATCCCATCCGCTGTCGGTTTGCCGGCCTTTTTCAGGAATTTTAACAGGAGGAAATCTTTCCATGCTTTACTCGCTTATAGGATCCCCGTCAGACATTGATTCTTTCGGAAAAGTGCTGTTTATCGAAGATTTGGACGAATACCTTTACCACATTGACCGAATGATGCTCAATTTGAAGCGAAGCGGAAAGCTGGCCGGCATCAAGGCCCTATTGGTAGGGCATCTCAGCGACATGCACGACAACGCCATTCCTTTCGGGAAAACGGCGGATGAAATTGTGGCCGATTGCTGTCGCGACATGGACATCCCTCTCATTTTCAACGTGCCCGCCGGGCATCTTCCCGACAACCGAGCCTTGCGGATGGGATGCGGAATCGAAGGCTTTTTTGAAAACAACAAATTTATAATCAACAGTTTAAGTCATGCTTAGCGATTTTCTTTTCAAATATGTATATCGGATAAAACCCATTCCCTATCCCAATCCCGAGGGCACACTTCCCAAAAGCGTGCTGATGATGGCACCGCACACCTCCATCATGGATTTTGTCATTGGTCTTGCTGCGATGCAATACTACGACCTGCACGCCAGTACCATCATCAAGAAAGAGTTCTTTTTCTTCCCCATGAACTTTTTATTGAAGAAGTTGGGCGGCATTCCGGTGGACCGAAAGCACACACGGAATTTTGTGGAATATGCCGCCAACATCATCAAGGAGCGCGAACGCATCACCCTGATTATCTGCCCTGAAGGCACCCGGAAAAAAGTGGAAAGGTGGAAGCGCGGCTTTTACCAGATTGCCATGGAGGCCGGAGTGCCCATCAGTCTGGGCTACATCGACTACAAAACCCGGACATGCGGCATCATGTCCATCTTCCATCCCACTGGCGACTACGAAAAAGACATGCAGGAGATTCTCGCTCAATACAACGGACTGCAAGGCTATCGGAAAGGCCGGTTCAACTTAGAGGACAAGCCGCACGCGCACCCGGAGTGGTACAACCTATAGGCCGCAAACCGACGACACCGCCTCCTTCGTCACCCGAATCACTTCAGCCACCTGCTCATCAGTCAAATCGTAATAGACGGGCAGACTGATTTCGCAAGTGTACTGCTGACAAGCATTAGGATAATATTTTATATCATAACCAAGTGTTTTATAAGCGGTTAGCATCGGAAGGGGAATGTAATGAACATTTGCAGCCACCCCTTGTTCAGCCATATACAGAATGATGGCATCACGCTGCGCCTCCGTAATGCCGATTACGCGCAATGTATAGACATGATAGGATGAACACTTGCTCTCCGTCTCGTATGTAGGTGTTCTGAAACGCGCATCCGCTGCAAAAGCTTGGTCGTATGCCTCATAGATAGCTCTCCTGCGGGGAAGGATAAGGGATTCGTAGCGCGCCAATTCCACCAGCCCCATTGCAGCGGCAATATCCGTCATGTTGCATTTGTAGCCAATCGTACTGACATCGTAACGCCATGCACCTGCTTTTGTCTTTGCGAGCGCATCCTTCGATTGACCATGCAACGAATTGATACAAAGATCTTTATATATTTCTTCCCCGTCAAAACATTCCGGTAGGTTCAGACAGATGGCCCCTCCCTCCGCCGTAGTCAGATTTTTGACGGCATGGAATGAGAAAACGGAAATATCGGCCAAGGCCCCGCTCTTCTTCCCACGGTAGCGAGCGCCCAACGAGTGGGCGGCATCTGCAAGAATCAGAATCCGACCAAGTTTGCGCTGCGTGTCGTTGGCAGGATGGAAACGCTGGCGGACAAACCGGTCGTTCACCATGTCAAACAGTTCGGCATAGTCGCACGGAAGTCCGACAAGATCTACAGGGATAATCACTTTGGTGCGCTCTGTCACAGCATTTTTCACCAAATCCACATACATGAGCAAATCATCGTTCACATCCACCATCACAGGAATGGCACCACAGTGAAGCACCACTTCTGCCGTGGCTGTGTAGGTATAGGCAGGCACAATGACCTCATCGCCTGGGCCTACACCAAACCAACGCAAGACAAGCTCCAGCCCGGCCGAAGCGGAATTTACACATACAACTTGCTGAATACCACAATATTCCGCAAGTTTTTTTTCAAACATTTTTGTTCTCGGCCCTGTCGTAATCCATCCTGAACGCAATGCTGAGACTACTTCATTGACTATCGCATCATCAATGTGAGGCGGTGAAAAGGGTATATTCATATCATTCCGAAGTGATTCGTTCTAATTTTCTTGATTTCCGCTCCTTGCTGTTTTTAGCCAGCTCGTTAAAGTCAAAGGCAAGGTCGATGTAGTTCGGCGTTGCTCCCACTGCATAATGCATCCGGGAAAATCCAAACCGTATTCCTTTGATATTCAACTGAAAACCGTATGAAAAACCAGCCATCGACTTCCGCGACAGCACTTTCATCTCCTGATGAACGTTGTGGTTATAAGCCACTTGCAAGGAGAAATATTTAATTGGCACCAATTCAATGCCGAAGACAAAATGCCGGAAGAAGTTGTCCGCAAACTGCGCCACTTTCGACGGATATTGAATCTCCCCTGTGATGGCATCCGTATTGAGGAACGGATTATCCCTCCCATAGTAATTCATGTTCCAGCGATATAAAGAGTGCAGGGAGATATGGTAACGTATCGGGACATGTTTCAGCCGTTGCGAGAAAGCCAGTTGCAAATCGAAAGGCAGCAATTCGCGATTTCCAGGCGCATAGCACTTCACCTGTGTGCCGATGTTTTTCGCCAACAAAGTGAGGGACAAGTTTTTTTCGTCATTGAAATAGCTTCCAGCAATGTCCACCGCCAAACCGGAGGAAAAATAGGGCCCGAAGTAGCTGAACACCGTCTTGAGATTGGCACCAACAGAAAAATTCGGAGACAGTTCACGACCCCAACCGAGAACCAATGCATAGTCGCCGGCAGAAAACATGCCGGTTTCCGCACCATTCTCATCAGCACCGCGAAAAGATCCGTAAGCCAACCCATAGACCCCCACCGCAAAACTCCCCGCCTTAGGAAAAGTATGCGAATAGACCGCCGACATGGCGCCGTTGTGCGCGAAATAGTCCGTATAGTTCAGTGCCAAGGTGTTATGCTGACGTTCACTGATGTACGACGGGTTCGCCAATGTCAATACTGGGTCACCGTCATGCACGGAAATCAGATTTCCGCCGAGACTTGCAATCCGCGATGAATAACTGAGGTTCAAGAAGTTATATACAAATTTCCCGCCTGTTTGCGCATTAACGCAAACCATGCCGGCAAGCATAAGCCATAACCCTATCAGATAACGCCTGTCCATAATTTTCAAACTGCAAAAATACATTTTTTTAGGTATCGCGCTCTAAATGGCACGCGCTTTTGATATACACAAATAACCAAAACACGTGCTTTGCAAAACAAAAAAAAAGTATTTTTGCAACCTGATTCAAAGAATATGAAATATAAGCGAATACTGTTGAAATTGAGCGGTGAATCCCTTACGGGCGATGACGGCTATGGCATAAGCTACCAGCACATAATGCATTATGCCACCGAGATAAAGTCCGCAGTGGATGCAGGTGTCCAAGTGGCCGTTGTCATCGGCGGCGGCAACATTTTCCGCGGCGTGCAAGGTGCATCGGCCGGTTTTGAGCGTCGTCAAGGCGACCAAATGGGAATGTTAGCCACTATCATCAACGCTTTGGCCGTGCAAGGCGTGCTGGAAGAGATGCAGGTCAAGTCTAAAGTCCTCTCCGCCGTGAACATTGAGGGAGTCTGTGCAAAAACATCCTGGCGCACGGCCATCGAATCGTTAGAGGCCGGCTACGTGACCTTCATCGGCGGCGGCACCGGAAACCCGTTCTTTACCACTGACACGGGCGCCGCCCTCCGTGCACTCGAAATCAAGGCCGACTTGCTCATAAAAGGCACGCGAGTCGATGGTGTTTATACTGCCGACCCCGAAAAAGACCCCAATGCCATCAAATTCACGGAACTCACCCTCGCGGAAGCCTATCAGAAGAACCTTAAAGTCATGGACATGACCGCTTTTGCACTCTGTCAGGACAACAAGATGCCCATTTACGTCTATGATGCCAACACCAAAGGCAACCTGCTCAAAGTGCTCAATGGCGAACCCATTGGAACCCTTTTACATTAAACAATTATGGAGGAAAATAATCCAAACATCCCGGAAATCTCCCCTGAAGAAGAGGCTAAATTGGCGAAAATGGCGGCCAGGAGATCTTCATTCAAGATTCATCTCGCCATCTTCGTTCTTGCCAATGCCTTCCTGTGGGTAGTGTGGTTCTTTCTGTTCCAAGGCAAAGAAGACACCACTTTTCTCATGGCTATCCTGTTTGTGCTGATTGTATGGCTGCTCGCCGTGATTCTGCACTACATGATTGTTTATAAATGGACCAAATCATACAAAGAAAAGGAGCTCTCCTCTCTCAAAAAACTTCGTCAACAGCAACTACTTGAGATTGAACGACTGAAAGTAGAAATGTCGCAAAAATCAGAACCGGAAGCCGAAAAGGGCGAAGAGGAGACAAACAGTAGATTTATTGATTAAAATACAAAAATATGGATACACAAACCTGCTTGAAACAAGCTAAAGAAAGTATGAACGCCACAGTGGCGCATTTCGACAAAGAACTGCAAAAAGTAAGGGCTGGCAAAGCTTCCCCGCAAATGCTGGACGGCATCAAAGTGGATTATTACGGAAATCCCACGCCCATTGACCAGGTGGCCAACGTGAACACCCCTGACGCACACCAGATTGTCATCCAACCTTGGGAACGCAACATGCTGCCCACCATCGAAAAAGCCATTCTTGCCGCCAACATTGGCGTGACCCCACAAAACAACGGCGAATTCATCCGCTTGGTCATCCCCGCCCCCACAGAGGAACGCCGCAAAGAACTGGTGAAGAAAGCCAAACAAGATGCAGAGCAGACCAAGGTGGCCATCCGCAACATCCGCCGCACCGCCAACGACGATGCCAAGAAGCTGAAAGACGACGGCGTGGAAGAAGATGCCATCAAGAAACTGGAAACAGACATCCAAAAGGCCACCGACGATGCCATCAGCAAAGTGGATAAAATCATGGAAGCCAAGGAAAAGGAAATTATGACTGTTTAATCATCATTTATAAATTCTAAAAGTATGAATATTCCTGAAAATTTGAAGTATTCCCAAGACCACGAATGGTTGAAAGTGGATGGTGAATTTGCATTGGTGGGCATTACCGCTCACGCCGCCAACGAACTGGGCGACATCGTGTTCCTCGACATCCCCTCTGTAGGCGAAACTTTGGACAAAGACGAGGTTTTCGGTTCCATCGAGGCTGTGAAAACCGTAGCCGACCTGTTGCTTCCCGTTGCCGGTGAAGTGGTGGAATTCAACGAAGCCCTTGAGGGTGAACCCGCCCTCGTGAACAGCGACCCTTACGGCGAAGGCTGGATTGTCAAAATCAAAATGACAGAGCCCGCACAAGTGGCCGACCTGATGGATGCCGCCGCATATACCGCTATGCTGGGATAAATCTCAATAAAGTAACCAAAAAAGGCCTGCGTTTCTGAATTTTCGCAGGCCTTTTTAGTTTTCTATAGAGTATATCATCCTTCCTTCTCCGACAATTCCATCCAGCGCTCCGTTTTTTCGTCCAAAAGTTGATTGAGTTCGTTATAGCGTTTGCCCCATTCGGAAAAATCTTCGGGCGAACCTTTCCCTTGTATCATCTTCTCTTCAAGAATTTTTTTTTCGATTTCCATATTGGCAATGTCGGTTTCTAACGTTTCAAGTTCCCGTTTCTCCTTGTAACTCAGTTTGTTAGCAGACTGAACACGCGGCGTTTTCACAGGCTCGGGCCTTGAAGCCTTTTCGATGCGCTTCTGGATGCGCAACGCTTTCTCGCGCTCTTGCCGATAATCTTCATAATTGCCCCAACAATCACGAATATTGCCGTCACCCTCAAAAACAAACAGGTGATCCACCAACTTGTTCATCAGCCAACGGTCATGGGAAACAATGAGCAAACACCCCTCGAAATTGCCGAGAAAGTCTTCCAAAAGGTTCAACGTATCAATGTCGAAATCATTCGTAGGCTCATCGAGAATGAGAAAATTGGGATTCTCCAACAAGGTGATGAGCAGATGCAGCTTTCGCTTTTCACCACCGCTAAGGTCGTCGTAATAGGTGTATTGCAAGCTGTATGGAAATCCGAAATGATTCAAGAAACTACTGGCACTCATATAATTACCGTTTTCCATGCGGATAACCTCCGCATGTTCCTTCACTAAGTCCAGCACAATCTTGTTGCCCGTATATTCCATCCCGTTTTGCGAAAAATAGCCGAACTTGACGGTCTGGCCCGGCGTAATCTTGCCGCCATCAGGGATTACCTCGCCCATAATCATTTTCAAGAAGGTGCTTTTTCCGGAACCGTTCTTGCCGACGATGCCGCATTTTTCCCCCTTCTTGAAGATGTAGGAAAAGTCTTTTACAATGGGTTGCCCAGGATAAGAAAAATCCAGATGACTGATTTCCAGTATCTTATGACCGATTCGTTCAGACTGCACCTTGAAAGCCTCGGGGGCAGCTTCACCGCGCACGCTCACCGCTTCCTGCAGCCTCTCGAAATTGTTGATGCGAGCGCGAGCCTTGGAAGTGCGGGCTTGCGGGGAGGTGTGAACCCAGGCAAGCTCTTTTCGGTAAAGTTGCCGCAATTTTTCCTGCTCAGCGGCGGCATTGGCCAACCTTTCGGCCTTTTTTTCCAAAAAATAGTCGTACTTGCCGCGATAATGGTAAAGTTGCCCATTGGAAAGTTCGAAAATGTCGTTACAGACACGGTCGAGGAAGGAACGGTCGTGCGTAACCATAAGCAGGGTGATGTTGGCGGAAGAGAGGTAATTCTCTAACCATTCGGTCATCTCAATGTCAAGATGGTTCGTAGGCTCGTCGAGGATGAGCAGGTCGGTGTCGGCTATGAGCGTACGTGCAAGAGCGGCTTTCTTCCGCTGTCCTCCAGAGAGTTCGCTCACGTTCTTGAACACGTCATGGATGCCGAATTTCGACAGAATCTCCTTGACCCGCGATTCATAGTCCCAAGCCTGCAATCGATCAAGGTCAGAAATGGCTTTCTCCATACGCTCTTGGGGTACCACCTGACCACTTTCCATCAACGTCACGCAAGTCTCATACTCTTTGATCGCCTCCAAGGTGGGAGTCTGCGCATCGAAAAGAGCATCCAAAACGGAATCATCCTCTTGGAAATCGTCACGCTGCGGCAGATACGACACCACAATATCATTGCGGACGGTCACGGAACCTTCATCTGGGGTGTCGTACCCGGCGATAATGTTAAGAAGTGTGCTTTTTCCGGTACCGTTGCGGGCGATGAGCGCACTTTTCTGCCCTTTTTCCAAACCGAACGTGATTTGATGAAACAACTCCTTTTCGCCCACGGATTTTGAGACTTTGTCAACGGTAAGATAATTCATGTTAACGCTTTTTGACTTGCTTGTTCAACTTTTGACTTTGAAAATGGAGGAATTTTTGAAAACGTACTACTCATAGCGCAGTGCCGAGATAGGATCCATATTGGCGGCTTTCTTGGCGGGATACCAGCCAAAGAAGATACCGGTGAAGGCACATACGAGGAATGAAATCAGGATGGCCTTCTCGCTCACCACAAACGGCCAGTTCAGAAGTTTTGACGCGCCATAGGAGATCAACAGACCAACCAAAATGCCAATTACGCCACCTATGAGACTCAGAATGATGCTCTCCGTGAGAAACTGCATTTTAATGTCGCTGTTACGTGCCCCGATAGCCATACGCAGACCGATTTCCTTGGTGCGTTCCGTCACCGTCACGTACATGATGTTCATGATACCGATGCCGCCTACCACTAACGATATGGATGCGATGGCAGCCAGCAGCATGGTCAACATCTGGTTGACAGAATTGATGGAAGACACCAACTCCTCCTGCGTGCGGATTTCGAAATCATCGGTTCCACCCGACTTGATGCCATGATTGCTGCGCAAGATATAGGTGATTTCGGTGGCCGCAAGCTCAGATTCCTCTTCGGACGTAGCCGATGCAAACATCATATTGAAATAATTGATGCCTGAAAACCGCTTCTGGATCGTGGTGTATGGAGCAAAAACAATGTCGTCCTGATCTTCGCCCATGCCATTCTGTCCTTTCGAAGCCAATGTCCCGATAACCGTCATGGGAATAGACCCGAAACGTATAGTCTGTCCAATAGGGTTCTCACCATTTGTAAACAACTCTTTTACAACAGTTTGCCCAATCACACACACTTTTGCATAACGCTTCACATCCTCTTCCGTGAACATAATGCCGTCCTTCAGCTCATACTTCCGAATGTCTAAATAGTCTTGAGAAACACCATTCACGCTGCACGGATGGTTGTTAGAACCGAAGATTAGCTGTTTGGATGTTCCCACCATCGGGGAGACCTTCGCCACATAAACCGTGTTTTTCTGCAACGCATTCAAATCATTCTGATCCAACGACTTTGAACTGGCATTGCCCATATTGACACCGCCGCGCATCTGGCGGGCGGGCATGATCATGATCATGTTGGATCCCATGGACGAGAGCTCCGATTGCACGTTTTGAGTGGAAGCCTGCCCGAGACTGACCATGGCGATAACGGAAGCAATACCGATGATAATACCAAGCATAGTGAGCAATGTCCGCATCTTGTTGCGGAACAGCGAAGAGATAGCTAACTTAAAGAGATTCAGTACGTTCATAATCTATTCTGTCGGGATTTTGCTGATTTCTTCGAGTGCTTTGGCTGCGGATTGCGGTATAATGGGGGCATCTTCAATGATTTGCCCGTCACGGAGGCGTATCTTGCGAGTGGTGAAGGTGGCAATGTCAGGCTCATGGGTGACGAATGCGATGGTTTTGCCTTGTTCGTGCAGATCTTGGAACAGGCTCATAATCTCGTAGGACGTGCGGGTGTCGAGGTTGCCCGTGGCTTCGTCGGCGAGCACGATGACGGGATCATTGACTAAGGCGCGGGCAATGGCCACACGCTGCTGCTGACCGCCGGAGAGCTGGTTGGGAGTGTGTTCCATGCGCTGTTCCAAACCCACCAGTTTGAGGGCGGCCACAGCACGGTCACGACGTTCCCGGGCCGGAACGTCCTTATTGTAAATAAGCGGCAGCTCCACATTTTCCAAAGCCGTGGTGCGTGCCAGCAGGTTGTAGTTTTGGAACACGAAACCGATTTTACGGTTGCGAAGAGTTGACAAATCATTGCGGGTCAACGTTTTGACAGAAACTCCATCGATGATGTAATCGCCGGCGGTAGGCGTGTCCAAACAACCGAGAATGTTCAGCAAGGTGGATTTTCCTGAACCACTTGTGCCCATTATACTCACAAATTCACCTTCCTGCACAGTGAAAGAGACCCCGCGCAACGCATGAACATCTTCGCTGCCCACACGGAAAATTCGTTCCAACTTGTCAATTTTGAGAATTTCCTTAGCCATAATTAACGTTCTTTCCTCTCCCTCTTTGGCATGAACGGATTGTTGCCGCCTTGTTGCGGTGCACCGGGTTCCGCCATCTCGGTGATAGAAATCACAACTTCCTGATT
Source organism: uncultured Bacteroidales bacterium (assembly GCA_947165685.1). Lineage (GTDB taxonomy): Bacteria > Bacteroidota > Bacteroidia > Bacteroidales > WCHB1-69 > F23-D06. The sequence continues at coordinate 20,778 of CAMVBK010000021.1, read as the reverse complement.
ATCATCCAGTCCATCGGTAATTATACACTTCACCCGGTCATCTGTACCAGTCGTCACGCGACGCTGTTCAAAACTTTTCTCGCCGGTTTTCACCCAAACGGTTTTCCTTGTCACGTCTTTCAGCCCCTCAGCCTGTTCCTCGCGACTCTTGAACACGGATTGGAAAGTGTATCCTTTTTTTTCTAACGAGACCTTGTCCTCCGCGCTGAGATTCACATAAAAAGACTGCATGGGAATCGCGACACCCACCTCCTTGCGCGTGGTGATGGTCACACTGGCGGTCATACCGGGATAAAGCTTCTGCTCCGGATTCGGCGCGTTAATGATAACGGTGTAAGTCACCACGTTAGATGTCACCTCCGGACTGAGACGCACCTCTTTCACGCTGCCAGTAAAGACATCATCAGGGAAAGCATCCACCGTGAAGGTGACCGGCTGCCCGGCCTTCACCTCGCCGATGTCGGCCTCATCCACCTTAGCCTCCACTTGCATCTGCGTGAGATCGTTAGCGATGGTGAACAACGTGGGGGTGTTGAACGACGAAGCCACAGTCTGCCCCTCCTCCACCGCTTTGTCGAGCACCACTCCGTCGATGGGCGAGTAGATGGTGGCGTAGGAAAGGTTTGTCTGCGCACGCGACAAGTCCGACTGGGCTGTACGGAGCTGGTTCTTAGCCAGTGTCAGCGAATTAGTGGCCGATTCGTATGCTTCCTGTGTGGCCGCCTTGTTGTCGTAAAGGGCTTTGATGCGGTCATACTGCTGCTGTGCCAATGTCAGGTTGCTTTGGGCATTCGACACGCTGGTTTTCGCCTGCGTGAGCTGCTCGTTGAGGTTCGAACGGTCGAGTTCGGCCAAAAGCTGCCCTTTCTTCACCACAGAGTTAAAATCGACATGGATTTTCTGCACGATACCAGACACCTGCGTACCGACATCCACTTTATAGACAGGCTGCAACTCACCTGTGGCAGTCACGACCACCTCGATGCTGTCAATGCCGCTGCGCTCAGTTATCACCCGAAGGTCACCTTTTTTGTTCTTTTTCAAGGTGAATATCAGAATCAGAACGATTAGCAACGCAGCAAGGATGCCTACGACCCACCATAATTTCTTTGATTTCTTCATATATCTAAAATTCTAAGTTCTAAGTTCTAAGTTCTATAAAGTTACCGGCAATCCCATATAGACATCCAAAATCTTACGTTTCAATACGTACGAATACTTGGATTGCATAAAATTGTTGAGCTGGTTGAGGAAATTGGTTTGTTGCTGGATCAGGTCCACTGCGGTGACAGATCCGTATTTGAATCGCAGACTGTATGTTTTATAGTTGGCCATATAAGCGTCCTTCTTAGCTTCCGCCGCAATAAAATCATTCTGTGCGGTTGCGACATCCAGATAACTCTGCTGCAGTTCCTGGTTCACCTTGTAGAGGGCTTCTTTCTGTTCCAACTCCACTTGACTGGCTCGGTACTGTGCCTGCTGCACATTATGTCGCACCGTGCTCCGCTGATAAATTGGGATGTTGAGATTCAAGCCGATGTTCTCTCCCAATCTATGCCAGAGTTGGGTACCCCAAGAGGTGTTAGGTGAGGTCAAGTTGGAACTATTGTAGCCCGTGCTGATCCCTGCACTGGCCGTAAGAGTGGGATAATAGTTGGCTTTCTGGATTTTCACGTCATACTCAGCACTGGTAATCTCGTTCTCTAAAATCTTCAGTTCCGGCAGATAGTTCATCGACCGTTCAATAAGTTCTTGGAGAGGCGGAAGCTCCAAATTCTTGAACAAAGTGGCGCTGTCGGGTCTGACGATAGATATTTCACGTGTCGGGTCTATAGACAGCAAGTTTTTGAGTGTGAGATAATTGGACTGAATCTTGTGCTTCGTGTTTTCAATATTATAGAGGTCGGATGTATATTGCGCCTGCAGCATTTTATAGTCGCTTTCGAGAATTTGGCCGACGGCAAGCTGCTGTTCGCCATGATCCATCTGTTCCTTGCTGGATGCAAGCACTTGCTGCTGATAAACGAGCATGTCTTCATTCATCATAATGGCCAGGAATGCCTGTATCACAGAAATACGAAGATCGTTTTTGCTGCTTTCGAGTTGCAGTTGCGACTGTTCGACATTCAAGTTGCTCTGCTTGATTTTATTGACGTTGCTCAATCCGTTAAAGAGGGTCATTCCGGCGTTGATGCCATAATTTCCGCCCCAGCCGACGGATTTTTCGTAATTGCCGAAACTGAAATTCTGGGTCATTGATGCCGATATCGACGGCGCAATGTTCTCTTTGGCCTGTTTCAGATTCAATTCCGACGACGCAATGTCTATATTAGCAGATTGGAGTGAAAAATTGTTGGATTCTGCGTATCTCAAACACTCCTCCAGTGTGAAAGATTGCTGTGCTGTGTTTTCCTGCGCAAAGAGAAGATTTATAGCAAATAGGAAAAAGGTAAAAGCAAGAAGTTTACATCTCATATCATTATTTTATATGTATAATAATAAAAAACGACTTAAAATCGAGATAAAAGTTTAGTTATATACTAAGGAAAATTTTTTTATTTGAAGAAATGCCGTTCGCTGCTATGGCATCCTGCCTCCATGAAGGAAATGGATTCGAGGAAGGCTTCATCCGGCGTTTTGGGAAAATCAGAGCCGCCGAGAAGCTCAGCCAATTCCACAATTTGCTGTATATTATTGAATTTCAAACGATTGTCATTTTTGCTCACATATTGGTGCGGCACCTTCGCAGTATCGGTATAGGAACCGGTGATTTCTTCCGGCAGGTTGGCGGGCAGAATCACATCGAAACAACTCGTATTTTCCGGCAGGAATGCCGAATGCAGCACAGAAAAGTCTGCATTTCCCGCCTGACGGAGAATCTCTTGAGGGATTTCGGTTCCAAGGGCGTTCCACAGGAGTATGTTGCGGAAGCCTTTGCCGGAGAGGACGCTTGCCACATCAATCGGTTCCGCGCATACGGATGTCTGCCACACCGTTTCCAATTTCCCCTGCATGCTGTCATCCATGGTATGACCACCCGGCGCGATGTGCGGGAAGCAACCCATATCGAAAAGTCCCTGGCTGTTCAGCTCGCCCTTGATGGTGAGAAAACCTTTTGCCGGCTTCGACTGGATATCAAGCAACATGCAAAGATTCTCCAATTCGTGATAGGCATCGGCTATCAGCCACCGTTCCCAAACAATGAACGCTGGCGCTGAAACAGCAGTCAGTTCATCAACAAACACTTGTATGTCAACATCTTGCAAATTATTTTTTTTCAACAAGGTCGCATAATTGTCGGCCAGCAGCTTTTCCTTATACGTTCCATAATTCTTCCCCAAGACATCCACATAGATCCCTTTTTCCAGATGGTGCTCTATCAAATAGTAGTTAACGCTTCGGAAAAAGGCATAATAGTCCGTAATGTTCAGCGTTTCAGGGTTGTTGAACCAATAGCGCGGCGTGTCGGGACAACGCTTAAGGATTTCAAACACAGCCTTCAGCGTTTCAGGAATGCCGTTTTGCAGAGACGGATTGCGCATCGTCTCCGCATTATTCGGGAAAATGCAATAAAACCTGTCTGACTGGAACATCTCCGCAAACGGCAGGATATCGTTTTTGTCGGCAAAGAAATCCGTGCCGCGCCGATAATAGTCGAAAGCACTTATCGCATTGGTATTCAATAATGTACGTGCAATACGCTGCAAAAGATAGAGTGTCTCGTTGGAGTAACTCCCGGAAGTCATCACTAAGGTTTCGTTGCTCCCCGGATTTTGCAGTTTTTGACCAACATATTGGAAGGCTTCCTCGAACGAAGCTTCCGATAATAGCCCGTTCTTTTTGATGTACGGGGTTATAATTCGCTGATTCATCTTTCTTGAGTTAACCGGTGGAAAAGCTGTTCCATGCTGAGGGCGTCGAGTTCATCGGCGGTTTTAAGTCCAACCTTTTGGGCAAGGAGATGGAGATCCTTGGTGAGGGTGTCGGCCACGAGTTCGCCTTTGTTGATGATGACCACATGGTCGCACATGGCTTGCACCTCCTGCATGATGTGGGTGGAAAGCAGCACCGTGCGATTTTTACCGTATGACCGGATAAGTTCGCGTATTTCAATCAGTTGGTTGGGGTCGAGACCCGTAGTAGGTTCATCGAGAATCAGCACTTCGGGATCGTGGATCAAGGCTTGCGCAATGCCGACACGCTGCTTGTAGCCGCGCGACAACGCCCCAATTTTTTTATGCTGTTCGGGAGTCAGACCGGTGCGTTCAATAACTTCATCGATGCTTTTCTTCTTGTCCTTCAGATGGAAAACACCGGCCACAAACTCCAAGTACTCCCGCACATACATGTCGTAGTAGAGCGGGTTGGCCTCCGAAAGATAACCGATGATTTGCCGCAGTTTCAAGGAATCTTTCCAAATATCGAGACCGCAGACGGTGACATCGCCCTCCGTGGGCGGAATCAGACCGGTGATGATTTTCATCATAGTGGTCTTGCCGGCACCGTTAGGACCCAAAAAACCGACAATTTCACCTTTTTTGGCTTCAAAACTGACTTTGTTGAGGGCATATTGCTCTCCGAAAACTTTGGTTACGTTGTTGACAATTATCGACATGTTCGCTGTTCTTCAAATAAGGGTGCAAAGGTACAAATTTTTAGATTAGGAGCGAACCGTATTCCTGCGGTTCGCTCCAACGACTAGTATTCGTAATAGCGGGTGAAATACGGTTCGCCATCATTCGTGGCGGTCACTTTCACAGGATACTTCCCGTCATAATCGTAAGTGTAATCTGTCACAAACAGGTCATACACTTCACCCTCATCTTTATAAACATAGTCAGCGCTAAGCACATTCCCATAGCTGGAATAGGTGTAAGGTTCATCATCCCAGACACCAATCACATAGTCCATCCATAACGTATGCCAGCCTTTCAGCGGATTGATTTTGTTATCGTATGTGAATGAAGCTTCCGTAATGTCTTCCAGATCTCCTTCAATGTAGGCGACAATATGGCTGACATTCTTGCCCTCCCATGTCAATTCCATTATGAGCTTTTCTTCCCCCTTATGTTGGGAATGCATTTTGCGTACAGCCTGTTCAAAAACTTCACATCCTTGAGGGATTAATCCCGCCAATGGGTTTAGTCTTCTTTCACGGCCACCTTTATCAATTCCGGCCACTTCGATTCCCGTCCATTCAATTTTAGACAACTTGTCTTTTTCGTAAAATAGCGTAAACGACTCCTCCAACATATCAATCCAATAATAGTTGATGGTTTTAATACGGTCATTCTCGTAAATAAAATCAAGATAATCGCCTTCCTCAAAAAGCCTCGAAATGCGGTTTTTGCTGTCGTAAAAATACTCGTCTGTGTACCAGATTTCTCCATCATGGTAATAATCAATTCGGGACAACAATTTCCCGTCCCAGTTCCAGACCTGGTCCAACACTTTTTCCCCAGCGGAATCTTTATAAACCTTCTGGATTTTCTTTTTCGGACTATACTTCCCGTCATTCTCCTTTTCGCAGGAAGTCAGCGCGGCGCACAATACGGCGCAAAAAACGAATAACATTAATTTTTTCATAAGGATATAAATTAAAAACGCCTTTCCTTTATATGACGCAAGAAAACGAAATGGTAACAAAATATTGTAGGAAAAATAAACAAGGAAAGAAGCGGTTCCTCATGTATCGCCGTGCTGAAAGCACGAAACCTCAATAACCCCACACGAAACGAAGTGCCGTGTGGGGTAGTGAGTGCGGTACAAGGGTGGCGTGCTGAAGGCACGCTACTACTTGACTTTATAGTGGCGTGTTTTCAACACGCTTGTTTCGCGGGTGGCCGCCATACCCCACACTGCGCTTCACTACGTTACGCTTATGTGGGGTTATTGAGATTTCGTGCCTCCGGCACGTTTTCGGGAACACGTTGCTTACTGTTTAATCCAACGACTAGTATTCGTAATAGCGGATGAAATCCGGTTCGTCTCCGTGGGTGGCAATCACTTTCACAGGATACTTCCCATCATATTCGTAAACGTAGTTCATTGTGACATGGCTATATTCAACACCATCTTGTTTGTAGGAATAATCGGCAGTTAACACGTTTCCATAGCTGGGATAGGTGTTATAATCGTCATACCATAATCCTAACACATCCTCAATCCAGGTATGAGACCATCCTTTCAATGGGTTAATCTTATTATCGTATGTAAAAGAAACATCTGTGGCTCTTTCTGGTTCGCTTTCAGTATAGAAACTAATCTTGCTGACATTTTTACCTTCCCAAGTCAGCTCAATGATAACCTTATTTTCGCCTTTGGATTGAGTGAACATTTTTTGAATCTCCTTTTCCAGCGTTTCATAACCTTGGGGTATCAATCCCGCCAACGGCCAAAGTTTATTTTCGAAACTTTTAACATTATACTTATTCCATTCGATTCCGGATAGTTTGTTGTTGTTATATAAGAAGGTGTATTCAGCCACTAACTCATCAAGAAAGAAATGATTAAGTGTCTTAATATGGCCTTTTTCGTAAATAAAATCGAGATGTTCACCCTCCGCTGAGATCATGGTAATATGGTTTTTACTGTCATACGTGTAGTTTATTGTGTGTAAAACTTCCCCATTGTGATAATAATCAATTCGGGACAACAATTTCCCATCCCAGTTCCAGACCTGGTCCAACACTTTTTCCCCAGCAAAATCATTAAAAACTTTCTGGATTTTCTTTTTGGGATTATACTTCCCGTCGTTCTCTTTTTCGCAGGAAGTCAACGCGACACACAATACAGCACTAAAAACGAATAACATTAATTTCTTCATAAGGCTATAAATCTAAAATACGTTTCCTTAATATTATGACGCAAAAAAACGAAAAGGTTACAAAAATATCACTAGAAAAAATGAACAAGGAAAAAACATGGGTGCGCGGTGGTTGTAGAGACGCGTCATGGCACGTCTCTACCGTGCCTTTAACCATTTTTTCGCCTTTCCGCCCTTCGCATCGGCAAGCCGGACGGTGGATAGCGCATGGTTGTCGATGACGTTTTGGTGAATTTGGAAAAAGTATTTTCCGACGGGGGCGGCAGCGAGTTCAGAGCGAAACTCATTGGCATACAGTTTGTCGAGTGCCTGGTCTTTCACCACGTATCCCTTTTTGGTCTTCTGCACCCACACGGAAGCCTTGTTGGAGGTGATATGGTAGCGGAGTTTCTCTTTCACGGGGAGGGAAAATCCGTAGCGATAGGGTTGCGACATGCGCAGGTTGACATCCTTCAGAAGGGCCATGTTGAAGGCGTTGTCTGTCTGGTTTCCGTCAATATACATTTCCACCCTGCCGTTGGTGTCCAACGAAACCACAAAGGTAATGTCCGATTCAATAGGTTGCGGATTTTGGCAGGCAGTGGTGTTGAGCAGCTGGAAAAGATAGTCATCCATCACCACATATTCCTCCGGGAAAATTGAGCGATAGACCAAGGAGTTGTTGCGATCGGCATACAAGAAATCGGTGATGGAATCCACTTTTTGGATGAATTCAACGGGAAAATGATATTTTTTCCACTTATAGCCATAGCTATCGGCTTCCTCCACCCATTGATGGTACAATTTCCGGGCCTCGGCATAGTCGCCTTCCATATTCAGCACCTCGATCCGACAAAGGTTTCGGCAAAGATCGGCAGTCTGTTGCACAATCTGCAGGCAGGACTTCAAGGAATCGAGGTGAGGGATATCAAGGGTTTCGTAATAGGCGTAGTCAAGCGCATCCGCATAATATTTCTGGGCACTCTCAAAATCCTGCAGCTGTTCAAGTTCGTTGGCCTGGTCCAGCAGATGATAGAAGCGCATATAGCACTCCATGCGAAGGATTTTCTGTTTGATTTTGTACTTGACCTCACGCGCATTTCTACCCGAAGGCACAGCATTCAATGCATCGAAATAATAGTTTTTCGCGACATCATAAATGGCGCTGTTGGCCAAAATTTCCGCTTCGGAATAGAGCTCTTGATAGACGGGATCTGATTTCTGTGCAGAAAGGGACAAGCAAATACTTATCAAAAGCAATGATATACAGATTTTTATCCTTTTTTGCATTTTTTTCGTTTAACAGAAATCATTTATTTTTTGAAGCGGCAAAGATAAACAAAAAAATGATACTTTTGCCGCCTCATTCGGGCACAAAATGCCCGCGTGAAACATTTTTTGTCAACAACCTGATCCTAAAGAAGTTCTGATGGAAAAGCGAATCGGCACCATAACGGTATTATTGTCAAACAGAGCGTCTGCAGCGCAAGTGAACGAGGTGATTTCCAGTCACTCCGACATCGTGCTCGCACGCCAAGGGCTGCCTTTCCACGACCGCCCCACCGCCGTCATCTCCCTCATCGTCGAGGGTGATGTCAACGAAATCAACTCCCTATCGGGACAGTTAGGCAAGATTCCCGATGTTTCTGCCAAAGCCGTTCTTACGAAATAGAAACGCAAAAATAAAACAAACTCTTCAAACTCTTAACCCAATAACTCCTTAACCCCTTAACCCAATAACCCAATAACCCAATAACCCAATAACCCAATATGCAATTCAACCCCGAAAAATGTCGCATTCCCGATGAGATAGGGAAGCCTTTTATCGACCCGGAAGAAATCTGGGATTATATCAACAAGACGGTGAGCACGCCCGATCGGGTGCGCGAAATCATCGCCAAGTCGTTGAACAAGAACCGTTTGACGATGGAGGAAACGGCCGTCCTCATCAACACCACCGACCCTGAGCTGGTGGAGGAAATCAAAGAGGGAGCGCGCACGCTGAAGCGCAACGTCTATGGCAACCGCATCGTGCTGTTCGCCCCGCTGTATGTAGGCAACTACTGCATTAACAACTGCAAATACTGCGGTTTCCGTTCCTCCAACCACGAGCAGGTGCGCACCACCCTCACTGACGAGGAGTTCGTCCACAACATCGAGGCTCTGGAGGACGACGGCCAAAAGCGGCTGATCCTCGTCTATGGCGAATCGCCGAAATACTCCCCGGAGTTCATCGCGCACACCACAAAGCTGGCCTATTCCGTGCACAAGGGCAACGGTTCCATCCGTCGCGTGAACATCAACGCCGCGCCGCTCGACGTGGAGGGATTCCGCATCGTAAAAGAAGCCGGCATCGGCACCTACCAGATTTTCCAGGAAACCTACCATCCGGAGGCCTACACCTGGTACCACCCCGCCAACACCATGAAGGGCAACTACGAATGGCGCCTCACCTCCATGGACCGCGCCCAACAGGCCGGCATCGACGACAACGGCCTCGGCATCCTCTTCGGCCTTTACGACTGGCGCTTCGAAGTGCTGGCTATGATCCGTCACACCAACCACCTGGAGGCCTGCTTCAACGTGGGCCCGCACACCATTTCCTTCCCACGCATCAAGGACGCCTCCGGTCTGAACATCGACACCAAATACTTTGTGGATGACGAGACTTTTGAGAAAATCATCGCCATCTTCCGCCTCGCCGTTCCCTACACGGGCATGATTCTGACCGCCCGCGAAACTTCCGAGTTCCGCGCCAAGGCCATTCAGTACGGCATTTCGCAGATCGATGGCGGTACCAACCTGCAAATCGGCGATTACAAGTACCACCACGAAGAGACCGAAAAAAACACCGACAAACAGGAGGACCAGAACCTGCACCGCGAGCAATTCAAGATCGGCGACGACCGCACGTTAGGCGAGATTATCGACGAACTGTTGGATAACAACTTCATCCCAAGTTTCTGCACGGCTTGCTACCGCTTGGGCCGCACCGGCGAGCACTTCATGGAATTTAGCGTACCCGGCTTCATCAAACGCTACTGCACACCCAATGCCATCCTCACACTGAGCGAGTATCTGGTCGATTACGCCACGCCCGAAGTGGCCGCAAAAGGCTGGAAAGTGATTGAAAACAATTTGGTCAACGTCGATGAAAAATTCCACGACGAACTGCTGAAGCGCATCGAACGCATCAAAGCTGGCGAACGCGACCTCTATTTCTAAGCTTACATTTCATTTTTTCCATACATTTCAAAGGCGGCTTCTCCTATCCGGGGAGGCCGCTTTTTTCAACGTAATAAAAGGCTTGAAAGGCACTATATGTTTTTCTTCACCAGTTGTCCACAAGCTGCAGCAATGTCCTGCCCCTTGCTCAAGCGGACATTGACGACCATATTGCAGCGTTCCAGCACCGCCATGAATTTCTGACGGCGGTTCGCATCGCATCGCTGGAACAAAGAATCCGGAGTGGAATTATACTCTATAATGTTGATTTTCACTGGAAAAGGACGACAGAATCGCGCCAATTGCTCCGCTGCCTTTTCCGAATCGTTGACTTTCGAGAGCAACAAATATTCGATGGTGATGCGCTCGCCCGTCTTTTCGTGGTAATATTTCAACGCAGACTGCAACTCCGGCAGCGGGTTATGCTCCGTTACGGGCATAATCTCACCACGCACTAACGGATCGGCACTATGCAGCGAAATGGCTAACCCGCATCGGAAATTTCTGTCAGCCAATGCTTTAATCCCTTTGATGACACCCGCAGTGGAGAGCGTAATCCTCGCTGGAGACAAGCCGAAATAGTCCTTGCCCGTCAAGATGTCAATGGCGGTCATCATATTGTCGAAATTGAGCAGAGGCTCACCCATTCCCATGAAGACAATATTTGTAATATGCTGGTTGTAAATCTCTTGCGAACGATTGTTTAATAGTACATACTCATCCACGACTTCACTGTAATGCAGGTTACGGACAAAGCCCATGGTACCCGTGGCGCAAAAAGCACAATGCAACGGGCAACCGATTTGCGTGGAAAGACATGCCGTCACTCGCCCCTTGCTCGGAATCAGCACTCCCTCCACCATCTTCCCGTCATGAAATTGCAGCAAGAATTTGGTGGTTTTGTCGCTGCTTTGCACCTCTTGGGCAATTTCTGCCCGATGGAACGTGAAATTCGCCTGCAATTTCGTGCGCAGGGCAACCGACAAGTCGGTCATCTCATCGAACGAGCCTGCACCCCGCTTCCACAGCCACGTCCAGATTTGTTTTGCACGGAACGGTTTCTCACCGTTTTCCTGCAAAAACGAAACCAACTGGTCGAATTTTATATTTCGTATATCATTCATTTCATCCCAATTTCATTTCCCAGGCTCGCTATCGCTCACCCTGGGCTAATATATGTCGCCCCTGCGGGACTTAATTACCCAATAGCGTTGCCGGCGTGCACTCCGTCACCGTTACATCCGCATAATCGCCGATTTTCCATTCTCCTTTCGGGAAAATGACGACCTTGTTCTGGCTGTTGCGGCCGAACAGCTGCTCATCAGAGCGTTTTGAGACACCCTCCACCAACACACGGAACGTCTTGCCCACGTCTTTGAGGTTGCTCGCCATTGACAGATCGCCCTGCAGCGCAATCACCTCCTCTAACCGGCGGGTCTTCTCCTCGTCCGGAATGTTATCGGGATAGCGACGGGAGGCCAACGTACCGCCACGCTCCGAATACTTGAACATGTAGGCATACTCGTATCCGACCTCGCGCATGATGGACAGCGTATCTTGATGATTCTCAAGTGTTTCACCGCAAAAGCCCACGATAATGTCCGTAGTGATGGCACAATCGGGAATCACTTCCTTGATTTTTCGAGCACGGGCAAGGTAACTTTCACGCGTATAGACCCGTCGCATCTTGGACAGCATCTCGTTGCTGCCCGACTGCACCGGAAGGTGTATGCATTTGCAGATGTTGTCGTAACGGGCAATGGTCTCAATCAGTTCGTCGGAAAGGTCTTTCGGATGCGAAGTCGCAAAGCGCACGCGCAGCTCCGGCGACATCTCCGCCACCATCGCCATTAATCTGGCAAAGGACACTTCTTCACCGTTTTCCTTCCAGAAATAGGAATTAACATTCTGCCCTAACAACGTGACTTCCTTATAGTTGTGCTTCAGCAAGTCCTCGATTTCACCGAGGATGGTTCTGGGGCTTCGGCTGCGTTCCCGACCGCGCGTGTAGGGAACCACGCAATAGGAACAGAAGTTGTTGCAGCCACGCATGATGGAGACAAAAGCCGAAACGCCGTTGGCATCGTAGCGCACTGGCATAATGTTGTCGTAAGTCTCCTCTTCCGAAAGCAGGACGTTGAACGATGTCTGCCCCTTTTGCGACTCCGCGATGAGCTGCGGCAGCGTGCGGTAGGCATCCGGCCCGGCGATGAAATCCAGCACCGGCTCCGTCTCCAACAACTCTTCTTTCATCCGCTCGGCCATGCAGCCCAGCAACCCGACCTGCAGCGTCCGTTTTTTTCGCTTATACGCCTCCAATTCCTTCAAACGTTTATGGATGCGTTGTTCTGCCTTGTCGCGAATGGAGCACGTGTTTATAAGAATCAAATCGGCCTCCTGAATGTCCTTCGTCAGCACATACATCTCCTTCAAGATGGAAGCCACCACTTCGCTGTCGGCAAAATTCATCTGACAGCCGTATGTTTCTATGAAGAGTTTTTTCATTCGCTACTTCTTTCTGAAATAAATTTCAATGGGCACGCCCGAAAAGTCCCAATTCTTGCGGATTTGGTTTTCCAAAAAGCGCTTGTAGGAATCCACCACATACTGCGGAAGATTGCAGAAAAACGCGAAAGTGGGATACGCCACAGGCAACTGGGTCACGTATTTGATGCGGATAACCTTGTCTTTGTTCATGGGCGGCGGCGTATTCTCAATGACCGGCAACAACGTGTTGTTCAGCTCCGAAGTAGAAATTCTCCGCTGACGGTTCTGATAAACCTGGATAGCCGTTTCCAGTACTTTGTAAATACGCTGCTTCTCTGTCACGGAGGTGAAAATCACCGGCACATCGGTGAACGGAGCGATTTTCTTCTTCAACATGTCCTCGAAGTTCTTGTGCGTGTGCGTGTCTTTCTCGACCAAATCCCACTTGTTCATCACCAACACGACGCCCTTATGGTTTCTCGCCACCAATCCAAAAATATTAAGATCCTGGGAATCAAAACCTTGCGATGCATCCGCCATCACTATGCAGACATCGGAGTTTTCAATGGAGCGGATAGCCCGCATCACGGAATAGAACTCCAGGCTCTCCTCCACCTTGCTCTTTTTACGCAGCCCGGCGGTGTCGATGAGGTAGAAGTCGAATCCGAAACTGCGGTAACGGGTAAAGATGGTGTCGCGAGTGGTGCCCGCCAACGGTGTGACGATATGACGGTCTTCCCCCAGGAAAGCATTGATGATGGAGGACTTGCCCACGTTCGGCTTGCCCACGATGGCGATACGCGGCAGGTCGTCGGGCAGGTCATCCTTGTCCTTGCTAAAGTGCTTCACCACCTCGTCAAGCAAGTCGCCAGTACCGCTGCCCGAAACAGCGGAAATGGGATAAATCTCCCCGATGCCAAGTGCATAGAACTCCGTATAATCCAAGTAGTTGCTCGGACTGTCTATTTTATTCACCGCCAAATAGTAAGGTTTTTTGGAACGCCGCAGGATATCGGCAATCTCCTCGTCCAAAGGAGTCAGTCCCTCGCGACCGTCCACCATGAACACAATCACGTCCGACTCCTCGATGGCCAATGCCGCCTGCTTGCGGATTTCCGACTCGAAAATGTCATCAGATCCCACCACATAACCGCCAGTGTCAATCACTGAAAAATCGTAGCCATTCCAATCGGACTTGCCGTAATGCCGGTCGCGCGTCACGCCGGCCGTGGAATCCACAATGGCCTCACGCGCTTGGATCAGACGGTTGAAAAACGTCGATTTCCCCACATTCGGACGTCCTATCAATGATAATATGTTTCCCATTTTTTGACTTAGACTATGACAATAAACTATGACTATAAACTATGACTATAAACTATGACTATAAACTATGACTATGACTTTTCACCACTACAACACATTTGCCAGCTGCTCTTTCAGCTTTTCCAGCTCGTCTTTCATGCGCACCACGATTTGCTGGATGTCGAAGTCGTTGCTTTTGGAACCCAGCGTATTGATTTCCCGACCGCACTCCTGAACAATGAAACCCAGTTTTTTCCCGTTGGACTGGCTATCGTTCAGTGTTTCGATAAAATAGTCGCAATGTTTGCGCAAACGTACCTTCTCCTCGGTGACATCCAACTTCTCGAGGTAGTAGAAAATCTCCTGTTCGAGGCGGTTCGGGTCGTACTGTACTTTCGGGGCCAGTTCTTTAAGGGAATTCTCAAATTTTTCCCTGATTTTGACAATCCGGTTTTCCTCGAACGGGGTAACCTCGTCAATCATGTCGCGAATCAACGTGATTCGTTTCACGAAATCCTTTTCGAGAACTTTTCCTTCGGAGATTCGGAACTCGTTAAGCTGACGGCAGGCATCCAAAATGGCCACCTTCACGCTTTGCCAAAGTTCCTCGCTCACCTCTTCCTGCGGGGTGGAGACCACATCGGGCATACGCAGCACATGCAGGAAAATGTCGCTCTCAACAGGATTCCCCAATTGACGGGAAAGTTCCGTCAGTGTCTGATAATAAGACTTTGCCAATTCTGTATTGATGGCGACGGCACTGTCTGTTGAGCGGTTTTCCACCGTTATGGTAAAATCGGCCTTGGCGCGTTCCAGTTCTTTCGACAGAATGGAGCGAATTTCGTTCTCGTAATTCTTAAACAGCAGCGGAATACGCGCATTCAAGTCCAACTGCTTGCTATTTAACGTGCGGATTTCCACGGTAATGCATTTTCCGCTGGTTTCCAACACTGTCCGACCGAAGCCGGTCATGGATTTAATCATAATGAAAATATCTATTTACAGAAAAAAAGGCAGGTCACACTTCGGCCTGCCTTTTTTCTTATAACATATAAAAAATTACTTGACAATCAACTTTTGGGTGGAAATGCCGGTGTTAGTGCGAAGGGTAACCATATAGACACCTTCGGAGAATTGTTTCACCGGAATATTGATCATATTGTAACCCTCGTTCACTTCAACATTGCTGGTATAAACCGTCTGACCCATCAGGTTCATCACAGAGACCACGCCGTTTTCAGCATTTTCGGCAGAGAAAGTGACATTCACAGACTCAGAGGCCGGGTTCGGATACATCTTCATACCGGAAATGTTATGGTTGTTGATGCCCGTGGAGTCAATCCAAAGGCCTTGGGAAACTTCATCAACGTTGTTGTACAATCCGATGGAATCCGCATCCATCTTAAGATAATAGATGAACGATTCACTGGAAGCCATGATAACGTCATCTTCTTTGATGGAACTGCCGGCGACATAGTCTTGCTGCCATGTCATGACAATCTTACCATTGACAAGTTCAGGTGCCACTGCCGGGAAGACACTTTCACCACTCATGTAAATATAATTCTCCAAGAGTTGGCTAATCGTCATGGTCGTATCTTCAACCCAATCCCAACTATCAACATAATAGCAGTCCTTGTTGTATGACAACCAGCTGGCATCGCCGAAAGAGACACCATTGTCGGTAGATTTCACACCAAAGATACCGCGGAAATATTTCGAATTGGTAAAATCAAGGAAAGGCCAGTCCAATAATTCAGCAAAAACCAAATAGACGTTATTGCCATCGATGAGAATCTGCGGCATGGAGACACATGTCACACCATAGCTGGGCAGATCATAGCTTTCACCACCAAAATAGGCACCACCATCACGGTTCAGGTCTGAACGTTTGATAACCGTATAACCGGCAGCGGCAAGCGTATCCGGATCCAAGCTATATTTGCCGGTGTTTAAGATAGGCTGTTGGGTCTCATTCCAATATAACATGCCAACCACGCCAGGGAACCAAGAGTAGGTTCCGTCCGTAAGGTTATCATTCATAAGACGTGTGATACCGAAGGCGACATGGGCGTTGCCGTTGGCATCAAGAGCAACTGCGCAAGAACCATCGGGAACGTAGGGAGTGTCAACCACAAGAGTCGTGCTTTCGTTGTAACCAGGGTAAGGGTGTTGGAAGACCGTCGTCTTCGTGAAATTCACACCATTGTCAGTTGATTTCCAAAGGAAAGCGTCTGACGCATTGTTAGCGACAAAGACAGCCACATTGTTGCCCTTCGCCGTGATGGAGTAAGCATCGCCGCTGAAAGAAGAGACTTCGCTTGCGGTGACATCACCGACGATACGAGGGGCTTCCCAGGAAATCGTGTTATTGGAAGGATTGAACGTACCACGGTAGTAAACCAGACACGTTTGAATGCCATTGTAGAGGTAACCAGCGTCAGATTCCGTACAGGCAATCAAGTGAATGGTATTGCCATTGGAGGCCAAAGCGGGCCAAAGCAGGCACGTGCTGGTATTGCTACCGTTGGAAACGACAGGACCCTCCAACGTAGAATAAATCCAGTTATTAGTGCCTTTTTGAGGGCAAATGCTGATAACCAATGCATCGGTACCGTTATGGGCGGCAACAATCTCAGCATCTCCCACACTGGTAATGGTGGACCAACCAGTACGGGTATTTTCAATTCTGTCGGTGCTGGTAGAGCTGTTCACCCAAGACGTACCATTGAAATAGTTGTAGCCTGTGCCACGGCTGGCGGCAGAGCTGCCCGTTGTCCAGACAGTGGAAATCGTTCCATCGCTATGGGCGACCACTTTATTGGACATAGAGCCATTGGTTTGCAGGTCGTAGTAAGTAGTGCCGATAAAATTACGGCTGACCGCGCGGGTTATTGGGTTAATAATGTTTTGAGGAGCGGCCTCTTCACGACCCGTAATGGTCTTTTTCACCATTGGAATATTGCTCAAGCTGGTGGTCTTAACCATGTCTTGGGCAAACATTGCGTTGATCATAAACAACGCTGCAACAGCAAGTAAAATTTTTTTCATAATATGGATTTTTGATTAGTAATTAGTTAACTTACAAAAAATCAGGGCAATGGACCGCCACTGCCCTGAATAAGGGTTTATATTATTAATTGTTAACCACCTTTTTGCCAGCTGCGTAATTAATCTTCAACGCATTATTCTTACGCAACTCCTGCTTGATGGTGTTCACATAACGCATTTGCACATCCTTATCGACTTTCAAGGAGAAGGTCAGGCGATCTCTGTCCTGGGCATCACGGGACTCTTTCTCGGTTCCGATGAAATCACGGACATCGCGCACCAAATCCTCAGCCTTGATAGTCTGGTCGTTCAGCTGGACGGAAACCTCGCCGGGGGGCAGGGTATTTTCGTTTTTGCTGATAGGGGCACCGATATAGATGTTGGCCACCAACGACTTCTTCTCCAATTTTTGAATTTCAGTGGCTTGCGGAGGCTGGAAGTGGACCTTCAGCGAAGCCTCGCGCATGGTCGTAATCACCATGAAGAAGAACAAGAACATGAAGATAATATCCGACATGGAACCCATGTTGAGTTCGGGTGTCTCCTTTTTTCCTTCTTTTCTGAATCTTGACATAATCTCGCGTTTTTAAGGTTATTTGCCGGTATTACTGTAGTCCATGGGCGGAGCCTCGGAGATGCTCATCGGGATGGCGGTGGAGACAGCGCGTTGGGCGGAAGAGTCCAGACCGTCGAATTTCTTTCCAAAGTACTGCAGCGCAGTTTCGTCACGAAGTTCATTCACAGCGCGTTGCAACTCGTTTTGCACTTGGACGTACATATTATAACTGGTACCCTGGTCGTTGGTGAGAGATACGACACCTTTTGACACTTGGAAATCGCCGATGCCATCAATAGGCTTACTCACCTTTTCCGGAAGGGAAGGGTCGTTAGCCGGGTTTGCGAAAAACTCCTTGGCCTTATCCTTCAACTCACCCACCATGATGACATCTCCATTCACGGAAATCTCATCGCGGAAGTTCACCAGCACGTTCAGAACGTTTCTTCTGTTAATTTCCACCTGCAAGTCTTTGGCATCCTCTTTTTTTGGAGGCGGGAGCTTTCTCGGAATACCCTGCTCCGTATTGATGGAGGAAGTCAACAGGAAGAAGGTCAACAGCAGAAACGAAATGTCTGACATTGCGCCCGTATTCAATCCTGGTGTTTTTCTTTTACTCATGTTAGTTTCTGTTTTTAACGGCGTTCATAATCAAGGTCACAATAATGGAGATTATCGCGACGAACAAACACACATAGACCGTGAACACAGCAGCGTTCACCATCTTGTAGCCTGAACCAGTCATGCCGGCTTTGATAGCCGAGGGGCTGAGGGTAGGTGTACCCACGAGGTAGCCGATAAAGAAAGCCACAATCAAGAGGACAAGACCCAAGAGAATCTTGTAGGAGGTCTTGAAGTTGGCAATCATGTTGGTCAACAAGAAGAAGACCATCAAGGCGAGGGCACCGATGCCGAGCACGTATGTAAGGATAATGAAGAAGTTCTGCAGAGATGCGCTCTTGCCGAAGCTCTTCAGGTCACTTTGGAAAGAATCCAATTCGGCAGCCTTCTTGTTGGCGGAGGCAGTAGAGCTAATATTAAAAGCCGTGTTCAGCAAACCATTGGCGGCTTTGATATAATTGCGTTCCACCAGATAGTTCTGCTTAATCACGCTATAATCTTTATTGACATCTTCCACATAGCCTTCAAGATCCTTATAAGACTGAACCTTGTTGAAGCCGTCCACATATTTCTGTTTGTTCTCGCTTTTAGCGAACAGACCGGCGGAGCGTTGCGGGAAATTGGCTTTATAGGCATCAAAGTTGCTCTCATCGAGGTTTTTCAAATCCTGAAGATAGGTATAGAGAATATCTTTCTCTATTTGGACGCTCTTCAGGTTTTCATTGCGTTCTTGGGTCTCTTTTTGATATTTCTCAATCACAGAGGGGAGGGTTTCCACAGTGGCCGTCTCCAGCTCGGACACCATCGCCGGTGTCTGGGCCTTCACTTCCTGGGCTTGGATATAGCTGTCTTTCTTGTCGGAATCGAATGAGAAGAAAGAAAAAGCAATAGCCACACAGACCGCCAGGATAGCGACAGCGAATATGACGATATTGATTATTCTATTTTTCATTATACAACGCTTTAAATAATTAATTGTATATATTGTATATAGGAAACCAATTCCCTATTATTTATTGGCTTTGTTTTTAACAAGAATATCCATGAAGGAGATGGTGGCATCTTCCATATCGTTGACGATGGCGTCGATACGGGTGAGCAGATAGTTGTAGAACACTTGGAGAATCATGGCGGTGATCAAACCGAACACGGTGGTCAACAGAGCCACTTTCATACCGCCGGCGACGATGGTCGGGGAGATATCACCTGCGCGTTCGATATCATCGAATGCCTGCACCATACCGATGACCGTTCCCAAGAATCCCAAGGACGGAGCCAGGGCGATGAACAGGCTAATCCAAGTCATATTGTTTTCCAACTTGGCCATTTGGACAGCGCCGTAGGAAGTAAGGGATTTCTCCACAGACTCGAGGCCTTCATCGTAGCGGTCGAGGCCTTGGAAGAAGACGGCGGCAAGAGGTCCTTTGGTGTCGCGGCAGAGTTCTTTAGCGGCATCCACGCCTTTGGTTTTAAGGGTGTTCTCAACCTTGTCCAACAGTTTCTTGGAGTTGACCGAAGAAAGGTTAAGGTAGAAAATACGTTCAATAACGAAAGCAAG
Organism: uncultured Bacteroidales bacterium; assembly: GCA_947165685.1. Lineage (GTDB taxonomy): Bacteria > Bacteroidota > Bacteroidia > Bacteroidales > WCHB1-69 > F23-D06. The sequence continues at coordinate 1,170 of CAMVBK010000021.1, read as the reverse complement.
ACCCAGGATCAAGCAGATCAACACCGGGGTCATCCACACAGCACCACCTTGGATGAACTTATCTTTTAAAACATAGTGCAAACCTTGGTTGACGGATTCATCGGGATCCGAAGACAACTCGGCTTGAGTGGTGGCAGGGGCCGCCTCAGCTGCAACCTCCTCTGCAACCTGCTCCGTAGCGGGAGTTTCGGCAGATTTTTGTTGTTTTTGCGCAAATGCGATGTTTGCAGTACCGAAGGTCAAGAAACCGAAAACGGTAAGTAAGGCGATAAGTTTTTTCATAATGGATTTTGATTTTTGAAATTAAATTATTTTTACTTTATTGATTTTCAAATCTTTAGGTCTTAGCGGAGAGAATGGGATTCGAACCCATGAAGCGCTTTTGGCGCTTACGCGCTCTCCAGGCGCGCGCCTTCGACCACTCGGCCATCTCTCCGTTTTTTGAGGCTGTAAAAATACATTTTTTTTCAATCGGTACACCATCTCCGCCAAAAAAAATTTCATGTTCCGAAAAAGGGTTTATCCGTCACTTTATTTTGTATCTTTGCCGCATCAAATTTTTGCATACTTCACCTTTAAAAATGTAACGTATTATATTAGTTATGAACAACGTACACAATTTTAACGCAGGACCGTGCGTCCTTCCCAAAGAGGCTGTTGAATCCACAATCAACGCCATTCGCAACTTCGACAACACCGGCGTCGGCCTGATGGAAATCTCCCACCGCACCCCCGGCTGGGAAAGAATTATGGCAGAAACCCGCCAACTTTGGCGCGAACTGCTCAACATCCCCGACACCTACGAAGTGCTCTTCTTGGGCGGCGGTGCCAGCACCCAATTCTATATGGTGCCCGCCAACCTGATGAAAACCAAAGCCGCCTATCTGCAGACCGGCGTCTGGGCAAAGAAATCCGCCAAGGAAGCCAAGAACTTCGGCAAGGTCGAAATCGTCGCCTCCTCCGAGGACAAGACCTACAACTACATCCCCAAAGGCTGGACCGTCCCCGCTGACGCCGACTATTTCCACATCACCACCAACAACACCATCTACGGCACTGAAATCCGCAAGGACTTCACCGCGGAGGAGGTGAATAACGTGATGCTCGTCGCCGACATGAGCTCCGACATCATGAGCCGTCCCGTCGATGTGACGAAATACGGCCTCATCT